>NZ_LMOY01000001.1:0-897922 GCF_001423685.1 Brevundimonas sp. Leaf168 | reverse complement strand
TGATCGCGCGGTGCGCGGCGCCGAGGGCGCGAGCGACCACGCGCCGGTCTGGATCGAGCTTGCCTGACCCAGCCGATCCGGACCGCTGGACGTCAGTCGACCCAACAATCGTCAAGCCGTCAGGGTCCGGAAGGTGATGGAATAGCGCAAGGCTGTCATAGGTGTGATAGAATGCTCCCAGGCAGCGCGCGCCTCTCCTGACAGGCGATAGACCGAGCCGCTCGCCAGCGCCGCATTTCGACGCAGAAAGCCCGCCCCCTGGCGACGGCGCAGCCGCATCACGCAGGGCGCAAGTAAGGACACGCCCAGGATTTCCCCATAGACGGGGCGGTCGCGATGCCAGCCGATGCCGGCGCCCGGCGCATATTCATTGACCAGAACCTGCACAAAGGCCGCGCCGTTCAGATCGAGGCGGCCCGCCAAGCGCGCCATTAAGGTCGAGAGAAACGCCGGCCAACCCGCGCCATCACCCCCGCGGTCGAAGGCGGCGATCCGGCGATGACCCAGGTAGCCCAGATGTTCATAGGGTTTGAACGCCAGAGTCTGGAGCGCGGCGACAAGCGCGGCCTGTTCAGGCGCCGACAGGACGCCGGCCCAATAGTCAAAGCCCGCCACCACGGGCGTGCGCGCGGGTGCATCGTCGAACAGGTCGATTTGCGATAGTTCGGTCACGCCAGGACCAGTTGGTTCACCGCGGCGCCGGTCGTCTCCAGATTGGACAGGCTCACACCAACCAGGCGCACGCCCCGGCTTAGCGGGTAGAGGGACCGAACCAGCACCCGACTGACCTCGTGCAGGGTCTGGCGGGAGGCCACGGGCTCGGACTGGGACCGGCTTCGCGTCGACTGCTGGAAGTCCGCCCATTTGACCTTGACGGTGACCGTCCGTCCGCGACTGCCGGTCTGCTCGCACCAGGCCCAGACATCGTCGGCCATGGCCCCCACCCCGGCCTCTATCGCGTCCGGATCAGTCAGGTCGGAGGCGAAGGTAGTTTCCGACCCGCTCGATTTGCGCGTCCGGTCCGGATTGACCGCCCGGTCGTCCTGCCCGCGCGCGATGGCGTAATACCAGGGCCCGGACTTGCCAAAATGATGCTGGAGAAAGGCCAGGGACTGGCGGCGCAGATCCGCGCCGGTGCGGATTCCTAGCCCTTCCATCTTGGCGGCGGTCACCGGCCCCACGCCGTAGAACCGCCGGACCGGCAAGTCTTCCACGAAGGCCTCGCCGCGCCCGGGCGCCACGACGAACTGGCCGTTCGGCTTGTTCTGGTCCGACGCCAGCTTGGCCAGAAACTTGTTGTAGGAAACGCCCGCCGAGGCGGTCAGGCCGGTCTCTTCAAAGATCCGCCGCCGGATTTCCTGCGCCGTCGCCGAGGCGGTCCCCAGGCCTCGCCGATCGGCCGTCACATCGAGATAGGCCTCGTCTAGAGACAGAGGTTCGATCAGATTGGTGTAGTCCGAAAAGATCGCATGGATCTGCGCCGACACCGCGCGATAGACCTCGAAGCGCGGCGGGACGAAGACGAGGTTTGGACACTTCCGCTGGGCGGTTGTCGAGGGCATGGCCGAACGCACCCCGAACCGCCGCGCCTCATAGCTGGCGGCGGCGACCACGCCGCGCGCCGCCGCATGACCGACCGCCACGGGCCGACCGCGCAGGGCGGGATCATCCCTCTGTTCCACGGAGGCGAAGAAGGCGTCCATGTCCACGTGGACGATCTTGCGGGTGGCGACGCCGGACATGCAGCGTGCATATCAAGACGAGAACAAAAAGAAAACATTTGTCCAAGGCGACGCTTGCCATTCGGCTCGCCGGAGTGCTGTCGGGGAGGTCGAACAGCCGTTTAATCCCTATGTCCTACGTCGAGCTTCAAGCCACTTCGCACTTCTCCTTCCTGCGCGGCGCCAGCAGTTGCGAGCTGCTGTTCGAACAGGCGCGGCTGTGCGGGCTGGACGCCCTGGCCATCGTCGATCGCAACTCGCTAGCGGGGATCGTGCGCGCCCATGAGGCGGCCAAGGCCTCCGGCGTACGGCTGATCGTCGGCTGCCGGCTTGATCTGATCGATGGGACCGGAGTGCTCGTCTATCCGACCGATCGACCGGCCTATTCCCGGCTGACGCGCCTTCTCTCTCTGGGCAAGCGCCGCGCCGGCAAGGCGAAATGCCACCTCGACTGGTCGGACCTGAAAGACTGGTCGGAGGGCCTGATCGCCATCCTGGTTCCGGACGAGGCGGACGAGGCCTGCTGTGCCAATCTGCGACGGCTGAAGGCGACCTTTCCCGCGGGCGCCTATCTCGCCCTGACGCTGCGGCGACGCCCCGGCGATGCCTTGCGGCTGCACGACCTGTCGACCCTCGCCGTCCAGGCCGGCGTGCCGACCGTCGTAACCAACGACGTCCTCTTTCATCATCCGGACCAACGCCTGCTGCAGGACGTGGTCACCTGCGTGCGGCACGGCTGCACCATCGACGAATTGGGTTTTCGACGCGAACGCCATGCGGATCGCTATCTGAAGCCGCCCCACGAGATGCACCGCCTGTTCAAGGCCTATCCCGAGGCCCTGGCCCGCTCGGTCGAGATCGCCGACCGCGACCGTCGTAACCAACGACGTCCTCTTTCATCATCCGGACCAACGCCTGCTGCAGGACGTGGTCACCTGCGTGCGGCACGGCTGCACCATCGACGAATTAGGTTTTCGACGCGAACGCCATGCGGATCGCTATCTGAAGCCGCCCCACGAGATGCACCGCCTGTTCAAGGCCTATCCCGAGGCCCTGGCCCGCTCGGTCGAGATCGCCGACCGATGCCGGTTCTCGCTGGATGAGCTGGCGTATCAGTACCCCGATGAGGTCTCGACGCCGGGCATGACGCCGCAGCAGACGCTGGAACAGCTGACCTGGGCCGGAGCCGCCGAGCGCTATCCGGAAGGGCTGCCGGACAGCGTGCGCAAGACGCTTCGGCACGAACTCGATCTGATCGGCCAGCTCGACTACGCCCCCTACTTCCTGACGGTCCATTCGATCGTGCGCTTCGCCCGCAGTCAGGACATCCTGTGCCAGGGTCGTGGTTCGGCCGCCAACTCCGCCGTCTGCTACGTGCTGGGCATCACCTCGATCGACCCGGGCCGCAATGATCTGTTGTTCGAACGCTTCGTCAGCCAGGAGCGCCGCGAGCCGCCAGACATCGATGTCGATTTCGAGCACGAGCGGCGCGAAGTCGTCATGCAGTGGATCTTCGAGACCTACGGCCGAAACCATGCGGCCCTCTGCTCCGTCGTCACCCGCTATCGCTCACGCGGCGCCCTGCGCGACGTCGGCAAGGCGTTGGGGCTCAGCGAAGACCTGATCAAGACCCTGTCGTCTCAAGTCTGGAGCTATTCCAGCGAGGGTGTCGAAGACAAGCATGTCGCGGACCTCAATCTCAATCTGGAGGACCGGCGGCTTCGCCTGGCGCTGGAGCTGTCGCGCCAGCTGATCGGCGCCCCGCGCCATCTCAGCCAGCACCCCGGCGGCTTCGTCCTGACCCACGACCGCCTGGACGACCTGGTCCCGATCGAGCCGGCGGCGATGAAGGATCGCCAGGTCATCGAATGGGACAAGGACGACATCGACGTCCTGAAGTTCATGAAGGTCGATGTGCTGGCGCTCGGCATGCTCAGCTGCATGAAGCGCGGCTTCGACCTCCTGGCCCAGCACAAGGGGATTGCGCTCGACCTCGCCACCATTCCGGCCGAGGACCCCAAGACCTATGCGATGATCCGCAAGGCCGACACGCTCGGAGTCTTCCAGATCGAGAGCCGAGCCCAGATGGCCATGCTCCCGCGCATCAAGCCCCGCACCTTCTACGATCTGGTCATCGAGGTCGCCATCGTCCGTCCCGGGCCGATCCAGGGCGACATGGTCCATCCCTACCTGCGCCGCAGAGAGGGTAAGGAGGACGTCGTCTATCCCAAGCCCGAGCTTGAGAAGGTGTTGGGCAAGACCCTGGGCGTGCCCCTGTTCCAGGAACAGGCGATGCGGGTTGCGATCGAATGCGCCGGCTTCACCGCTTCGGAAGCCGACCAGCTGCGCCGGGCCATGGCGACGTTCAAGTTCACCGGCGGGGTCAGCCACTTCAAGGACAAGCTGATCAGCGGCATGGTCGAGCGCGGCTATGACGCCGCCTTCGCCGAGAAGACCTTCAGCCAGCTTGAGGGCTTCGGATCCTACGGCTTTCCGGAAAGCCATGCGGCCTCCTTCGCCCTGATCGCCTATGCCTCCTCCTGGCTCAAATGCCACCACCCGGATGTCTTCTGCGCCGCCCTGCTGAACGCCCAGCCCATGGGCTTCTATGCGCCAGCGCAGATCGTCCGTGACGCCCAGCAGCACGGCGTCGAGATCCGGCCCGTCTGCGTCAACGCCAGCCGCTGGGACTGCACTCTGGAGCCGGCAGGCGAGGATGGACGCTTCGCCGTCCGGCTGGGCCTTCGCATGGTGCGCGGCCTGGTGAATGGCGACGCCGCTCGCCTCCTGGCGGCGCGGACGGACGGCGCCTTCCGCTCTGTCGATGACCTGTGGCGACGCGCCGGCGCCCAGGTCGCCAGCCTTGTCCGCCTGGCGGAGGCGGATGCCTTCAGGCCGGATCTGCACCTGGACCGCCGCGACGCGCTGTGGGCCATCAAAGGGCTGCGTGACGCCCCGCTCCCCCTGTTCGCCGCCGCCGACGCCCACAACCAGAAGCCGGAAATCCTGGAGCCCGATCCGGGCCTCAAGCCGATGACGCCCGGACGGGAAGTGGTCGAGGACTACAGCCACATCGGCCTGACCCTGCGCGATCATCCGCTGAGCTTCCTGCGCGACGATCTGCAGGCCCGGCACGTCATGACCTGCGCCGATGGGACGGCCATGCGCGACGGTCGGCTGACGCGCGTCGCGGGCCTCGTGCTGGTCCGACAGAAGCCCGGCAGCGCCAAGGGGGTCATGTTCATCACCATCGAGGACGAGACCGGCGTGGCCAATCTGGTGATCTGGCCCAGCCTCTACGAACAACAGCGTCGCATTGTGCTGTCGGCCTCCATGCTGGTCGTAGATGGCAAAGTTCAGCGCGAAGGCGAGGTCGTCCACATCGTCGCGACCAAACTTCACGACGCATCGGCCCTGCTCGCCTCAGTCGGCGACCGGGGCAAAGCCTTCCCCCTGCCCCACGGGCGCGGCGACGAATTCCATCGCGGCGGGTCGCCGGATGCGCGCGACGCGCCTCCTCGCACGATCAAGGTCCGGGACATCTACATCCCCGATCTCCATCTCGACACGATCAGACCGAAGACGCGCGATTTTCGATAGTCGGGCTGGCCCTTCCTCACGAGCGCCCGCTTGACCCAGCACCGAACAGCGGCAGCCAACGGCCCGAGCTTTCCGAATCCAACAACCTTGGCATTGGGAACGAAGCCGGCCCGCGGCCCCTTTCAGTGGACCACTTTGAAAGGAAACCCCATGTTGAAAGCCGCCCTCGCCGTCTCGGCGACCGCCGTCCTTCTGACCGCCTGCGGAAACAACGAACCGAGCGAAGCGCCTGTCGAAGGCCCGGCCGTTTCCTCCGCCGAAGCGCCGATGAACCCTGCCGTCGACACCCAGGAGACGTCTGAGCAGACGGCCCTCACGCCCGGAGCCAACTCCTTCACCGAAGGTCAGGCCAAGGCGGCCATCGAGAAGCAAGGCTATGTCGTCTCCGGCCCGCTCACCCAGGACGAGCAAGGCATCTGGAAGGGTCAGGCCACCCGTGCGGGCGGCGACCCGATGACTGTCGGGGTCGATTACAAGGGCGTCGTGACGCCCCAATAATCGCAGCCTGATTTCCACCTCTCTAAAACATTCCCAAGGACCCCATCATGACCACCGTCACCCGGCTGTTCGACAGCCACACCGAAGCCCTGGACGCCGTCTCGAAGCTCGAGTCCTCCGGCGTTCACCACGACAAGATCAGCATTGTGTCAAACAACGCCGATAACTGGCACTCCGGATCCCGCGATCACAAGGCCGGCCCTCTAGGCGATCGTAATGGCGACGGCGAAAACGATGTCGCCGATGGCGCCGGCAAGGGCGCGACCACCGGCGGTCTGCTCGGCGCCGGCGCGGGCGTCCTTGCGGGCCTCGGCATGTTCGCCATTCCGGGCCTCGGCCCAGTCGTCGCCGCGGGTTGGCTCGCTTCGACGGCGGTCGGGGCGGCGGTCGGCGCCGCAGCCGGCGGCGCGACAGGCGGCCTGCTCGGCGCACTGAAGGAATCCGGTCACAGCGACGAAGAAGCGAACGTCTATTCGGAAGGCGTTCGTCGTGGGGGTACGCTCGTCAGCGTCAAGGCCGACGGCGACGAGGGGCAGCAAATTCAAGCCATCCTGGACGGCAGCCGCGGTTACGACGCCGCCACGCGCGGTGAAGCCTATCGCCAATCGGGCTGGTCTGGCTTCGATGCCGACGCCAAGCCCTACACGTCTGAGCAGATTCTCGAGGAACGCGCCCGCTATCGATAAGCCGGTCTCTTGGCTCGGCTGAGCCGAGTGGGATGAGTCAGAACGGCCCGGCGTCATCGACGCCGGGCCGTTGTTCCACGTCGCCTTTGAGTCAGCTGCCTTTGAAAGCGGGTGTCTGAGATGAACCAAGCGCTCGCCTCGCGAATGGCGAAAGAATGCCCAATGTTTCGTCACCCTAAACCTCCGTCTCCGAGCGCGCGGCCAGCCTCAAACTGATCCGTCGACTGAAGATGGCGCGATCCGCCCACGCCTATGTGCGGGCAGCACCCAGCAGTTCTACGACTGGTTGGACGCCTCGCCGGCGAGGGTACCTCAAGGGCCGCCGATCTGGATCTGCGGCGATTGCCACCTGAGCAATCTGGATCCGCTCGCCGACGTCAAGGGCGAGGTCGATGTGCAGATTCGCGACTTTGACCAGACGGTCATCGGGAACCCGGCGCACGACATTATCCGGTTGGGTCTGTCGCTGGCGTCCGCAGCAAGGGACTCCAACCTCCCGGGCGTTCCGACCGCTCGGATGCTCGAGCAGCTTATGCAGGGCTATGATCAGGGTCTCGAAATGAATCCTGACGACGGCTCCACCGACACTCTGAAGCCGCCGGGCGATCCGAACTCTGTTGAAACGATCGATTTAGCGCCGCTGGCCCCAACTGGCCGAGGAACGGCTGTCCGGGCCGCAGTCCAAAATCACGCTGGGCAAGCGGTTCTGGCCGATCAAGCCCTCCGAACGAAAAAGCTCGTCGAGCGTTGATTGAAAGCGCCGACGCCAAGGATCTCCTGACCCGGCTGGACAAGTGAGGCGGCGCCGACAATCCTGACCGCACGGTCGCCATCATCGACGCCGCCTATTGGATGAAGGGGTGCAGTTCGCTCGGCCGGCTTCGATACGCCGTCCTGGTGCGGATCGGATCCGTCAATCCGTAGATGGCGCTTGTCGATGTCAAGGAGGCGGTCGAAGCGGCTGCACCTCGCGCGCCCGGCGTCGCCATGCCGCGGGCGAATGCCGTTCGCGTCGTTGCCGGCGCAAAGGCGCTGTCTCCGCACCTTGGCGAGCGAATGGTGGTGGGGCCGATCGCGGGCCGGGCCGTCGTTTTGCGAGAACTGGCGCTGCAGGATCTGAAGCTTGAACTGACGTGCACCAAACCCGCGCGCGCCGCCGCCATGGCGCGCTATCTTGGCTGCGTGGTCGGCCAGGCTCATGGGCGCCAACTTGACCACACCGAAAGAGCGGCGTGGCGCAAGACGGTTATGAAAGGGAGATCCGAAGCGCTGGATGCGCCGTCGTGGCTCTGGTCGAGCGTGATCGAACGCCTCGGACTGCACGAAGCGGCCTATCCCGAACATCGCCGGCTCTATGCCTTGGCGCACAGGGACTGACGCTCGCGCCAGACGCCGAATAAAGGAAGCCCGTTTGAACATCGGACTGCACCGTCGCCTAGAGGATTTGAGCGCGCTTCCGGTTAGAACCGTCGTTCCGATCTGGCCGCGGACGTCGACCGACGCAGACATTCCCGAGGCCCCGAATGAGTCAGAAGTGGCTATCCGTGCGGACCTCTTAAAAGCGCCAGAAGCCGTCATTCACCGGCTTCGGCAAACACGACACTCAGTGTGGCGAATATCGTATTTCCAGCTGAAAGCCCGCGACGCTGGCAGTCATGTGATCGGTATTGCTGCACTTCCGATCTCCAACGACCCCGACGAAGTCGGCTGATTATCCTTGGTGGACGACGCCCGCGACCGCATTCCGCCCTAGAGCCAACGTCCGCTTTTAGCGCCGACGCCTATGGCTGAAATCGACCCATAACAGACGTTGAAGCGGCCGCCTCCGGGGGTTCGATAGAATGCCCGCTAGACGGCCGCAGTGGCCGTTTCCTCCCCAAAGACGCGGGTGGTCGCAGGCGCGGTCCAAGCCTAAGCGGCCCTCACTGCCGATCCGTGGATTCAACCGGCCTTGGTTCTCCCGCAGCGGGCGGCGATGAAGTCAATGGTCCTGCTGTTGTAATGCCCCGACCGCTCCAAGAAGCCCATATGATTGACGCCGGAGATGGACTCAAGGACGGCATGTGACGCCATGTTTCGGATCACCTCGCTGGCTTCCAGCTTGGTCACGATGTCTACGTCGCCGCCAAGAATGAGGACGGGGCACTCCATCTTTGCGACTGCGCCGGTGGCGTCCCAGTCGAACATGGCCAGATTGCCCTTGGCTAAGATCGCGGGTGAGTTACGGGTTCCGAGTAACGTTGTATGCTCAAGCTGGCTGCGTGTTACGTATTTCCCGAACTGAAGCCGGTTGGCGATGTGGGCCGTTCCGTTCAGATAGCCCAGCCAGGCCCCCAACCATGCGAGCGGCTTGAGCAGGATCGCCACCTTGAAAATTGGCTCCAACACCGGACGACGCAAGGCGAGAAACAATTTGCTCAGGATCATGGTGCGCAGGGGATTGGTGTAGGTCGTGTCGTAAAGAACGACGCCGTCGACCCACGACCTGAATAGTTCAGGTTGGTCGCGCGCCAGCGTCTGGATCGTCATCCCGCCGATGCTGTGACCGATCAGAACGACGCGTCGGGGCGCGACGCGCTCGATCAGGCAAGCCAAGTCGCGAGCGAAAATCTCAAGTGCGATCTTCCCGTCGGCCGGCGGCTTGGAGAGGCCGAGACCAGGTAGGTCCCAAGTGACCCGTTGGTGTGGGACAATACTTTGACAGGTTGCCAAATCGCGGTTCAGATATTGCCAAATTGTACTGTCTAGTCCCCAGCCATGGGTGGCGATGACTACGGGGCCGTTGGCTGGACCGCGCATCTCGACATAGAGTTCGGAGCCGGTCGGACTAGCGATCCTGATGCCGTCGGAACGCCGGGGCGCAGTGACATCAGTGTCGCTTTTGGCGAGAAGCATCGTCATGGGCCAGCGGCCTAGTAGGCTCCATGCCAAGAGCCCTGCCGCAGCCCAAGCGCGCCAGTCTTCCCTAATCCTATATTCGACACCCCGCGGGCCGGTGGCGATGTCGCCCGTCCACCACGTCCATAGCAAATAGGCGGCGGCAGCCAGGAGCAACCAGCCAAGCCAGGAGGTCAGGATACGGACGACGGGGATCAGAGGCATGAATAGTCCTGTTCGCGGCGAACAAACGGTCGCAACGCGAGGCCTGAAAGCGGGACCGCCGTAAAGGTTGCTGTGTCCCTTATCCGACACGTTCCATTCAGGGCAAAGTTTGACAGCGTGCCGGCCAGTAAAACGCCCGACGACCTTGTGGCCAGAGCGTGTCGGTCGGCAAACAATCAGATGAGACTGTGTGCTACCCAGTCTTAGCCGATGTTGACCGGGTCCGGTTTCAGCTAAGGGGCGAAACCCCACGATGGAATAGGTGCAGGCAGCCTGCTCGACCCTTAAATGATAATGAGTTCGGCGTGCGCAATCGAACTCCAGCATTGCCTATGTGATCATCGTCCCTGAACGGGTTGAAAATGATGCTGAATTTAGGGCAAAACCAGCTGATGGGTCGTGGGCGGAACAGGTTTTCTCAGTCCGAGCAGTGGAAGATGTGCCACTTGCGGGAAGGAGAAGTCCTTGGCTGAAGCTGGCGGCATCCGTTGAGCGGCATTTGGCAAGAATCACACGGTCGGCTTTTGCACTGTTGCCGGTCGATACGGACACTGACAATCTGCCATCCCGTGGCAGCCCGCTCTGAGGATGGGTGTCCGGTTTCTAGCTTAGCCGACATCCTGGGAGCCTGCTCTCCGTGAGGGCAGACAGGGCCCGCTTTCTGGTCAGATGCAAAATTCGCAACCGCCCCGAACACTCTTCTAGGCCCGATTGTTATCGACGGGTGAATATGCGGTAGCAGCACCTCTATCGGCGTCCGTTGGCAGTTTTCTTTGGCGTCGGTCAATCAGGCTGCGGAACGTTCCGGTGGCAGTTCTGTTCGTCCTGCGGGGAATAGGGCCAGAGCGCATTGACCACACAATTGAACGGCTACGACGACAGCCGATACCGGCTGCTCATTGAGTCCATCACGGACTACGCGATCTACATGCTGGACGCGGGTGGCCATGTGATTAGCTGGAACCCGGGAGCGGAGCGTTTCAAGGGGTACTCCGCTGGAGAAGTTCTCGGCTCCCATTTCTCGCAGTTCTATACGCCGGAGGACCGAGACGCCGGCCGACCGGAGCGTGCCCTTGCCGTTGCTTCCGAAGCGGGGCGGTTCGAGGCTGAAGGCTGGCGGCTCCGCAAGGACGGCACCCGTTTCTGGGCTCATGTGGTGATTGATCCGGTCCGGCGCGGCAACGAGCTTGTCGGGTACGCCAAAATCACCCGCGATCTGACGGAGCAGCGAGCGGCCGAGAGAGCGTTGCGCCAGAGCGAGGAACTATTCCGTATCCTCGTTGAAGGCGTTACCGATTACGCGATCTACATGCTGGATCCGGGCGGCAAGGTGATCAGCTGGAACGCCGGGGCCGAGCGCATCAAGGGCTACAAGCCGGACGAGATTATCGGCGAACATTTTTCGCGGTTCTACCGTCCCGAGGAGGTCGGCGCCGGGGCTCCGGCTGAGGCTTTGAGTATCGCCCGTGCGACCGGGCATTTCGAAAAGGAAGGTTGGCGTCTGCGAAGCGATGGCACGCGCTTTTGGGCGCACGTCGTGATCGATCCGATCACGGCCGACGACGGCGAGATCATCGGGTTCGCCAAGATTACCCGCGATATAACCGAGCGCGCCAACGCACAACGCGAACTCGAGACGGCGCGTGAAGCGCTCTACCAATCGCAGAAGATGGAAGCCATCGGTCAACTGACCGGAGGCGTCGCCCACGACTTCAACAACCTCCTGGCTGCCATTCTGGGAAGCCTCGACCTGCTGCGGAAACGGCTGCCGCACGACCCTCGAACAACGCCCCTGCTAGAGAACGCCATTCAGGGCGCAGAGCGCGGCGCGATCCTCACCCAACGGATGTTGGCCTTTGCACGCAAGCAGGAACTCAAACTGGAAGCGGTGGACATCCCGCACCTCGTGAGGGGTATGAGCGAATTTATCCGCCGCTCTATCGGTCCAAATGTCGATGTGCAGATGCGGTTCGCTGAGGTTCTGCCGAGGGCCCAGACCGACCCGTATCAACTTGAGACGGCGTTGCTCAACCTCGTCGTCAACGCTCGTGACGCGCTCCCGAATGGTGGAGAAATCGCCATCACAGCCGATCAGGTGAGCGTTTCGAAGACGGAAGGCGAACGTCGCGCTGGAAGCTTCGTGCGACTAAGCGTGAGCGACAACGGTACCGGGATGCCAGCGGAGATCGCCGCCAAGGTGACCGAGCCGTTCTTTACGACCAAGGGTGTAGGCAAGGGCACCGGCCTTGGGCTTTCGATGGTGCAGGGATTGGCAGGACAGTCCGGAGGCTGGATCGAGATCCATAGCGAGGTCGGCAAGGGAACCCGTATCGACCTGTGGTTGCCACTAGCCACTGCCGAGTTTCCGACAGCAGGATCGCCTGTTACCGAGGCGATACAGGAAACGTGCAAGCGGCTTGTCGTGCTGGCCGTCGATGACGATCCTCTGGTTCTCACAAACACCGTCGCGATGCTGGACGAATTGGGCCACAACGTTCTGGCGGCGAACTCCGGCGACGAGGCCATGGTGATCTTTCAGAGACACCCCGAGATCGACCTCGTGTTGACGGATGAAGTCATGCCCGGGCTGTCGGGCAGCCAGCTCGCAGAACGGGTTAGGGAGTTGCGGCCGACGGCGGCCGTGGCCTTGGTGTCGGGCTACGCTGACCTCCACCCTACGCCCGGTCGTGGTCTCGCCGACCTGCCTCGTTTGGCCAAGCCGTTTACGTTGGCTCAGCTCGTCGGATTTATCGATGAACTGGCCCTGGATTCTCATCACGCGGCGCATTGACCGCGCGATCTGGGACGCCAATTGCAAGGAAGTCGGAGATTGATCGATCGTCTAATATACCGCAGTCGGTCTGTTGGGATTTTGCCAGAGGTGGCCTTGGACCCGATTTTCCGGTCCTCGGTTCCAAGGAACGCGCGGCTACACGTCACAGGAGCGCTAGGTTTTTCCCAGCTGACGTACGTCCAGCTTCTGGAAGGCCCGCCCTCCGCCCTTGACGAGCTTGTAAGGTTGCTGGAACGGGATCCACGGCACACGGAGCTGACCATCCTCTTGCGCGGCGGCTCGGAACGGCGGCTTCTCCCGAACTGGTCGATGGCCCGGGTCAATCTCGCCAAGCTGACGCCTCGAGTGGAGACCCTCCTTAAAAAGGACGACGGCCTAGGACTAATTGCGTTGTTGGCGACGCTTGCCCACGAAGGCGTGGCGACCTGACGTCCGCTTCCATCCGTTGCGGACGAATGCCGCGCCCGCTGATCGAGCCCGCGATTGTGTCGAAATCCGATCAGCTCAGCGCGCTTGAAGCCGTTGCCAACGTCGGCGCGCCTTTTGGAAAGGGCGAGCATCCGGACGTCGCCAAGCGCCATATCGTGCCTGTTGGGCTGGGAATTTGCTCTAATCCGCCCGGGCTGCCCCCTGTCAGAGCGCTCCGGTCTGGGCGAGACGCAAATCTTCTACGGCTTATCCCGTGAACCTTGTTTTGCGTCCTGACCCATCAGCTCCGAACGTGAGCTATCGCTTGCGCAAGGCACTAGTCCTGGACGAGGCTTGGTTCGACCGAACCGCCGGGCCGCACCTCCGGCGCCGGAATGTGGGCGCGGACCAGCCGATGCGCCGCCGCGGCCAGCTTGTGTCGCATCTGCGCCGGTCGGCGCCACGGTCGCAAGCTGTCGGCAGCCGAGATTGGATCGCCTAGATGGTGTTCGGCGACGAACCGGGAGAAGGCGCCGTGACGGCGTGATCGAAGCGGACGGAGACGACCAAAACCTTCGTCCCGCAGATGTTCGATGCCGGCACTGATGCCGCCTCGGGCCAAAATCGCCCGGGTGACCTGCCTCTCTTCGCACCCCAGCCAGTGGGCGATCAGTCGGTTACGAAACCGGCCGACGCGCGTTCTTCCTGACGCTTCGGGATCCGACCCCGCATCCAGGGTCAGGTCGCATTCGCTATCGAAGCCTTGAGATCGGTTGTTGACGTTGCTGGACCCGATGCGAACGAACCGATCGTCGACAACGGCAAGCTTGGCGTGGACGATGATGATCCGGCCGTTGCGGGTGACTGGGCTATAGGCGCTGAACCGCCCATGCCGATCCGCGTCTTCAAGCCGTTTGAGGAAGGCCGAACGTGTCTTGTCCATGGTCATCTGGTCAAACCAGCTTGGCGAATGCCGGGTCGACACCAGGATCACCTCGGGACCGTCGGCTTCATCGAGCCGTTGGGCGATGGCCTCCGCCACGATGGGCGAGGTGAAATACTGGTTTTCGATGTAGAGGTCCGTTTTGGCCGAGGCGATCGCGGCCAATGTGGCCGCCTCGCCCTCCCTCAACTCTGGACACGCCTTCCACGGGGCTTGGGTTCGGGACACGCCGATCTCGACGTTTTCCAGATCGGCTTTGACCTCGGCCGGCCAGATGTCGGACACGGTGGTAGCCTGGGCAGCGAGCATTTTTCCGGTCGCTCTCGCCCACCGTTCGCGGAAGAGATCACCCAGGGTGGCCGCCGGCGGACCGTCGACCATCGCCATGACCTCATGCCGGCAATCGTAGCAGGGCGTTCCCTTCCCGGTCTTCCCGCGACGCGGATCCGGGTGGAGATGTTCGGGGCTATCCCAGCGGTCGGGACCGATGTCGCAACTGCCGCAGAAGGCCACGGCGTCATCGACGATGATGACCTTCTGGTGGTGGGAAGCGCCTGGCGGCAAGGTTCCGTCCAGACGGAAATCGACGCGCGTGTCGGCGAAGAAGCGACGACTGCGCCAGGGAAAGAACCGCTGAGTGGCCGCAACGGCTAGGGGCGACTTCCAGCACAGAATCCGGATTTCGAGCTCCGGCCGGGCCTCGGACAGATCTCTGAGGAAGCGGCCGATTGTTTGCGGACTCGAACCGTCTGTCGGCTCGTGATCAAGGATGGTGTCGGGATCGAAGGCCCAGTTCAGGAAGTAGATGGACCGGGTCGCCTGACTCATCGCAGCCCTTGCGGCCGCCAGATAAGGTTCCATGTCAACCAGTAGCGCGGCGCGGGGCGAGACTTCGGCGCGCCAGCAGGTGGTTCCGACTTCCAGCATCTTGACGTCTCCCGACAAAAATCGCCCGGTGAGCCGGTCGCACTGCTTACATCATATCGAAGATGTCGCGACGCCCCCAAAATGCATCGCGAGCGTCGCGACGCTTTGCTTACTGGGTCCGGGCCGCGGCGTCGGCCGCCGCATCGGTCTTGCGCGCTGCGGTATTGGCGGCGGCGTCGGCGTCAGCTGCCGCGTCCCGGGCCGCAGCCGCAGTCGTGTCGGCGGCGGCGTCCGCATTCGCTGCTGTGTCGCTAGCCGCCGAGGCGACCGTGTCGCCCGCGTTTTCCGCAGTCGCGGCTGCGTTTTCCTCGGTCCGCTCGGAGCAGGCCGACAAGGCCAAGGCGGCCGCAGCGGCGATGTACAAGATGCGCATTGTATGTTTCCTCTCGCTGACCCGGCGGCTGATCCGCCTTCGATTGCAGCGGCGACACGCTAGGGCGAAGACCTGCCGATGGCGACAGAGTTTTTCTAAACCGACCTCGTTGGATCGCGCGTCGGGCGGCGAATCGTTCAGAGGTCGCCGCTGGGAACCGCGTCTTCTCACATCGTCAGCTGCTAACATCCGCTAGTCGCCGAGCGTCGGACGTTCGAACAGAGTCGCAACATTTCATTCTGAAATCGTAGTTTTGCGGGACATTTTCACCGCCAAGGCGGCCGCCTCTCGCATCGACATCGATCCCAGCTCAGCGTTTTTGTCCGAGCCGCCGTCGCAATCCAGACCCATGAGGCAAAACGTGGTGACAAAACCACTGCGGCTTCCCTTCTGTAAAGACGAACGTCGCCGCCGAGCCCCTGAGGCGAAACAGGTAGGCGAGGCTTCTGATGTCGGCACGACGGACGCGCAACGTCTTCTGCCGCGCCGCCAATAAGCGAGTCTCCGGGTAAGTCGAAATCGACTGGACAGACGCTCTCTGCGCAACATCGCACCCAGCAAGAACCTCGTGCCACGCCGATGCGGCATATGGCGGCTTGGACGATGCCCTGCCGGCTAAGCTTGGCTGAGAAGGCTCGCATCTGAGATGCGAGCATTGTTTCCCATTTCCCTAGGGCTTGATTCACACTCCTGACTCTATCATGCCGCCAGGTTCGGGCGGGCCAATTGTGGAGTGAGTGATGGCGCGCATCCTAATTGCGGATGATGACCCGTTGCTGCGGGCGTTGTTGCAGCACAAGCTGGCGGCGGAAGATCACCAGATTTTCGCCGCCGAACATGGCGGCGAGGTTCTCGACATGGTCAGAAATCATGCGCCCGATTTGATCGTTCTGGACGCCATGATGCCGGTGATGGACGGGTTCGAGGTGCTGCGCAGGCTCAAGGCGGGCGCCAGCGAGCGCGATATCCCAGTGATCATGCTGACCGCCCTCAAGCGCGAACAGGATGTGGTCGGCGGGCTGCAACTGGGCGCCGCCGACTATCTCGCCAAGCCCTTCATTCCCGACGAGCTGGTGCAACGTATCCGACGGCTGCTTACGACGGCGCAGATGGAGCAGGGGAATGTTCCTTCAAGACGTCCCGGCTGACGTCCGTATTGACGCGACGGCGCTGTATGAAGCGGCGGTCGCGGATCGACGGGCAGGACGCTATGACGCGACCGTCGAGAAGCTGGATCGCGTCCTGCAAGCCCGTCCCGGCGACGTCGACGCCCGCCTGAACCGCGGGCTTGCCCTGCTGGCGCTGGATCGGACTGCGGAGGCCGAGGCTGATTTCCTTGCGGTGCTTTACGCCGCACCGGACTATGTCGACGCCCGCGTCGGGTTGGCCCGTGCCGCGCAACGCCGGGGCGATCTCGCACAGGCCCGGGTCGAGGCGGGACGGGCGCTGGCCGCCGCGCCGGACCGTCCCGATGTCCGCGCGCTGAGGCCGACGCTCGGGCTGCCGGCCGTCTGGAGAGTGGATTTCGACGTCTCCCGCAGCCGCCTCGGCGCAGGCCTTCCGGACTGGAGCGAGGCCCGCCTGGGCGCGGTGCGGACGCTGAATGACCGGTGGAGCTTCGGCGCCGCGGCCGAGTGGACCGAACGGTTCGGTCAGGACGACGTCTTCCTTGAGGGGCGCCTGGACCACCGGATCGGAGCCGGCGGCGTCTATGTGGCCTTGGGCGCTGCGGTGGAGGCCGATTACCGGCCGGAAGCCTCGCTGCGGGCGGGCGCCGACGTCCCCCTGAGCGGCGGGATCAGCGCGACGCTGGACGCCTCCACCGCGCGCTTCGCCAGCGGGACGGTGAACAGCCTGCAGCCCGGTCTGGCCGCCCAGCTGGCCGATGGCCGCCTACGGCTGGCCGCGCGCTGGATCAATGTCTGGGACGAAACCGATCAACGGCGGGACGGTTATGCCGTCAGCGTCCAGTGGGCGGCCACCGACCGTGTGCGGCTCCGTCTGGATCACGCTGATGCACCGGAAACCAGCGAAGGCGTGACCGTCGACGTCAGCGCCGTCAGCCTCGGCGGCGAAGTCGATCTGACGGACCGGACCAGTCTGCGTTTCGGCGTCCTGAAGGAGGACCGCGGGGCCTATGACCGCGAGGCGATCAGCCTCGGGCTTGGCTGGCGCTTCTGGTGAGCCTGCTGGGTCTCCTGTGGGCAGGTTCGCTGGTCATGGGGCTGGCGGCGGTCGCGTGGATGTTCGGGCTGATCATCGCCCGGTTGTTCCGGGAACGCGGCGACGCCCGTCGCGCCGCGGACCAGGCCCGCGTACGCACCGCATTCCTCGATATCCTCGGCGGCGACCTCGAAGCGCTCATGCGCCTGAAGCCCTACCGGCGCCGCGCGCGGTTAATGGCCGAGGCCGTGCTGGATGTGCTGGGTCTAATCCGTGGCGCGGAGCGGGAACGGCTGATCGAGGTTTTGGTCGGGATGGGCGTCCCCGACCGGCTGCGGGCGCGTCTGGATCGCGGCAGCAAGGCCGGCCGGATCGCATCGGCCGAGGCCCTCTGCGCCTTTCCCGAGACGGCGACGGTGGACGCCCTGCGAGGCGTCCTTCAACGCTCGCGTGACGGCGACCTGAGGGTCGCCATCCTGATCTCGCTGCTTGATCTGGATGCGGCCCCGCCTTTGAACGCTCTGCTGAACGACATCGCCGCGGGTGGGCTGCAGGACTCGCTGCTGTACGAACCGGTCATCCGGCGCGCGGCCGAGGCCGCGCCGGCCCAGGCGCTGGACGCCTTCATGCTGTCGACCGCGCCGGCGGCTAACCGCGCCCTTCTGGCGGATGCTCTGGGTGCAGCGGGCGACTACCGCGCCGTCGAACCCCTGATGCGCAACGCGGCTGCGCCTGAGCTCGAACTCCGGATCGCCTCCATCCGCGCGCTGGGCGTGCTCGGCCATCCCGCAGCCGCGCCGGCGATGATGACCGCGCTGGAAGACGAGATCTGGGAAGTCCGGTCCGCCGCATGCGAGGCCGCCGGACGCATCGGCCTGCTCGAGGCCGCGCCCCTTCTGGTCCAGGCCCTGGCCGATCCCGCCTGGTGGGTGCGGTTCCGGGCCGGCGAGGCACTGACCATGCTGGGCGACAAGGGCGTCGCCAGCCTGCGGATCGCCGCCCGAGCCGATCAGGACCTCATGCGGCGCTCCGCCTCGCTGGTTCTGGCGGAACGCGGCCTCTCGGAGGCGACGTCGTGACCCACGAGATCGCCGTCCTGATGGTCGGTTTCGCCCGCTCCATCGCCCTGTTCGTCATCGGAACGGGGGTGGCCCAGAACCTCATCTATATGTTCCAGCTGTTGCTGGCGGCCCGGGCGCTGGCGACCCGTCCCCCGATTCCCCAGCCCGCGGTCCTGTGGCGACGCTATGCGGAAGCCTCGCCCCCGATCGCCTTGCTGGCGCCCGCCTACAACGAGGCGATGACGATCGTTCAGAGCGTGCGCTCCCTGCTGTCGCTCCGCTATCCCAGCTTCGAGGTGATCGTCATCAACGACGGGTCGAAGGACGCCACCCTGCAGGTGCTGATCGACGCGTATGAGCTGAAGCTCGTCCAACGGCACTATGACCAGGCGCTGGACCATCAGCCGATCCGGGGCGTCTACGCGGCGACGCACCAGCCTCGCCTGATCGTGGTGGACAAGGAAAACGGCGGCAAGGCGGACGCCCTGAACGCCGGGATCAACGTGTCCCGGGCGCCCATCTTCTGCTCGATGGACGCCGACTCTCTGCTGGAGCCTGACGCCCTGCTGCGCGCCGTCCGTCCCTTTGTGGAGGACCCGGAGCGTACGGTCGCCGTCGGCGGCACCGTCCGGATCGCGAACGGCTGCGTCATTCGCGACGGGCGAGTTCTGGAGGTGCGCCCGCCCCGCAACCTGCTGGCCCTGCTGCAGACGGTGGAATACCTGCGCGCCTTCCTGATGGCCCGGCTCGCCTGGAGTCGGATCAACACCCTGACCATCATCTCCGGCGCCTTCGGCCTGTTCCGGCGGGCGCGCGTAATCGAGGCGGGCGGCTATACCCACGGGACGGTCGGCGAGGACATGGAGCTGGTGGTCAAGCTGCACCGGCTGATGCGCAACCAGGGCCGCCCGTACCGGGTGGCCTTCGTGCCGGAGCCTGTCTGCTGGACCGAGGCGCCCGAGGACTTGAGGGTGCTGGGCCGTCAACGCGCCCGCTGGCATCGCGGCGCGCTGGAAACCTTCGAGCGGCACTGGGATGTGATGTTCCGACCCCGTTACGGCCGACTGGGGCCCGTCGGCTTCGGCTACATCTTCCTCGTGGATGTGCTGGGCCCGATCGTCGAGATGCTGGGCTACATTTTGATTCCGGCCTTCTGGGTGCTGGGCCTGCTGTCGCTCGAGTACCTGCTGGCCTTCCTGGCGGTCAGCTTCACCTTCGGCGTGGTGATTTCGGTCGGCGCGCTGGCGCTCGAGGAATCCGAGTTGCGCAGGTTCCCGCGCGCCCGGGACCTCCTGCTGCTGACCGGCATCGCGGTGCTTGAGAATTTCGGCTACCGCCAGCTGAACAACCTCTGGCGCCTGCGCGGCGTCTGGCAGTACCTGCGCCGTAGCCAATCGTGGGGAACGATGACCCGCCGGGGCTTCAGCCCTCCGGTGTGACCAGCGCCGCCTCCAAGGTCCGGATCAGGTGATGGATTTCGTCGGGTGACGGTGTCCCGCCCGCGGCGAACGCGTCGTCCGCCGCGCCGGCGGCCAGACTGATCTCCGGAAAGCCGAAGGTGCCCGCCGCGCCCGACAAGCTGTGCACCAGACTGCTTAGCGCTTCAGCGCCGAGGTCATCGCGCGCCAGCAGGTCCTCAAGCCGCACCACATCACCGGCGCAACGCTCCAGAAAGCGCGCCCGCAAGGCCGGGAGGACGTCCGTCATCGCCGGGCCGCGAGAATGGCCCGCACGTCTTTGGCCAGGGTCATCGGATCGAACGGCTTGATGATGACGTCGAGCGCTCCAAGCGCCCGGTAGTGATCAACCTCACCTGACTGCGCCCGCGCGGTCATGAAGATGACCGGGGTCTGCACATGCTCGGGCCGCTCCCGCAGACGCCCCAGCGTGCCGGGCCCGTCGAGGTGAGGCATCATCACGTCCAGAAGGATGACGTCCGGGCGCAGGCCGCCGTCCAGAACCGACAGCGCCGCCTGTCCGGAGGCCGCCGAGGCCAGGCTTATGCCCGGGTCCAGCTCCAGCGCGAACGCCGCCACCTCGCGGATGTCGTCCTCGTCGTCGACATGAAGAACGGTCAGTGCGGTGCTCATGAGCAGCCTCCGGAACTACGGGTCAGGCGACGAACTGTCCGCGCCAGCTGGGTCAGGGACATCCGAGACTTGGTCAGCACCGCCTGAACCGCCGGCGCCGCCTGACGGTCCGTATCCTGCGCGGAATAGATGACCACGGGGATGGTTCGCCCCTCCTCATCTGTCAGTTCCGGCAGCAGGTCCAGACCATGCCCGTCCGGCAGCCCCAGATCGAGGATCACGAGGTCCGGACGGCGGTCCTGCAGGGCCTCACGCGCCTCGGCGAGGCTCTCGACGCCGCGAACCTCGACTGAGGTCAGGGCCTGTCGCGTCACCTCCAGAATGTCGCGATCATCGTCCACATGCAGCACGACCGGCTTGGCGTCCGCCCGGGCGAGGGCCTGCACCGCCAGGCGCAGACGCGATGGATCGACCGGCTTCTCCATCCAGTCCGCCACCTCGAGCGACCGTCCCCTCACCTTGCCGCGGGCGACGTCGCCGGACACCACGATCACGGGCATGGCGCGCGTGTCCTCGCCGGCCTTCAGAGCCCGGATCAGACTGACGCCGTCCGCGTCCGGCAGATGAAGGTCGACCAGCCCCAGCGCATAGCGCCCGGCCTGGGCCATGGTCAGGGCCTCGCGGGCGGTGGCGGCGACGTCGGCGTCATAACCCTCCTGCGCCACCATCTCGGCAAGGATCCTGGCGGCGTCCGGATCGTCCTCGCAGATCAGGATGCGGCCCACGCCCCGGCTGCTGGCCTGTTCAGGCAGATCGAGCGGGAGGTCCAGATGGAAGGTGGCGCCGTCTCCCTCGGCGGACTCGAACCACAGCCGTCCGCCGTGGCGTTCGGCGATCTCACGGGCGATGGCGAGGCCCAGCCCCGTCCCGCCCTTGGCCCGGGTGTCCGTCGAGTCCGCTTGAGCGAACTTGCCGAAGATGCGCGAGCGGAAGGCCTCCGGAATGCCTGGACCGTGGTCGGTGACGCTGAGGCGTGCGATCCGGGCCTCGGGATTGACAGTCACCGCGACCTCCCCGCCGGCGGGCGAGAATTTCGCCGCGTTGGACAGCAGGTTGGTCACCACCTGGATCAGCCGGTCCGCATCGCCCCGCACCGGGGCCGGATCACCCTCGCCGAGACTCAGCGAGACGCCGAGCTGATCCGCGTAACCCCGAACGCCGTCGATCGACCGCGCGGCGATCTCCCTCAGGTCGAGCGGCGACATGGCCAAGATCAGCTTGCCGGACTCCAGCTTCTCGACATCCAGGATGTCGTTGATCAGCCGCACCAGCCGCTGGCTGTTGGAATGGGCGATGCCGATCAGGCGCGCGGCCTTGTCCGGAAGCTCCCCCCCGGCTCCACCGGCCAGCAGGCCCAGCGACCCGGCGATGGAGGTCAGCGGCGTCCGGAGTTCGTGACTGACCGTCGAGACGAAGGCGTCCTTCATCTCGGCCACCCGCCGCCGCTCGGTGATGTCGCGCACCACCGCCACAACATGTCGCCCGGTCGGCAGGTCCATGGCGCCGAGCGCCACATCGGCCGCGAAGGTCTGCCCGTCCCGCCGCTTGCCGTTCAGCTCCCGCAGCAGACCGTCGGCCAAGGCGCCCTGGCTGGCGCCCAGACGGTCCAGGAACGAGCCTTCGCCGTTATTCGCCAGATCGATCAGGACGCCAACGTCGCGCCGGACCAGGTCTTCCGCGCGCCAGCCGAACATCCGTTCGGCCGCCGGATTGAGCGTCTCGATGCTGCCGCTGGGGTTCAGGGTGATGATGGCGTCGAAGGCGCTGTCCAGGGTGGCGGCATGCCGCGCCGCGGCCGCCTCCAGGCGTTCCAGCAGTGCGCCGCGCGTGGCCAGATAGCGCCAGACCAGAAACGCCGCGCCCGCTGCTGTCAGCACCAGCGCGAGGAACAGGGCCACCACCAGGATTTCGGTTCGCGCCGTGCGGCCTTGGGCCCTGTCGGACAGCTGGGCCAGATGGTTGGCCTCGTATCGGGTCATGTGATCCACCACCCGGCGGATATCGTCCATGGCGGCCTTGCCCTCGCCGGTCGAGACCTGCGCGGAGGCGGCCGCGGCGTCACCGCCTTGCCGCAGGCTGATCGAGCGTTGCATGACCTGCCGCTTCCGGGCGATCTGGCGTGACAGGTTCCGATAGTTCCCGGTCTGCTCGGCATTGCCTTCGTAGAGGCCGCCCAGCGCCGTCATCTGGCTATCAAGACGATCCAGCGCGTGATCGTAGGGTTCGAGGAAACTGGCGTTGCCGGTGATGATGTACCCCCGCTGGCCGGTCTCCGCGTCCTGCATCAGCGAGAACACCGACTGAATCTGGAGGCGGGTGTCGTAGGACCGCTGCACCGCCGCCCGCAAGGCCCCGGCGCTGGCGAACTCCCGCTTGAGTTCTACCCCGGTCATGATCAGCAGAACGCCGAATATGGCGGCCGCTAGAGAGACCACAAGCTGGTAGCGCCGCTTTCCAGGTTGACGCGTGGCTGAGGTCACCGGTTTAAACGCAAAGGCAGATACATCCGAAGGTTGACCGTGAAAGTTTGCGTCATCGAAGACGACCCCCTGATGATGGGCCATTTGGAAGACATGCTGAAGCGCATGGATTACCAAGTCGTGACTGCGGCTTCGGTCGACAAGGGTCTCGAAATCGTGCGGACATGGGAGCCCGACGCCGTCGTCGTCGATATCCTGATGCCCGACCGCGACGGCTTGAACTTCATCCTTGAAACCCGCCATCTCCGGGACACCATGCGGGTGGTGGCCATCACCGGCGGCGGCCGCCTCGGCTCAGGTCCGATCCTGAAGATGGCCTCAGGGTTGGGCGCCCACGCCGCCCTGACCAAGCCGATCAACGAAGAGGTGTTGAGGGCGGCTCTGTCGGAAGGCTGAGACGCGCCTTGATCCTTCATCGTTCGAGCACCGGGTCGAGTTTCTCGAACCGCCGTTCTCGGATCAGCCCTACGCATTCTATTCACGACTTTGACAAGGGTGGTGACGGCCCCGCACCGAGATTGGCTGCGGCTGCGATGGAGAATCTTGGGACGACGTTCTTATCGTGGGCGATCCGTGCGGCGCGCTGGCGGCGGAAGCAAAAGCGTTTCCAGTTGAGCGGGCGATGCCGGATCGAGGTTCGCTTGGCTCGGCGACAGGCGGGCTGAGCGACTGGAAAACGCGCTGGCCGCCCGTGGTGATCGGGGGCATCTGCGCCAATGTGCGACGAGTCCGGGCGCCGCATAGGCGAAACACATTCTCGAGATCGCTCACGTGCTTGCTGGTGCGAATAGCGCGACAATGCCCAATGTTTCACGAAGCGCCTGTCGGATCGCCACGCGAGTTTGAGACGCGCCGCCGATCAGATCGCATCGCTTGCCCGAACAGACGAGTTTGCCCGCTTAAACGGGAACAACCCGCAACATCATCGCGCTATGGGGCCGGGCCAACCTGATCGCAGACAAAAGGATAACGTCTTATGAGCGAGATCGGAAAACGGGTATGGGTGATCGCCGAAGGCTATATTCCGAGCGATAGCTCGGGCCCGAGTCCGGCGATGATCAGCCATGAGACAGCTTGCATCCTCAATCCCGGAGACAGGCCGACGGAGGTCGAGATCACGCTTTTCTTCGAAGATCGCGCCCCGGTCGGTCCCTACCGACTGGTGATCGGCGGGCAGCGGACCAAACATGTTCGCTTTAACGATCTCCACGATCCGGAGCCGGCGCCTCGCGATACGGACTACGCCAGTGTCATCCGCTCGCAACACCCTATCGTCGTCCAGCATACTCGCCTGGATTCGCGACAAGCCGCGAACGCGATCATGACGACAATCGCCTACAGCGAATAAGACTTGGATAAGAGCGTTCGAGAGAATTCGCGCTTCGCCCTTCGCCCTTCGCTCTTCGCCCTTGATCGGATTTTCACTGAAACCGATTGGCCGAAAGCGAACACAGGAAACTGTGGCTCGGTTTGGGGTTTGATGTGTCTCCTCCCATTCACGAGGTACAGATCGATGGGCTCGTCGAGGACCGGACGTTCCGTCCACGACGCTGACAGCAGTGAACCGAAAACGTTTGGTGGAGCGGACACGACCGATGCCGCTCGGCAGGCTCGGCTGCAGACCGACTTCCGTTCCTTCTTCGCTCCGTGGCTAGACTGAGGGCGGATCGCCGAATGGGCACCTCTGATGACTGCACCGAACCTGAGAGATCACTAGGCCGCGTCATGCGACCCGTCGAGGCGGATGTCCATGTCTTTGAGCGCCAATTTCAAGTGAGGCAGGAATGACGACTGGCGAGCCCGCCACGGACTGGAGACCGATCAGCCCGCCTGTAGAACACGGCGCTAGAGACGGCGCGCTTCCCGCCTATGTGGCCAACGGCCTGATCGGTTTGCGCGTGCGGGAAATGGCGCTCTCGCCGGGCATGACGATCGTCAACGGCGTCGTCGGCCAGGATCCTGAACGCCGCATAGAGGCGGGCGTCCCTGTCCCCTATCCGCTGGAAGCCGACATCTGCATCAACGGCGTCTGGCTGTCGGACCAGCCTTGGTGCGTCAGCGACTTAAGGCAGGCCTATGATTTTGCGACCGCTGAACTGACCAGCCGCTGGCGCGCGCGGATGAGCGACGTTAGCGCCGAGATCGAGGTCGTCACCTTCGCCAGCCGCACTGCGCCGGCCGTCGTCATGCAGGAGGTCACCGTGCGGCCCGATGCGCCGTGCGAAATCCGCCTGCGCGCCCGGACCTCGACCGCCGATGTCAGAGGGCGGGTCGTGCGGCGTCGGACGGACACGCCCGGAGATACGGACCCCGCTTGCGACGGCTCCCTGCTGTGGTCGACAGAGGGCGACCTGTCGACCTGCGGGATTGCGCTGTGGACCGACACGGATCCGGCCGCCGAGCGCGAAGTGACACGCTGGGATGCGTCGGGACCGCTGCAAACCACCTACGATCTGGGCCAGATCGGCAAAGGCGGTGCGCGTCTGCGGCAGATGGCGGCCCTTGTTCCCTCGCTGATCCATGCGCGACCCGACGAAGAGGCCGTACGTCGGGTGGCGCGCGCTGCGCAGACCGGGTTCGAGATCCTTCGCATCCGCAACCGCGACGCCTGGCGTGAGCTATGGCGTGGCCGGATCGTCGTGACGGGCGCCGATCCAGCGCATCAGGCCTTAATCGATGCGGCCTTCTTCTATCTGAACAGCTCCGTCCACCCCACCTCGCCGGCCGCGACCTCGATCTTCGGCCTGGCCGCGTGGCGGGACTATTCCTACTATTTCGGCCACGTCATGTGGGACATCGACGCCTTCTGTGTGCCGCCCCTGATCCTGAGCCAACCCGACGCCGCGCGCGCCTTGCTCGACTTCCGCTCGCGCGGTCTCGCGGCGGCCGCATCGAACGCGCGTCTGTCCGGCCGTCAAGGATTGCAGTTCCCGTGGGAGGCGGCCCCCTTGTCCGGCCAAGAAGCGACGCCAGGCGGCGGGTCGGGGGCGGCGCATGAGGATCATGGGACGCTGCATGTGGCGCGCGCGTTCAGCCTGTTCGCCGACGCCACAGGCGATGAGGCCTTCCTGCGGGAAAAGGCCTGGCCCGTGCTTGAAGGCGTCGCAGACTGGATCGTCAGTCGATTGAGCCTGACAGAGCGCGGCTATGAGCTAATGCGCGCTACAGGACCGGCTGAGGTCCCAAGCCCGCCGGACAATGACGCATTCACCTTGATGTTGGCCGACGATGTTCTGTCGCGGGCGATAGGCGCTGCGGAGGTGCTTGGACGACCGCCCCATGCGGCGTGGCGTGCCATTCGTCAGACCCTGTATCTGCCGCTACGTTCAGACGGAGCGATTGCGGCGCACGACGGCTTCCGCATCGATGAACCCAAGGGCGCCACCCCATCGCCTTTGGCCGGACTGTTCCCGGGCGGTTATCAAGCCAATCCGGAGACGATGCGCCGAACTCTCGATCTCTATCTGGCCCACTGGCGGGACTATGTCGGGGCGCCGATGTTTCCCGCCCTCTACGCGACGTGGGCCGCCTTGGCCGGCGACCGCGCCTTGGCCCTTCAACTGTTCGAGGCTGGATACGCCGCCTATGACGCCGGCCGTTTCCATCAATGTCTCGAGTATCGACCGGACCATCCCGACAGCGAAACGGCGGCCGGTCCGTTCTTCGCCAATCTGGCGGGCATGTTGATGGGGCTTGTCTACGGATTGACGGGGCTGGAAGCGCGCGGCGCGCCAGAGACATGGCCGAGACGGGTGGTGATCTTGCCGGCGGGATGGGACGCGATCACCGTTGAGCGCATCTGGCTGGGCGATCGAAGGGCGCGGCTGCATGTCGAGCACGGAAAGCCAGCCGCAATCACATGGCTTTGACTGCGAAGCCGGTGCACACGCCCTCGGCCGACGACGCCATCGCTAATGGCGGCGACCCGAGCGTTGATGGGCGATCCTCACACGGACGTTTAATCTCGTCTGTAGGCCAAGGTCCCAGCGAACACCGTCGCTCCCGCGTTATTCCTGACCGAAATCTCATACGTCTCGTCGCCCTCATTATGGGACTCCGAGAACATTTCGCCCAGCGCCTTTCGCGCTAGACGGCGCGCGCTGTTGTCGGACGGACAGTCGATGCCGACACCGTCGCGGCGGGCGCCGCTGGGATCGACCGTATCGAAAAAATATCGCATCTCAGACCTGGGCGTTTGGCTTGGTGCCTCCAAGGTGCAGGTAGCTGGGCTCGAAGCCCGCGAACTCGGCGAGGCGATCAAAGTTCGGAATTTCTACGAACCGCCCCTCTGTGCGGATCAGATCGGCGCCGCGCAACGTCATCAGCGTCCGGTTGATGTGCACTGGGCTCATGGAGGTGATGTCGGCGAGTTGCGCCTGCGTCAGCGGCAGGTCCAAGCCCGCTTCATCGGCGAAACCGACAGCGCGGAGCCGGAAATGGAGCTCGCAGATCAGATGCGCCAGGCGTTGATCCGCGGGGCGCTGGCCGATGTTCACCAGCCACTCGCGCAGGGTGGCCTCGTCCACCAGCGTCGCCCAGTTGAGCGCCAGGTTGATCCTCGGATTGTCTGTCAGGGCATTGATACGAGCCGGAGAGATTTGCGCGACCCTGGCGTCCGTCAGAACGCCGATCCCATGATCCATCTCGGTCAGGATCTGCACACGCAGATCACACATGTCGCCTGGAACGAAGATCGCCATGACCTGACGCTGACCGTCCTCCAGCATCTTATAGCGACAGCCCCAGCCCTCAAGCACCACGTGCACGTTTCGGGGGACTTCGCCCTGCGACGAGATATCCTCTCCTGCCTTAAAAGTGCAGACATCCAGCACGGCGTCGCGGAGATCGATCCGATCTTGATCGGTCAGATCGGCGCCATACTCGAGCTTGCGGATGAAGGGGTCGATCATGGTGTTCGCCTCATCTGTCCGCCCTCACCCTAAACTTAGCGGGCTTCATTTGCACAGCCGCAAAGCCCTACGAACACGGGTCGCCAAAAATGCTCGCCGCTAACCTGCGTTAGAGAAGCGCGGGCGTCGCTGCGTCATTCTCGGGGAATGGCGCTGTTCTCCGGTCCGAAAATCCGCCGTGCACGGTTATCGAACAACCGCTTCGATCGGCTACTCGCCTGGATCTCTGTGTTCGCGTGCGCTGTGGTGACGACCCTGCTTGTGGTCCTGTCCCTGCCGCATCTGACGGGCTGAGTGAGGTCTTGCGCTTCGCCAGCGGCTTGTCCGCTTTGCAGTCGCCGAACCGGATCCGATCTTCGGCCCGGCCCACCGACCGATATTGGACACAGGAAACGGAACGGCTCGCCCGCTGTTTCGGGTTCTTCAGGAGGCGCCCATGACAGACGACAAAACCCAGACCGGCAACCCGGATCGCCAGCGAATCAGCCTGAGCGAAAACTATGAGGCTCGGGATTGGGCCGAAAAATTCGGGGTCACCGAAGATCAGCTTCGACGGGCCGTCGAGAAGGTGGGAAACTTGGCGAGCGACGTCGAAAGAGAGCTTCGAGCCTGATGAAATCGGATCAAGAAGCCGAAGCCGCGTTGCCGCCGGGCGTCGCAAAAGGTCGGCGTCTTGACACGACGCCGGCGGAACAGCAGCGGGCGGCGGGCGGCATTGGGCCAGGCGGCCAGCCGGGTCCGGACCCTGCGACGCGAAGGCTGCAGGAGGGCCGAACGGACGCCCGTGATTTCGAAGGGCAGACCGGGCCGAACGAACCCTCGGATTCACCGACGCAGGATTGATGGAGCCAGGTCATGCTGAAGAAGTATGCCTACGCCTGGATTACACTGGCCTTCTTCACGGTCTCGATCGCCCTTCATTGGGGCTTCGGCTGGCTCGCCTATGTGGATGACCAGACCTCTCATGGGCAAGCTGTCCGTCTCTCGCCCTATCTGGTCGAAATGGGTCGCGACACCTTCGAGAACTGGCAGTCAGAGTTTCTGCAACTTCTCTGGCAGGTCGTCGGCTTGGCTTATTTTCTCTATGTCGGGTCACCATCTTCCAAAGAGAACGATGATCGAATGGAGGCTAAGCTCGATGCGTTGATCGAGTTGGTCGGAAAAGAGAAGGGTGCAGAGCTGATTGCTGACCTCGACAAGACCCACTTGCGTCACAGTGGCCATGCTACGATCCACAAGCCGCAATCTTACTGACGGCCCTCTGCTGACCAGAGCCCTACAAGCAGACCTTTTAAACGTCGGCTATGAGTCACAAACGGACGGACGTCACAAGAAATAGTCCGGATCCGACGCGCCACGTCGGCAGGGAGCGAACATTTTTAGCTAGCCAACTACGCAAAAAACTCGGCTGCTGAACACTTCAGACCGGCGGCCAACGCAAACACCGCCTTAATCCCGACGTTTCGCTCCCCGCGCTCGATTCCGCCGATGTAGTTCCTGTGCAGACCAGCTCGATCAGCCAGTTCCTCCTGGCTTAGCCCAAGCGCGATACGACGACGCCTCACCGCCCGGCCAAAACTCAAAAGATCAGGGTCAACTTCCACCTGATGGACTTGCGGTGGACGCGGATCCTTCTCTACACACTATCAGTGTGATTTTGAGGACGACCCTAATGACAGGCTTTGCCGACATCTCCGAGATGAGCCCCCAGCTCCAACTGATGATCGGAACCGGATCGCATCTCGATCCTGCCGAACTCGATCCGCTAATCATGCTCGCGTCGCTTACAATCATGAAGAACGCCGGACGTGCCGGCCTGGGTGACGACGCCCTAACGACGCTCTCGCTGCTGCTGATGGTCTGGACTCGCCTGCTGCGGGACAACCCCGACAATGGAGGGCTAGTGAAAACGTCCGCCGAGGACTTGGCAGATCTCTCAGGCTGGCCTGTCGAGCGAGTCCACGCGTCCCTGCAGGCGCTAGGTCCGCATATCCTGACCGATGACCTCGCCCTGTTCTCCGCAGGGGATTTGGAGATCGGCTTGGCACCGCTGCTAGATCAGGATGGCGCCAACTGCGGCGAGATGCTGATCCGCTATTGGACGGCTCATTATGTGGTTAGAATGGGGTCCAAGCTCGAGGCTGCCGAGGAGACCGTCGCGGAGGGATTGGCACGAGCGAACGACCTTGTCGGTTCCGGCGAGCGCGTGGCGAAGCTGAAGGCTCGTTGGAATGCCTATCGAGTCCAGCGAGAAGGCCTCGCTCACTACACGGTGTACGGGGCCGGCGCGGACTTGGCCGCTTTCGTGGATGACGTCTCGACGCTAGAGGGATTGCACGACGCAGTGGTTGGTATGATCGACCCCGCCAATCATGGGCCGCTCACCTTTGCTCAGGAATGCGGCCTTCTTCCGTGTACCAAGCTTCAGGCTCTCGCGATCAGTGCGGCTGAGCTGCAGCCGAACCCCGTCGAGACGAAGGGCGTTCGGCACTGAAAGGCCTCGAATCAGAAGTTTGCTCTGGCCGCCTTGCCGCCCCGCAGCTTTGGTCACATGACATGCTGCCGTATACGAGACCCACAGACTTCGCTGGGAAACGCCTCATGATGGATGTTCTTATATTCGCGGCCGGTGGGGTCACCGCATTGGTCATAGCCTGGTTGGTCCAACCGATTTTCGGAGGGCTCATAGAAGGAATGAATGGCGGGACGAGCCGGCGTAAAAAAAGGTCGGAGTAGCAGCTGGTTCCGTACGTGGCTCGATGTATCGACACCGCGTTCCTTTGGCACGGAGGATGTACAGCCCTCGTCGCGGTAGCCCTGCGCGTGCCGGACGACCGCAGCCGGATCAACGCGAGAGAACTAGGTCAATAAGAATCGCTTGGCTCGTCATGATCGCCGGCGCGGGACTTTCGATCACACAGCGCTCGCACCATTTTGGAGATCACCGTCTTGATGGCGAGGACTCCCACGATGGTGAACGAGAACACCAAAGCCATCTGCAGAAAGTTCATCTGAAAAGATTGCAGCTCAGCGTCGCTCACTGTCGTACTCCTAGCTGATTGGCCGCCAAATAATACATCTCGAGCGCCATCCTAAACCCAGCTTCAGGGGGCGGTAGGCCTGTGTTCGAGACAACAAATCTCGGCAACAAAAACGTCTGACCCCAGTGGGGGCCATTAGGAATATCATCCTGTGGAAGATGATGCACACCTTACGCACACCTGCGGCAGCCTTAAGCTGTTGTATTCGCACACCAATCCTCGGGCGCAAAATAGATCACAAGTGACCCATTTCCGCGTTCTGTCAGATTTGTAAGCGGAATCAATAGCGTTGGTGGGTCACCGATGATCCATCTGGCAGGTCGCTTCTGCGCTAACTCGCGAATTTCATCGCACGGCCTTCCGCGACATTTATGGCGACATCGTCAGAAACGGACTCAGCCTGTTATCCGACACAATCGCCCTAGCCATGCCGTCGCGCTCCACTCGGACAAGACCAGATGCTCATCTTCGAGCCGCTGGACCAGATCGTGAAGAAGAGCCCATAGAATGAGCCGCCGAACGCGGCGAGTACCACTTTAAGGAGGAATGTAATAACGAAGGCCCAATGCGAAGAATACGGCCACGTCAGCAACCACCTGCTTTCGGCACCTTAACTGTTGCGGATTTCTGTCACGTCGAAACGGTCGGAGTTTCAAAGTCAAAGCCTGGGAACGGATCGCAATAACCTACCCAAGCTATCCGATCATCTCAAAGTGCCTGACGCGGGCCTATAATGAGGTCGTGAAAGACTGTTTCCACGACAGCGACTAAGTCGCTCGGACGCTCTGGCCTGCGAAATGAGGTGAGCCTTCAGCGCGCCCCGTGTGATATCTCACAAAATGCTTGACGACATCGATTTTGTGAGCAATCTCACACCCATGACGCAGGCCTCCGCACCAGATGAATACCACCTCGAGTTTACGAAATATGGGCCGTCTGATGTTTCGCGGATAACCGGTGTCTCCAGCGACTTGCTTAGGGATTGGCGCCGAAGGGGGATCATTAAGTCCTCCGACTTCGGGAGCAGTGTCTACACCTCGCTTACCATCGCGCAGATCATGCTTCGGCGCGCTCTGAGCGATGTAGGCGTTCCCCTCACGGCGTCCGAAAAATCAGCAGATTTAGGCGCGCTATATGTTCTTGGCTTCGCTGTAGAAGCACCTAAAGCGATCGAAGAGCCAGCCGACATTTCCTCTGCTAGCGTGAGGGGCGCAATCAACGAACTACAGCTGCCATCCGATTTTCGTTATCTGCTGATAACCCGACCTCAAATTGTAGCCGATGATCTATCTGACCTGCCAAACGCAGCAGAGTCATTCGAACAGTTCGGCGGATTATTGCCACTCCCAACACTAGAGGTTGGACTTGGGATCATCGACCGCCTTCAACGAGATAATAGAGCTGAAGCGTGGTCCGTCGTGGATCTAAGGGCGCTTGGTGACAAGCTGTTGTGGCGGAGCGAGCGCCCGATCTGCAGGCTGTGTTCCGGACCGAGACGTGCTGCACATCCAGTTGCAACCTCAAAGGTTGGAGGTGGCTGATGTCAACATCAATAGCAGCCATCTCCTCCACCCTACTGACCTTGAGGGAAGTTTGCGCCACGCTCCGGCTTTCCGAAAAGACAGTCCTGAACCTTATCAACGCCAGATCTATTCCGGCGATCAAAACCGGCCGCCAGTGGCGCATCCGCTCTGACGACCTCGACAACTACACGCGAGGCGAAACATGTCCCTCTATCGTCGCGGCGAGACCTGGCATTACGACTTCCAGTTCGCGAGTCAGCGATATCGGGGGACGACGCGCTGCACCAAAAAGGGTGACGCCCAAAAGCATCTCGAACGCCTCCGCCGAGATCTTGCCCTGGGATCATCTGACGCGCTCCAAGAGCAAACGCTGAAGGATGTTTCAGTGGAGTGGTTCAATGCCAAGGTGGCGGGCACCAAGGCCGAGGCCACCGTCGCGTTTAGACTGAACATAATGCTGCGACATTTCGACGGCGACGCTCTGATCTCCACCCTCGGCGCGGCCGAGGTTCAGGCGGCAATCAGCCGGCGCCGCGTGGAAACCACTCGCCAAGGTAAGCTGCCCTCCAACGGCACAGTCAACCGCGACCTGATCGACACGACTCTTCGGCCGATCCTGCGCTTCGCTCGACGAAATCTTGAGCTCAAGGTCCGCGAGATCCCATGGAGCGATCTGCGTCTGAAGGAGCCCAAGGGTCGCACTCGCACTTTCAGCGGCGATGAGATCGAAACCTGGCGCGCGGGTTTGCCGGAATGGCATCGCCCCCTATTCGACTTTATCAATCGCTACGGCGTCCGGCTGACCGAGGCCTTCTTCCCGCTAGACGCCGTTGACGTCGTGGGAGGACGGGTCGCGCTTCGGGCCCGCAAGAACGGCGGCACACATTACCTCCCTCTCCTGCCCGACGACCTCTCAGACATGAAGGCGAGGATGGGTCGTGCCAGGGATGCCGATCTCGCCACGGTTTGGTTTCGACAGAAGCCGGACGGTAAGCTCCAAGCCATCACACCCAGAGGGCACCAAGCCGCGTCCCAAGCCGCGCTCAGGGCGGCCAAGATCGTCGACGCGCGGCCGGTTCATGACAGACGTCACCACGCCGCTACCAGGGCATTAAAGGCCTCAGGAAATCTCGCTGTGGTGAAGCAGCTTCTTGGGCACGAGAGCATCACTTCGACCGCTCGCTATGCCCACGTCTCAGACGCTGACGTGCTTGCGGCTCTAGGGCACAAATCCCACCACACCGAGGCGGAAGTCTCAAAAATCTCTAGCGAAAACAATGTGAAAGATGCTGGATGAGCAGAAACCTAAATCCAGTGCGTCTACCAGTTCCGCCACATCCGCATCGGGTAGGCGGTCGCGTCTAGAGGGTGACGCCGCTTAGGGCAAGGCCTCAGCGACGCCCAGCGACCAGTTCGTTGCGAATGGAGCGTCCCAAGGGATCGCGGGCGCGCCAGGTGTCGCCGACATCGGCCTCGACCATCCGGCTGCAAAAGCGCGGCAGGATCTGACGCGGGCTGAAGCCGGACAAACAAATCTTGTCACCCTCGGCCGACCAGCGGGCCGCCACACGTCGCCCGTCCGAAAACTGCGAGGTGTAGCGTCCATCCGGATCGAAATAGTGCCTGACCCACTGTCCGTTCGGATAGTGAGACACGATCGTATTGCCGAACGCCTTGGACATATCGGCTGAGGCGGGCGAGGCCGCCAGCACACCCACAATCGCCAAGCCGCAGATCACCGCACCCTGCTTCACACGCCCCTCCTGCGCCGTCCATAATCGACTATCGACGATACATAAGACGGCGCAAGCGCTGCGGTTCCTCAGCCGTTACCGCGACGACCCGATTCGAACAGGAACCAGACGCGCTTCTCGCTCTCGTCGATCCAGTTCTCCAGCAAACTGGCGGTCGCGACGTCGTTATGCTCGTCGCACAAGTCATGCACCTCGCGCATCCGGCCGATCAGTTCACCGTTGTCGTCGCGAAGCTCGGCCAGCATATCCAGCGGGTCGACATAGTCGGCGTCATTGTCGCCGATGCGTGATTCCTTGGCGATCTGACCGATAGAGCGCAGCGTGGTCCCGCCGATCTTGCGCGCCCGTTCGGCCATCGGATCGGTCATGGCCAGGATTTCCGCCGACTGCTCGTCCAGCATCAAATGATAGTCCCGGAAATGCGGGCCCGAGACGTGCCAGTGGAAGTTCTTGGTCTTGATGTAGAGGGCGAACGTATCGGCCAGCAGCCCGGTCAGAGCGGCGGAAATGCTCTGGGTCGCCTCCTCCGACAGGCTCGTCGGCGTCTTCAGGGGCGCCAGGCGCTTTTCTTTGGCGGTGACCATCATCGTTCTCCTCAGCAGTAGTCTGCGGTCAAGCTAGGTAGCCGGGCATCCGAACGGAAGCCCTGGCGCAGATGATAATGCTGAAGCTGTAAAGTAGTTCGGCGGCGCCGACCTTTGTCGGCGGATGGCTGGGGAACTAGGACTCGAACCTAGAATGACGGTACCAAAAACCGTAGTGTTACCATTACACCATTCCCCAGCAGGACCGGCGTTTCCGAAGCACTCTGTGCGGCGGAGGCGGTCAGATACGCCAAGCCGTTTTGGGATGCAACACCCTCTTTCAGGACTATTTTCGCTTACCGTGAAGATGGGTCGAAATGGGCGCTTGCGACCCATCGAACCCATGGTTATAAGCCGCGTCCTCACTTCGGGGCGACGCCGCCAGGCCAGCCCCCACGGTCGGAGTGTGGCTCAGCCTGGTAGAGCACTGCGTTCGGGACGCAGGGGTCGGAGGTTCGAATCCTCTCACTCCGACCATCTTCTCCTCAGAAAAATCGACGATGCGACAGCGGGCCTTCGCCCGTTTCCATGTCTGCGTCAGTCGTCGTTCGCCGCGCTCTCCATCGCTTGGCGCGCCACCGCATTTAGATGCGCTCCAACCGACTCGATGGTCTTCACGCCCAACGCCTTTCGGCGCGCGGTCAGGTCGGGCGAGCCCGCGTCGTAGTCGGCCATCAGCCGCCGCACGAACGCCCCGCTCTGAACCTCGGCCAGCACCTCATCCATCGCTTGGCGCGATTCGTCTCCGATAACCCTCGGCCCGGTCAGATAGGCGCCGTATTCCGCCGTGTTCGAAATCTTGGCGAAGGCGCCCGCGATGCCGCGTTCGTACATTAGGTCGGTCACCAGCTTGGTTTCATAGAAACATTCGAACCACGCCACTTCGGGCGGATAGCCGGCGTTGACCAGCTTCAAGAAGGCCGCGTCGATCAGTTCGGCGATGCCGCCGCACAGAACCACCTGTTCGCCGAACAGGTCGCTCTCGCACTCGTCGCGCATCGTCGTTTCCAGAATGCCCTTGCGCCCGCAGCCCAGCGCCGCCGCATAGGACAGGCCCAGCGCATGCGCGTCGCCCGTCGCGTCCTGCTGCACGCCAAACAGGCAGAAGACCCCCTCCCCGGCTTCGTACAGATCTCGGATGCGCGGCCCGATCCCCTTGGGCGAGGCCAGGATGACGTCCAGATCGGCGCGCGGTTCGACCAGGCCGAATCTCACTGACAGGCCGTGGGCGAAGACCAAGGCCGCGCCCGGCCGCACGTTCGGCTCCAGTTCGTCGCGCCACAGATCGCGGTGCGCCTCGTCTGACGTCATGACGGCGACCACGTCGGCGCCCGACGCGGCGTGTCCGGCCGTCATCACCTCGAACCCGTCGGCGCGCGCCAGGTCTCGCGTCTTGGAGTCGGCCTTCAGACCCACCACGGTGTCGGTCACGCCCGAATCGCGCAGGTTCAGCGCATGGGTCCGCCCCTGGCTGCCGTACCCGATCATGGCCACGCGCTTGCCGCGGATGATCGAAAGGTCGCAGTCGCGATCATGGAAGACGGGCAGCGGATTGGGTAGGGTCTGGGTCATGACCGCCTTCATAACCCCATCCGACGTCGTCGCCTTCTGGAAAGAGGCTGGGCCCGAAAAGTGGTTCGCCAAGGACGAGGCGTTCGACGCCGACTTCCGCGACCGGGGCCACGCCCTGCATTGGGCGGCGGCACGCCGCGAACTGGACGACTGGGTGGACACGGCCGAGGGCGCCTTGGCGCTGCTGATCCTGCTAGACCAGTATCCCCGAAACAGTTTTCGCCGCACGGCGCATCAGTTCGCCACCGACCCGCTCGCCCTGATGTTTGCAAACCAGGCCGTGGCGCGCGATCTGCATCTGGCTATCGAGCCGGCGCTAAAGAACTTCCTCCTCCTGCCCTTCGAACATTCCGAACGGATCGAGGATCAGGACCGCTACATGGCCTTGGTCGCTGGCGACGAAGAGCTGGAGAAATGGGGTAAGCTGCACCGCGACATCATCGTCCGCTTCGGCCGCTTCCCGCACCGCAACGCCGCGCTGGGCCGCCACACAACGCCTGAAGAACAGGCATTCCTCGAAGACGGCGGTTTTGGCGGCTGATTCGATTCCTGTGGACTCTCGTCAGACGGCCGCGATTTCCCGAAACACGAATCGGTTTTCTGAGGCAACCTGCGCCTCATGACCATCCAGATGATCCTTGCCGATGTTCAGTCGCGCGCCGGCGCCGCGCCCGTCGATCATCCGGAATGGCAGTATCTGAACCTGCTGCGCGACATCCTCGACAATGGCGTCCGTCGCGACGACCGCACCGGCACCGGCACCTTGGGCGTCTTCGGCCGCCAGATGCGGTTCGATCTGTCCAAGGGTTTCCCGGTCCTGACAACCAAGAAGCTGCATCTGCGGTCGATCATCGTCGAACTGCTGTGGTTCCTGCGTGGCGAGACCAATATCGCCTATCTGAAGGACAATGGCGTCCGCATCTGGGACGAATGGGCCGACGCCGAGGGCGAGTTGGGCCCGGTTTACGGCAAGCAATGGCGGTCGTGGACAGCGCCGGACGGCCGCGTCATCGACCAGATCGAAAAACTGGCCCACGGGCTGAAGACCAATCCCAACAGCCGCCGCCACATCGTCACCGCCTGGAATCCGGCCGACGTCGACGACATGGCGCTGCCGCCCTGCCACTGCCTGTTTCAGTTCTTCGTCGCCGACGGAAAGCTCAGCTGCCAGCTGTATCAGCGTAGCGCCGACGTCTTCCTGGGCGTGCCGTTCAACATCGCCTCCTACGCCCTGCTGACGATGATGCTGGCTCAGGTCGTGGGGCTGGAGCCGGGCGACTTCGTCCACACCTTTGGCGACGCCCACCTGTATCTGAACCACCTCGAACAGGCTGAGCTTCAGCTGACTCGCGAGCCCCTGCCCCTGCCCGTCATGCAGATCGCGCCCAAGACCGACCTGTTCGCCTTCGACCTCTCGGATTTCACCCTCGAAGGCTACGAAGCCTGGCCGCACATCAAGGCCGCCGTCGCGGTCTGATGAATCTCAAGGACCTGCAGGCCGACGTCCTGCGCATCTCCGACATCTACGCCGCCGAACACGACATCGACCGGGATCGGGATTGGGCGCTGCTGAAGCTGCAGGAAGAGCTGGGCGAACTGACCGCCGAGCATCTGCGGCTGACCGGACGCGCACGAGGCGCGCCCGACAGCCAGGCGCTGGATGACGAGGCGGCGGATGTGCTGGGGATGCTGCTGATCTACTGCGCGCGGGCGGGTGTCGATCTGAATCAGGCCATGCAGCGCAAATGGCTGAAGTGGCTGGAGCCGAAAGCATGACCGTTCCTCTGATCGCCCTGGTCGTCGCGCGTGGACGCAACGGCGTCATCGGCCGAAACGGCGACCTGCCCTGGCGGCTGCGGAGCGATCTGCAGCGCTTTAAGGCCATAACTGTGGGCAAGCCCTGCCTGATGGGCCGCAAGACCTGGGAGAGCCTGCCGCTGAAGCCTCTGCCCGGTCGTCTGAACATCGTGCTGACGCGTGACGAATCTTACGAAACAGACGGCATGTCCAAGGGCGCGCTGGTCTGCGCCACTCTGGACGAGGCCATCGAGATCGGACGCGAGACAGCCGAGGACGTTGGCGTCGATGAGATCTGCATCATCGGCGGTACCGCCCTGTTCGAGGCGTCCCTGCCCCGCGCCAGGCGCTTGTACATCACCGAGGTCGAGGCCTCGCCCGAAGGCGACGCCGTCTTTCCTGCATTCGACGAAACAGCCTGGGTCGAGGTATCGTCAGAATCGCACCCGGCGGGTGAGAAGGACGATCACGCCTTCATCTTCCGCGTGCTGGAACGCCGTTAGGAGAAACAGATGTACGTCACCACGACCAACGACCTGCCCGGCTTTCGCGTCACGCGCCACATCGGCCTGGTGCGCGGTGTCACGGTGCGCTCTCGCAACGCCATCTCCGACGCCATCGGCGGCGTCCAGTCAATGCTGGGCGGCCGCGTCGGCGCCTATGTGAAGCTGGCTGAGGCCGGGCGTCAGGAAGCCTATGACGAACTGGTCAAACACGCCCAGGCCCACGGCGCCAACGCCATCCTGGCCGTCCGCTATGACGCGACGGAGATCATGCCGGGCGTGACCGAGGTGCTGTGCTACGGCACGGGCGTGATCGTCGAGCCGGCATAACCGGCTCGACGTTTCCCGATCAGGACAGGGTCATCAGGTCCGAACGCTCGAAGTTGCGCAGCTCGTCTTCACGACCCTCGCGGATCTTGGCGACCCACTGAGGATCGGCCAGCAGCGCGCGGCCGACGGCGACCAGATCGAACTCCTCGTTCTCCAGACGGCGCAGCAGACCGTCCAGCGAGGCAGGCTTTGAACCCTCGCCGCCGAAGGCCGCGATGAACTCGCCGTCCAGACCCACGGATCCGACGGTGATCGTGGGCTTGCCCATCAGCTTCTTGGTCCAGCCCGCGAAGTTCAGGTCCGAGCCTTCGAACTCCGGCTCCCAGAAGCGGCGCTGAGAGCAGTGGAAGACGTCGACGCCGGCGTCCGACAACGGGGTCAGCCACTCGACCATCTGTTCCGGCGTCTCGGCGATGCGGGCCGTGTAATCCTGCAGCTTCCATTGCGACAGGCGCAGGATGACGGGGATGTCGTCGCCGACGCCTTCACGCACCGCCTTCACGACCTCGGCGCCAAATCGGGCGCGGTCGGCGATGGTCGGTCCGCCCCAGCGGTCCTCCCGCGCATTCAGGCCGCCCCAGAAGAACTGGTCGATCAGATAGCCGTGGGCGCCATGGATTTCGACGGCGTCGAAGCCGAGGTCGCGAGCCGCGCGGGCCGACCGGCCGAAAGCGGCGATGGTGTCGGCGACATCTTCCTCCGTCATCGGCTCCAGCTTGGTCTTCCCCGGCATGGTCATGCCCGACGGGCTGTCCACCTTGCCCAGCGGCGCCCAGTCGTCGCCGCGTCCCCTCGCCGAGCCCACGTGCCAGATCTGCGGCGCGATCAGACCGCCGGCGGCATGAACCTCTTCAACCACGGACTTCCATTCTGGCAGCGCTTCGCCGTGGAAGACCGGAACGTTGGCGTCGTTGCGCGCTGCCGGCCGCTCGACGACCGTGCCCTCGGTGACGATCAGCCCCACTCCGCCCTCGGCGCGGCGGCGATAGTAGGCGGCGACGTCGGAGGTCGGGTTGCCATTCGGCGAGAAGGACCGCGTCATGGGCGCCATGACGATGCGGTTGGGCAGGGTCAGCCCCTTGATCGTGAAGGGGCTGAACAGGGCGTCGAGGCTCATCGGAACTCCTTGGATATCTGTAGCACCCAAGGTGGCGAACAGGGTTGCGTTTGAAAACCCTTTGTCTCGGCTTTTTCTAAAGCCCAAGCGCCGCAGAGACGTGCGCGGCCATTTCGGCGAAACGGCCGGCGATATCGCCGTGAGGATAGGATGCGACAAGCGGTCGCCCGGCATCGCCGCCCTCTCGCAAGGCGGCGTCCAGCGGCAAGGTGCCCAAAAACGGGATGTATAGGCGCTCGGCCTCGGCCCTCCCCCCGCCTTCACCAAAGACCGGACCGCTCATATTCTCGATCAGGCCCAACGTCGGGACATTGACGCGCTGGAACAAGGTGTGGGCGCGCCGCGCATCGGCCAAGGCCACTTCCTGCGGCGTCGACACAATCACCGCCCCATCCAGCGGCGTCTTCTGGATCAAGGTCAGTTGCACGTCGCCCGTGCCCGGCGGCAGATCGACCACCAGCACGTCCAGCGGCGCATCAGCTGTCCCCCAACGCGTCTGGGTCAGCATCTGCGTGATGGCCTGCGACGCCATCGGTCCGCGCCAGATCATGGCGTCGTCCATCTTGGTCAGCAGGCCGACCGACATGGCCTTCAGCCCGTGAGCGACGTGCGGCACGATGGCGCCGTTCTCGTAGGCGGGCTGACCGCTGATGCACAGCATGGTCGGCAGCGACGGCCCATACACGTCGGCGTCAAGAATGCCGACCGAAAGCCCGCGCGCCGAAAGCGCAGCGGCCAAGTTTACGGCGACGGTGGACTTGCCCACCCCGCCCTTGCCGCTGGCGACGGCCAGGACGCGACGGACATGGGTCGGACGATCGGTCGGGACGGGCGCCTTGGCGCGGCCCTGATCGGCCGCCGCCTTTGACAGGCTCGCCGTGCGCGACGCAGCAGCAGGCTTGGTCTCGGCGGTTAGAATGACTGAAACGCGCGCCATGCCGGGAATGGCCTTCAGCGCAGCCTCCGCCGCGTCACGAACGGGTGCGTAGGCGGCCGCTTGGGTGTGGTCGACTTCCAGAGCAAACCCCGCGCGATCCTCAGCCACGACCAGACCCTGAACCAGACCGGCGGCGACCATCCCCTGGCCGGAAACCGGATCGATGATGGCGTCGAGGGCGGCGATGACGGCGGAGCGTTCGACCAAGGCGGTCTCCAGAAGACTTGCAGGCGATGATGCGCGCGTTCTATCGCCCTCGAACCCGTCCCGCGAGCCACGATTTGTCCCAGCCGCCCTCAATCACCCTGATCGCCGGCCCGACCGCCTCTGGCAAGTCGGCGCTGGCGCTGAAAATGGCGCGCGAAACAGGCGCGGTGATCATCAACGCCGACAGCCAGCAGCTCTACGCCGACCTGCGTATCCTGACGGCCCGCCCCTCGGCGGAGGATGAAGCCCAAGCCGACCATCGACTGTATGGCGTCGCTGACGCGGCCGACGCCTGGTCGGTAGGACGCTGGAGCCGCGCAGTGATGACGTTGCTCGACGACCTTCGCGATCAAGGCCGGCCGGCCATTTTGGTGGGGGGGACCGGCCTTTATTTCACCAGCCTGACACGCGGCCTGGCCGATATTCCTGCGGTGCCGAGCGCGGTGCGCGATCAGATGGATGCCGACTACACGGCGCTCGGCGAGTCAGGTTTCCGCCGGCGCCTGGCCCAGATCGATCCCGAGGCGGCGCAAGCCATCGAACAGGGAGACCGCCAGCGACTGGTGCGGGCCATGAGCGTCTTCATCGCCAGCGGCCGCGCGTTAAGCGTCTGGAGGGCCGACACCCAGCCCTTGTTGGCGCCGGATTCATGGACCGGATGGGTCAGGGAGCCTGAGCGCCAGCAACTCTATGCAAACTGCGACCAGCGCGTGGACCTGATGATCGATCAGGGAGCGATAGACGAAGTCCAAGCCCTCATGGACCGTGGATTGAACCCCGCCCTGCCCGCCATGAAGGCGGTCGGGGTCAGAGAACTGGCCGCCTACCTATCCGGCGATCTGGCCCGCGACGACGCGATCGCCGCCCTGAAACAAGCCACCCGCAACTACGCCAAGCGTCAGTTGACGTGGTTCCGAAACCAGACGCCGGAGTGGCGCCGCGCCTGAGTGCAATCCGGCGCTTGGAATGCCTCACGGCTGCGCCTATATTCGTCTGGTCCGGTTTCGGCCGGACTATAGCGATAAACGCGCTTGTAATAAGCGGACCGGACCCGGGTGCGATTCCCGGCGGCTCCACCAACTTTCTCCCCGCGTTATCGGCGGAGGCAGCATGGGGCCGACTAGCATCGACGGACGTGTAAAGAGGATTGCTTTCGCTCGTCCTGGCCCACCGTATCGGGCCATTTTCTAACTGCGAACGATAACTTCGCTGGAGAAGTCGCTCTAGCCGCGTAATGCGGTTCGAGTGATTTCGAATCTTAAGTCCTAGGGGTTCAGATCCTTGGGCGGGGCCCGTCGGGGGGCCTGGCAACAGAACCCCCGGCACTTTCCAAAAGATGATCGGGAGCTTGGCGCCAGAATCCCGGCGCTTTACCTTCATGACACCTTTCGCCTACGGCCCTGCGCCGCTATCAGTCGCGCTCTGATGTGAGGTGACGATGAGCGACCAGGCCCCTCCGGTCGATGAGATGCGGTACGAACAGCTGGCGCAGGAAGCCCTGCGCGGCGTCATGCGCGCCGCGCTGGAACGCGTGCTGGCCGAGGGCCTGCCCGGCGCTCACCACTTCTACATTACCTTCAAGACGCGCGCCGTCGGCGTCAGCGTGGCCCCCGACATTCTGGCGAAATATCCGGAAGAGATGACGGTCGTTCTGCAGCACCAGTACGACGACCTGCGCGTCGAGCCTGAGCGTTTCTCGGTCAAGCTGCGCTTCGGCGGCATGCCCAAAAGCCTGGTCATCCCCTATTCCGCGATCACGCGCTTCTACGATCCCAGCGTCCAATTCCTGCTGCAGTTCGAAGACCCGCAGCTTCTGGACGAGGTCGAAGACGAGCCGACCCCGCCCCAGGACATGCCGCCGATTTCGGACGGCCCCAAGGTCGTTTCGCTGGACCAGTTCCGCAAGAAATAGCCGCCGTCAGTCCTTGCGTGGATAGGAGCGGATCAGGATCCGCTCTCTTTCGCCTTCGCGTCTTTCGACCAGCAGCCGCGCGACCTGAGCGTCGTCGTGGAAAAGGTAGCCCTTGATGGAGTCGAGCAAGGCCTTGGCCAGGTTGTCGAGGTCCATCCACGGCGGCTCGCCGACATGTTCCATGCGGATTTCGACGACATGATCGCCCCATGACGGCCTGGCTCCGCGCCATTCCTTGCGCATGAACTCATAGACCAGCGGCTTGTAGTATTTGGCCTGGGTCGTCAGGCCGTCGATAACGAGCTCGACCGCATCGCCATCCTCGCGCGCCCTGACCTTGCCGGTCCCGGTCCAGCCGGCGGTCACGGTCGCATCGACTTTATGCAGACGGCGGGCGCCGCATCCAGCAAGCGCGCAGAGCGGATCGTTACGGGCGGCGTAAGCTGCTCCTCAGAATTCGCGGGCATCCGCTGGATTCTGCGCGCGGCATCCAGCCCTTCGACCACAGCGCCGAATGCGGCGAAGCCCTGACCGTCAGGATTCCGCCCTCCGCCAAAGTCCAGGCTGGGCGTATCCTCGGTGACGATAAAGAAGCTGGAGGTCGCGCTGTCCGGTCCGTCCCGCGCCATGGACACCGCGCCGGCCGTATGGCGCAGGCCAGTGTCTCGTGTCCGTTCAAGAGTGATCGGTGGTCGCGAGGCGTCGTCGCTGCCGCGTGGCGTCGCCGCCTGGATCACGTCGATGGGATAGCGGCTGGCGGTATTGGTTTCGCGGCTGACGGTCCTGAAGAACGTGCCCGCATCATAATCACCGGTAACAACGTAGCCGATGAAATTGCATGTCGTGATCGGCGCGACGGCCGCATTCAGCGCCAATACGATCGTGCCGGCTGTCGTATCGAGCGCCACGCGGGGCATTGTGGGTTCAGCCTCAACGGTCGCGCAGCCCGCCAGCGCCGACAGCGCCGCCACGGCGATCAACCCTCGTCTCATATCCGCGCTCTTCTTGCCCTGCATGGCTCTCGTGCTACACCGCCGCGCAACCCATCGCCACGCCTGAGAGACGAGATTTACGCGCATGAGCAACGTCCGCACAGAGACCGACACCTTCGGCCCGATCGAAGTCGCCGCCGATCGCTACTGGGGCGCTCAGGCCCAGCGGTCGCTGGGCAACTTCAAGATCGGTTGGGAGAAACAGCCCCTGCCGGTCGTGCGCGCCCTGGGCATCGTCAAGCGGGCGGCCGCCGAGACCAATCGCGACCTGGGCAAGCTGGACCCGGCCCTGGCCGACGCCATCATCAAGGCCGCCAATGAGGTCATCGAAAGCAAGCTGAACGACCACTTCCCGCTGGTGGTCTGGCAGACGGGTTCGGGCACTCAGTCGAACATGAACGCCAATGAGGTGATCTCGAATCGCGCGATCGAGATTCTGGGTGGCGAGATGGGCTCCAAAAAGCCGGTCCACCCCAACGACCACGTCAATATGAGCCAGTCGTCCAACGACACCTATCCCACGGCCATGCACGTCGCCTGCGCTGAACAGGTGGTCAACGACCTGATCCCGGCGCTGAAGCATCTGCACGCCGCGCTGGACGCCAAGGCCAAGGCCTGGGGCCACATCATCAAGATCGGCCGCACCCATACCCAGGACGCCACCCCCCTGACCCTGGGCCAGGAGTTCGGCGGCTACGCCCAGCAGGTCGAGAACGGCATCAAGCGCATCGAGCAGACGCTGCCGGCCCTGATGGAATTGGCGCAGGGCGGCACCGCCGTCGGCACCGGTCTGAACGCGCCCATCGGCTTCGCCGAGAAGGTTGCGGCCCAGATCGCCGAGATCACCGGCCTGCCCTTCACCACGGCCCCGAACAAGTTCGAGGCCCTGGCCGCCCACGACGCCATGGTCTTCAGCCACGGCGCCATCAACACAGTCGCCGCCAGCCTGTTCAAGATCGCCAACGACATCCGCTTCCTGGGTTCCGGCCCGCGTTCGGGTCTGGGCGAACTGGCGCTGCCGGAAAACGAGCCGGGCTCGTCGATCATGCCGGGCAAGGTCAATCCGACACAATGCGAAGCCCTGACCCAGGTCTGCGTCCAGGTGTTCGGCAACAACGCCGCCCTCACCTTCGCCGGGTCGCAAGGCCATTTCGAGCTGAACGTCTACAACCCCGTGATGGCCTACAACTTCCTGCAGTCGGTGCGCTTGGTCGCCGACGCGGCGATCAGCTTCACTGACAACTGCGTGGTCGGCATCGAGGCGCGCGAGGACAATATTGCGCGCGGCCTGAACAACTCGCTGATGCTGGTCACCGCTCTGAACGGCAAGCTGGGCTATGATCTGTGCGCCAAGATCGCCAAGACCGCGCACAAGAACGGCACCACGTTGCGCGAAGAGGCTGTAGGCGGCGGCTATCTGACGGACGCTGAGTTCGATGAAGCCGTGCGGCCGGAGAAGATGATCTCGCCGGGCTGACCCCCTCCAAGATCGAGATTTTTGAAACGCCGACGTCGTCTGACGTCGGCGTTTTCGTTTGGGTCAGGCTTTGTCGCGGATGGTGCGTCCGACCGGCGCCAGCGCCAGCTTGGCCAGTTCGAGATCCTTCAGCGCAAACGGAATGCCGATGATGGAGACGAACTCCGCCACGGCGATGAGCAGGTGCGTCAGGGCGATGTACCAGCCGGCCACGACGAACCAGACGACGTTCAAAACGACGCCGACGCAGCCTGCGACGGGATGCGTGTCCTGCCACACGATCTCACGGCCGAAGGGCCAGAAGGAATAGCTGGCGATACGCCACGCCGCGAACGTCCATGGCAGGCCGACGACGGTCAGCGCGAGGATCGCGCCGCCCAGTAGCCACAGCAGCCCGGAAATCCAGCCGCCGAAGATGAGCCAGAGGACATTCAGGATCAGGCGCATCAAGACAGGCTCCACTGTCGCCCAATGCGACATACCTCAGATAAGCAAAAGACCCCGCTTGTGCAGCGGGGCCTTCATTAGATCGGCGTCAGATCGGCCTTAGTGCGGCTTCTCGGTCCAGCGCGCCTTGGCGTCGTCTTGGGTCAGGCTCAGATGGACGTGCTTGTCGTCAACCCGTTCGACCCAGCTGACCGGGATCATGTGGTGCTTGAAGCCGCCGGCGAAATCCAACTTCGCCAGTTCGATCTGGTCGCCCAGGACGTGATCGACCCGCCCCACGTGACCGCCGTCCGAGCCCACGACTTCGAGGTGTTCCTTGATGAGCGAAACGTCAACCATGTGTATCTCCAGCAGTTTGGTTTGTCCTGCCGATGAGAACACACCCGGCCTGCGACGGTTTCAAACGGCGACGCTTGTTCATCGCCTTGATGACAGGATTGGCAAGGACGCGGTAGAAGCCGGCGTTCACACGGAACCGGAACTCAAGATATGCGGCGGATTGGATCAGGCCTGTTCGGCGTCCTCATGGCCCTGGCCTTGTCGGCGTGTGGAACGCTGGATCGCCCGACCGGCCCCCTCCGCATCACCGACGGCACGCTCGTCAAGGCGCAAGACCCTCGCATCCGCGCCAGCGACAGTGCGCGCCTGCAGGCCTTCACCGAGGAAATCGGTCAGCGACTTCGGCCTGACAAACCGACGTCGATCCTGGCGCTATCTGGCGGCGGCGCAAACGGGGCCTACGGCGCCGGGCTTCTGGTCGGTTGGACCGAACAGGGCGATCGCCCCGCGTTCGATGTCGTCACCGGCGTCAGCACGGGGGCGCTTGCCGCTCCGTTCGCCTTTCTTGGATCGGATTGGGACGACGAACTTCAGCACGCCTACACCAGCGGCGCCGCCAGCAATTTGCTGAGCTGGCGCAGTTTCGCCGCCTTCCTGAACCCGAGCCTGTTCTCGTCACAGGTCCTGCGCAATCTGGTGGACGAGAACGTCACCCCTGAACTGATGCAGGCCGTCGCGCGCGAGCACGCCAAGGGCCGACGCCTGCTGGTGGCGACGACCGATCTGGACAGCGAGGAAACCGTCATCTGGGACATGGGTCTTTTGGCGACCCAGGGCGACGAGAACGCCCGCGAACTGTTCAAGGAGGTGCTGGTCGCCTCAGCCAGCATTCCCGGCGTCTTTCCTCCTGTGCTGATCGCCGGGCTTCAGGACGACGACAAGGTGGTTCTGGAAATGCACGTCGACGGCGGCGTCAACACGCCGTTCCTGGCTATTCCTGAAGACCTGATGCTCTGGACCCGCCCAAAGGACGAAGGCCGCGTCGGCGCCCTCTATGTGATCGTCAACGGCCAGGTCGGCCGCAACGACGGCGTTACGCCCGGCCGCCTGTCGGGGATCCTGGCGCGGACCTATGACAGCATGAGCAAGTCGTCGCTGCGCATCCATTTGGCGGTGACGGCGGCGTTCGCGCGGCGCAATGGGCTGGACATGGCGCTGTCGGCCATTCCAGACAATGTCGCAGCCTCCAGCCTGAAGTTCGATCAGGAGACCATGACGGCCATGTTCGAACTGGGGCGTCAGCGCGGACGCGGCGCCGATGCCTGGACCCGGCTGGGGGAGCGCCCGGCGGACCAGCCCTTCATCCCCCAGACGACGATTTCGGAGTCTCAGGTGCCGGCTGTGCTGGCGCCCGAGCCCTCGGCCAAGCCGCCGGCCGATGGGCCCCCCGCCGACAAGCCCAAGGCGTAGTCATGGGCGAGATCGTCAATCTAAAGCGAGCGCGAAAGACCCGCGCCAAGGCCGAAGACAAGGCGTTGGCCGCCGCCAACCGCTTGGCCCATGGACGCTCCAAGGCCGAGAAGACCCTGTCCGCTCTTGAGCGTCATCGCGCCCAGAAGCAGCTGGACGGTCAGAAGCTGGAGCCGAAATCCGACGACTGACGGCTCAGGCCTTGGGCGCGCGGATCAGCATGACCTGCCCCGCCAACACAAGCGCCAGGCCGATCAGGGCGCTCCAGCCGAACCGCGCGCTCTCGAACAGCACCGACACCAGCATGGCGATGGGCGGCGTCAGAGCCGAGATGTAGCTGGCCAGGGCATAGCCGCGTTGGCGCGCGATGGTGAAGTACAAGCCGAACGCGATCACCGACCCGAACAGCGAGAGATAAAGCAGTGACAGGACATAGTCCGGCGTCGGCTCGATCCGCCACGTCACGCCGGTCGCCATGCCGTACAGCGCCAACATGGCTGTGCCATAAGCCATCGCCCAGGACGTGGCGGCCATAACGGGCGCGCCCGCCTGCTGTCCCTTCCAGGCGAACCAGTTGCCGAGCGCCGAAGCCAGTACAGCGGTTAGCGCGAAGAGGACGCCCAGCCCCGGATTGAGCCCAGCGCCGGCTGCCGTGATCTGGCCGTAGGACAAGACCCCGACGCCCATGACGCCCAGTATTGCGCCGATCCACGCCGCTGGCGCCGCCTTCTGTCCGCCCAGCAGCCGAAACAGGATCAGGTTCACAAAGGCTAGGGCGGCGAAGATCACCGCGACCACAGCCGACGCCACCTGCCCTTCCGCGGCATAGACGAAGCCATAGCTGACCGCGAAGACGAAGGCGCCCTGGCCGATGGCGGCCAGATGCTGGCTGCGCGTCAGACGCAGCGGCCGGCGCGTCACGGCGCAGAAGGCGAACAGGACCGCCGACGCCAGACCAAACCGCCAGACGATCGAGACGATGGAATCAACCGGCCCCAACTGCAGGGTGATCGCGTACCAGGTCGTGCCCCAGATCAGGGCGCAGATGGCGATCGCAGCGATCGCAAAGGGGCGGCTCAAAGGTTGATCTCCGACGGTGGACGGCCCGCATAACACGCCCTACGCCACGCGCCCTCACGTCTTGCGCCTGAGTGTGACACACTGGGCGCCTCGAAGGAGATCGCCATGCGAAACGCCCCCCTGATCCTGCCCGCCGCTCTGGTCTTGGCTGCCTGCGCCGCCACGCCGGACATGACGACCGGAACGACGGTCGCAAACGTGACCGCCACCTATCGCGAACGGATCATGCTGCCGCCCGGCCATGTCCTGACCGTCAGGGTTGAGGATGTCAGTCTGGCCGACGCTCCCGCCAAGGTTCTCGCCGAGACCAGCGAGCCGCTGACCGGCGCCCCGCCCTATCGCGTCACCCTTGGCTTTCCCACATCTCAGATCGATCCGCGCCACACCTATGCCGCGCGTGCCGAGATCCGCGACGCGGCCGGCGCTCTGGTCTTCGTCACAGACACCCGCCACGCGATCCTGACGAACGGCGCGCCGGCCTTGGCCGAGATCGTGCTGAAGTCGGCGCGTTGAGCAGCCTCAGCAAACGTTCGGTCGCCCTGGCCGGCCATGCCACCTCGGTGGCGCTGGAGCCGGAGTTCTGGACCGTGCTGGATCGGATCGCCGCTGCCCGCAACCTCAGCAAGGCGCAGCTTCTGGCTGAAATCGACGCCGGTCGCGGCCGACGCCCCCTCGCCTCCGCCTGTCGCCTGCTGGCGCTGGACTGGGTGGCGGATCATGGAAGACCGGCGTAGCTTCGATCCAACGGAGACCTGATCATGTCCGACAATCGTCTGCTTCCAGCCGCCGTGGTCGGCGGTCTTCTGGCTGTCGGCTTCATCGGCGCCGGCGCCCTTATCGGTCAGGGCGTCATTCACGCGCGCGCCGGCGACCGCACCGTGACGGTGCGCGGCCTGTCGGAACGCAATGTGAAAGCGGACCTTGCCGTCCTGCCGCTACGCTTCACGGCCTCGGGCGATGTCCTTTCGGAAGTGCAAACCAAGATCGACGGCGATCTGGCGCTGGTCCGCCGCTTCCTCACCGCCCAGGGCTACCCTGCCCAGGCCATCGAATTGGGCCGGTTGGAGGTGGCCGACACCCGGTCGCGAGAATACGCCGCCCAGAACGGCGGTCCGCGCTTCATCCTGGCTCAGACGGTGATCGTGCGGACCAGCGATGTCGCCCGGGTTCAGGCAACGACGCGACTGCTCAACGACCTCGTGCGTCAGGACGTGGTGCTGCAGGACTTCCAGGGTCCGTCCTATATCTTCACCAAGTTGAACGACGTGCGCCCGCAAATGATCGCCGAGGGTACAGCGGCGGCGCGCACCGGTGCGGAACAGTTCGCCAAGGACAGCGGAACGCCCTTGGGCCCGATCCGTCAGGCCACCCAGGGCTCGTTCGAAATCCTGCCGCGCGATGGCGCAGCCGGTGACGAGGCCGCCTCCATCGACAAGAAGATCCGGGTCGTCACGACCATCACCTATAGTCTGAAGTAGTCTCGGGCGGTCCGGCGTCGGAGGATTGCGGTCGCCCGATGAAATCGACGTCGGCGTGCGGATCTTGACCTATCTCGACCAACACGACCCAGACGGCCAGGATCACGAACATTCCGACCATGCCCAGAACGAAGGCCCACCACCCGGCCTTCTTACCGCGTGATTTGCGGTGTGACGCCGCGTCCCTCTTGTCAGTGTTCTGCTGCATCGCACCTAGGAACCGGCCGTCGATCCGCCGGGTTCCGAGGTTTGATTGTGGCGGCGGCCCTGACTTTGCCGCGCGGTCCCCTTATGTTCCGGTTTCGAATCTGACTGACGGATGTTTCTGCGCCTGTGACCGACCTTCCCGCCCCCCGTATTTCCGACCTGGCGCGAGCCCGCGCGCCCGAGGGCGAGGCGCCGCGTGATTATCTGAAGGGGCTGAACCCGGAGCAGCGCGAGGCGGTCGAGACGACCGAGGGTCCGGTTCTGGTGCTTGCGGGCGCCGGCACGGGCAAGACCCGCGTCCTGACGACACGGCTGGCGCACATTCTGGCGACAGGCCGGGCCAAGCCGTGGGAGCTGCTGGCCGTCACCTTCACCAACAAGGCCGCGCGCGAAATGCGCGAGCGCATCACGCATCTGATCGGCCCCTCCGCCGAAGGCCTCCGCTGGCTTGGCACCTTCCACTCCATCGCCGCCCAGATCTTGCGTCGCCACGCCGAACTTGTCGGCCTGAAATCCAGCTTCACCATCCTGGACACCGACGACCAGGAACGGGTGCTGAAACAGCTGCTGGAAGCGGCCAACATCGACACCAAACGCTGGACGCCCAAGTCGCTGTCCGGCCTGATCGACCATTGGAAAAACCGGGGCTGGACGCCGGACAAGCTGCCGCCGGGCGAGGACTTCGCCAACGGCAAGGGTCAGGGCCTGTACGCCGCCTATCAGGCGCGCTTGCGCAGCCTGAACGCCTGCGACTTCGGCGATCTGCTGCTGCACAACATCACCATTTTGTCGCAGCATGCGGACCTGGCGGAGGAATATCGCCGTCGGTTCCGCTACATCCTGGTGGACGAATACCAGGACACCAACGTCGCCCAGTATCTGTGGCTGCGGCTGCTGACGGCCTCGACAGGCAACGTCTGCTGCGTCGGCGACGACGATCAGTCGATCTACGGCTGGCGCGGGGCCGAGGTGGACAACATCCTGCGCTTCGAGCGCGACTTCCCTGGCGCCAAGATCGTCAAGCTGGAGCGGAACTATCGCTCGACCAGTCATATCCTGGGGGCGGCGTCCGGCCTCATCGCCGCCAACCGAGACCGGCTGGGCAAGACCCTGTGGACCGAGGACGACAGCGGCGACAAGGTGCGCGTACGCGGCGTGTGGGACGGCGAGGCCGAGGCCCGGCTGATCGCCGACGAGATCGAGACCGCGCGGCGTCCCCACGCCGGCAAACCCGGCCTGAAATACAAGGACATGGCCATTCTGGTCCGCGCCTCGTTCCAGATGCGCGCCTTCGAGGAACGGCTGGTCATGCTGGCCATCCCCTACACCGTCATCGGCGGGCCGCGCTTCTTCGAGCGCGCCGAGATCCGCGACGCCCACGCCTATCTGCGCCTGATCCTGTCAGAAGACGACGACCTCGCCTTCGAAAGGATCGTCAATGTGCCCAAACGCGGCATCGGCGACACCAGCGTGCAGAAAATCCTGCAACTGGCCCGCCAACACGACCTGTCGGCCCTGACCGCCGTGCGGGGCCTGATCAATACCGATGAGCTTCAGGCCCGCACCCGCACCGCCCTGTCCAACTTCGTGCGCGACATCGACCGCTGGCGCCAACTGTCCGAGACCACGCCCCACTGGCAGGTCATGGAGACGGTGCTGGAGGAGAGCGGCTATACCGACATGCAGAAGGCCGACCGCACCAGCGGCCAGACCCGCCTGGAGAACCTGAAGGAACTGACCCAGTCGATGCAGCAGTTCGAGACGCTGCAAGCCTATCTGGAGCACGTCTCCCTGGTCATGGATCTGGAGCGCGCGACCAGCGACGATCCGAACGGCGACGGGGCGGTGCAGATCATGACCCTGCACGGCGCCAAGGGGCTGGAGTTCCCGCTGGTCTTCCTGCCCGGCTGGGAAGAAGGCGTCTTCCCCAGCCAGCGCAGCATCGACGAAAAGGGCGAGAAGGGCTTGGAGGAAGAACGCCGCCTGGCCTACGTCGGCGTCACACGCGCCAAGCAGGACGCCCGCATCTCCTTCGCCGCCAACCGGCTGGTCTATGGACGCTGGACCTCCCAACTGCCCAGTCGGTTTGTCGACGAACTGCCCATCGCCCACGTCGATCCCCAATCCGACACAGGCTATTACGGCGCTTCGTCCGGCATGAAGGAGGCCAAGAGCCGCTGGGACGACGCGCCGTCCTTCGGCAGCGGCTATTCCTCCCCCGGCTGGAAACGCGCCCAGAGCTTCACCGCCGCCCAGACCCCGGCCAAGATCCCAGCGCGCAAGGCCGTCATCGAAGGCGACGGCCGACTGATCGCCACCGCCGACCCCAAATCCAGCTCAGGCTGGAAAAAGGGCGAACGCGTCTTTCACCAGAAGTTCGGCTACGGAAACGTGCGCGTCATCGAAGGCAACAAACTGCTGGTCGAATTCGAAAAGGCCGGGGAAAAGCGCGTGATCGACAGCTTTGTCGAGAAGGCCTAACCCGGCACCCTAACGCAATGAATGGAGCCAAAGATGGCGGGCCTCAAGGACAAGCGCGGCTTCATCGACAAGGATCGCATTGATCTGTCGGAACGTCAGTCGGTCGAATACTGGATGAAACGCTGGGGCGTGACCAAGGACCAGATCACCGCCGCGCACCGCAAGGTTGGGCGCATGACCAAGGATATCGCAGCGGAATTGGGCAAGAAGCGCTGACGCCGCCTTCCTGAAACGAGAAACGGCCCCGGAGCACTCCGAGGCCGTTTCCGTCTCTGGCTTAGATGTGGATCACACGCCCATATGCGTCCAGCGCCGCTTCGTGCATGGCCTCCGACATCGTCGGGTGCGGATAGACGATCCCGTGGATATCTTCCTCTGTCGCCTCCATGGTGATGGCGGTGACATAGCCCTGGATCATCTCGGTGACCTCGTGGCCGATCATGTGGGCGCCAATCAGCGCGCCGGTCTTGGCGTCGAAGATTACCTTGACGAAGCCGTCGGTATCGCCCGAGGCGATCGCCTTTCCGTTCACACGGAACGGGAAGCGGCCGATCTTGACGTCGCGCTTCTCGGCGCGAGCAGCCTGTTCGGTGACGCCGACCGAGGCCACCTGTGGCTGGGCATAGGTGCAGCCGGCGATCGGCGAATGGACGTTGGGCGTCTTGTAGCCAGCGATATGTTCGGCGGCGTGGATGCCTTCGTGCGACGCCTTGTGCGCCAGCCAGGGCGCGCCGGCGCAGTCGCCAATGGCGTACAGGCCCTTGACGTTGGTCTGGCAGTGGCCATCGATCTTGACGTGGCCGCGGTCCATTTCCAGACCAAGTTCTTCCAGACCGATGCCGTCGGTATTGGCGGTGATGCCCACGGCCGAGATGCAGACCTCGGCCTCCAGGGTCTCGGCCTTGCCGCCGATCTCGACGCCGACCTTCACGCCCTTGGCGTCCTTGCTCACCTTGGTGACCTTGGCGCCCAGCTTGAACTTCATGCCGCGCTTTTCGAACGACTTCTGAGCGGCCTTTGAGACCTCTTCGTCCTCGACCGGCATGATACGATCCACGGCCTCGACCACGGTCACGTCACAGCCCAAAGCGCGATAGAAGCTGCCGAACTCGATCCCGATGGCGCCCGAACCGATCACGACAATCGACTTGGGCAGGAACTTCGGGGCCATGGCCTCGCGATAGGCCCAGATCCTGTCACCGTCGGCTTCCAGTCCGATCTGCGGCAGGGCGCGGGCGCGGGCGCCGACGGCCAGCATGACGGACTTGGCCTCCAGCGCGCGCGAACCGCCGGCTTTCAGGGCAACAACGACCTTGGGCGCAGCGGCGCCCTTCTCCAGCTTGGCCGACCCTTCGATCACCTCGATCTTGTTCTTCTTCATCAGGAAGCCGACGCCCTGATTCAGTTGTTTGGCCACGCCACGCGAGCGCTGGATGATGGCGTCGAAATCGAACGAAGCGCCGGACGCCGACAAGCCGTACTCCTTCAGGTGGCTCAGGCTCTCGAACTTCTCGCCCGACTTCAGCAGGGCCTTGGTCGGGATGCACCCCCAGTTCAGGCAGATGCCGCCCAGGTTCTCGCGCTCGACGATGGCGACCTTCAGGCCCAACTGGCTGGCGCGAATGGCCGCGACATAACCGCCGGGGCCCGAGCCGATGACGACGAGATCGAATTCAGCAACCATTAGATCAACTTCTCGATGTCGGCCTTGATGGCCTCGGGTTCAGTCTGCGGGGCGTATCGGGCGACCACCCTACCCTCGCGGTCGGTCAGGAACTTGGTGAAGTTCCACTTGATGGCTTTGGAGCCCAGAAAGCCCCGTTTCTGCTTGGTCAGCCAGGCATAGAGCGGATGCCGGTTCGGCCCGTTGACCTCCACCTTGTCGAACAGGGGGAAGCTCACGTCGAAACTGGTGGCGCAGAAGGCGGCGATTTCCGCCGCCTTGCCCGGCTCCTGATTGCCGAATTGGTTGCAGGGAAAGCCCAGCACCTCGAACGGCTGATCAGCGAACGCGCGGTGCAGCTTTTCGAGGCCGTCGTATTGCCCCGTAAAGCCACACTTGGACGCCGTATTGACGATCAACAACGCCTGACCGCGAAAGCGATCGAGCGAAACGTCCGTGCCGTCGATGGCGCGGGCGGAGAAGTCATAGACCGAGGTCATGACCTCACCCTCCCCTTAGGCCAGCATCGCGACGGGATCTTCGATCAGCGGCTTGAACGCCTGCAGGAAGCGGGCGCCGGTCGCGCCGTCCACGACACGGTGATCGCAGGTCAGGGTCACGGTCATGACCGTGGCCGGCACGACCTGACCGTTCTTGACGACTGCGCGCTGTTCGCCCGCGCCCACGCTCATGATGCAGCCCTGCGGCTCATTGATGATCGAGGTGAACTGCTTGATGCCGAACATGCCCAGATTGGACACCGAGAAGGTGCCGCCTTGGAACTCTTCGGGCTTGAGCTTGCGGTCGCGGGCGCGCTTGGCCAAGTCCTTGGATTCGGTCGCGATCTGCGCCAAACCCTTGGTTTCGGCCTTTTTAATGATCGGGGTGATCAGGCCGCCGTCGATCGCCACCGCCATGGAGACATCGGCGTTGTGGTGCATGGCGATGCCTTCGGGCGTGTAGGAGGCGTTGGCCTCCGGCACCATCTTCAGGGCCAGGGCGGCGGCCTTGATGACGAAGTCGTTGACCGAGACCTTGATCCCTTGCGGCTCCAGCATCTTGTTGACCTTGGCGCGCACGGCCATCAGCTGGTCGATCTCGCAGTCGATGAACAGCGGGAAGTGCGGGACGTTCTGGACGCTGTCGACCATGCGGCGCGCGACGGCCTTCTTCATGCCGTCCAGCGGGATCAGGTCGTAGCTGCCGTCCGGAATGCCCATCTGCGCCAGCGACTGCGCCTTGCGCGGCTCCGCTGCGGTCGTGGCGGGCGACGCCGAAGAGGCGGTCGCCGGTTGGGTCGAACCCTTGCCAGCGGCCTCGACGTCGCGCTTGACGATGCGGCCGTGGGGACCGGTGCCCTTAATCGATTTCAGATCGACGCCGTTCTGAGCGGCGATACGTCGAGCGAGCGGCGACGAAAAGATGCGATCTCCGCTGTCCGACTTCGGCGCCGCGGGCGCCGGAGCCGCAGGCGTAGCCGCCTTGGGCGCCTCGGCAGCAGCCGGAGCGACCTCGGCCTTGGGGGCTTCCGTTTTTGCAGCCGACTTTTCAGCCGGCTTGGGTGCGGCCGCGCCGCCCTCGTCCTTCAGGCGGGCGATGGGCGTATTGACCTTCACGCCTTCCGTGCCTTCAGCGACTAGGATGTCGGTGACTTCACCCTCGTCCACGGCCTCGACTTCCATCGTCGCCTTGTCGGTTTCGATCTCGGCGATCACGTCGCCGGCGGAGACGACGTCCCCGACCTTGACGTGCCACTTGGCCAGAACGCCTTCCTCCATCGTCGGAGACAGGGCCGGCATCAAGATATCGGTCATCAGGCGTTCCCCCCGGTTGGCGTAATCGGTTCGGCGACAGTGCGGACGTCATTCGCCTTCACCACTTCGCTGAGACCTTCGAGGATGCGGTGGTAGGCCGCAGTTTCATCGTGTTGATGACGCACGGCATAACCATGCGCCATGTGTCGCGCCGCATAGGCCAGCAGCCGACCGAACTGTATGGGATCGTTGAAGGCCGGTTTGACGGACATCACCGGCTCGTCCTTCGACCACCACATCCGAAGGACTTCGATGGCTGCGGGGTCAGCAGCGACGCTGTCTGGCGTCGTCAGCATGAACTCCGATGCCTCGGTCATGCCATCACCTGTTTCACGGCCGCGATGATCTTGTCCACGCCTGGCAACGACAGCACTTCCAGATTGGCGGCATAGGGCAGCGGCACGTCTTCCTGGTGCACGCGCAGCGGCGGAGCATCCAGATAGTCAAAAGCATGTTCGATGACGCGAGCGACGACCTCGGCGCCGACGCCCATCGGACCCCAGCCCTCTTCGGCCGAGACCAGGCGGTTGGTCTTCTTGACGCTCTTGACGATGGTCTCGTGATCCAGGGGGCGCAGAGTGCGCAGGTCGATCACCTCGGCCTCGATACCCTCCTCAGCCAGCTTCTCGGCCGCCTGCAGGGCGAAGCCAACCATCCGGCTGTGGGCGGTGATGGTGACGTCCTTGCCTTCGCGACGAACCTTGGCCTTGCCGATCGGCAGGACATAGTCCTCGACCTCCGGCACATCGAACTCCAGGCCGTACATCATCTCGTGTTCGAGGAAGACGACCGGGTTCGGGTCACGAATGGCGGCTTTCAGCAGGCCCTTGGCGTCGGCCGCGTCATAGGGCGCGATAACCTTCAGACCGGGCACCTGAGCATACCAGGCTGAGTAGTCCTGGCTGTGCTGGGCGCCGACGCGTGAAGCGGCGCCGTTCGGGCCACGGAAGACGATAGGCGCGCGGATCTGACCGCCAGACATATAGAGCGTCTTGGCGGCCGAGTTGATGATGTGGTCGATTGCCTGCATGGCGAAGTTGAACGTCATGAACTCGACGATCGGCTTCAGGCCCGACATGGCGGCGCCGACGCCCAGGCCGGCAAAGCCGTGCTCGGTGATCGGGGTATCGACGACGCGCTGGTCGCCGAACTCCTGCAGCAGGTCCCGGCTGACTTTGTAGGCGCCCTGATACTGGGCGACTTCCTCGCCGATCAGGAAGACGCGGTCATCGCGACGCATCTCTTCGGCCATGGCGTCACGCAGGGCGTCGCGCACGGTCGTCTTGACCAGTTTGGCGTCAGCCGGGATTTCCGGGTCCCGCAGTTCGACCTTGGGCGTCGCCGTCTGAGCCGGGGCCTTTTCCGGATCGCCGGTCTTGCCCTCGGCCGCAGCCTTGGGCGTCTCGGCTTCGCCTTTTGCGGATTCAGCCTTGGGCGCAGGTGCCGCTGCGCCGTCTTCGCCGGCCAGACGCGCGATCGGCGTGTTGACCTTCACGTTCTCGGAGCCTTCGGCCACCAGGATTTCCAGCACTTCGCCTTCATCCACGGCCTCGACTTCCATCGTCGCCTTATCGGTTTCGATCTCGGCGATCACCTGGCCGGCCGACACGGTGTCGCCCGCCTTGATATGCCATTTGGTCAGCGTGCCCTCTTCCATCGTGGGGGACAGCGCCGGCATCAGAATGTCGGTCACGGATCAGGCCTCCACGTAGACGTCGGTATAGAGCTCGGACGGATTGGGTTCCGGGCTCTCTTGGGCGAATTGAACAGCTTCGGCGACGATCGCCTTGATCTCGTTGTCGATGGCCTTGAGCTCGTCCTCGGTCGCATTGGCGGCCGACAGAAGCATCTTCAGGTGATCGATCGGGTCGCGGGTCTTCTTGACCTCGTCGACCTCTTCCTTGGTCCGGTACTTGGCCGGGTCGGACATCGAGTGACCGCGATAGCGATAGGTCTTCACTTCCAGGATGAAGGGACCGCCGCCCTCGCGGGCGCGCTTCACCGCACGCGCCGTCGCGTCGCGCACGGCCAGCACGTCCATGCCGTCGACCTGCTCGCCCGGAATGCCGAAGCTGGCGCCGCGCTGATACAGTTCGGTCGTCGAGGACGAGCGTTCGATGCTCGTGCCCATGGCGTACTGGTTGTTCTCGATGATGTAGATGGCCGGCAGCTTCCACAGCTGCGCCATGTTGAAGCTTTCGTACACCTGCCCCTGGTTCGAGGCGCCGTCGCCGAAATAGACGAAGGCCACCGAATCGTCGCCGCGATACTTGCCCGCAAAGGCCAGGCCGGTGCCCAGCGCCACCTGGGCGCCGACGATGCCGTGACCGCCGTAGAAGCCGGTCGGCACGTCGAACATGTGCATCGATCCGCCTTTACCCTTGGACGAACCGCCGCTGCGGCCGGTCAGCTCGGCCATGACTTCCTTCGGATCCATGCCGGCGGCCAGCATGTGGCCGTGGTCGCGGTATCCGGTGATGATCTTGTCGTGGCCCTGTTTGACGCTCTCCTGAACGCCGACCGCCACGGCCTCTTGGCCGATGTACAGGTGGCAGAAGCCGCCGATCAGACCCATGCCGTAGAGCTGGCCCGCACGCTCTTCGAAGCGGCGGATCAGAACCATCTCGCGATAGAAGCGCAGAAGGTCTTCCTTGGACGCCGTCGGCGTGTTGGGCAGTTTGTCAGGCGTGGTCGTCTGAGCGGATTTGGCTGGGGCTTTCGCCATCCGGTATCTCCCGGCTAGGCGCCGAGAACCGACGCCTTCTTATCGTTACGGAAAGGGGCTTTAGCAGCCTTCCTTCCGGTAACGCAAAGGGGTGCGGGTCGCCCTGTAACAATAGTTCAAGTGGTGAAGGTCGCTCAGCCTTGGGCGGCCGGGGCCGAGACGCGGATCACATAGTCGCGCGGATCGGAGAAGCCGAGCACGGCGCGCGCGCGCTCTTCCAGAAGGTCGCGAGACAGACTGTCGGTGCGCAGATAGCGAACCCGTGTCTCAAGGTCGCGGCGCTGCTCGGTCAGATGCGCCAGTTGGTCCTCGCGCTGCCCCAGCAAGGCGTCGCGAGATGATCCGCTCAACAGTCCGCGCTCGCCCGTCAGCGCCTGCACCCCGAGATAGGCCAGAAGCAGCAACAGGGCGAGGGACAGGCGGTAAGGTTTCATCCGTTCGGGCACTTGAGACGCTCCTTCTGAGCGCGAAAACACAGTTCAGAAACCGTGCCCGAAAATGCCTAACGAAATGTAGCTTGACCGTAAGATTGTCGGCGGAAAACGCTGATTCTCCGCCGACAATTCCATTTTCTATTTCAGCAGCATGCCGTCGCCGAAATAGACGCCCTGATCGCCCAGCATTTCCTCGATGCGGAGCAACTGGTTGTACTTCGCCACCCGGTCGGAGCGGGCCAACGAGCCGGTCTTGATCTGCCCGCAGTTGGTCGCCACGGCCAGGTCGGCGATGGTGTAGTCCTCGGTCTCGCCCGACCGGTGGCTCATCACGGCGGTGTACCCTGCGCGGTGGGCCATATCGACGGCGTCCAGCGTCTCGGACAGGGTGCCGATCTGGTTGACCTTGATCAGGATCGAATTCGCCAGGCCTTCGCCGATACCGGCGGCCAGACGCGCTGGATTGGTCACGAACAGATCGTCCCCGACCAGTTGGACGCGGTCGCCCAGACGTTCGGTCAGCAGGCGCCAGCCGTCGAAATCATCCTCGGCCATGCCGTCCTCGATCGACACGATCGGGAAGCGTTCGCACAGATCGACCAGATAGGCGGCCATGCCTTCGGAATCGACGGTCTTGCCCTCACCGGCCATGACGTATTTGCCGTCCTTGAAGAACTCGGTCGAGGCGACGTCTAGGCCCAGGTGGAAGTCTTCGCCCGCAAGGTAGCCCGCCGCCTGGCCCGCCTTGGTGATGAAGCTCAGCGCCTCATCAGCCGACGCCAGATTGGGCGCAAAGCCGCCCTCGTCGCCGACGTTGGTGTTGTGCCCGGCGTCCTTCAGTTGCTTCTTCAGGGCGTGGAAGATTTCGGCGCCCATGCGCACGGCGTCCGAAAAGGTCTCGGCGCCCGTGGGCAGGATCATGAACTCCTGAATGTCGATCGGATTGTCGGCGTGGGCGCCGCCGTTGATGATGTTCATCATCGGGGTCGGCAGGACGCGGGCCGAGACCCCGCCAAGATAACGATACAGTTCCTGATTGGCCGACAGGGCGCTGGCCTTGGCGACCGCCAGAGACACGCCCAGGATCGCATTGGCGCCCAGACGGCCCTTATTGGGCGTGCCGTCCAGTTCGATCATCGCCTCGTCGATCCGGCGCTGCTGCTCGGCGTCCATGCCGGACAGGGCGTCGAAGATCTCGCCGTTGACGGCGTCGACCGCCTTCTGGACGCCCTTGCCGCCCCACATGTCCTTGTCGCCGTCACGCAGTTCGACCGCTTCGTGCGCGCCCGTAGACGCGCCGGACGGAACGGCGGCGCGGCCGAACGAACCGTCTTCCAGCGTGACATCGACCTCGACCGTCGGATTGCCCCGGCTGTCGAGGATCTGGCGGGCGACGATGTCGGCGATGTCGGTCATGGCTCGGCTCTTTGGCTCAAGGGGCAAGGGAGGTCAGACGGTTTAGCCGCCTCCCCGCCAAACGCCAATGCCGACGTCATCGCCGGGCGTCAGGAACAGCCTTCAACCAGCTGGATCGAGGGATCGCCCGCATGGACCATCATCACCTTGCCGTCGCTGCCGATCTCATATCGAACGCCACGCGCCGACGGATCGGTGACATAGGTCGTCGATCCGCCCTTCGACCAGACGAACAGATCCTCGGCCGGCGCCTCCTGGTATTTGTGCGGCTGGGCGAAGACCGCGCCGCCATAGGCCTGCTTGATCGCCATGGCCGTATCGCCCACCCCGAATCCACGATCGGTCTTCGTCGTCGCACCGCGCGCCAGGGTGATTCGCGTCAGCACGCCGTTCTGGATCATCACCTGCACATCGGCGGGCGCCTTCGCGGGATGGAACTGGTCACAGACTTCAGGCTCGGCGCCGCCGACGGCGTTCGGTTGGGAGTCCTCGCCCCAGACCTTCACCAGCTCGGCGCGCGTCATGCCGATTCGCACCGGGCCCAGACCTTCGGCCGTCAACGCATTCGGATCGGCTGCGGGCGTAGCGGGCATCTCGTTCGCGGATGCGACGGGCGGTGCAATGGGCTCCGAGGCGCGGTCCTCTGCGCGATTGCAGGCGGCGAGGGTCAGCAGCGCGCAGGCGCTGACGGCGGTGAAACGAATCATCATGCGGCGTCTCCAATGGAAGCTTCACCGCATTGAACGCACGAAAACGGCGCGCGGGTCACCGCGCGCCGTCGAAATCGTCATCCGACCGAAGTCGGGATCGCCTGAAAGACTAGTCTTCCTTCGGCGTGATGACCTGACGACCGCGATAGGTGCCGGTCTTCAGGTCGATGTGGTGCGGGCGCTTCAGCTCGCCGGTGTCCTTGTCCTCAACGTAGACGTTCGAGGTCAGGGCGTCGTGGGCGCGGCGCATGTTGCGACGCGAGGGAGATACTTTGCGCTTCGGAACGGCCATGTCCGTCTCAATCTTCTAAGTCGGGCGCCGCCCAGAGCCGAGCTCCGTCTAGCGCGAAAACAATAGCGGCGGCCCTCAGGACCGCCACGCGAGGCGCGGCTTATGCATGAACCGCGCGACGATTTCAAGGCGTTTAAGCAGGCGTCAGACGCCGGACGATCTTCGCAGGATTGCCGACCACCACCACGTCGGACGGCACGTCCTTCGTCACGACCGATCCCGCGCCGATCACCGAACGATCGCCGATGGTGACGCCCGCCAGAACGATCGCGCCGCCGCCGATCCAGACGTCGTCCCCGATGACGATCGGCCGCGCCGTCTCCTCGCCCCGGCGGGCGACCGCGTCCAACGGATGCTCCGGCGTCAGAAGCTGTACGCCCGGCCCGGCCTGGAAGTTGTCGCCGATACGGATCTCGGCGCAGTCCAGAAACACGCAGTTGGCGTTCGCAAAGGCCCGCGCGCCAAGGTGGATGTTGACGCCGTAGTCGCAGAAGAAGCCCGGCATGATGATCGCCTTGCCGTCGGCCGCATTGACCAATTCGTTGACCAGGGCGCCGCGCCGGTCGCGATCCGGCTCGGCGTTGATGGCGACGGTCAGGGCCACGGCGCGGGCGCGACCATCGCGCAGATCGGGATCGCCCGGATCATATGGCAAGCCCGCCAGCATCTTCTCGCGCTCGGTCATGCGCCCTCCGTCAGAGCAGAGGCCACCGCTTCGCCAATTGCCAAGGAACTGGTCAGGCCGGGGCTTTCGATGCCGAACAGGGCCATCAGACCATTGATGCCGTGATGTTCGCGGCCATGAAGCTGAAAGTCCGGTTGCGGCTCGCCCGGCCCATGCAGTTTGGGCCGAATGCCGGCGTAGTCCGGCGTCAGGGCGCCGTCGGGCAGACCCGGCCAGAAACGACGAATGTAGGTGGCGAACTCTTCGGCCTTGGCAGGATCAACCGAGTAATCCTCGGTTTCGACAAAGGCCAGATCGGGGCCGAACACGGCCTGACCACCCAGATCTTTGCGATAGTGGGTGCCCAGCGCGCCGGGGATGGGCGGCGGATAGATCAGGCGGTCGAACGGCGCCTTGCCTGTCAGCCGGAAATAGACGCCCTTGCCGAAATGCCCGGCGGGAATGTCTCCGGGTGGATAGCCTTCGATCGACGCCGCCACAGCCTGGGCCGACAGTCCGGGCGCGGTGACCAAAAGGCGGCTGGTGACCTGCATCGCCCCCTCCCCGCCGACACGGATCGTGAAGCCGCCTCCCACCAGCGGCTCTGCGCCCTCGAACGGCGCTGAGACCACGACCGACCCACCCGAATCCTCGATCTCGCCTTGCAAGGCGAGCATATAGCCGTGGCTGTCGAACAGGCCGCTCTCGGGCGACATAATGGCGGCGTGGGCGTTCAGCTCCGGCTCCAGCGCCCGCGCTTGGGCGCCGGTTAGATGCGCCAGCCCTTCGACGCCATTCGCCGTCGCCTGTTCGAAGATCGCCTCGATCCGCTCGACCTCTAATTCCTGCGTCGCCACGACTAGCTTGCCGCATTTCCAGTGTTCGATCTTGCGGCTGGCCAGGAAGTCGTAGAGCGCGCGGCGTCCCTCGACGCAGAAGCGGGCCTTCAGCGATCCGGTCGGGTAATAGAGGCCGCCGTGAATGACCTCGGAGTTACGCGAGGAGACGCCCTGGCCGATGTGGGCTTCCTTCTCCAGCACCAGCACCGTCAGCCCCCGTTTCGACAGCGCCCGACCGCAGGCCAGGCCCACAGCCCCGGCGCCCACGACGGTCGCGTCGAAATCGAAACTCATCGGACGTCGTATCTCCGTTTCGCCTCGGCCTCGAAACAGCCGATCAGCTTTTCCACAGCCCGGTCGAAGTTCGCCGACAGCATCATGTCCAGCATCCGGGACTTGAAGGCGAAGTCGATCATGAACTCCAGCCGCGTGCCGCCGGGATGAGGAAAGAACTCCCAACGGTTCTTCAGGTGCTTGAACGGTCCGCGCAACAGGCCGACCTCGACCTTGGGCGCATTGCGATCATGCCGGACCCAGGTGGAGAACCGCTCCTTTAGAAAGGAAAACCCGACGCTCGCCTCCGCGTCCTGTAAGCCGACGCCCTCGCCCTCCTCGCGCGCGTTCCAGACGCGCATCGACGTCACCCACGGCACGAAGTCGGGATAGGCGCGCACATCGGCGACCAGATCGGCAAGCTGCTGGGGCGCATAGGGAAGAATGCGCGTGACGCGGTGGACGGCCATGCGGGACTTAGCGGCGCAGCTGCGCCTCGCGCGCCGCCTTCAGCCGGGCGAAATCGTCGCCGGCATGGTGCGACGAACGCGTCAGCGGGCTGGACGACACCATCAGGAAGCCCTTGGCCCGGGCGATCGCCTCATAGGCCTTGAACTCTTCCGGCGTCACGAACCGATCGATGGCGGCATGTTTGCGCGTCGGCTGCAGGTACTGGCCGATGGTGATGAAGTCGACGCCGGCGGACCGCATGTCGTCCATCACCTGCATGACCTCTTCCTTGGTTTCGCCCAGACCGACCATGATGCCGGACTTGGTGAACTGGTTCGGGTCGCGCTCCTTTACCATCTGCAACAGGCGCAGGCTGTGGAAGTAGCGCGCGCCCGGCCGGATCTTCAGATACAAGCGCGGAACGGTCTCCAAGTTATGATTGAAGACGTCGGGCTTGGCGTCGATCATTACGGCAGCCGCCCCGTCCTTTCGCAGGAAGTCGGGCGTCAGGATCTCGATGGTGGTGTCCGGCGCTTGGATGCGGATCTGGCGCACCACCTCGGCGAAGTGGGCCGCACCGCCGTCGGCCACGTCGTCGCGATCGACCGATGTGATGACGACGTGGTTCAGGCCCATCTGCTGGACAGCCAATCCCACCTTGCCCGGCTCTTCCGGATCCAGCGGCTGAGGCAAGCCCGTCTTGACGTTGCAGAAGGCGCAGGCCCGCGTGCAGGTGTCGCCCATGATCATCAAGGTGGCGTGTTTCTGGCTCCAGCACTCGCCGATGTTCGGGCAGGCCGCCTCTTCACAGACCGTCACCAGCCCCTTGGAGCGAACGATCTCCTTGGTGGCGTTGTATTGACCAGAGCCCGGCGCCTTGACCCGCAGCCAGTCGGGCTTTTTCAGAACGACCGACTCGGGCCGGTTCTGCTTTTCGGGGTGGCGCAGCTCGGACGGCTTACGCTGAAGGGTGTCGATCAGGGTGACCATGGCCGGTATTTCGGACTTTGAGGCCGTTTAGGCAAGGCACACCGGGTAACAGACTTGCCGCAGGCGTGATCGCGCATCGGAACTCACGCGACGTTACGCATCTTTTCAAGATGACGCGGCGTCATTAATGACAGTCGCCCGAACAACAGAGAGGGCCGCCCGCGTCCTCCGTAGGAGACGCGCTTGCGCCAGGCCCTGGACCCCTCGCTTTACGACTCGACCCTGATCGACGCCCTGATCGATGCGCGGTCGCGTTTTGGCGACAAGGAAATCCTGGAGGATCAGGACCGGCATCCGCTGACCTACACCGGCCTGATCCGCGCCGCCTTCGTGCTGGGGCGCAAGATCGCCAATATGACCGACAAGGGCGAGCGGGTCGCGATCCTGCTGCCATCGTCCATGGGCGTCGTCGTCACCTTCTTCGGTCTGCACGCCCACGGTCGCGTGCCGGTGATGCTGAACTTCACCGCCGGCGAAGCCAATCTGAAGGCGGCGATCAAGGCCTCAGGCGTCAACAAGGTGCTGACCGCCAAACGCTTCATCGACCAGGCCAAGCTGGACGACCTGATCGTCGAACTGAAGACGGTGGCCGAGGTCGTCTGGCTGGACGATGTACGCAAGACCATCGGCCTGGCCGACAAGCTCTACGGCCTCGCCGCCGGCGCGGCGCCCAAGCGGTTCCGCGTGAAGACGGATCCGGACGCGCCGGGCGTCGTCCTGTTCACTTCCGGCAGCTTCGGCACGCCCAAGGGCGTGGTGCTGAGCCAGAAGAACCTCGTCGCCAATGCGCGTCAGGTGGCGGCCCACATCGACCTGCTGCCCGAATGGGTGATGTTCAATCCCCTGCCGACCTTCCACTGTTTCGGCCTGACCGGCGGGGTCATCCTGCCGCTGCTGCAAGGGTTGAAGGCCTTCCAGTATCCGTCGCCGCTGCACGCCAAACAGATCACCGACCTGCTGCCCCAGGTGAACGCATCGATCCTGTTCGCGACCGACACCTTCCTGAACCAGTACGGCCGCGTCGCCGAACCGAACGACTTCTCGACGCTGAAGTTCGTCGTCGCCGGCGCCGAGAAGGTGCGCGAGGAAACCCGCACCCTGTTCAACACCAAGTTCGGCGGCGTCGAACTGCTGGAAGGCTACGGCGCGACCGAGGCCTCGCCCGTGATCGCCGTCAACCATCCTGACCGCAACACGCCCGGCACGGTCGGTCAGGTGCTGCCTGGCATCGACTGGAAGCTGGAGCCCGTTGAGGGCATCGACGCGGGCGGTCGCCTGATGCTGCGCGGGCCCAATGTCATGAGCGGCTATGTCACCTCGGCCGAGCCGTTGCAGTGGGATCCGATCGGCGACGATTGGCTGGACACCGGCGACATCGTCGATGTGACGGACGACGGCTATGTCACCATCCGCGGCCGCGCCAAGCGCTTCGCTAAGATCGGCGGCGAGATGGTCTCGCTGACCGCCGTCGAAGGGATCGCCGGCGCCGTCTGGCCGGATCAGCGCCACGCCGTGGTGTCGATTCCGGACAGCCGCAAGGGCGAGAAGCTGGTGCTCGTCACTGACCACGCCGACGCTGAGGTCGCGCCCCTGGCCGAATGGGCGCGAACCAACGGCGCGCCCGAACTGATCGTGCCGAAAAAGATCGTCAAGGTCGCCGAGGTCCCCGTCCTGGGCACCGGCAAGACCGACTATGTGTCGATCCAGAAGATGGTAGAGGCCGAGAAGGCGGCCTGATCAGCCGATCCGGACGCCCGTCATCGAGATCGAGCCGCCGTCGATACGGTCGTTGAAGAAGCTGACCGCCTCGCCCGGCTCCTGCTGGGCGGCGATGTAAAGCACCGGCAGGAAATGTTCGTCGGTCGGCACGCTCAGTTGCGCGTCCTCGGCCAGACCCACCCAGTCGATCAGCGCTTCATGGTCGCCCCGTTCGAACGCCGTCTTCACCGCCTCGTTGAAGCCGGTCGCCCAGGCGTAGGGCTCTGCGCCGTCCTCGCGCTTCCAGGTCCGCAGATTGTGGACGAAGTCGCCCGAGCCAGCGATGACGATTCCCTTGTCCCGCAGCGGTTTCAACGCCTTGGCCAGTTCGTAATGCTGGCGCGCCGTCAGCTCGCGATTCAGCGACAGTTGCACTACCGGCACGTCCGCCTCTGGCCACACATGGCACAGCACCGACCAGGTCCCGTGATCCAGGCCCCACGCTTGCGTCTGGACGGCCCCGGTCAGCGCCGATACCCGCGCCGCCAAGGCGGGCGACCCGGGCGCCGGATACTGCATCTGATGAAGTTCGCGCGGAAAGTTGCCGAAGTCATGGATGGTCTCGGGCCTCTCCTGCGCGGTGACGCCCAGCCCGCGCGTCTCCCAGTGGGCGGAGATCATCACCACACCCTTGGGCTTGCCGATCGCTTCGCCCAGCGCACGCCAGGCGGCCCCATAGGGACTGCCAAGCGCATTCATGGGTGAACCGTGGCCGAAAAAGACGGCGGGCTGGCGCATCGGATCAGCCGTGCAGCTTCTTGGCCAGCTCGGCGATATGCTTGCCCTGGAACCGGGCGCCGTCCAGCTCGACGTCGCTGGGCTGACGCGAGCCGTCGCCGCCCGTGATCGTCGATGCGCCATAGGGCGAACCGCCGTGGATGGCGTCCAGCGTCATTTGTCCCTGGAAGGAATAGGGCAGACCCACGACCGGCATGCCGTGGTGCATGAAGAAGTTGTGCAGGCCCTGGAAGGTCGTCTCCTGACCGCCATGCTGTGTCGCCGTGGCGGTAAAGGCCCCGCCCACCTTGCCGATCAGGGCGCCCGAGAACCACAGGCCGCCGGCCTGATCCAGGAAGGCGCGCATCTGCGACGCGGCCGAACCAAACCGGGTGCCGGCGCCGATGATGATGGCGTCATAGTCCTTCAGATCGTCGATCTTGGCGATCGGCGCCTTTTGATCCAGCTTGTAGTGCGAGGCCTTGGCCAGCTCTTCCGGCACGGTTTCCGGCACGCGCTTGATGTCCACGACGGCGCCTTCGACCTCGCGCGCGCCTTCGGCGACCGCCTCGGCCATGGTTTCCAGGTGACCATAGGTCGAATGATAGAGGACGAGGACTTTCGGCATCGAGGAGGCTCCGTTGAATGACAAGGGTCGTCATTCGCAACAACGACCGTTGCTAACTTGGCGCGCTGCTTGCCCTTCCGCAAGTCCCCGACATCAAATCACGTCTCGAAGGGACAGACGGTGTCATAAAAAGTCTTGTCGCCCGGCGTTGGGCGACCGCGGCGACAGTGGAAACGATGCTCCATCACCATCGCCTGCTGCTCGATGTTCAAGGCGTCCCACCGGCAGGTCGGTTCCACGCGGTAGGCATAGGAGGCGGGTGTGTCCCCAGCCTTCAGCTTTGCGAACAGCAGATTGACGCCCTGCTGGGCCTGCCAGACGTGCGTCAGTTCATGGATCAGCACGCCCTGCATACGAACAGGCGCGACCGCGAAGTCTGAGACGAGTTGCGCTTGCGGCCACACGATCCAGTCTCGTCCGAACCAGCGTCCAGCCACAAAGGCGCGGCGGAACGGCCAACCGATCAAACGGACGGGCGCCAGGTCGATCGCGGCACCGAACGCCTCTCGCGCTAGGCCCTTTTCAGCTTCGGTCAGGGCGCGAACGAAGGATCCCAAGGCTTCACATACTCCCAGTGCCACGGCTCATAGACATAGGGCACGAAGCCGAAACGCCCAGCGTTCGCAACCAGCCAGCGATAGGTCGCCGACCGCGCCATATATTCGCGGCTGGCCGGGGTGGTGGAATCGACACCCAGACCCGGCGCTTGGCCGACGTAAAGATCGACCGCCGTGCCCGTCCGATGCGGCGAACAGACGGCACGACGCAGCCCGTCGCAGTTGCCCTGCTGCGCACAGCGCGCCGCGTCCGCCTCGGGATCGCGGAAGCCGGAGAATATCTGCAGCAGTTCGGGATCGCCCGCCACCTCCGGAACCTCAGCCCGCGCGGCTGCGACCAGCCGGCGATAGGCGTCCAGCACGTCCCTGCGCAGAAGGCGTGTCAGACGGTCGGCATGTTCCTCGGACTCGACCAGATAGCCCAGCTGATTGATCGGCGGCGGCTCGGGACAGGCTCCGCTGACGCGCGCCATGACGAACGGCCGTCGCTCCTGCCAAAGTCCGCGAAACACCTGGAATGTCGCCGCATCGAACAGGCCGGTCGGCGCCAGGCCGTGCGTCTGCTGAAACCCCGCCAGTTGCGATGCGAAGATCGGCGTGCCGGGCCCACAGGCCGTATGCAGTTCGCGCTGGATCAGCGGTAGATAGGCCTGCCACCCCCACTCCGCCGCCCCGAACGGCGCCCATTCCATGCCGTAGGCCGATGCCGCGTTCGCCAGTCCCTGGGCCTGCCAACCGTCGGCATTGGTGTGGCAGGGCCCGGCCGCCCGCGCGCCGCCGGCGAACGTCAGAACGCAGCAAACGGACAGGAACGCAAAAAGGCTTAGCCACATGTCCCACAGGAAGCCCCAAGCCGGTCGATCTCACAAGTGCATGCGTCAACGATCGCTGGCATGGTGACGCGCGGCCGACTCGCGCCGCGCCTTTCGGACCGACGCATGTCCACCGCCGCGCCGAGCGCGCCCCGCCGTTCAAACGCCGTGCTCGCGGCCTTCTCCGGCCCGTGCTTGCCTCTGGCGGCCTTCGGCGTCGCCCTGCCCGTCACCCTGCCCGAGTTCTACGCCACCCATGTGGGTTTGGAGTTGGGAGTCGTGGCGGCCGTGTTCATGGCTGTGCGCCTGATCGACATCGTCTTCGACCCCTTCATCGGCTGGGGCATGGACAAGACCAAGACACGGTTCGGTCGCTATCGCCCGTGGATGGCGATCTCGACGCCGATCCTGATGCTGTCGGCCTTCATGATGTTCGTCGTGGTCCAGCCCGGCGCCGGACCGGCCTATCTGTTTGGCTGGCTGCTGGTCCTCTATCTCGGCTTTTCGATCGCCACCCTGGGCCAACTCGGCTGGGCCGCCGTGCTTGCGCCGCAGTATGACCAGCGCAGCCGCGTCTACGGCTGGTGGCAGGTGTTCAACATCATCGGCGTGATCCTGATTCTGGTGCTGCCGACTGTGGTGGTTCAGACGGGCATCGGGAAATACGCCGACGGCGTGCGCATCATGGGCTGGGCCATTCTGATCGCCCTGCCCGTCACCATCGGCCTGGCCATGGTCGCCGTCCCCGAACCCGTCAATGCGGGCGATCAGCCGCACGGCGGCGCCGGCGCATATCTGGCGCTGTTGAAGATGCCGACGGTCCGGAAGCTTTTGATCGCCGACCTGCTGCTGGGCGTCGCACCCGGCATCACCGGCTCGCTGCTGTTCTTCTTCTTCGGACAGATCAAGGGTTACGACCACAGCCAGGCCGGCCTGTTCATGCTGTTCTATTTCATCGCCGGTCTGTGCGGCGCGCCCATCTGGGCCTGGCTGGCCACGCGCATCGGCAAGGACAAGGCCCTGGCGGTCGCCAGCCTGATCTTCGCAGCTCTCTACATCGCCGCCACCCTGGTTCCCGGCGGCAACTTCATGCTGACGGCGGGCGCCATGTTCATCGCCGGCCTGCCCTATGCGGCCGGCCTGTTCCTGTTGCGCGCCATGATGGCGGACGCGGGCGATGAGGTGCGGCTGGAGACGGGCGTGGATCGCACAGGACTGATGTTCTCCATCCTGTCCGCGACAACCAAGATCGGCCACGTGGTCGCGCTGATCCCCTATCTGATCCTACAGGGCGTGGGCTTCAAGGCTGTGCCAGGACCGACGGGTAACAGCGATTTTTCCCTGCTGACGCTCCAAATCCTGTTCATTCTGGTCCCCGGCCTGTTGCTGGCCGCCGCCGCCTGGGTGCTGAAGGGCTATCCCCTGACGCCGAAGCGGCACGATGAAATCCGACTCGCCCTGGAAGCTCGCGACGGAGCCCGCCGTTGAGACCGATCGATCGCCTGCTCGGCGTCATGGAGCGGCTGCGCGATCCCAACGGCGGCTGCCCCTGGGACGTGGAGCAGAGCTTCGCCACCATCGCCCCCTATACGATCGAGGAGGCCTATGAGGTCGCCGACGCCATCGAGCGCAACGATCTGGTCGAGCTGAAGGGCGAACTGGGCGACCTGTTGTTCCAGGTCGTCTTCCATGCCCGCATGGCTGAGGAACAAGGACTGTTCGCCTTTGACGATGTGGTCACGGCCATCGCCGACAAGTTGGAGCGCCGCCACCCCCACGTTTTCGGAGACGAGGCCCAGCGCTCCTCGAAGGAACAGACCATCGCCTGGGAAGTCATCAAGGCCGCCGAGCGCAAGGACCGCAAAAAGCCCGGCGTCCTGGATGATGTGCCGGTCGGCCTTCCCGCCCTGACCCGCGCCGCCAAACTGACCAAACGCGCCGGCCGCGTCGGCTTCGACTGGCCATCCACTGATGAAGTGTTCGACAAGCTGGCCGAAGAGGTTGAGGAATTGCGCGTCGAGATCGCCGCCGGCGACAAGGCCAAGGCGCGCGAAGAGCTGGGCGACCTTCTGTTCGTCGTCGCCAACCTGGCGCGCAAGCTGGACGTCGAACCCGAGGATGCGCTCCGCGCCGCCAACGCCAAGTTCGTGCGTCGCTTCGGCTTCATCGAGGCCGAGCTGGGGAAGGACGGCCGTACGCCCGACCAATCGGATCTGGCCGAGATGGACCGCCTCTGGGACGCCGCAAAGGTCGCCGAAAAGGCCGCGCCTGAAGCCTGAGCGACCTCCGCGTGACCTACGACCTGATCATTTTCGACTACGACGGCGTGGTCGCCGACAGCGAGGTGCTGAACAGTACCGTCATGGCCGAGCAACTGACCGCCATCGGCCTGCCGACCTCGCTCGACGACGTCTTGGCCGCCTATACGGGCAAGCGCTGGCGCGACAACCGGCCGGTCGTCGAGGCGGCTTTGGGTCGTGCCTGCCCTGACGACTTCCACACCACATGGTTTGCGACCTGTCGCCAGCGCGCGCCGCAGCAGCTTGAACCCGTGCCCGGTCTGCTGGACTTCGTCGCCGCCCGGACCGAGCCTCGCTGCATCGCCTCGTCCAGCGGCCCGGACTGGATCGGGGTCGGTCTGGACCTGTTCGGCCTGACGGATCATTTCGACGGCGCGGTCTTCACCGGTCTGGTGGTCGAGCGCGGCAAGCCCCACCCGGACATCTTCCTGCACGCCGCCCAGACGATGGGCGTGGATCCGACGCGCGTCCTGGTGATCGAAGACAGCGAGGCGGGCGTCACGGCAGGCGTCGCGGCCGGTATGACGGTCGTGGGACTGACGGCGGGCGGGCATGTTCGCGACGGCCATGCCGAGCGCCTGACGGCGCGCGGCGCCCACTGCATCGCCGACAGCTATGCGGCCGTCTCCGCTTTCATGGATCGTCAGAGGTAGCGCAGTTCCTGAAGATCGACGTCACGGAACAGTTTCTTGGCCGTCACCTCATCCAACTGACGCGCCCTCATCAATCGACGCAGTTCCTCGCGCTCGGCGGCCAAGCCGGCCAGCCAGAGACGACGCTCGATATCGTCCATCTTGCGCGTCAGGGCGGCGTCTTCCTCGTCCGTGCGGGTGTGGGTCTCGATCCGCTGGCGATAGGTCTCCATGATCCGGCCAGCGATGTCGGAATAGAGGTCGGGGTTGGGCTTGCCCTCCGCCATGGCGTGCGAGGCGTCCTCGATGGCGCGCAAGGCGGCCGAGGCGGCGGCGACCCGGCCGCGATCCTCTTCCTGCTCGTGCGAAGGCTCCGGCGGCAGTTCGACGTTCTTCAGCAACCGAGGCAAGGCGAAGGTCGCCAGCACCAGCGACACTACGATCACGCCCGCCGCCAGGAAGATCGCCAGGTTCCGCGACGGCATCGGCGACCCGTCGCCCAAGGCGAACGGCAGGGTCAGAATACCCGCAAGAGTGATCGCGCCCCGCACGCCCGCGAGAGACATCACCATGGTCAGCCGCAAACCGACCCTGGCCGGCGGACCGCGATGGCGGCGGCGAAACAGGGTCAGCTTCAGCGAGGTCCAAACCCAGACGAACCGCAGCGCCGCCAGGGTGGCGACGATGCCGAACACATAGACCGCCAGCCACCAGACCTCGGGCCGGCTGGTGCCCGCCACCACCTCGGCTGCGCGCGACATGATCGAGGGCATCTGTTCGCCCAGGATCACGAAGATGATGCCGTTGGCCACAAACTGAACCGTGTCCCACACGACGCTGCGCCGGATCCGCGTCATCGCCATCGACTGGCCGGCGATGCCCCCACGCTCGGTGAAGCTCATCATCACCCCGGCCGCAACCGCCGCCAAAATGCCGGACGCGTGCAGCTCTTCCGCGACCAGATAGGCCGCAAACGGGATCAGCAGGCTGACCAGAATCTGCGCGCCCACGTCCTCGCCCCAGCGTCGGCTGACGAAGCTCTTGGCGTAGCTGATGGCCATGGTGACCAGAACGCCGACGGCGACCCCGACCAGAGCCAGCCAGGCGAACGTCCCGACCGCATGGCCGATCGAAAACGCGCCAGTCGTCGCGGCGGCGACCGCGATCCGCATGCAGGTCAGGCCCGTCGCATCGTTCAACAGCGACTCGCCTTCCAGAATGTGCATCAGTCGCTTCGGGATCGGCGCTCGCGCCGCGATCGCCTGAACCGCGATGGGATCGGTCGGCGACAGGATTGCGGCCAGGGCGAACGCCACCGGCAGCGGCATCTCCGGGATCATCCACCAGATCAGGAAACCCAGACCGACGACGGTGAACAGCACCAGCCCCAGCGCCAGCTCCAGGATGACCGCCCGGTCGCGAAACAGATCTTCCTTGGGAATTCGCCAGCCATCCAGAAACAGCAGCGGCGGCAGGAACAGCAGAAAGAAGATGTCCGGCTCAAGATCGACCGTCTTGCCCGTGATCAGCACGATGGCGGCGCCCAGCCCGATCTGAACCAGCGGCAAGGCGATGCGCGTGATCCGCGCGATCGAACCCGACACCACCACGGCCAACAGCAGGAGCAGGACGGTTTCGATCAGATGCATGAAAACTCAGTCGGTCAGGTCGGGATACAGGCGCTCGAATCGCCCGAGCGCCGCAGGATGCAGCCGGACCGTGACGTGAGTACGGCCAAGCTCGTCCGCATCGCGCGCCGTGACCCGCCCATGTTCGTACAGCCACGCCAGGGCCTCGCCCTGATGGGGCTCGAGCGTCAGCTGCGTCTCGGGATCATCATCGATCAGGCCGGCGATGATCTGGCGCAGAGGCTCGATCCCCTCGCCCGTCCAGGCCGAGACGGCGACCGCCTCACCGTCCTTCGCCAACCGTTCGGCTTGACCCAGCACAGTTTCACCCGCCTCGTCATCCAGCAGGTCAATCTTGTTCCAGACCTCCAGCACCCGGCGCGTCTTGCCCTCTGGCGTCTCGATCTGCTTCAGCACGGCCTCGACGTCCTTGGCCTGGGCGGCGCTGTCTGGCGAGGCGATGTCGCGAACGTGCAGGATCAGATCGGCCTCGCCGACTTCTTCCAGCGTCGCGCGGAAGCTCTCGACCAGTTCATGCGGCAGGTCGGAGATGAAGCCGACGGTGTCCGCCACGATGGCGGGTCGCCCTTGCGGCAACCGGATGGTGCGCTGGGTCGTGTCCAGGGTGGCGAACAGCAGGTCCTTGGCGAAGACCTCCGATCCCGTCAGCCGGTTGAACAACGTCGACTTGCCGGCGTTGGTGTAGCCGACCAGGGCGATGGTCGGGAACGGCGCTTTCTGACGCTGTTTGCGATGCAGGCCGCGCGTGCGTCGCACCTCCTCCAGTTCGGACTTCAGCCTGACGATCCGGTCGGCGATCAGACGCCGGTCCAGCTCGATCTGGGTTTCGCCGGGCCCGCCGGTCGAGCCGGTGCCGCCACGTTGCCGCTCAAGGTGAGTCCAGGTGCGCACCAGACGCGACCGCTCATAATCCAGCCGCGCCAGCTCGACCTGAAGCCGACCCTCCTTGGTCCGCGCGCGACGGCCGAAGATTTCCAGGATCAGGCCGGTGCGGTCGATGACCTTCACCTCCCACGCCTTTTCCAGATTGCGCTGCTGCACCGGCGTCAGGGCGTCGTCGATGATGACGGCTTCGGCGTCCGCGGCGCGCACGAGCGCGGCCAGTTCCTCGACCTTGCCCGTGCCGAACAGGGTCGCTGGCGTGGTGCTGCGCAGCCGCACGATCTCTTCGGCGCGCACGTCGAGGTCTAGCGCGCGAGCAAGGCCCGCCGCCTCCTCAAGCCGTTCGCTCGCCAGCCGGGGACTGTCCGAGCGTCGGTCGGGGTGAATGACGACCGCCCGGATCAGCGGGACGGTGTGGTCGATCAGTTTTTGGGTCAATCAGTCTTCTTCGGCGTCGGGCTCGTACAGCTGCACGGGCGCGGACGGCATGATGGTTGAGATGGCGTGTTTGTACACCAGCTGGGACTGGCCATCGCGGCGCAGCAGGACACAGAAGTTGTCGAACCAGGTCACGATGCCCTGCAACTTGACCCCATTGACCAGGAAGATGGTCAGCGGCGTCTTGGTCTTGCGGACCGAGTTGAGGAAGGTGTCCTGAAGGTTCTGACGTTTGTCTTGCGACATGGCAGGTTTTTCCTGTTCTTCGTTGTTTGTCGCCGTGGGAGCGGCGGGGCCGATGCAGCCGACCGCGACCTTAACCGCCGCCCGGCCGCTCGGGCAACGCCCTAAATGGCCCCTCGACGCGCCTGTTCAAGATAGAGTTCTCGCAGGCGGGTTGCGACGGGGCCGGGCTTGCCATCGCCGATCTTCATGCCGTCCAGCGAAACCAGCGGCATGACAAAGGCGCTGGCGGCGGTGACGAACACCTCACGCGCCCGTTTCGCTTCATCGACCGAGAAGGCGCGTTCTTCCAGTACGACACCCTCGGCGGCGGCGAGCTCGAGGACCGCCGCCCGCGTGACGCCCCGCAGGATATTGGCCTGGATGTCCCGCGTTCTCAGCCTGCCGTGCTCATCCACGATCCACGCATTGGTCGATGCACCTTCGGTGATCAGACCCATATCATCATACATTAGACACTCGTAGGCCCCGCGCTCGCGCGCCGCCTGTTTGGCCAGCACGTTCGGCAACAGGCCGACCGTCTTGATGTCGCAACGTCCCCAGCGAATATCGGGTTGGGTGACGCCGGCTGCGCCGTTTTTCGCCAGTCGCTGATTTCGCGCCGGATCCATCGACTTGGCCGTCACGACCACGCTGGGCGCGACATCGACCGGAAAGCCATGATCGCGCGGCGCCGTCCCGCGCGTAACCTGCAGATAGACCATGCCGTCGCGCACACGATTGCGCCGCACGGTCTCGCGCAGAACGACGCCCAGGGCGCCGACGCTCATCGGAATATCGATCTTCAGTTCGTTCAGACTGCGGTGAAGGCGGCTCATATGACCTTCGAAATCGGCCAGCCGCCCGTCGAAGACCGACCAGACCTCATAGACCCCGTCCGCGAACTGGAAACCGCGATCCTCGATATGGACCACGGCCTCGCCATGCGCGGCATATGCGCCATTCACATAGGCGACGCGTGACATCAGGCCGGCTCGTCCTCATCGCCGCCGCGCGCGGGCGAGACACCCAGCGATTTCAGCTTCCTGTGCAAGGCCGATCGCTCCATGCCGATGAAGGCGGCGGTGCGCGAGATATTGCCGCCGAACCGCATGATCTGGGCAGCCAGATACTCCCGCTCGAAGACCTCGCGCGCCTCGCGCAGCGGCAGGGCGATGGTGCGCTCGCCGCCCAGATTCGCCGTCCCGCCGTTCGAGGTCGCCACCTCCTGCGGCAGCATGTCGGCGGTGATCGTTTCGGCCGGATCGCCGGTCGCCAGGATCAGTAGACGCTCGATATTGTTGCGCAGCTGGCGAATGTTTCCGGGCCACGGGTGGACTTGCAGCACCGCCACCGCATCGTCCCCAACGATGCGTTTGGGCAGCCCTTGCGAGGCGCTGATCGTGTCGACGAAATATTCGACTAGTTCGGCGATGTCCTCGCGCCGTTCCGACAGCGGCGGGACACGGATCGGCACAACGTTCAGACGGTGGAACAGATCTTCGCGGAAACGTCCCTCTGCGATCTCGGCCTTCAGATCGCGCGAGGTCGAGGTCACGACGCGGACATCGACCTGAACGTCCTGCTCTCCGCCGACACGCCGGAACCGCTGGTCCACCAGAACGCGCAGGATGCGGCTCTGGCTCTCGCGCGGCATGTCGCTGATTTCATCCAGATATAGCGTGCCGTTGTGGGCGCGTTCGAACACGCCGATCTTGCGCGGACGGCCGTCCTGGCCCTCCTCGCCGAACAGTTCGACATCCAGACGTTCCGGCGTCATGCCGGCGGCCGAAATCGCCACGAACTCGGCGCGCGCGCGCGGGCTGGCTTCGTGGATCTGACGCGCCACCAGCTCCTTGCCGGAGCCGGCCGGTCCGGCGATCAGGACCCGACTGTTGGCCTGGGCCACCTTGGCGATGGTGCTGCGCAAGGCCTGCGCGGCCTGCGATCGACCGATCAGACCCGACGGCGTCATAGTCGCCGCGCGCAGGCGGCGGTTCTCGCGCCTCAGCGTCGCCGCCTCAATAGCGCGTTCGACCACGACGACCAGTCGATCCGACTTGAACGGCTTTTCGATGAAGTCATAGGCGCCGCGTTTCAGCGCCGTCACTGCCGTCTCGATGTTGCCGTGACCGGAAATCATCACCACCGGCAGGTCAGGGTCCAGTTCTTTGACGACCTCCAACAGCTCCAGCCCGTCCAGCCCGCCGCCCTGCATCCAAATGTCCAGGATCGCCAGCGACGGCTTTCGGGCGCGGATCGCGGCCAAGGCTTCGTCGGAGTTGGCGGCGACGCGCACGGCATGGCCCTCGTCCTCCAGCAGGCCGGACACCAGGTCGCGGATGTCGGCCTCGTCGTCGACAACGAGAATGTCGGAACCGGTTGGTCGCATCTTGCCTCGCTATTCGGCGGCCAGGGTCTGGAGCTTGCGCTCCGCGCCCTCGCCGCCTTTGCCGTGGGGTTTCAGGGGGAAGATCATGCACACGCGTGCGCCGCGCAGGGTCTGAGCGTCGGCCAGCTTCAGCTCGCCGCCGTGGTCCTCGCAAATGCGTTTGACGATGGCCAGTCCCAGGCCCGTGCCCTTCTCGCGCGTGGTCACATAGGGTTCGGTCAGGCGATCGCGGTCGCGCGCCGGCAGACCCACGCCGTCGTCTTCGATCACGAAGGTCGCGACGCCGTCCTCGATCGTCAGCGACGCGATCACGCCCGCACGGTCTGACGCCGCCGCCTCGCCTGCCGCAAGCCTATGCGCTGCAACCGATTCGCCCGCGTTCTTGAGGATGTTGATCAGCGCCTGCCCCACCATGCGGCCGTCGGCCTGCATTGTTGCCTTAGGCAGGGGCTCGGTGATGTCGACGACGATGTCCGGGGCGGCGACCCGCTGGGCGAACACCGCCTCGCGCAGCATTTCGGCCGGATTCTCGGGCGCAAAACGCGGCGCCGGCATGCGGGCGAAGGAAGAGAACTCATCGACCATGCGGCCGATGTCTCCGACCTGGCGGATGATGGTGTCGGTGCACCGGTCGAAGATCTCGACATCCTCGCCGATCCTCGCGCGGTATTTCCGTTTCAGCCGCTCTGCCGACAACTGAATCGGTGTCAGCGGGTTCTTGATCTCATGGGCGATGCGACGGGCCACGTCGCGCCAGGCGGCGTTTCGCTGGGCCGTCACCAGGCGGGTGATATCATCAAAGGTCAGAACCATCTCGCCGCCCAGACCACCCTCGATCCGAACGCGCAGCCGCCGCGTGTCGCCGCCTCGGCTGACGTCGATGTCTTCCTCGATATGGGCCTCAGCGCGCCGCACCAGATCGCTCAGCTCTGGTGACAGGGCCGCGAGTTCATGGCCCAGAACCTCTGCGTCCTCGATGTGCAGCAGTTGCAGGGCGCTGTCATTGATGGCCGACACCCGCCCACGCTTGTCCAGGCCGATAACCCCGGCGCTGACGCCCGACAGCACGGTCTCGATGAAGCGGCTGCGGTCGTGCGCCTCGTCGCTCGCGGCCTTCAGCGCCGCCTGCTGCGCCTGCAGATCGCCGGTCATGCGGTTGAAGGCGTCCGACAGGGTTGCGATTTCGGCAGGCGCGCCGTCGCTATCGACCCGTGCGGTGAAGTCGCCGCCTGCGACCTGTCCCGCGGCTTTCACCAACCGACCGATTGGCGCGGAGATGCTGCTGGCCGCCGACATTCCCAGCCACACCGCCCCGACCAGCACCAGCAGCGCCGTCTCCAGATAGCTGAGGATGAAGGCCGATTGGATGCGTTCCCGGCTCTCCTGAGCCTCTCGGTAAGCCTGGATCGACTGAACCGACGTGTTCATTCGCGCCACAAGGCCGTCCTGCAGCGGGCGCACCAGATAAAGATAGGCGTCGCCATAGGCTGGCAGGGCGATGATCGACCTGACGGCGTCTGGATGCTGCGTGACGGTTTGCGGAGGCTGCCCGCCTTCAGCTGCGGCCGCGAGTTCATCGCGGGGCGGCGCAAGATAGGGAGGCGCGCCTGTCTTTTCAGCACGAGCCAGCACCTCGCCCTTGCCATCCAGAATGTAGATGGCGGGGTAGCCGAAGATGTCTCCAACTTGGCCTAGGGCGTCGTTGAACTGAATGCGATCAGCAAACAGGCTTCGCGCACTTCCCAACTGATCCGAAATCGTGACCAAGTCAGCATCCATCGCAGCCGACACGTCCTGGATATAGGCGCGTCCCACGATCGCCCCGTTCTCGACCGAGGCCTGGACGTTTTGGCTGAACCACTGATCCACGCCCCGATTGACCAGAACGCCGAACACCAGCGCGATCAGCACCGACGGGACCAGGGCCACCATCGAGAACAGAGCCACAAATCTGAGATGAAGGCGCGATCCGGCTTCGTCGGTGCTGCGCACAAGGGTCAGCACGCGTCGGCCGACGATGATGGCCAAGCCGGAAATCAGAAGCAGATTGGCGGCCAACACAATCAGGGCGATCTGGCTGCTCGATCCGCGCGCCGACCCCGATGTGGCGCCCGGCGCGACCGCCACCAGCCAGATGGCCGCCGCCGTGATCGCGACAGCCAGAAAGAACGCCAGTCCGAAGCCGGTCCGCGCCCGTTCGCTATCCACCCACCCCCAGAACGACCCGTCGTCCGACGCAAGGTCGGGCGAAGCGGTGCGTGCTGAAAGCGTATCCGTCATGCCACAGCAGTCTCCAACACCTGTGGCCCATTTTCAACAGCAGACTTACCAGACCGAGGCAAATCCGGCCGCCACAGTTCGTGCATGGCGACTTCGACGGCCATCTGATCGTCGAGACGGCAAATTCTTGCCTTCGCCTCGCGACGGTGTTGCGGATCGGCCGGCCACGGCGCCTGTTCGATGTACCAGCCCAGATGTTTGCGGAACATCTTCAAACCCAGCGGCAGGCCGTAGAACTCGGCCGACGCCCTTAGATGTTCGATCACGATCGCCAGACGCTCTTCAGGCCCGGGTTCCTCCAGCGCCACGCCGTCGATCAGCGCCCGTTCAAGGTGCGCCGCCAGCCATGGCCGCCCATAGACGCCACGTCCCAGCATCAAGCCGTCCGTGCCGGACTGCGCCAAGGCCTGGCGCGCTTCATCGGCGGTGATGATGTCGCCATTGACGATGACGGGAATGCCGACCGCCGCCTTCACCGACCCGACCGCGTCCCAATCCGCTTTCCCGGTGTAGAACTGCTTTCGCGTGCGGCCATGCACCGTGACGGCCTTGACGCCGATCGCTTCCGCACGGCGGGCCAGCTCGGCGGCGTTCCGGCTCTCGTCGTCCCAGCCCAGGCGCATCTTGACTGTCACCGGCCGATCGGTCGCCTTGACCGCCGCCTCCATGATCCGACACGCCAGATCCGGCGTCCGCATCAGAGCCGAACCGGCGGCCGAGCCTGTCACCTCCTTGGCCGGACAGCCGAAGTTCAGATCCACGATGTCCGCCCCAGCCTTTTCCGCCATCCGCGCCCCCTCGCCCATCTGTTCGGGATCACGCCCGACCAGCTGGATGACGGTCAGCGGCAGACCTGCTCCCACGGCGGCGCGCCGCACGACGTCCGGCCGCGCCCGCGCCAGTTCCTTGGCCGCCACCATCTCTGTCGCGACATAGGCGGCGCCCAGTCTGGAGGCCAGCACGCGGAACGGCAGATCGGTCACGCCGGTCATCGGCGCCATCAGCACCTGGCCGGGCACGGTCACATCGCCGATTTGCAAGGTCTTGGGCATTTCCGTCTTTCGCCGCATCGCAGTCGCCTTCGTCAAGCACGACCGCGGCGCTTTGATGGTTTCGCCCCGTCGCCGCGCGCACTATCAAGGCCGCCATGACATTCTCGGGCATCATCGTCGCAGCCGGTTCCGGCTCGCGCGCCGGCGGCGACAAACAGTGGCGGAACCTGGGTGGAAAGCCCGTGCTGCGCTGGTCCGCCGAGGCCCTGCTGAACGCCGGCGCTGACGAACTGATCGTCGTGATCGCGCCTGACGCCGTTGAGCGTGTGGCGGAGGTGCTGTCCGATTTGCCGCGTTGGAAAGCCGTCGCGGGTGGAGCCGCCCGCGCCGACTCGGTCCGCGCCGGGCTTGCAGCTCTGACCTGTGGAACGGATCAGCCAGTGCTGATCCATGACGCCGCCCGTCCGCTTTTGGACGCCGCCGTCATCGACCGTCTACTGTCGGCCCTTGAAACTTCGGACGGCGCCCTGCCCGCCCTGCCTGTCGCCGACAGCCTTCGGCGTGGCGAGGCGGAAATCATGACCGACGTGGTTGATCGCGACGGTCTGTGGCGCGCCCAAACGCCTCAAGCCTTCCGCCGGGGCGTGATCGAGACCGCCTATGCCGCCTGGTCGGACGCCGAGGCTCCGACCGACGAAGCCGTCGTCGTGCAGCGCAGCGGCGGTGCGGTGGCCCTGGTTCAGGGCGATGCGCGTCTGATGAAACTGACCTATCCCGAGGATTTCGCCATGGCCGAAGCTCTGCTGCCCCAAGCGCAGCGTTATCAGACCCGCATCGGCTCCGGCTATGACGTGCATCGCTGGGGGCCCGGCGGGTCCGTCTGGCTTTGCGGGATCGAGGTGCCGCACGATCAAACGCTGATCGGCCACTCCGACGCGGACGCCGGTCTCCACGCCCTGACCGACGCCATCCTGGGCGCCATCGCGGCGGGCGACATCGGCGACCATTTCCCGCCGACGGATCCGAAATGGAAAGGCGCCTCGTCAGATCAGTTCCTGATCCATGCCGCCGAACTGGTCGCGGCGCGCGGCGGCCGCATCGTCAATCTCGACGTCACCCTAATCTGCGAACGACCCAAGGTGAAGCCGCACCGCCAGGCCATGCGCGACCGGATTGCCGGGCTGCTGGGCCTTCCGCTCGACGCCGTCAGCGTCAAGGCGACCACGACCGAAGGGCTTGGTTTCACCGGACGCGGCGAGGGTCTGGCCGCCCAGGCCGTGGCGACTGTGGAAACGCCAGTCGCCTAGCGCGCCGCCATCTTCATCTGACGCACCAGCGATCCGAACAGATTGACGTAGTCGTCCGTCCACGGACGCACCGTCGTCGGCGACAGCTTGCGCCAACGCGCATCGTCCCTGAAGCCCTCCAGCGCCGCCGGACTCTTGCCGATCAGCAAGGCCTCGGTCGAGGCCTCGGCCATGTCGCCCTGGCCCGACTGCTCGATATAGACCTGGTGCAGGTGCGGGACCTTCAGCGCCTGCGCCGCCGCCTCGGCCGGCAGGGTGATCTCCAGGTTCCGGTTCGACAGATGCAGCACCACGACGCCGTCGGGCGCAAGCAGCCGCAGATAGCCGCGGATCGCCTCCACCGTCAGCAGATGCGTCGGCACGGCGTCGGACGAGAAGGCGTCGATGACCAGCAGGTCGTAGGATCCCGACGGCTCGCGATCCATAGTCAGGCGCGCGTCCCCCAGAACCGTCCGCACCGGCCCATCGGCGCAGCCCTTGATGAAGCTGAACCATTTAGGGTCGCGCGATAGCCGATCCACCATCGGATCGATCTCGAAAAAGGTCAGCTGGTCCTGGGCGCGCTTGTAGGCGGCCATGGCGCCCGAGCCCTGTCCCACCACGCCGACGCGTGCGCCGTCCAGTCGTCTCGTCTGCATCTGCAGCATCGCCTGCCCCAGCGGCGTCGAGGTCGCATAATAGAGCGTGGGCTGACAGCGGTTCGACGGCGCCTGGGCCTGGGCGCCATGCAAAGTCGTGCCGTGCATTAGCACATGGACCGGCCCGCCCATCAGCGGATCGTCGATATTGGCCACCCGCATCACGCCAAAGAAGCTGCGTTCCGACAGGGCCCAGTCATAACCGCGCGCCAGATGATAGCCGGACCATACGATGGCGGCCAAAACGATCGTGAACATCACCGCCCGATCGCGGACCAGGAAGGCGAACAGGGTCGCGATCCCCAGGATGGCTTGCGCGATCCGCACCAGTTCGGCGTCCGGGATGGCCGCGCGAATGTCGGGCGCATAGCGGACCGCCTCCATCGACAGCGGCCCCAACAGTGCGATGACCACGCCGGCGACGCAGCAGATGATCTCCCACGGCCTGATCTCGCGACGGCTCCACGGCCGCAGCAATCCGACCGCCACCAGCACCAGCGGATATTCCCACACCATGTCGAAAACGGCCGGCGCGATCAGGCCATTGAACAGTCCGCCGACTACGCCGCCCAGCGACAGCAACAGATAGAATTCGGTCAGACGATCCGGCGCCGGCCGCCGCGCCGCCAGCCTCTGGTGACACATCAGCGCGGTGAAGAAGAAGGCCGCCAGATTGACGGTGAACACCAGAAGCCATTCGCCTGTCCGGAACGCAATCAGGGCGGCGCAGGCCGCTGCCGCCGCCGCCTGCAAACCAAGGCCGATGGCTGGCGAAATCGCCGGCCGGGTCTGGAAAGCGATGACAAACGTCAGCAGATAGAGCGCGAGCGGTATGACCCACAGAAAGGGCGCCGAAGCCACATCCGTCGTCAGATGCGCCGTCACCCCCAGCATCAGACTGGACGGTGCGGCGGCCAGCAGAACCAGCATCCCCTTTTCGCGCCAAGCAATCGGCGGGCTGGCCTCAAGTGGCGCGGGCTCCGCCGTTCCAATCTCGCGTCGTCGCCAGACCTGAACGCCCAGCCCCACGACCATCACCACGAACAGCCCATAGCCGACGCTCCAGCCCAGGCGCTGATCCGGCAGGCTGGCCAACGGCTCGATCACGACCGGATAGGCCAGCAGGGCCAAGAAGCTGCCCAGGTTCGAGGCGGCATAGAGAACGTAGGGGTTCTGGCCGTCTGCATGTCCGGCCCGCACGCGCGCATACCAGGCCTGAAGCAGCGGCGCAGTCGCAGACAGCACAGCGAACGGCGCGCCGATGGACACCGCCAGCGTCGCCAGCAGCCACATCGCCGGTTGGGACGGATCGGGATCCCCCAACAGGCCGCTGATCTGCAGGGGCAGGAAAAACGCCGCCACGATCAGCAGGCCCAGGTGAACCCCGACCTGCGCCCGCATCGTCGCCAAACGTTGCAGCAGGTGCGCATAGCCATATCCAGCGAGCAGCGCGGTCTGGAAGAACACCATCGACGCGTTCCACACCGAAGGCGATCCGCCCAGCGTCGGCAACAGCAGCTTGGCCGCCATCGGTTGAACGACGAAGACCAGACAGGCCGATGTGAAGATGGCGACGGCGAACAGGATCGGCGCGATGCGATCCGATGTCGGGGCGGCGGGGCGTAACGGATCGACAGCCTCGGTCATGGCTCTGGTTAGAGCGGGGTTCGCGGCCTATGAAAAGACCATGTTTTCCCAAGATATCGCGCACCTGGCGCAACAGATTGTCGCAACGGCCAGCGAACGCGGCCTGATGCTGGCGACGGCCGAAAGCTGCACGGGCGGTCTGGTGTCCGGTGCGATCACGGCCATTCCCGGTTCGTCAGCGGTCCTGGATCGCGGCTTCGTCACCTACAGCAACGAGGCCAAGGCCCAGATGCTGGGCGTGTCGCTGGAAAGCCTGTCCGCCCACGGCGCCGTGTCGCAAGCCGTCGCGGTTGCCATGGCTGAGGGCGCCGTGGCGCACTCGCGCGCCTCCGTCTCTGTGTCCGTGACAGGCGTGGCCGGACCGGGCGGCGGATCGGTCGATAAACCCGTGGGTCTGGTCCACTTCGCAGCGTCAGGCCCACAAGGCGTCGTTCACCGTGTCGAGCGGTTCGGCGACCTCGGCCGCGACGACATTCGCCAAGCCAGCGTTCGTGTGGCGCTGGAACTGCTGGCGGATCGGCTCGCGTGAGCGACCCTGTCGTCATAGACGCCAGGGGTCACCGCTGCCCTGTTCCCAGCCTGAAGCTGATGAAGGCGTTGGAAACCGCCTCGCCCGGCGCGCGGATCGTGCTGCTGGCCACCGATCCGATGGCCCGGATCGATGTGCCGTTTCTGATGTCTCAGAAAGACGGGCGCGTGCTCGAGATCGACGAGGCCGACGGCCTTCTTCGCATTACGATCGAGACCGGCGCCCGGCCCTACGCTCCGACAGATTGACGACATCGGCCGGCGGCGTGTCGGCGATCGCGCGCGCCTTGGCCGCCAGTTCCATCTCGGTGGCGAACGCTCCGCCGTAAAAGATGGCGTTGACGTTCCACGACAGCCAGATCAGCAGCACCACCACGGCGCCGACCGATCCATAGGTGGCCCCCAGCGGCGCGATCTGTTCGACATAGATCGCGCACAGCCATGACGACACGACCGACATCAATGTCGCCACCAAACCGCCCGCCGTCGCCGGCAGCCAGGCGACCGGCGTCCTGTGGCTCATGGCGTAGCGGTAAAGCAGGGTCAGTCCGATGACCAAGCCGATAGCGGGCAGGAAGGCGTCCAGCGGCGCCATGCCGCTGCGCCCAGGTAGGCCGGCGGCCGACGACGACGCATGCGCCATAATGCGCACGGTCACGACCGCCCCCGACACGACCGTGAACAGCGCAAAGGCGAAGATGGCCACAAAGAAGGCCAGCAGATTGAACTTGAAGAAGCCGTGCGGCTCGGTCTCGTCATGGATCAGGTTCAATCCCGCCAACAAGGCCTTGAAACCTCGGTGCGCGGCATAGGCGCCGACGAACAGGGCGAAGGCGCTCTGAGCGGAAACCGTTCGCGCCGACGCATTGCTCAAACGCGTGATCTCGCCCTGAAAAATGGTCTGCGCCGCTTTGGGCAACAGGTCCGACAAAGCGGTCGCCTGGGCGCTGACTTCGCTGATCGACAGACCCAGCTTGTAGAAGCCGATCAGGATGGCGATCGCCGGAAACACGGCCAGCAGGGCGAAGAAGGACACGCCGCCCGTATAGAGCATGACGTCGCGCCCCCAGCTGCGGGTAAACGCTCTCACGGCCAGCCCGCCCCAGAACCCGGGCGCTTTCAGGACCGACCATGTCAGTTGCTCACTCAAATCGGTCCCCACAACCGTTGCACAAGCGGCGGAACCTAGCGGAATTCGTCTGCGGCGAAAGTCTCATCCGCGTGAGGGCGATCATTCGCGATCCGGCCGCATCCCTTCGGCCGGACGACATTGCATCCTTAACACCCTCGTCGCTATGGTCCGCGCGTTTCCGGCCGGCTAGTGGCGCGGCGACTTTTGGAGACGATCGGCTTGGCTTTCGACGCGCGCGTATTGATCCTGGCGGCTGACGATGGCCGGATCGGGCCGCTCGCTGCGGGTCTTGATGCGCTGGGCTGGACGACAGTGACCGCCCGCGACGTCGTCTCCGCCGAGATGACGCTTCAGGATTTTCCGCTCGAAGCCGCCGTCATCGACATCAACACCTTCGACGCCGACGTGGCTTCACGGCTGCGCGCCGCCGCCGAGCCGCGCCGGCTGCCCATCATGGTCATCGGCGCCCGCCCTGATTCGGTGAAGGGTGCGGATCTGACCACTTCCACGCCGCCGCATCCGGCCCAAGCCGCTTTGCGTCTGGAACAGCTGGGCCGAGCCGCCATCGCCGAGGAAGAGTATCGACTGCGCGTCACCACCTTCGCCACGCGCGGGGTGGGTCTAGATAAGCGGACAGACGACGATGGTCCCTTGCGTGTTCTGGCCGCCGGCGTCGCCGACCGGCGCTTTCTCGCCCTGTCGAACGCCCTCACCGCGGCCGGGGTCGAGGTGGTCGCGGCGCCGACGCCCTACACCGCCTTCGACTATCTGCACGAAAGCCCGTTTGACGCCGCCGTTCTGTGGGGCGCCGAAGACCATGCGCCGGCCCTGTCGATCGCGGCGGGCATGAAGCGCAACACGCGCCTGTATCACATCCCGCTGATGCTCTATCTGCGCGGCAGGAACGAGATCAGCCTGGCTGAACTGTTCAATCGCGGCTTCGCAGACGTCGCCTCCGCCGACACGCCCGAGAGCGAAACGGCCGAGCGGATCCTGGCCTTGGCCGGCGCGCATCGCATCCATTTGGGCATCCGCAAGACGCTGGACTCGGTGCGCAGCCTGGATGTGATGGACCCGGAGACGGGCCTGTTCACGCCCGAACTCTTCGCCAGCCACCTGGGCCGCGTCGCCGAGGCCTCGCGCGCGCGCAAGCGCCCGCTATCCGTCTGCGTTCTGAGAGTGCGCGAAACAGAATCCGTCACTTGGGCCCGTCAGGGCGGTTGGCTGGATCGCGCCATGCCGCAGATCGGGGCCATGGTTTCGCGCCTGGTCCGCGTCGAGGACACCCCTGCCCGCTTGGCGAAGGAGGTATTCGCCCTCGCCCTGCCTGCGACCCACGCTGAACCGGCGCGTCTGGCTGCAGAGCGAATCGCCGCCGTGATCGGCTGCACCGCCTTCGACGCAGGTCCAGACAGGTCGCCGTTCGTCGCCGAGTTCGACGTCGGCGCCGCCGAGATGCGCCCCGACGAAAGCGCCGCCGCCCTGCTTGAGCGCGCCTCGGCCGACCTGTTCGAAAAGACGCGCTGAGGGGCTTTACGCCCCCGCCACCCGCGCCAGATCGGCAGTGATCCGCTCGGCCACCTTCAGACGCTCTTCCGCCGTCGGCCAATCGCCCGAAACGACGATCTTCTGATCCGGCCGAATTTTCCAGAAGGCGTGGTTCTTCTGGATCAGCCCGACCAGTCCCGCCGGATTGGGGAAGCTGTTGTCGCGCAACGTCAGGACCGCACCGCGCGGTCCGATGTCGATCTTCTCGATGCAGGCCTTGCGGCAGTTCGACTTGATGCCGACGATCTTCAGCAGTTGCTGCGCCTCATCCGGCAAGGGCCCGAAACGGTCGATCAGTTCGGCGGCCAGGGCTTCGCGATCCTCGGCCTGTTCGGCGTCGGAAAGACGACGATAGAGGCTGAGACGCACGTTCAGGTCTGGCACGTAATCTTCTGGAATGAGGACAGAAGCACCGACATTGATCGACGGCGACCAACCACGATCCACGGCCTGTCCCTCGCCCTTCTCGCGCAACTCCGCCACGGCGTCTTCCAGCATCTGCTGGTACAGTTCGACGCCGACCTCGCGGATGTGGCCCGACTGTTCGTCGCCCAGCAGATTCCCGCCGCCGCGCTGGTCCAGATCGTGGCTGGCCAGCTGGAAGCCGGCGCCCAGATTGTCCAGCGACTGCAGAACCTGCAACCGCCGCTCGGCTGACAAGGTCATCGGCTTGACCGCATCGGTGGTCAAATAGGCGAAGGCGCGGGCCTTGGACCGCCCGACCCGACCCCGGATCTGATACAGTTGCGCCAGGCCGAACATGTCGGCGCGGTGCACGATCAGCGTATTCGCCGTCGGAATGTCCAACCCGCTCTCGACGATCGTGGTGGAGACCAGGACGTCATATTCCCCGTCGTAGAAGGCGCTCATCACCTCTTCCAGCTGGGTCGCACTCATCTGGCCGTGACCGACGACGAACTTCACTTCGGGGACCTGTTCGCGCAGGAACTTCTCGATGGCGGGCAGGTCCTTCAGACGCGGCGCGACGTAGTAGGCCTGACCCCCGCGATATTTCTCGCGCAGCAGGGCCTCACGCACCAGGACCGGATCCCACGGCGTGACGTAGGTCCGCACCGCCAGACGATCGACCGGCGGGGTGGCGATGATCGACATCTCGCGGATGCCCGACAGCGCCATCTGAAGCGTGCGCGGGATTGGCGTGGCGGTCAGGGTCAAGAGATGCACGTCGGCGCGCAGCGTCTTCAGCTTCTCCTTGTGCTTGACGCCGAAGTGCTGTTCCTCATCGACGATGACCAGGCCCAGGTCGCGGAAGCCGACCTGTTCGCTCAGCACCGCATGGGTGCCGACGACGATCTCGACCGAGCCGTCCTTCAGCCCAGCGCGCGTCTCCGCCGCCTCCTTGGACCCCACCATCCGCGACAACTGACGCACCTTGACCGGCCAGCCGGCGAAGCGTTCGGTGAAGGTCTTGTAGTGCTGGCGCGCCAGCAGGGTCGTCGGCGCGACGATCGCCACCTGCTGACCCGTCATGGCGACGACGAAGGCGGCCCTCAGCGCCACCTCGGTCTTGCCGAAGCCGACGTCGCCGCAGATGAGGCGATCCATCGGCGTGCCCTTGCCCAGATCTTCCAGCACATCGCCGATGGCGTTCAGCTGATCGTCGGTCTCCTCATAGGGGAAGCGCGCGCAGAACTCGGCGAACAGACCCGGCGGCGGCGTGACCGCATCGGTCTCGCGCAGCGCCCGTTTGGCGGCCAGAGCGATCAGCCCCTCGGCCATGGCGCGCAGACGTTCCTTGGCCTTGGCCTTTCTGGCCTGCCAGCCTGCGCCGCCCAGCTTGTCCAGTTGGACGCCCTCGGAGTCCGAACCGTACCGCGTCAGAAGGTCAATGTTTTCAACTGGTAGATAGAGCTTGCTCTCGCCGGCGTAGAACAGCTCCAGACAGTCGTGCGGGGCCTGCTGGATTTCCAGCGTCTTGAGCCCTTCATAGCGGCCGATCCCGTGATCCAGGTGAACGACCAGATCGCCCGTCGTCAGGGCCGACGCCTCCGCCAGGAAGTTCGAGGCGCGGCGCTTCTTGCGCGGTCGCGCCAGACGATCGCCCAGGATGTCAGTCTCGGAAATGACCGCCACCTCGTCGGTGACAAAGCCGTGCTCGACCGGCAGGACGCCGCGTAGATAGAGATCTTTCGGGGCCGCCTGAACATCGGCCCAGTCGCGCACGGCGACGATGTGATCCAGCCCATGGTCGGCCAGCATGGTGGCCAGCCGCTCCGACGACCCTTCGGTCCAGGAGGCGAACAGCACCCGCTTGCCCTCGGCCTTCAGCGCCGCCGCGTGGGCCGCCACCGCCTCGAACAGATTGACGCTGTCCTGCGCCCGCTCGGCGGCGAAGGTTCTGCCCAACCGTCCTCCGGCATCCTCGCCTCCCGTGGAGAAGGGCGTGAAACGACGCACGGCGCGACCCGCCAGCGCCTGGTTCCAGTCTCCGGCGTCCAGATAGAGCCGCTTTGGCGGCAAGGCGCGATTGGCGCTGGCTTGTCCTTTGGCCTTGGCCGCCTCGGCGCGCGCATCATAGGCGTCCGCGACCAGATCCCATCGCTCGGCGCGGGCCGTCTCGACCTGGTTGTCTAGGAAGATCGCCGCGTCGTCCGGCAGATAGTCGAACAGGCTGTCCAAGGTCTCATAAAACAGCGGCAGCCACTGTTCCATGCCCTGACGCCGCGCGCCCTCGCTGATCGTCGCATACAGCGGGTCGTCGCCCGGCGCGCCGAACAGGTTCAGATAGCCCGTGCGAAAGCGCGAGATGGCGGCCGCATCCAGCAGCGCTTCCGACACCGGCGCGAGGGACACGGACGTCATCTGGCCGGTCGACCGCTGCGTTTCGGGATCGAAGGTGCGGATCGATTCCAGCTCGGATCCGAACATGTCCAGCCGGACCGGCTCCTCGAAGCCGGGCGGATAGACGTCGACGACCCCGCCGCGCACCGCGAACTCACCGCGCTCCGACACGGTCGAGGCCCGGACATAGCCGTTGGCGGCGAAATAGCGCTCCAGCGCCTGGATATCGAGATCGCGTCCGACCTTGGTTTCGAACCCGGCCTGTGTCGTGACCGACTTGGGCGGCGTGCGCTGAATGGCCGCCGACACCGTCGTCACGACCAGAACAGGCGCATCGCCAGGCTTGCGCATCGCCAGCCGCGTCAGCGTCGCCATCCGCTGCGCGGCGATTCCCGCCGTGGGGCTCAGTCGGTCATAGGGCAGACAGTCCCACGCCGGATAATCCAGGACTTCAATATCTTTCGAGAAGAACTGAAACGCCTGAAAGAAGCTGCCCGACCTCTGAAAGTCGCGTGCGACGAACAGGCCGACGCCGCCGCCGGCCTTGATCCGTTCGGCGACGATCAGCGCGTCCAACCCCTCGGGCGCGCCGCCCAAGTCGGCGTCGGTTCGGTATTCGACCTTGTCGTCCATCAGCCGATTCCCTTGCCGACTTCGGCCGCGACGTGGGCGCGCATGAAGGCGCGCACCTTGGCCATCACCGGCGTCTCGAACTCGGGCGGCGTCGGATCACGCTCGATGATCCAGCCGTAAAGCCACTGGTCTTCCTCGTCGATCAGCCGCTCGAATTGGTCCAGTTCCGCATCGGTAAGGGTCGGCGCGACCTGATCGGAAAACGGACCCAGCACCATGTCAGCCTCGCGAAAGCCCCGCCGCCAGGCGCGGAACTGTATGCGGCCCAACCGCTGCCTGCGCTCAGGCGTCATTTGCTCAGGGGTCATTTCGCTTTCGGGACGCGCGTCGATTTCGGCCACAAGAATCCTTGCCCGGCAAAGTGGGAAGACGCTCAAGCAGCGAGCCACCGCGTGGCGAGCGTTAGCGTCTTCAAATGGAAGAAGCGCAGATAGCGTTCCTGAACGGACTTCGCCACCCGTCATGGTCACGCTATGTTCACGGCGATGCGTCCGCAGATTCTCTTTCCCCTGTTCGCCGAGGTCTCGACCCTCAAGGGCGTGGGCCCTCGCGTCCTGCCTCTGGTGCAAAAGGTGGCGGGCCCGCTGGTTCGCGATCTGCTGTTCCTGAGCCCGTCCGGCGTCATCGTGCGCCGCCCTGCCGAGGCCGCCACCGCGGTCGATGGCGAGGTGGGCGTCTTCACCGTGACCATCGACCGCCTCTTCACGCCCAGCCGTCCTGGCGCACCGCTGAAGGTCCGGGCCAGCGATCCCACGGGCTTCGTGCATCTGGTCTGGTTCGGCGGTTCGCCCCAGCACATCGACCGGCTGTTGCCGCGCGGCGAGACGCGGTTGGTCGCGGGCAAGGTCGAAAGGTTCAATGGCGAGGTCCAGATCGTCCATCCGGACATCGTGACACTCGAAAAGGCCGCCGACATTCCGGCGTGCGAGCCCGTCTATCCGGCGACACAGGGCCTCAGCTCGCGTCAGTTGCGTAAACTGGTCCAGGCCGCCCTGCCCGCCGCGCCCGACCTGCCGGAATGGCAGGATCCCGCCTGGCTCAAGAAGCAGAACTGGCTGGGTTGGCGCGCCGCTCTGGACGCTCTGCATGCCCCTACAGGCGAGATGGACCTGTCGCCCGACGCCCCCGCCCGCCAGCGCCTGGCCTATGACGAGTTCCTGGCCCACCAGTTGGCTCTGGCCCGTCGTCGCCGCGCCCGCGAGATCAGGCCCGCCCCCGCCATCGCCTCCGGTGAAGCGTCCGAACACCTGCTCCAGGCCCTGCCATTCCAGCTGACCAACGCCCAGGCCCAGGCCGTCGCCGAAATCCGTCGTGATCTGGCGTCGGGCCAGCAGATGGGCCGATTGCTGCAAGGCGATGTCGGCTCGGGCAAGACCGCCGTCGCCGCCCTGGCGCTAGCCGACGCCGCTGCCAGCGGCTTCCAGTCCGCACTCATGGCCCCCACCGAAATCCTGGCCCGCCAGCATTACGAGAAGCTCGGCCCCATGCTGGGCGCGGCTGGCGTGACTGCGGTCCTGCTCACCGGCCGCGACACCCCGGCGCAACGGCGCGAGAAACTGGCCGCACTGGCCTCGGGTCACGTCCAGGTCGCCATCGGCACCCATGCCCTGTTCCAGGACGCCGTCCGCTTCGATCGCCTGGCCCTGGCCGTCATCGACGAACAGCACCGGTTCGGCGTCAACGAACGCCAGCGGCTGCAAGCTAAGGGCGACCCGCGCCTGGGCGCCGTGCACCTGCTGACCATGTCGGCCACCCCCATTCCCCGTACGCTTGAGCTGACGCAGTACGGCGAGTTGGAGGTCAGTCGCCTGCTGGAAAAGCCGCCCGGCCGCACCCCCGTCACGACCGCCGTCCTGCCCTTGGCCCGTATCGGCGAGGTTGCCGCCCGTCTGAAGAACGCCGTCGACAGCGGCGCCCAGGCCTATTGGATCTGTCCCTTGGTTGAGGACTCCGAGGCCATCGACCTGGCGGCCGCCGTCGATCGCGCCGACGATCTGCGGCGCATGCTGGGCGTGGAGGTCGGCCTCGCTCACGGCCAGATGCCGGGCGCAGAGCGCGAGGCTGTCATGGCCGACTTCGCCGACGGCCGCCTGCCGGTCCTCGTCGCCACCACGGTGGTCGAAGTCGGCGTGGACGTGCCCAACGCCTCGATCATGGTGATCGAACACGCCGACCGTTTCGGTCTGGCGCAGTTGCACCAGTTGCGCGGCCGCGTCGGTCGCGGCGCCAAGGCCAGTTCCTGCATCCTGCTGTATGGCGGTCAGGACGGCACCCTCGGCGAGACGGCGAAAGAGCGGCTCGAAACCCTGCGTCGCACCGAGGACGGCTTCGTCATCGCCGAGGAAGACTTTCGCCTGCGTGGCGGCGGCGATCCCCTGGGCCTGAAACAGAGCGGTTTTCCCGCCTACCGCTTCGCCGATCCGATCCGCCACCGCAGCCTGATGCTGGCCGCCGCCGATGATGCGCGTCTGATCATGAACCGCGACCCGGATCTGACGTCGGAACGCGGCCAGGCGGTGCAGGTGCTGGAAGAGTTATTCGACTGGAAAAACCACAAGGTCGGCGCAAGCTAGCCGATCACTCGGCTCCAGCCATCGAATCCGACCTCGACGTTTTCGGGAACAAGCGCCGACAACACCTTGTAATCCATGTCGATGTGCAAATTCGTCAGCACCGCGCGTTCGATGTCAGCTGCGGCGATCCACGCCAGAGCTTGGTCCAGATGGGCGTGGGTTGGATGCGGCGCATAACGCAGCGCATCCACGATCCAGAGCTTACAGCCGGCCACGGCCGCCAGGGCCGCCTCGTCTAGGTCGGACACGTCGCTGGAATAGGCGACGTCGCCCAACCGATACCCCACCGAGCGGATCGGCCCGTGCGCCTGGTCGAAAGTCGTGACCGGGATCGCGCCGCCCGCGCCCTCGACCGACCAGTCCGTGCCATGCGGCGGAATGATCCGAGCGTCCAGCAGCGGCGGATAACCGAACTTGCTCTCGAAAATGTAGTCGAACCGATGCGTCAGCGAGCCGTGGGTCGGCTCATCCATCCACGCCGGTATCCGCTTCCTGGCCCGCGCGGCGAAGGTGCGCAGGTCGTCGATGCCGTGGGTCTGGTCCGCATGATCGTGGGTGTAGAGAACCGCATCCACATGCTTCGTGCCGCTGGCCAGCATCTGTTCGCGCAGGTCCGGCGACGTGTCGATCAGGATGTTGGTCACACCCTCCGCGCCGGTCTTTCTCGCCAGCATTGAACAGCGCGTGCGCCGGTTCTTGGGCTCGGCCGGGTCGCAGGCGCCCCAGTCGCCGTCCCCGCGTGGCACGCCGCCCGAAGATCCGCTGCCCAGAATCACGACTTCGAAACTCATGCGGGTCTGGGTATCCGGTCAAAGAGGCCGAAGAAGGCCTCGGTCGTGATGCGGTCCGCCTCCTCGGCACTCCAGCCTCGGATTTCGCCTAGCTTGTCCAGCACATGACCGATGTAGGCCGGCTCGTTGCGCCGTCCGCGATGCGGAATGGGCGCCAGATAGGGGCAGTCGGTCTCGACGATGATGCGGTCGCCCGGCATGTCGCGGATCACCGCCCGCACGTCCTCGGCCGCCTTGAAGGTCGCGATACCGGAAACCGAAAACCAGGCGCCCATTTCAGCAGCGATTTTCGCCAGTTCCGCACCACTCGTATAGCAGTGCATCAACATCTTGAACGGTCCCGCAGCATGCTCCTCGCGCAGGATCCCGGCCATCACGTCGTCCGCCTCACGCGTGTGGATCACCAGCGGCAATCCCGTCTCGCGCGCCGCCGCCACATGTTGCCGGAACACCGCCGCCTGCATCTCGCGCGGGCTGAAGTCGTAATGGAAATCCAGACCGCATTCGCCGATTCCGACCACCTTGGGCCGCTGGGCCAGTTCGATCAGGGTTGCCGCCGTCAGGTCCGCCGCATCCTTGGCCTCGTGCGGATGGACCCCGACCGTGCACCAGATGTCGGGGTTCGCCATAGCGATCCCGTGGGTCGCCTCGAAGGTCGTCAGCTTGTCGGAAATCTCCACCATCAGCCCGACGCCCGCCTCTCGCGCGCGCGCGATCACGGCGTCCCGGTCCTCGTCGAACTGCGGCGCGTGCAGGTTCACGTGACTGTCGATCAGCATCAGCCCATCCGCTCCTGCTGGGCTTGAACCCGCTTCAGGTCCGCCAGCGCCCCGGCCAGCACATCGGCCTTGTCCAGGTTCAATCCCGCCGCCCGCTCCGGCAGGGGCTGCAGCCGCTCCCACAGTTCGGCCCAGCGATTGCCGGCCCCCGGCGCGCTCTGCAAGGCGCGCATCCGCACCGCCGCGATCAGCCGGTCCATCAGGGTCTCGAACCGCTCCTGCCCCTCGGCCCCACGGAACCGGTCGGCGATGGCCAGGGCTTCAGCCCGGTCCACTTCGCCCTCGACCCAGCGCCGCGCCAGTTGATCCATCTCAAACGTTGCGCCTGACGCCAGGGCCAGGGCCGCGCCGGGCGATCCGCCCGCCATGATCGCCGCATGTTCGGCGTCCTCACGCTCTGCGCCCGTCCGGTTGCGCACCAGGGTCTCCAGCCGATCCGGCGCCCAGATCGGAAAGCTCAGCCGCCGGCACCGCGACCGGATCGTCGCCAGCAACCGCCCCGGCGCATGGGTGACCAAAAACAGGAGGCCACGCTCGGGCGGCTCCTCAAGAACCTTCAGCAAGGCGTTGGCGGCGTTAAGATTAAGGTCGTCTGCCGCATCGATGATCGCCACCCGAAACTGGGCTTGCGACGGGCTCTTTGAAAAGAACTCCGGCAATTCGCGCGACTGATCGACCGAGATCGACTTCTTCGTCTTGCCGCCCTCAACCAGCCGTTCCAACACCAGCAGGTCCGGATGCGACTGGGCCGAGATCAGCCGGCTGACCGGATCATCGCGCCGCGCGCCCAGCGGCCCGGACGCCGGATCGGCCGCCGCGCCCAGCAGCCGTCGCGCCGCCCGATAGGCGAAGGTCGCCTTGCCCGTCCCCTCGACCCCGCACAGCAGCCAGGCGTGGTGCAACCGCCCCCGTTCCCAGGCGTCCAGAAACGCCGTCTCCGCTGCGGCATCAGGGATCAGGTCGAAACGGTCGCGCGGGTGATCGCTCACAGCAGCCGGTCCTGAACCGCCTGCCAGACCCGCGCCTCGACCTCGTCCAGCGATCCGACCGCGTCGATCAGCACGCAACGCTGCGGATTGGCCTCGACGATGCGCAGGAAGCCCTCGCGCAGGCGTTGATGGAATTCCAGACCCTTGGATTCGAACCGCGTCTCGAACAGGCCGCGCCCGAACGCTCGCTCCAGCCCGACCTCGACCGGCAGGTCGAACACCAGGGTCAGGTCCGGCTGATCGTCCCCGACCACGCCCGCGTCAATCTGTTCGATGAAGCTTTGCGCCACGCCGCCGCCAGCGCCCTGATAGGCCCGGCTGGAATCGGCGAACCGGTCGCACACCACCCAGTCGCCGGCCGCCAGCGCCGGGCGGATGGTCCGCTCCAGATGGTCCGAGCGCGAGGCGTACATCAGCAGGGTCTCGGTCATGGCCGACCACGGCTCGGCGTCCGTGGCCACCACCAGATTGCGGATCACCTCCGCGCCTTTGGACCCGCCCGGCTCGCGCGTACGCACGACCCTGCGCTCGCCCAGCACCGCCTGCAGCCGCGCGACCAGCCGCCCGACCTGGGTCGATTTGCCGGCGCCCTCGCCGCCTTCGAAGCTTATGAATTGTCCACGGGTCACGCGCCTTCATGGCGCGCCGACGCCGCCCGGCGCAAGCCCGCCCGCGCGATCAGCTGCCGGATATCAACAGGGCGCCCGCATAACCTCGCGCCACGACCGACTGACGCGCCGCCTCGGCCGCATTGGCGCTGTCCCAAGGGCCCACCACCACATTGAACCGCCCCGCGCCCCGATCGGCCCGCACCCAGCCGCTCAGGCTGTCGGCGATTCGCCCGGCCTCGACCTGGTCCGAGAAAGTGCCTGCCTGAACCCAGAAGGTCGTCACCTCCGCAACCGCGGCCGGCGCGGGGGCGATAATGGCCGCGCTGACGGGCGGGCTGGCCGGGACCGCGCCTCGCGGCGTCTGCGCCGACGCCCTCAACAACGTGCCCCCGCCCTGCTGCGGCGCCCGGCCGAGATAGCGCACTCTTACCCGCCCCACGCCCTGCGACAGCATCCCCAGTTCGCTCGCCGCCTCGCGCGACAGGTCGATGATCCGGCTTTCCACGAACGGCCCGCGGTCATTGATCCGCACCACCAGTCGCCGCCCGTTCTCCAGGTTCGTCACCTCGACCAGGCCGGGCAGAGGCAGGGTCTTGTGCGCCGCCGTCAGGGCATGCATGTCGAACCGCTCGCCGGTCGAGGTCGGCCGGCCGTTGAAGGCGTCGCCGTACCAGGACGCCATCCCCACCTCTTCATAATCCGGCTGTTCCTTGGGCGTATACCAGCGCCCGCGCACCTGATAGGGCCGCATCGTCCCCGACACGATAGGTGCCGGATCCTTGACGACGGGCGGATGATCCTCGCCGCGCCCGGCGACCGTCCCACGCACGCCAGTTCCGCCTACGGTGGAACAGGCGGCCAGCAGCGAGAACAGCCCCAGGATCAGCGCGCCGCGCACTCCCTGTCCAAACGTCATCGACCCGCCTCGCAAAAAACAACGAAAACAGGATGACCGAAGACATTTCCGCTTTGGTTAATGACCCGTTCGCCTGCTATGGCGTCCGCCTCCGCTGCGGCGGCAAGGAAGTGTGGCCGAGTGGTTTAAGGCACTGGTCTTGAAAACCAGCGACGGTGAGAGCCGTCCGTGGGTTCGAATCCCACCGCTTCCGCCACTTACGCTCGGCGCTACAAAGCAGCAGATCACAACTCAAAGCACTTGACTGGAAAACGTCTAGGTTGAATGACGAGAGTCATCACGGGGGTGACCATGTCAAATCAATCGACCGGCCTGAGCGCCGACACGCAGGCGCTGATGGCGTTCGAGTCAAACAAGAAGTCGGCAGGCGTCGCCTATCTGCTTTGGTTTTTCACGGGCGGCGTCGGTGGGCATCGCTTCTACGCGGGCCGCACGGGTTCCGCTGTGGGCCAACTCATGCTTACGATCCTGGGCTGGGCGACCATTTGATTTGGCCTAGGCTTCGTCTTTCTCGGCGCGCTCGGCATTTGGTTGTTGGTTGATGTCTTCCTTCTGAGCGGCATCATCCGCGCCTACAATGCCGACCTGATGCTTCGACTAAACGCGGCGCCTCGTCGGGAAACTGCGTCTGCGGACGACCTCGCTAAATTCGCGGCTCTGCGCGATAGTGGCGCGATTTCCAACGACGAGTACGAATCCCAGAAGCGGCGCATTTTGGGTGTGCCCGGCAACGCCGTGGTCTGACGCGGCCGCGCGCCCTCATTAGCCCTTGCTATTGCCCCGTCTGTCGTTAGGAACCCGGCTCCCCTGCTTGGAGCCCTGCCATGACGGCGACGAAACCGATGACGATCGGGATCGATTTCGGTACGACCAATACGGTCGTGGCCCTGACCGATGCGGACGGCCTCGCCCATCTCGTGACCTTCGACGCCATTGAGGGCCAGACGACCACCTTCCGCTCGGCGCTCAGCTTCCAGACCCATCCCGGCGTGGACGGCCAGCCGCCCGAACGTGTGGTCGAGGCCGGGCCCTGGGCCATCGCCGCCTATGTCGAGGATCCGCTGGAGACCCGCTTCATCCAGTCGTTCAAGACCTTCGCCGCCAGCGCCGCCTTCACCGAAACCCGGATCGACAACAAGCGCTACGCCTTCGAGGATCTGCTGGCCGCCTTCCTCCTGCGCCTGCGCCACCATGCCGGCGACGCCCTGACGGACGCCCCGCCCGCCGTCATCGTCGGCCGTCCCGTCACCTTTGCGGGCGGCAATCCGGACGAGACCCTGGCCCTGTCGCGCTATCAGACGGCGTTCCAACGGCTGGGCTTCACCGACATCCGCTATGCGCACGAGCCGGTCGGCGCCGCCTTCTATTTCGCACGCCAGCTGAAGGCGGACGCCACGGTCCTGGTCGCCGACTTCGGCGGCGGCACCAGCGACTTCTCGATCATCCGGTTCGAACATACGCCCGACGGCCTGCGGTCGACGCCGCTGGCCCGCTCGGGCGTCGGCGTGGCGGGCGACGCCTTCGACTACCGGATCATCGACCAGCTGGTCTCGCCCGAACTGGGCAAGGGCGGTCTGTACAGTTCGGTCGGCAAACAACTGCCGATTCCCCAGCGGTATTATTCCGCCTTCGCCCGCTGGGATCAGCTGGCCCTGCTACGCGCCTCGCGCGACATGCGCGACATCCGCGCCCTGGCCCGCACCGCGCTGGAGCCCGAGAAGATCGAGCGACTGATCGAGGTGCTGGACGACAACCATGGCCATGACCTGTACCGCGCCGTCTCCACGCTGAAGATGGCGCTGTCGGCCGACGACCAGGCGACCTTCCTGTTCCAGGCCGGCGGCGTCCATATCGAAAAGCCGGTCGCCCGCGCCGATTTCGAACGCTGGATCGCGCCGGAACTGGCCGCCATCGAGGGCGCGGTGGATCAGGCGATGGCCCGCAGCGGCCTGGCGCCCGACGCCATCGACCGCGTCTTCCTGACCGGCGGCACCTCCTTCGTGCCGGCCGTGCGGGCGCTTTTCCAGAACCGCTTCGGCGCCGATCGGATCGAGACGGGCGGCGAGTTCGAATCCATCGCCGCCGGCCTGGCCCTGATCGGGCGCGAAGCGGATCTGGATTTGTGGAGCGAAAAGGCGGTCTAGAATCCCGACCCTAGAACCCTTGCGCCCGCGCCAAACGTTCGGCGTGGAACCCGGCGTCTCCCAGCAGTTCGTTCAGCACCCGCACCCGCTTCATGAACAGGCCGACGTCGAACTCGTCGGTCATGCCGACGCCGCCGTGCATCTGGACCGCCTCCTGCACCGCCAGCTCGGCGGCCCGCCCGGCCTTGGCCTTGGCGATGGACGCGGCCAGCGGCGCGTCTTCGCGCCCCTCGTCGATCGCGATCTGGGCGCCGATCGTCGCCGCCCGCGCCAACTCCAGCTCCGAGAACAGATGCGCGGCCCTATGTTGCAGCGCCTGGAACTCGCCGATCAGCTTTCCGAACTGTTTGCGGGTCCGCAGATAGTCCATCGTCGTCTTGAACGCCTGATCGCCCGCGCCTGTCAGGCTGGAGGCCGCGCAGGCCCGCCCCAGGTTCAGCGCGCCGTCCAGCAGCGCCTCCCCGCCCCCGACCGCGCCGATCACTGCATCGGCGTCGACCGCCACATCAGTCAGCGTGATCCGCGCCGCATTGTGCGCGTCCACCATCACCGTGCGCTCGACCGCGACGCCCGCCGTCGCCGGATCGACCAGGAACAGCGTCGTCCCCTCCTCAGCCGTCGCGACGACGATCAGGGCGTCGGCCACATGGCCGTCCAGCACGAAGGCCTTGGCGCCATTCAGCCTGAAACCGTTGCCCGCGCGCTCGGCCCGCGTGGTGATCCGCGACGGCGCGTGTTTCGCGCCCTCGTCCACCGCCAGCGACAGGATGGCCTCGCCCGCTGCGATCTTGGGTAGCCAGGCCTGCTGCGCCTGCGATCCGCCGTCGATCAGCACCTTGGCGGACAGGATCGACGATCCCAGATACGGCGACGGCGTCAAGGTGCGGCCCAGGCTCTCGGCGATCACCCCGGCCTCTACGGCGCCCAGCCCCATGCCGCCCAGCACCTCTGGGATGATGACGCCGGCGAAACCCATCTCGCCAAAGGTCCGCCACAGGTCGCGCGACACCCCGTCGGCGTCCCGCTCGTCCCGCAGCTTCCTCAGATGGGCGATCGGCGCCTGTTCGTTCAGGAAGCCGTCGGCGGCGTCCTGCAACATCGTCTGTTCTTCGGTCAGGATCAGGGGCATCGTCTCACGCTCCCGGCAATTGCAGCAGGTGTTTGGCGATGATGTTCAACTGAACCTCGCTGGTGCCGCCTTCGATGGAGTTGGCCTTGGTCCGCAGCCAGTCGCGCGCCGCCTTGCCGTCATGCGACCGCTCGCCCTCCCATTCCAGCGCATCGGCCCCGCCCGCCGCCATAAGCAGCTCATGGCGCCGCTTGTTCAGCTCGGAGCCATAGTATTTCAGCATGGAGGCGATGGCCGGGTGCGCCTGTTTGGCCTTCACCTGATCTCCGACCCGCTCCATCGCCAGGCGGAAGGCGGCGGCGTCGATCTCCAGGTCCGCGATCCGGGCGCGCAGCATCGGCTCGTCCAGACGCCCGGCCGCGTCGGCTCCGATGGCGTCCATCGCTACCTGCCCCACCGGACGCCCGCCGCCGACCTCGCCCATCGCGCCGATCATGGTTCGCTCGTGCGCCAGCAGGTATTTGGCCACGTCCCAGCCCCGGTTCAGCGTCCCGACCAGGTTTTCCTTCTCCACCCGCACGTCGTCGAAGAAGGTCTCGCAGAAGGGCGACTTGCCTGAAATCAGGGTGATCGGCCGCGTCGTCACGCCCGGCGTCTTCATGTCGAACAGGACGAAGCTGATGCCCAGATGTTTGGGCGCCTCGGGGTCCGTGCGCACCAGGCAGAAGATCCAGTCGGCCTTGTCGGCGTAGGAGGTCCAGATCTTCTGGCCGTTGACGATCCAATGGTCGCCCCGATCCTCGGCCCGCGTCTGGATGGACGCCAGATCGGATCCCGCGCCCGGCTCGGAATAGCCCTGGCACCAGCGGATCTCGCCGCGCACGATCTCTGGGAGGAAGCGCTTTTTCTGCTCTTCGGTCCCAAAGGCCAGCAGCGCCGGGCCCAGCATCCAGACGCCGAAACTGGCCAGGGCCGGTTGGGCCTTGATGCGGCGCAGTTCGGAGGCCAGTACCTTGGCCTCCTCGCGGCTGAGGCCGCCCCCGCCGTATGCCTTGGGCCATTCCGGCGCCGTCCAGCCCCGCGCGCCCATTCGCTCCAGCCATAGCTTGTGCGCCGGGGTCTTGAAGGTGGGATTTCGCCCGCCCCAGATCATCTCGTCGTCGGCCATCGGCCCGCGACATTCGGCCGGGCAGTTCGCCTCCAGCCAGGCGCGCGTGTCGGCGCGGAATTGCTCCAGATCGGTCATTCCTCGTCTCCCATGGCGTGCGTCGCTGACCGGCCCAAACCGATGCGAGACATCGTTGGGAATGACCTTATCCAGGAAATCCCCGCCTTGGAAAGCGAAACCTGAATGCCGATCACTTAGCTGACGTAACGTCAGATCAGGCCGTGACCCTTGGGCAGTTCAGCGTAGCGGTGAACCCGCGTCGCCATCACCAGACCGAAGCCGATCATGACGGTCAGCATCACGGTGCCGCCATAGGACAAGAGCGGCATCGGCACGCCCACGACCGGCGCTAGCCCCATCACCATCGCCCCGTTAATCAGCACATAGAGCGCAAAGGTCGCCGTCACGCCCGACGCCGCCAATCGCCCGAAGTGACTGTGCGACAACGAGGCGATCCTCAGCGAGATCAGAATGATGGCGGCATAGGAGGCCAACAGCGTGAAGGTGCCCACAAAGCCGAACTCCTCAGCGAAGGCGGCGAAGATGAAGTCGGTCTGGCGTTCGGGCAGGAACTCCAGCTGGCTCTGGCTGCCCAGACCGAACCCGCGCCCCAGCGGTCCGCCCGACCCCATGGCGATCTTGGACTGCACGATCTGATAGCCCTTGTCCGACATGTCGGCCTCGGGGTTCAGGAAGGTCAGCACCCGGTGACGCTGATAGTCATGCATACCGAACATCACATAAGGCGGCACCAGCACGGCGGCGGCGATGATCAGCGGCAGGATGATCCGCCAGCTCAGTCCGGCGACGAACATGATCGCCGCGCCCGTCAAACCGATCAGCATGGCCGATCCCAGGTCCGGCTGGTGCGCGACCAGCAAGAACGGCAAGCCGATGATCCCGACCGGGAAGATCAGCTTCCAATGGAAACTCGCCTCCTTGGCTGAGGCCCCGTGATACCAGCGCGCCAAGGCCAGCACGACGCCGATCTTCATGATCTCGGACGGCTGAATGCGGGTAAAGCCCAGGTCCAGCCATCGCGTGGCACCCAGCGCCGTATAGCCCAGCGGCGTCTCCACCAGCGCCAACATGAACAGCGCCATCCCATAGATGGGATAGGCCAGGGCGAACCAATATCGGATGCTGATCAGCGAAAGCATCAGCATCAGCGCCAGACACAGGCCGAACCGGATCAGATGTTTCATCGCCCAGGGCGACCAGGATCCGCCCGCCACCGAATACAGCATCAGGGCGCCGGTGCCGGACACCACGCACAGCAAGGCCGTCAGCCGCCAGTCGATCTGGCCCAGCTTGGTCGAGACGCGTTCGCGTTCGCCGGGACGTGACAAGGCCGAGGCGGTCATCGGCCGGGCTCGGACAGATAGGGACGCGGCCCGCTGGTCGCAGACGGCGCAGGGCGGCTCGGCTGCGGCGGGGCCACGACATCGGGCTCGGGCGCGGCGCCGACTACCCCGTCCTCGACGATCGCGTCGCCGGTCGGTTCGGGCGGCAGCGGCCGTTCGATGCGGGCGCGCATATCCGGATCCTTGAGCAGCACGGTGCGCATCACCTCACGCGCACGCGGCGCGCCGGCGGTCGCCCCGCCCTTGCCCCCGTGTTCGACGATGACGGCGACCGCATATCGCGGCGCATCCACCGGCGCGAAGGCCACGAACAGGTTGTGGTCCTTCAGCGCCCAGATATTGCTCTTGCGCGAGCCGGAGCCGTAGTTCCGGACCTGCGCCGTGCCGGTCTTGCCGGCCATCTGGATGTCGCCCAGACCCAACTGGCTCTGGCGATAAGCGGTGCCGGATCGATCGTTGGCCACGGCGATCATGCCCTGGCGTACATATTCGACGTGGGCCGGATCGAACGGCAGGTCCGGGGCCTCGGCCCCGCTGGGCTGTTCGACGCCGCCGATGGATTTGATCAGGCGCGGTTGAAGCTGCTTCTTCCCGTTCGCCAACCGCGAGGTCATGACCGCCAGCTGCAGGGCGTTCACCGTGATCGCGCCTTGCCCGATCGCAACCGAAGTCGTCTCCCCCGGATGCCAGACCGGATCGCGCGGGAAGGTCCGCGCCTTCCATTCTGTGGACGGCAACAGGCCTTTGCGCTGGTTGCCGACGCCGATGTCGAACTCGTGCTCGAAGCCCAGCGCCAGCCCCGCCTTGCGGATATTGTCCACGCCCGCGCGGTTGCACATGGCGTAGAAATAGACGTCGCAAGAGTTCTTGATCGCGTCGTGCATGTTCTGGGTGCCATGCCGCCCCCAGCATCGCTGCGTTCGGTTGCCCGTCCGATACGAACCTGAGCAGAACACCGTCAGCTTCGGATCGACGCCGGCTTCCAACAGAGCCAGCGCCGTGGTCGGTTTGAAGGTCGAGCCCGGCGGGAAGGTGCCGTTCAGCGTCTTGTCCAGCAGCGGTTTGCGCTCATAGTCGGCCAGCGCGCGATAGGTCTTGCTCGGCACGCCGCCGACGAAAAGGTTCGGATCGAACGATGGCGCAGACATCATGCACAGGATGTCGCCGTTGCGCACATCCATGACCACACAGGCGCCCGACTCGTCGCCAAACACTTCCAGAGCCCGGTTCTGAACATCGGCGTCCAGCGTCAGGATGACTTCCTTGCCCGGCAAGGCGGGCCGCGACCCGCCGATGTCCTCGGCGACGACGCGGCCTCGCGCATCGACCTCGACCCGATTGCCGCCCGGCTCTCCGCGCAGCGACGCGTCCAGCGCCTTTTCTACGCCCTGGCGGCCGATGCGGAAGCTGGGGTTGAACAACAGCGCGGGCGGTTGCTCGCCCTTGTCACGGATCGCCTTGACGTCCCGATCCGAAACCTTGGCCACATAGCCGATGACGTGGGCGAACGATCCGCCGAACGGATAGTAGCGCGCCTCGTTCATATCGACCATCACGCCGGGCAGTTCGTTGGCGTACTGATTGACCTTGGCGAACTCCTCCCAGGTCAGGTCGCTCTTGACCGGCACCGGGTTGAACTTGGACGCCGCATTGACGTCGCGGATGATCGCGCGACGGCGCTCCAGCGTGTCGGGCAGCAGCCGTCCCAAAAGGTCCAGGGTCTGGTCCAGATCCTTGGTCTCGTCGCGCACCACCAGCACCCGGAAGCTGGGGCGGTTGCCGGCGATGACGACGCCGTTGCGGTCCTTGATCAGGCCGCGCGGCGGCGGGACCATGCGAAAGTTGAACTGGTTCTGCGACGACAGGGTCGCATATTCCTGAGCCTGCACGACCTGCAGCTGGCCCAGCCGTCCGATCAGCGCGGTGATCCCCAGCGCCGTCGCCCCGCCCAGGACGAAGGTGCGCCGCAAGAAGGACCCCTGACGCTCATTCACATCGGCAAAGAAGATGGAGGGCTCGCCGCTCATCGGAACCGAATATCTCCGTCGTCAAATCGCTCAAGCATCCAGTTGGCGATCGGAAACAGCAGCAGCGTCGGCACGACCTGTCCGACCAGCGGCAGGACCGCCGGCGCGTTCGTCGCCCGCATGGTCACCACCAGATAGGCCAGAAAGAAGGCGCCCAGCGTACAGGCGGCATAGGCCCCGAAGCGGATCATCCCCTCATGCCCCGCCAGCAGATTGCGTGACAGCAGCACCGTTCCATAGACGCCCATCAGACACAGCGCCCACAGACCCAGCGGCGTATTCCAGAACAGATCCAGGAACAGGCCGATCAGAAACAAGACAGCCGGCGCCAGCATCGAGGGCCGGATCAAGGGCCAGGCGAAGGCCAGGATCATCGGAATGACCGGCTCGGGCAGATGCAAACCGAACAGCTGGAGCGGCGTTCCCAGAACGACCGTCGCGGCGAGGACGAGCAGGGCCGGATAGACGATCCACTGAAGAGGTCCGACAACGCGAACCGCGACGGGCCGTCTCACGCCGCGCCTCCCGGAGCGGGCGCCGGCGCAGGGCTGGGCGCAACCGGCGCAGGCGACGGGGTCGAAACCGCAGGCCTCGGAGACGTCACGGCCGGACGGGCCGCAGTCGGGGCAGCGGCGGGCGCAGGCGTTGGCGCTGGCGTCGCAGTCGCGGCACGCGCCCGTTCGGCCTGGGCCTGCTGCGCCGCCGCACGACGGGCGGCGGCGTCACGGATCGCCCCGACCTCGGCCGCGCTCGGCTCCGGCGCGGTCGTCAGGCCTGCGAGCGGCGGCGCATTCAAGCCGTTCGGGCTGACCAGCTGTCCAAAGCTCTGGAACAACAGCACGCGGACATAGTCGATCGCGCCGTGATCACTGAACAGCTTGACCCGCCAGGCGCCGTCCACGCCCTTGGCGGCCACCCCGACCGGCAGGCCGCGCGGCAGACCGCCGCCGTCACCTGAACTCAGGATACGGTCACCCGCCTTGATCGAACCGGATCCGCGAATGAACTCCAGACGCGGGCTGTCGCCGCCGTCTCCGGTCAGCATGGCGCGCGCATCGGTGCGCTCGACCATCACAGGCGTGCGCGACGCCACATCCGTCAGCAGCACGACACGGCTGACGCCGCCCGTCACGCCCGTCACCCGACCAACCAGTCCGTGTTCCGTCACAACGGGATTACCGATCCGCACGCCCTTGGCCGAACCGACGTCGATCAGCTTGGCGTTGGAGAAGGGACCCCGCGATTCCGAAATCGCCCGCCCCGTGGCCATGGGCACCGGCGGCTCGGTGCGCAGACCCAGCAGGGCCTCATAGCGGCCGTTGATGTTCTTTTGAGCGATCGCTTCGTCACGCCAGCCGCGCAGTTCGGCGATCTCGGCCTTCAAGCGGCGGTTCTCGCCGATAGCGAAGAAATAGCCGCCGACATAATCGCGCGCGGCCCCGGCCCAGCGCACCGGCGCGGCGAAGACCCCGCCCACCGGCCCGGCCGCCGCTTCGAAACCGCCGCGCGCCGCGCCCATGGTCGAGCCGCCCTCGGACGTGGTCCGATCGCCCAGCAACAGGACGATCGCGCCGATGACGGCCACGACGACGACGACCGCGGCGGTCCACGCCAGCGGCACCTTGATGTTTTCAAAAGGGCCGTCGCGAAACGCCACGGGCGACCTTCCACTCAAAGGGGTTGGAATCGGCAGGACGCCCCCTGCCGCTGAGCCTGCCTATCGCAAAATCAAGGCCGGAATGGAACCGTGATCACGCAGGCCTGACAAGGATTTGCAGCCAAGCTTTCACTTGGCCGCAACGGACGGATCAGAGCGCGGAGTCGAGAACGCCCTTCATCCAGCGCGGGTGCTCCAGCACGCGGCCGCAGCCGATGGCCACGCATGACAGCGGATCATCGGCGACCGAGACCGGCAGGCCGGTGTGATCGCGGATCTCGACGTCCAGACCGCGCAGCAGGGCGCCGCCGCCCGTCAGCATGATGCCCTTGTCGGCGATGTCGGCGGCCAGTTCAGGCGGGGTGGCTTCCAGCGCGACCTTCACGGCCTCGATGATCTGGGTGACCGGCTCGGCCAGGGCTTCCGCCGCCTGACGCTCCGAAATGCGCACCTCGCGCGGCACGCCCTGCATTAGGTCGCGGCCCTTGACCTCGATCGACAGGCCTTCGCCGTCGGCCGGGATGCGGGCGGTGCCGATGTCCTTCTTGATGCGTTCGGCGGTCGTTTCGCCGATCAGCAGGTTATGGTTGCGGCGCATGTAGCTGATGATGCTGTCGTCCATCTTGTCGCCGCCGACGCGGACCGAACGCGAATAGACGATGCCCGACAGCGACAGGACGGCGACTTCCGTCGTGCCGCCGCCGATGTCGACGACCATCGAGCCGGTCGGCTCGTGGATCGGCAAGCCGGCGCCGATCGCAGCCGCCATGGGCTCGTCGATCAGGCCCACGCGGCGCGCCGAGGCGTTCAGGCAGCTGTCGTTGATCGCGCGACGCTCGACCGCCGTGGCGCCTGAGGGCACGCAGACGATGATCTTGGGGTTCACGAAGCCCTTGCGATTATGAACCTTGCGGATGAAGTGCTTGATCATCTCTTCGGCGACTTCGAAATCGGCGATGACGCCGTCGCGCATGGGGCGGATCGCCTCCATGTGGCCCGGCGTGCGGCCCAGCATCTGCTTGGCCTCGATGCCCACGGCGTGGACGACCTTGCGCCCCCCGACGTTTCTCAGCGCCACGACCGACGGCTCGTTCAGGACGATGCCCTTGCCCTTCATGTAGATCAGGGTGTTGGCGGTGCCCAGGTCCATCGCGATGTCATTGGAGATCGCGCCGAAAAGGGAGAAGCTCATGGGAATCGATACCGTTGTTAGCTGGCAGGGCGTCTAGATGTCTCAGTCGACCTGGCGACGCCCCAACTGCCCTGACATCCCCACGCCGGACAGTTCCTGATCGTCTTCGCCACGCCTACTAGCGGCGGGTTTGCCCGTATGAAACCGGGAATACAAGCCCCGATGACAGTGTCGTCATATGGAGAGGGCTATCGAGGCACGACGCCTGTGGACGCCAGCTTCAGGATGTCGGCCTGACGTCGCGCTTCGGAACGACGGCCAAGGCGTCCGCCGCCTCCATCGTGGGATACAGCGTGTCCTCCTCGCGGGCGACCCGATGCGCCAAGGCGCCGATCAACCCCTTGGTTACAGAGGCGAAACGCTCCCGATCCCTCAGAATGCGGGCCTGTGACCACTCTTCGAAATAGTGCGCCCAAACGCCGCTCAGAGCCCCCATGTCCTCAACATAGTGCTGCGCGAGGTCGCGAACCGAATGATCTTGGGACCGCATCAGGACGGGATAAAGTTCGCCGTCCTCGATCGCGAGATGCTCGGTCAGAGCCGTATTCAGCGCACGCATCAGCTCACGGGCGCGGATCGCATCGTCTGACGTTTTCATAATGGCGGCGGTGCCGCCCAAGGCGCTGGCCAGTCGAATGATCCGGCCGTGCTGCGTCTTCAGAATACAGACATCCATGGCGACGCCTCCAAAGCAAGACCATGCAACCTCTGGATGAACGGATTCTAAATAGCAGGCTAAGCAAATTCCCTCAGTCGCCGCGCGCGATCTCGCGCCGCTTGACCAGTTCACGCACCAACAGCATCAGCGCCAGCCAGGCCAGCGCCACGCCAGCCAATATGGCCGAGGTCCAGATCCCGTCGCCGCTGACCGCCGTCATGAAGGATCCGCCGAAGAAGGCGACCAGCGCGGTCTTTGGCAATACGCCCAGCGCGCACCCCGCCAGAAAGCCCGAGAACGACGCCCTCGCCGCCCCGAACGCCATGTTGACGACGATGAACGGCGCCGACGGCACGTTGCGGATCATGAAGCTGGCGTAGAAGGCGTTCTTGCCGACGAAACGCGTCAGCCGTCCGACCGTCTTGCCGCCGTGCCGCGCCAGAAGCCGCGCCGTGGGTCCGCGTCCCAGCCAGTAGGTCACGCCCGCCGACACGACAGTCGCGATCCAGCTGTAGAGGAAGCCGAACCACGGCCCGAACGCCACGACGCAGGCGGCGATCAGGATGAACTGCGGCGCGCCGAAGAAGGCCGAAATCGTGAACATCACGATGGCGGCAACCAGCCCCCAAGGCCCCTGACGGAACCCGCCCAGCCAGTCTTCCAGCCGCCCCTCGGCCTCCAGCCCCAACTGGCTCTTGCCCACAGCGAACAGGGCGATCATCGCGCCCAGCAGCAAGGCCGTCGCCAGCACGGCGCGCCAGCGACGCGCCTCCATGTTCGACAGAAAATCGATGATCCAGCGCATCAGAGCCGCCGCTTATCATCCCATCTCTGCATTAGCGAGCATCAGCGCATTGTCCCGAGGGGCGACGCCGCGTAAACAACCCCGCCTCCCCGGCAAAAACTTCCAAAACCACGGGATAGTTCATGTCCAGCCTGCAATCTTCCGCCCTCGCCCGCGTCAAGCCCTCGGCCACCATCGCCGTCACCGCGCAGGCCCGGAAGCTTAAAGCCGAAGGCCGCGACGTGATCGGCCTGGGCGCCGGCGAGCCGGACTTCGATACGCCTGACAACATCAAACAGGCCGCGATCGACGCGATCAACCGCGGCGAGACCAAATACACCGACGCCGACGGCATGCCCGAGTTGAAGGCGGCCATCGTGGCCAAGTTCAAGCGCGAGAACGATCTCGACTATACAGCCGCCAACATCCACGTCGCGCCGGGCGGCAAGCCCGTCATCTTCAACGCCCTGGTCGCGACGCTGAATCCCGGCGACGAAGTCATCGTGCCCGCCCCCTACTGGGTCAGCTATCCTGATATGGTGCTGCTGGCCGGCGGCGAGCCGGTCACCGTGATCGGCGAGGAGAAGGACGGCTTCAAGCTGCTGCCGGCCGTGCTAGAGGCCGCCATCACGCCCCGCACCAAGTGGCTGATCCTGAACAGCCCTTCCAACCCAACCGGCGCCGCCTATACGCGCGCCGAACTGGAAGCCCTGGCGGAGGTGCTGCGTCGCCACCCGCAGGTCTGGGTGCTGACCGACGACATGTACGAGCACCTCGTCTACGGCGACTTCGAATACACCACCATCGCCCAAGTGGCGCCGGACCTGATCGACCGCACTTTGACGGTCAACGGCGTGTCCAAGGCCTATGCCATGACCGGCTGGCGCATCGGCTACGCCGGCGGGCCCAAGCCTTTGATCGACCTGATGCGCAAGGTGGCTAGCCAGACCACGTCCAACCCATCCAGCATCAGCCAGTGGGCGGCCGTCGAGGCGCTGAACGGCCCGCAGGACTTCATCCCTGAGCGCAAGGCCGCTTTCGAAAAGCGCCGTGACCTCGTTGTGTCGATGCTCAACCAGGCGGCTGGCATCACCTGCGCCACGCCTGAGGGCGCCTTCTACGTCTATCCGTCCATCGCCGGACTGATCGGCAAGACGACCGAGACAGGTGTCGCCATCGATGGCGATTCCACCTTCGCCGCGGAACTGCTGAACGCCGAGGGCGTCGCCGTGGTCCAGGGCGAGGCTTTCGGCCTGAGCCCCTATTTCCGCATCAGCTACGCCACCTCGGACGCCGTGCTGGAAGAAGCCTGCACCCGCATCCAGCGCTTTACGGCCTCGCTGCGCTGATCGACCAAGGGCGGAGGCTCAGGCCTCCGCCCGCCATCCGGCCCTACTTGCTGGGCTGCATATAGACCACGCGGCAATCGCCATCGATCGTGGTGTAGCGGTTGTTCGACGCGTCGACGAACGAGATCCGGCCGCCGTCGTCATATTCGACCTTGCCGGTCGAGCGTCCCTTGAAGTTCTCCACTCCATAGGTCCAGCAGGTGATGTCCGCCGGCTTGTCGCCCCAGGTGGCGTCGTTGCGCGCCCGCTTGCTGTCGGTGCAGGCGGACATTCCGCCGGTCAGGGCGAGGGCAACGGCGGTATAGACAAGCGCTTTCATAGGCTCAGCCTTGCACGGACCCCGCCCAAGGAAAAGGGCCGCCCCGGCGATGCCGGGACGGCCCAACTTTCGACGATGGCGCTCGACCTATGGCCGGCTGGCCATGCCCAGCTTCACCGGCTTAGCGTCGTCAGCCAGGGCGCCGCGCTTGACGCCCCACAGAAGGATGATCGGCGCGCCGACATAGATCGACGAATAGGTGCCGATGATGATGCCGAACATCAGAGCGATGGAGAAGCCGAACAGGGCCTCGCCGCCGAAGATGGCCAGGGCCGCCAGCACCATGACGGCGGTCACGCCGGTGATGATGGTCCGCGACAGGGTCTCGTTCAGCGACAGATCGATCACGTCGCGCAGCGGCATGGTCTTGTACTTGCGCAGGTTTTCGCGAAGACGGTCGAACACCACCACGGTGTCGTTCATGGAATAGCCGATGACCGTCAGGACGGCGGCGACCATGTTCAGGCTGAACTCCAGCTTGAACAGCACGATCAACCCGAACGTCAGGATCACGTCGTGCAGCAGGCCGACCACGGCGCCGAAGCCGAACTGCGGCTCGAACCGGAACCAGATGTAGAGGAACATCAGGCCGATCGCGACGCCCAGAGCCAACAGGCCCGAGGTGAACAGCTCGCCCGACACCTTGGAGCCGACGACGCTGACGCCCGAATAGTTGACCTGACCGACCGCGCCGCTGATGGCGCCCTCGACCTGGTTGACGACCTGGGTCTGATCGCGGCCTTCCGGCACCTGGAAGCGAAGAATGGCGGTCGAGCCGTCATCGACATTGGTGTCGCGGCGCGCGATGCCCTGGACCTGAACGTCGCCCAGGTTCAGGCCGTTCACGGCCTCGCGGACCCGATCCAGCTCGATCGTCTGACCCGCCGGCTTGGACACTTCCATCGAGGCGCCGCCCCGGAAGTCGATGCCCATGTTTAGGCCTGGATAGAAGCAGGAGACGATCGCCGCGATGCACAGGATCACAGACAGAACGCCGGCGAACCGCGCATATTTAACGAAGTGGAAGTTCGTCTTCTGCGGCAGAAGTTTGATGAGGGGCCATCCACGCATCGCCATCACTCCGCGATCGGCAGTTTTTTGGGCTTGGCCGTCTTGAGCCAGTAGCCGAGCAGGACCTGGGCGACCAGGACCGACGAGAAGACCGAGGTGAACACACCGATGGTCAGGGTCCAGGCGAACCCGCGAACAGGGCCTTCGCCGAACACGAACATGATGCCCGCCGCGACCAGGGTGGTCAGGTTGGCGTCGATGATGGTGCCCATGGCCTTGTTGAAGCCGGCGTCCATAGAGGCGATGACGCTGCGGCCCGCCCGGGCCTCGTCACGCATACGCTCATAGATCAGCACGTTGGCGTCCACCGCGACCGCGAAGGTCAGGATCAGACCGGCGATGCCTGGCAAGGTCAGCGTCGCCTGGGTCAACGACATGGCCGCCACGATCAGCACGCCGTTCAGCACCAGGCCGACCACCGACACGCCACCGAAAAGCAGACCGTAGGCCAGGATCATGAACAGCACGATGATGGCGAAGCCGACGGCGGTCGACAGGGCGCCTGCGGCGACCGCGTCCGCACCCAGTTCAGCCGTCACGGTGCGGCGCTCCTCGACGTTCAGCGGCGCCGGCAGGGCGCCCCCGTTCAGCAGGTTCACCAGCGTCGCCGCTTCTTGGATCGAGAAGTTGCCTGTGATCTGACCCGAGCCCGAGGTGATCGCGCTCTGGATCGTCGGGGCCGAAATGACCTTGCCGTCCAGGATGATGGCGAAGGGCTTCTGCAGATTGGCGGCGGTGGCTTCGCCGAAGCGCCGCGCGCCGGCGCCGTCGAAGCGGAAGTCGATGGCCGGGCGGCCGCTCTGGTCCGAACCGACGCCGGCGCGGGTCAGGTTCTCGCCCGACACCAGCACGCGCTTCTTGACCAGATAGGGCGTGCCGTCCTCGCCTTGCAGCAGTTCGGAATCAGGCGGCACACGGCCGGCCAGGGCGTCCTGAACCGAGTTCTCGACATCGACCATCTGGAAGGTCAGCTGCGCCGTCTGGCCGATGACTTCTTCCAGCTTGCTCGGATCGCTCTCGCCCGGCGCCTGGACCACGATCCGGTCGGCGCCCTGGCGGGTGATGGAGGGTTCGCGCGTGCCCAGGCTGTCGATCCGGCGGCGCACGACCTCGATCGACTGGTCCACGGCCGTCGCGCCCATGCCGTTCAGCGCGGCGTCGGTATAGGCGAAGCGGATGCGGTTATCGCCCAGGCGCGTCGCAGTGCGTTCCGCCTGGCCGCCCGGTCCGACCTGACCGCCCAGCTGTTGCAGCGCCTTGAACGCGGCATCGCCCTGGGCCGGATTGGCCAGGGTGACGACCACGCCGCCGGCTTCACGCTGGAAGCCGTTGGTGGCGACGCCCGCACCGTTCAGCGTGACCCGAACGTCCTCGATCAGGTTGGTGACGCGCTTTTCGCGCATCGCCGGCACATCGACTTCCAGCAACAGATACGAACCGCCCTGAAGGTCCAGCCCCAGATTCAGCTTGTTCTTGGGCATGAAGCCGGGCAGCGCTTCGCGCTGCTGATCCGACAACAGGTTCGGGAACGCCAGCAGACAGCCGAGAACGGCCGCGACGACGACGAGAATGACTTTCCAGCGCGACAGCTGAATCATGAGGGCGGTCCAGGTATCGGCGGATACGCGAGCGTATCAGGCCTTGGAATCGTTGGCGGCGATGGCGGTGCGGTTGCGCACCTCGGCGATCATGGCCTTGACCACGCGCACATTGACGCTGGGGGCGATCTCGACGTTGACCTCGGCCTCTTCGACGCGGGTGACCTTGCCGATCATGCCGCTGCCCAGGACGACGGTATCGCCACGCTTGACGGCGGCGATGGCGGTCGCGTGCTCCTTGGCGCGCTTCTGCTGCGGACGGATCAGCAGGAAGTAGAACAGGATGAAAATACCGATGATGGGCGCAAACCCGATCAACTGCGCCGTCAAGCCGCCTTCAGCGCCCATGGTAGTCTCCGCAAACAGATAGGGGGCGGCCGTCATCGGCGCCCATCAAAAACGAGGCGCGGAACCTAGGGCTCCGCTTCGTGGAATGCAACGCGGCGAAAGCGCTACCTGGGCAACACTGTCAAAGGATCGACCGCGACCGGATCATCGCCGCGCATCTGACGCGTCTCGAAGTGGATCGAGGGGCGTCCGTCGCCGGCCGTCAGACCTACGGTGCCGATCTGCTGGCCCGCGCGAACGTCGTCCCCGTCCTTGACCGTCGCCGAACCCAGATGGCCATAGACCGTGCGCCAGCCGTTGGCGTGCACGATCAGCACCGTCAGCCCCTGTCCTACCAGATCGCTGCCGACATAGGCCACGCGCCCGGCCGCAGAGGCGCTGACCGTCGCGCCGGCCGAGGCGCCGATGTTGATGCCGTTGTTCCGCTCGCCCATGCCGACCGGGCCGAAACGCCGCACGATGTCGCCGCGCACTGGCCACAGCAGGTTCGGCTGACCGGCAGCGGCGCCGGCGGCGTTGGTCTGTTCGACAGGACGCGTCTGGACCGGCAGGGCCGCATTGCCCGAGGGCGGCGGCGGGGGCGGCGGCACGGCGCCGTTGTTGGGCACCAGCACGCCGACGGGCGAGGCGCCGGTCGCGTAAGGATCGCGGCCGGTATCCACCGCCGCTTCAGGCAGGATGATTCGCTGGCCCGTCGTGATCGCCCCGCGCGGCCCCAGGCCATTCAGGTCGATCAGCGTCTGGACCGGGGTCTGGAACCGACGTCCCACGCCCGAAATCGTGTCGCCCGGTTGGATGATATAGGCCGCGCCCGGACGCACCGGGGCCGACGACGACGGATAGGACGGCGGCGTATAGGCGGGCGGCTGCGACGCCGGAGGCAGATAGGTCGGTTGGCTCGGACCGACATTGACCGTCGGCGGCAAGGCTCCGCCGTCCACCTGACCAATCGGCGCCGTCGCGGGCGGCGGCGATTCGTAAGGAGCCGGCCGATAGGGCTGGTTCGAATTCTGGCCGGCGTTCGGATAGGTCGGCTGCTGCGGGTAGGCGCCCTGCCCCGGACCATAGGCCGGCGCCGGGTTCGCATGCGTCGAATAGCGCGGCTCCGAAGGATAGCTGATGCAGGCCGCCGTGCTCAACGCCGCCCCCGCGACCAGAACCGCTCTCATCCAGCCCGAAATCATCGCCACCGGCTGCTCCCATTCGTGGTTAAACTCGCCCGCCCGGTGTGCCCGCTCGCGCCCCATAAGCCAACCCCGCAAACCGCACGGAATTGGGGCGCGAAGATTAATGGGCGGAACCAGGGTGATTAGTGAGTGGTGATTCGTGAGCAGTCGCCCTCTGGCTACTTAGTCACCACTCACTATTCACGACTCACCCGTCACCCCTCCTTCGCCATCCCCTCGACCAAGGGAACGAAACGCACTTCCGTCAGACTTTCGCGGTGGAACGACCCGTCGCCCTGCCCGACGTAGCGATGCAGCATCTGCACCGACGTGCGTCCCACAGGCGCGACCAGCACCCCGTTTGGCTTCAGCTGTTTCAGCAGTTCGGTCGGCTCGGTCGGCGAGGCGGCGGTGACCATGATCCGGTCGAACGGCGCCTGTTCGGCCCAGCCCAGGCCGCCGTCGCCGTGCTTGGTGATGACGTTCTCGATCTTCAGCACCCGCAGTCGGGCTTCCGCCTCGACCAGAAGGCTGCGATACCGCTCCACCGAATAGACATAGCGCGCAAGCCGGCTCAGCACCGCGCACTGATATCCGCTGCCTGTGCCGATCTCCAAAACCCGGTGCCGCGCCTGCACCTCCAGCGCCTGGGTCATCAGGCCGACGATATAGGGCTGGCTGATCGTCTGGGCGCAGTCGATCGGCAGGGCCTGATCCTCCCACGCCTGATCCAGGAACTTCTCGTGCACGAAGACCGCGCGGTCGATGCTCTCCATCGCCTTCAGCACGCGCGGATCCGTGACCCCCTGCTGCCGCAGCGACAGGATCAGCCGCCCGGCCCGGTCGTCGTGCAGATTCATGCGGCGGTCGCCACGCTCTTCGGCGGCGCCCCGCCCAGCACCTTTTTCAGGTCATTCACGCTGGTCATGTGCGTCAGGTCGATATGCAGCGGCGTGACCGAGATCCGCCCCTCCTCGATGGCCCGCAGGTCCGTGCCCTCGGCATGCTCCTGCTTTTCACCCCGGAAGCTCATCCAGTAATAGTCCCGCCCGCGCAGGTCCGTGCGCCGCACCGCGTGCATCTCGCCGACGTTGCGGAAGCCCTGGGTCGTCACCTCGACCTGATCGACGGCTTCGGGCGGCCGGTTGGGGAAGTTCAGGTTCATCACCACGCCCGGCGCCCATTTCTGGTCCAGCAGGCGGCTGATGATCGCCGGCGCAAAGGCTTCCGCCGTCTCCCAGTGCGCCACCACCTCGTCGTGGAACCGCTCAAGGCTCTGGCTCAGAGCGATGGAGCGGATGCCGAACGCCATCCCCTGCAAGGCGCCCGCCACTGTGCCGGAATAGCTGACGTCCTCGCCGATATTGTGCCCGCGATTGACGCCCGATAGCACCAGATCGGGCTTCTCCGGCATCAGGTCGTTGACCGCCAGCACGACGCAGTCGGTCGGCGTGCCCGTCACCGCGAACCGCTTCTCGCCCAGGTTCAGCACCCGCAGCGGCTCGGTCAGGGTGATCCCCCGCCCCTTGCCCGACTGTTCGACGGCGGGCGCGCACACCCACACGTCGTCGCTCAGCGTGCGCGCGATCCGCTCGAGGCATTCCAGGCCTTCGGCCTCGATCCCGTCGTCGTTGGTCAGAAGAATACGCATCAGCCGCCCACGAATTGAAGACCGCCCATATAGGGCTGCAACACCGCCGGCACTGCGATCCGCCCGTCGTCCTGCTGATAGTTTTCCATGATCGCCACCAGCGTCCGGCCGACCGCCAGGCCCGAGCCATTCAGCGTATGGACGAACTCGGTCTTCTTCTCGCCGGCCCGCTTGAACCGCGCATCCATGCGCCGCGCCTGGAAGTCCCCGCAGTTCGAACAGCTGCTGATCTCGCGATAGGTCCCCTGGCTGGGCAGCCAGACCTCCAGGTCGAAGGTCTTCTGCGCCGAAAAGCCCATGTCGCCCTTGCACAGCAGCATCCGCCGGAACGGCAGCTCCAGCGCCTTCAGCACCGCCTCCGCACAGGCCGTCATCCGCTCGTGCTCGGCGTCTGAGTCCTCCGGCCGCGCGATGGACACCATCTCGACCTTCGAGAACTGGTGCTGGCGGATCAGCCCGCGCGTATCGCGCCCCGCCGACCCCGCCTCGGCCCGGAAGCACGGCGTCAACGCCGTCATCCGCATCGGCGTCGCCAGCGCGTCCTCGGACAGGATGGTCTCGCGCACGAGATTGGTCAGGGAGACTTCGGCGGTGGGGATGAGCAGCAAGCGATCATCGAAAACTTGGTGGATCAGTTCATCAACAAGACCTGTCTCATCATCACGATGTTCGATTGCACGCGCCTGATCGATTGCTCCGGCGGCCATGCTGACAGCCTGAAAGAGGTCATCCTCAAACTTCGGCAACTGCCCCGTGCCGAACATCGCATCATCCCGCACCAGCAGCGGCGGGTTCACTTCCAGATACCCGTGCTGGTCCGTCTGCATATCCAGCATGAACTGCCCCACGGCCCGTTCCAGCCGCGCCAACTGGCCCTTCAGCACCGCGAACCGCGCGCCCGACATCTTGGCCGCCGCCTCGAAGTCCAGCATCCCCAGGGCCTCGCCCAGGTCGGCGTGATCCTTGGCCGGACCGGTGCGACGCGGCTCGCCCCAGGTCGAGACCTCGACGTTGCCCGCCTCGTCCTCGCCGTCCGGCACGTCCTCGGCCGCCAGATTCTTCTGCGCCGCCAGCAGGTCGCGCAGCTCCTTGCCGACACGCGCCTCGACCTCGGCCGCCGCCGCGATATCGCCTTTCAGCGCCTCGACCTCGGCCTTCAGCCGGTCGGCCTCGGCCATGTCCTTGCGCCCCATGGCGGCGCCGATCAGCTTGGAGGCTGCATTACGCTTGGCCAGGGCGTCCTGACCTGTCGTCTGGGCGTGACGCAGTTCGCCGTCCAGCCGCAGGATGTCCGCCACCAGCCCATCGGCCTCGTCCACCCCGCGCGACGACCAGCCCGCCACGTAAACCTGCGGGTTCTCGCGAATGGCTTTGATGTCGTGCATGGTCTGAAACTTCGGCTGGGCGGGAGAAGCCGAACGCTCTACCCGCCCACGCGGAATCCGGCAACGCGAGAAGCTCGCACCATCGTCTCCTCCCCACTTGTGGGGAGGGGACCGCGAAGCGGTGGAGGGGTTCTTGACGTCCCACAGACGCCTGCGATGCGCTGAAGAGCCCCTCCGTCACGGCGCGAAGGCGCGCCGCGCCACCTCCCCATGGATGGGGAGGAGACGATGCTCAGCCATCGCAATGCCGCTGGTCCATTGTCAGCGGATCCAATCGCTTGCCGAAATATCTGCCCCGTCTCCCATCCAAGGGGTCAAACGGCCGCATAATGCACCCGTCTCGTCGCATGGAGGGCTCGCCTGGCCTGCGACCTTGCGGCGGCGAGAGCGGAGGGATCCATCGCGGCGCCGGGGCTGATCGGTCGGGGAATCGCCCCGGCGTCCGCAGTCGCGTCGCAGGGTCGAGGGGGATACTCGGCCGCACCGGGGATTGGCGATCGCTGCTCCGACCCGCCCGTCGCAGGCTTATGGGGTTAGGCGATAAGACCGCCACCGCTCGGCGCCCCGAGCTTGCAGGCCAACCCCCCGCGCGGAGCGTCACACCCTTCGTCGAAACGGTACTTACAAACTTACACTCCGGGCGAAGGCCCGGCGCTCCGCCCAGCCCTCCAGACTTCGCTGCGATCGCGCGAGGGCGCCGTCGCACGCCCAAACATCCCAATTCACCCGCTTGAGAATCGCGCCTACAAACGGATCATGGCCACGCTTCGCCCCGACACGCTGGCGACCTCGCTCGCGCGCATCTTCGAAGGTCGCATGGTCGACCGGGCCAGCTGGTTTGCGCTGACCGGCGGCGAGCCGCTGTTCACCGAAGGCGATCCGGCCGACACCCTGTATCTGGTCCGCTCCGGCCGACTGGGCGTGTTTCGAATGGAAGCGGATCAGCCGCCGCACATGCTGGGCGTGGTCAAGGCGGGCGAGCCGGTCGGCGAAATGGCCATGCTGGCCGGCACGCCGCACACCGCCACCGTCGTCGCCCTGAGGGACAGCGAGATCCTGGCCCTGCCGCGCGAAGCCTTCTTCGAGGCCGCCCGCACCGAACCGGACCTGATGGTCGAACTGTCGCGGCTGATGATCCACCGCGCCCGCGAACGCACCGCCGGCGCATCCGAACCCAGCGTTTTCGGCTTCGTCTCGGCCCGTCCCCGGCCCATCCGAGCCTTCGTCGAACGCATCGCCGCCGCCATCCAGGCCATGGGATTCACCTGTCAGGTCATCGATCAGTCGGCCCTGGCCTCGGCGTCCGAATGGTTCAGCCGGGTGGAGGGCGACCACGACTATGTCCTCTATGTCGCCGAACAGGATCAGTTCGCCTGGGCCAGCCTGTGCGCGCGTCAGGTGGACCGGATGTTCATCGTCGGCAGCGGCCTTCTGGCGCCGCCGTCCGCCGTCCCGCGCCGTCAGGGATTCGGCGACGGCCGCCGCCTGACCGACTTGATCCTGCTGCGCGATCCGCGCATGCATCATCCGGCCAACACCCGCGTCTGGCTGGATGCGCTGCAGCCTGACCGCTGGTTCCACTGCGTCGAAGGACTGGCCAAGGACGCCGAGCGGATCGCCCGCGTCGTCACCGGCACGGCGGTCGGATTGGTCCTGTCGGGCGGAGGCGCGCGGGCCTATTGCCACATCGGCGCGATCAGGGCCCTGGAAGAGGCCAAGGTCCCCATCGACTTCGCGGGCGGCGCCTCCATGGGCGCGGTTGTCGCCGCCGGCCCGGCCCTGGGCTGGTCCTTCGAACGGCTGGATTTCGAGATTCGGCGCGCCTTCGTCGAGTCCGACCCGCTGTCGGACCTCGCCGTACCGATCATCGCCATGTCCCGCGCTCGCAAGGTCGCCCGACTGCTGGAACAGGCTTACGGCGACATCGATCTGGCGGACCTGGCCCTGCCTTTCTTCGCCGTCTCCTCGAACCTGACCTCGGGCCGGATCGAGGCGCATCGCACGGGCCTGATGCGACGGGCCATGCGCGCCTCCATCGCCATCCCCGGCGTCCTGCCGCCGGTCGTCATGGACGGTCAGGTGCTGGTGGACGGCGCCGTGCTGAAGAACTTTCCCACCAGCGTGATGCGCCAACTGAACAGCGGCCCCATCATCGGCGTGGACATGTCCCAGACGCGCGGCGTCGATCCCCAGGCGCTGGAGAATCCGCCGTCCTGGTGGAAATGGGTCCTGTCCGGAGCCTGGAAAGCCGGCCCGCCCATCGTCTCGATCCTGATGCGCTCGGCCACCATCACCACCGACGTCGAGATGACGCAGTCGCGCGCCGACGCCGACGTCCTGATCCTGCCCCAGGTCGCCAGCAGCGACATTCGCGACTGGAAGACCTACGACGGCCCCGTCGCCATCGGTTACGAGGCGACAAAGGCGGCGCTCGCCGACCTTGCCTGCCCCGTCACCCAGATGCGCCACTGCCCCAGCGCGCCCCCGGCGCCCTCACCTGCCCCTTAAAGCGGCGCGCAGGCCCGCTTCAGCCAGTCCAGCGCCTCGCCATCCATCAACGGGCCGACCTTGGCCAGCGTTTCGGCGTGATAGGCGTCGACATAGGCCCGCTCGTCTGGCGTCAGCATCTCGACCGAAATCAGCTTGCGGTCGATCGGCGCGAACGTCAGCTGCTCGAACCCGTGCATCGGCCGCTCGCCGCCCTCGGGAACCGCTGCAGGCGTCACCACCTGCAGGGTCTCGATGCGGATGCCCCAGTGGCCTTCGCGGTAATAGCCGGGCTCGTTGGACAGGATCATCCCTTCCAGCAACGGCTGGGACGTGCCCCATTTCGCGATCCGCTGCGGCCCCTCGTGGACCCCCAGATAGCTGCCGACGCCGTGGCCGGTGCCGTGATCGTAATCCAGCCCCGCCGCCCACATCGGAGCCCGCGCGATGGCGTCCAGCGCCATTCCGCTGGTCCCGGCCGGGAAACGGATCGTCGCCATGGCGATATGCGCCTTCAGCACCAGGGTGAACTTGTGGCGCTGGTCCTCGCTCGGCTCGCCCACCGCCATGGTGCGGGTCACATCGGTCGTGCCGTCCAGATACTGACCGCCGCCGTCCACCAGCAGCAGCGAGCCCTTCTCGACCCTGCGAATGCTGGCGCCGACCGGCTTGTAATGCGGCAAGGCTCCGTTCGGCCCGGCCCCGGCGATGGTGTCGAAACTCAGGTCCTTCAGCGCCCCGGTCTCCTCGCGGAATCGCTCCAGCGCCTCGACCACTTCACGCTCGTCCGGCAGCGTCTCCTGCACCACGGTGTCGACCCAGTGCAGGAACCGGCTCAGCGCCGCCCCGTCGCGGATATGCGCCTGACGGCTGCCCTCGATCTCCACCGCATTCTTGGCCGCACGGGGAATAGCGCAGGGGTCCATCGCCCGCACAACCGTCGCGCCCGCCGCGTCCAGCCGGTCGAAATACCAGGCCGAGGACAGCGACGGATCGATCATGACCTTTCGGCCCGACAGCCCGTCCAGCGCCGCCGGCAGTTGCTCGGTCGCCTCGATGCGAACATCGTCGCCCAGCCAGCCCGACAAAGCATTTGTCACCTTGGCCGGGTCCAGGAACAGCCGCGCCTTGCCGTCCGCCGCCAGGATGGCCTGGCCGATCGGCAGGGGCGAACGGATCACGTCCCCGCCGCGCACATTGAACAGCCAGGCGATCGACATCGGCGCCGTCAGCACTACCGCGTCTGCGCCAGCGTCCGCCACGGACTTGCCGATCCGTGCCCGCTTGGATGCATGGCTCTCGCCGGAATAGGCGTCCTCATGCGGCACGACCGGCGCCGTCGGCTGGGCCGGACGATCGGCGCCCCACGCCATATCCAGCGGATTGGCGTCCACGGGCTTCAGCGTGGCCCCCGCCTTCTGCGCCGCCGCCTTCAGGGCGACCAAAGCATCCGGGCTGTGCAGACGCGGATCATAACCGATCACCGCCCCCTTCGCCGCCGTCTCAAGATAGGCCGCCACGTCATTGAGGTCGCGCCGCTCGAACAGGGCCGGATCGGTCTGGGCCTTCACCTGAACGGTGTAGCGACCGTCGGTGAACATGCTGGCCCGATCCTGGAACACCACCGCCGCCCCGGCCGAACCGGTGAAGCCGGTCGCCCAGGCCAGACGCTCATTGGCGTCCGGCAGATATTCGTTCTGATGCTCGTCCTCATGCGGGATCAGAAACCCGTCCAGCCCCTGCTTGGCCATTTCGGCGCGCAGCAGCGGCAGGTGCTTGGCCCCAAAGGACGGATCGGTCGTCTCATCGAAAGTCTGGCGCATGATCGATCCTCAGCCCTTGCGCAGTTGCAGCGCGCTCCAGGCGTCGTGATGTATGGTCTGCTCGACCGTGAAGCCCAGCGGCAGATAGGCCTCCAGCACCCGCTCCTCCTGCGTGCGCAGCAGGCCCGACAGGATCGCGACGCCGCCGCTCTTCAGCGCCGCCCCGATCTCGGGCGCCAGATGCACCAGCGGCGCGGCCAGGATGTTGGCGAACACCAGGTCATACGGCTGATGCTGGGCGATGCGCGGATCGCTGAGACCATCGGCGAAATAGAAGTCGCACTTGGCCTCATTGATCTCGGCGTTCTCGTTGGCGATCCGGGCCGAGGGCTCGTCGATGTCGGTGCCGACGGCGATGGGCGTGCCCGTCTTGGCCGCCGCGATCGCCAGCACGCCCGTGCCGCAACCCACGTCCAGCACCTTCTCGAAGCGTTCAGTCTCCAGCAGCTTGTCGAACGCCTCCAGGCAGCCGACCGTCGTGCCATGGTGGCCCGTGCCGAAGGCGGCGCCGGCGTCGATCTTCAGCGTGACGCGGCCCTCGGGCACCTTGCCCTGATCGTGCGCGCCATAGACGAAGAATCGTCCGGCCTCGACCGGCGGCAGCCCCGACAGCGACATGGCCAGCCAGTCGGCGTCCGCCAGCTTCTCCACCAGCACCGTGACCGGATAGCCCGCCAGCACCGCCTTCAGCCCCTCGACCTCGTCATCGGTCGTGGGGAACGCGTCGATGCGCCAGACGTCATTGTCCTCGTCCTCTTCCAGGATTGAATAGGTCGCGCCTTCCAGCCGTGGATCGGCGTCTACGGCCTCTGCGGCGGCCTCTGCGGCGGCGCGCGGGCCGCGTGCGATTATCTGAAGTGCGGACTCGGACATTTTTTAAACACCGGTAATATGGCGAATCGTAGCGATCCGGTGCTGAACGCCCGTCGCCGCCGCGTTTTTATCAAACCGAGGGGTCGGGGAATACATGGCCAAGTCACCGTCTACGTCTAAACCTGCGTCGCCAAAGCCGGCGACCGCCGCTTCCAAGCCTAAAGCCGCGCCGAAGTCGAGCGCCGTGAAGACCGCCGCCGAGAAAACCGCTGCGCCCAAGGCCGCGACTAAGCCGGCAGCCGCTGCGCCGAAGCCCGCCGCCGCCAAGGCTGTCGCGCCCAAGGCTGCGGCGCCAAAAACCGCCGCCGCCAAGCCTGCTGCTAAGCCGGTCGCCGCCAAGGCCGCAGCCAAGCCGAAAACCGCCCCTGCCCCCAAGGCTGCTCCGAAAGCCGCGTCCAAAGCCGCCGCCAAGCCCGCCGCCGCCAAGGCGGCAGTGAAAGCCGCGGCTCCGAAAGCGGCCGCGCTTAAGGCGACCGCGGCGAAGCCCGCAGCGACCAAAACTGCTGCGCCCAAAGCCGCCGCTTCGAAACCCGCCGCCGCCCCGAAGGCTGCGCCTGTCGCCAAGCCGGCCGCAGCGGCGCCCAAGCCTGCAGACCCCGTCGCTGCGCCCAAGCCCGCCGCGCCCCCCGCATCCGCCGCCGCTCCCGCTGCTGCGGCGTCCGCGCCTACGCCGGCTCCTAAGCCGGCCGAAGCATCCAAGCCGGCCAGGGCGCCCGCCGCCAAGCCCGAGGAAAAGGGCTTCTTCGCCAAACTGGGCGACATGATCTTCGGCAAGCGCTGATCGCACTTTCTTTCTGATCCAGCAGATCGCCGGACGGCTCGCCCGTCCGGCGATTTTCGTTTGCGGGCCGCGATTTACGCCTGCGGCCGGCTGAGCGAAAAACCAAGAATACTTGACTTCTGCGCAGGGACTTCTATATCGCCCCCAGCCTCGGGACAGGTCTGCGATCCGCGCCGCCCGCTCGCCCAAAGAGGGGCGGTTCCGTCGCTGCTATGCACGCAGACGCTTTCTCTCCCAAGGATTCATGACCGAATTTTCCCAATTGGGCCTCTCGCCCACGACCCTTCAGGCCGTCGCCGACACCGGCTACACGACCGCCACGCCTATTCAGGAACAGGCGATCCCCGTCGCCCTCGCCGGCCGCGACGTGCTGGGCATAGCCCAGACCGGCACCGGCAAGACCGCCGCCTTCACCCTGCCCCTGGTCGATCGCCTGTCCACCGGCCGCGCCCGCGCCCGCATGCCGCGCGCCATCGTCCTGGCCCCGACCCGCGAACTGGCCGACCAGGTCGCCGAAAGCTTCGCCAAATACGCCAAGGGCACCAAGCTCAGCTGGGTCCTGCTGATCGGCGGCGTCTCCATGGGCGACCAGGTCGCGGCGCTGAACAAGGGCGTCGATGTCCTGATCGCAACGCCCGGCCGGCTGCTCGACCTGTTCGAGCGCGGCAAGATGCTGCTGACCGGCGTCGAGATCATGGTCGTCGATGAAGCCGACCGCATGCTGGACATGGGCTTCATCCCCGACATCGAGCGCATCTTCAAACTGACGCCGCCGCGCCGCCAGACCCTGTTCTTCTCGGCGACCATGCCGCCGGAGATCACGCGCCTGACGACCGCCTTCCTCAAGGATCCGACCCGGATCGAGGCCTCGCGTCCAGCGATGACCGCCGACACCATCACCCAATATATCGTCCGCATCCCAACCTCGGACCCCAAGGCCAAGCGGACCGCCCTGCGCGCCCTGGTCGGCCGTGAGGACGTGCGCAACGGCATCGTCTTCTGCAATCGCAAATCCGAAGTCGATATCGTCGCCAAGTCGCTGAAGACTCACGGCTTCGACGCCGCGCCGATCCACGGGGACCTTGATCAGTCGCACCGGATGAAGACTCTGGCGGACTTCCGCTCGGGCGCGCTCAAGATTTTGGTGGCGTCAGATGTCGCCGCGCGCGGCCTGGATATCCCGGACGTCAGCCACGTCTTCAACTACGACGTCTCGCACCACGCCGACGACTACGTCCACCGCATCGGCCGCACCGGCCGCGCCGGCAAGCTGGGTCAGGCCTTCATGATCGTAACCCCAGCCGACGACAAGTCGCTGGATAAGGTGCTGAAGCTGATCAAGAAGGACCCGGAAGAGCTGGTTCTGGACGGCATCGATTTCGCCGCCATCAAGGACGGCCCACGCCGCGACGATAAACGCTCGGGCGAACGCGGTCGCAGCCGGTCGCGCACCAGCAGCGCGCCCACCCCGTCCGCAGAGCCTGTCGACATCGCCCCCGTCACCGCCGCGCCTTCGTCTCAGGAGGCCGCGGCGCCCCGCAGCCGCAGCCGCCGCAAGGCCCGCCCCGAGACGTCGGTCGAAGTTGCGGCTCCCGTCGCTGCCGCAGTCGAGATTGAGGCGACCGTCGAACCCGTTGAGACGGCTCGCGCTCCGCGTACCGAGCGCGCAGACCGCGAGCCGCACCTGCTGCAATCCGATCGCCGCGGTGATCGCAAGGCTGACAAGGGCGACACTCAGCGTCAGGGCGTGCGTGGCTTCGGCGACGACATCCCCGCCTTCCTGCGTCGGCCCGTCGTTATCCGTGCCTGATTTCGTACACTACGGCGCGGTGAAATGCCGCGTCGTTTACCCTGCATTACGGAACATCCCGTAGTGTGCGCCCCGATACAGCTCCAGAACAGGAGCTCAGGGGAACAAGAATGTCGAAAAAGGTCGAGACGGCGCTAAGAGCTCCTCAAGCCTATGCTTTGGCGCGCAACGTCATCGGCGAAATGGAAAAAGCCGGCGTCTGGCCCACGCCGCTGAACTTCGAGCTTTGGCTGCATTACATCAGCGACCCCGACGGTCCCCTGGCCCAGGAAATCCGCCGTCTTCTGGCGCAGTCCGCGGTCATCACTGACAAGACGTCCGAAATGCTGGCCGCCGAGTTCCTGCCTCGCGGTCGCCTGCCGGATCAGATCCGCGACGTCGGTGCCGTGCTGGACCGCGAACTGGCCAGCGTCGCCAGCGCCATCGCAATGGCGCACAAGACCCAGCATGACTATGGCGAGACCCTCGCCGACGCCTCGCAATGCATGGAAACCGTCGATGATCCGTCCTCGCTGAAGGATCTGGTCGGCGGCCTTTCGACCGCGACCAACCGGGTGCGCCGCGAAACGGCGATCCTCGAAAAGCGTCTGGAAAAGTCCAACAAGGAAGTCATCCGTCTGCGCGAAAACCTGGAACAGGTGCGCCGCGACGCCATGACCGACGCACTGACCAATCTGGCCAACCGCAAGGCCTTCGATGAACGGCTCGAGGCTGCCTGCGCCGAGGACGACGGCGCCCCGCTCAGCCTGGCCATCCTGGACATCGACCACTTCAAACGGTTCAACGACACCTGGGGCCACCAGACCGGCGACCAGGTGCTGCGATACGTCTCCACCGTCCTGTCCAACATCTGCGGCAAGACCCGATTCGCTGCTCGGTTCGGCGGCGAAGAGTTCGCCATCATCTTCCCTGGTGAAGGCGCCGGCGTCGTGATGGCGGCGCTTGAAAGCATCCGCAACGACGTGGCGTCACGTGCCCTGCGCCGTCGTTCGACCAATGATGATCTGGGCTCAGTCACGGTCTCTGCCGGCTTCGCCCAGCGTCGAAAGGGCGAAACCGCCGCCAGCCTGCTGGAACGCGCCGACGCCGCCCTGTACGAATCCAAGCGTGCGGGCCGAAACTGCGTCACGCCGGCATCATCGCTCGAAAAGGCGGCTTAGGGTCTGACAAGGCCAAGCTTTCTGCCATAGTCCTCCCATGCGCAGCTTCGCCTTCAATGTCGCCTACTGGATCCTGTCGATCGGCTACGGGCTGACCGCCGCCTTCGCCGCGTTGGCGCCCGGGCGCGGCCCGGCCAGTTGGGTCATCCGCCGCTATGTGAAACGCATGGTCCAGGCCATGTCGATCTTCGCCGGCATCAAGCTGGACGTTCGCGGCAAGGACCGCTTGCCCGAGGGCGCCTTCATCATCGCCTCAAAACATCAAAGCTGGGGCGACGGCTTTGCGACCTATGACCAGTTCGACGACATCGCCTTCGTCACGGGCGATCACCTGGAAAAGTTTCCCCTGCTGGGCGGCGTGCTGAAGAAGCTGGGCGCCATCGTCGTCAACTCCTGCGGCGGCCACGAAGCCCGCAAGGCCCTGGCCATGCGCGCCGCGGAGGCCCGCGCCGAAAACCGCAAGATCCTGATCTATCCCGAGGGCCATCTCGCGCCCGTCGGCAAGAAGTTCAAATACCGCTCCGGCGTCTGGCACATGTACCGCGACTTCGACGTGCCGGTCGTGCCGCTCGCCACCAACCTCGGCCTCTTCTGGCCCGAGGAAAAGTACGAAAAACACCCCGGCACGGCGACGCTGGAGTTCCTTGACCCAATCCCGGTCGGCCTGCCCAAGGACCAGTTCCTGGCTCGCCTCGAAGCCGTCACCGAGACCCGCACCGCCGAACTGGTTGCCCAGGCCACGGGTCAACCCGTGACGCCGGCCGTGCTGATCGACACACCGGCTAAATGGAGGGCTAGCGCTTCTTTCCCGACGCCTTCTTGACCGCCACATCCAGCGACCGCCGCGCCCAGGCGACGGCTTCGTCGGGGTCGTCGAGAGCCGTTTCGGGCAGGGTCCAGTAGCCCATGCTCATCGTGCGGCCGTCCTTGGTCGGATAGGTGAACTGACGTGAGCCGGCCGCGACGAAGGCCTGCCCTAGCGCCTCGTCGCCCTTCAGCCAGACCACGCCGTCGTCCAGCAGGGCGAACATGAGGCCGGCGGCATAGACTCCGGCCCCGCCGAACATGCGCTTGATCTCCAGGCGGCCGAGCGCGTGGAAATGCTCGCGAACCCATTCGCCGAAGTCCGCGTCATAAGCCATCAGACCGGACCCCTCTCAGTCGGCGGCGACCGGCACGATGGTCACGCTCTCGCCGCAGCCGCAGGCGTCGGTCTGGTTCGGATTGTTGAACACGAACTTGGACGCCAGACGCGTCGTCTCATAGTCGATCTCGGTGCCGATCAGGAACAGCACCGCCTTGGGCTCGATCAGGATGGTGACGCCCTTGTCCTCGACCACCTCGTCCATCGGCCCGATCTCGTCGGCATAGGCGAAGGTGTATTCTTGCCCCGCGCAGCCGCCGTTCTTGACCCCGATGCGCAGACCGATGTGATCGTTCTCGGCATTGTCCAGGATCTCACGCACCCGCTCGGCGGCCGCGTCCGTCAGGGTGACGGCTTTGGGGCGCGGGCGGCGCGGACGCGATGTGGCTTGAAGCTCGGTCATCAGAACATATTCAAGGCAAGTTTCGCCTCGTCGCTCATCTTGGAGGCGTCCCACGGCGGATCGAACACCAGATTGGCCTTGGCGCTGCGCACGCCCTCGACCTTTTCCACCGCCGTCTCCACCCAGCCCGGCATTTCGCCGGCGACCGGACAGCCCGGCGCCGTCAGCGTCATGTCCACCACCACATCGCGGTCATCGTTGACGTCCACGCGGTAGATCAGGCCTAGCTCATAGATGTCGACCGGGATTTCCGGGTCATAGACCGACTTCAGCGCCTCGATCAGCTGATCGGTCAGGGTGTCCAGCTCGGCCTGCGACAGGGCGCTCTTCTGGGGCTCGTCCCAGGCGTCCTTGAAGGCGTCGCTGTCTTGAATCGGTTGATCTGTCATCGGCTTACACGAAGAAGTTCCGCGCCTTGATCAGCGCATCCACGAAGGCGTCGGCATCCTCCACGGTGTTATATAGGGCGAAGGAGGCGCGGGTGCTCGACGTCACCCCCATTCTTTTCGCCAGCGGCTCGGCGCAATGCAGACCCGCGCGCACCGCGACCCCGTACCGGTCCATGATCTGGGCCACGTCATGGGCGTGCGCGCCCTCGACGGCGAAGGTCAGGATCGCGCCCTTGCCCTCCGCCTGGCCCAGGATTTTCAGCCAGTTCTGGCCCTGGAGCCGATCCACGGCATGCCGATATAACGCATGCTCATGCGCCTGCACGGCCGCGCGGTCGTATTGCGCCAGCCATTCCACCGCCACGCCCAGACCGATGGCCTCCAGGATCGGCGGCGTCCCCGCCTCGAACCGGTGTGGCGGGCGGGCGTAGGTCACGCGGTCGCGTTCGACCGTCTCGATCATCTCGCCCCCGCCCTGATAGGGCGGCAGCGCCTCCAGCGCCTCGGCCTTGCCGTACAGGGCGCCGATGCCGGTGGGGGCGAACAGCTTGTGGCCGGTCAGGACGTAGAAGTCGCAGCCGATGGCCTGCACGTCCGGAGTCGCATGTACCGCCCCCTGGCACCCGTCGATCAGCACCTGAGCCCCGGCCGCATGGGCCAGGCGGCTGATCTCGGCGACCGGATTGATGGTCCCCAACACGTTGGACATGTGGGTGACCGCGACCATCCGCGTCCTGGGCCCCAGCAGGTCGGCATAGGCCGCCATGTCCAGCGACCCGTCGTCCTTGACCGGAATCCATTTGATCACCGCCCCGCGGCGTTCACGCAGCAGATGCCAGGGCACGATGTTGGAGTGATGCTCCATCTCCGAGACGATGATCTCGTCGCCTGGCTCGATGCTCAGCCCCAGCCCGTTGGCCACCAGATTGATCGCTTCTGTCCCGCCCTTGGTCCAGACCACCTGTTCGGCGCTCTCGGCGTTCAGGAAGCGGGCGACGATCTCGCGCGCCTTTTCGAAGGCTTCGGTCGCCTCGTTCGACAGGGTGTGCAGGCCCCGGTGGACGTTGGCGTAGCCGCCCTCCATCGTCTCCACCAGTGCGTCGATCACCGCACGCGGCTTCTGCGACGAGGCCGCGTTGTCCAGATAGACCAGCGGCTTGCCGTTCACCTGTCGCGACAGGATCGGGAACTGCGCCCGCACGGCATAGGGATCGTAAGTGTTCACAACCGCGCCGTCAGCCATTCCCGCGCCACCTCTCTCGCGCCCTCATGCTCGATCCGGTCGATGACCTCGATCAGGAACGCCTGGGTCAGCAGGGCGCGGGCTTCGTCGGCCGGAATGCCGCGCTGCTGCATGTAGAACAGGGCGCTCTCGTCCAGCGTCCCCACGGTGTTGCCATGCGCGCACTGCACGTCGTCGGCATAGATGATCAGTTCCGGCTTGGCGTCGATCTCGGCCCGCTCGCTGGCGATCAGGGCGTGGTGGCCCATGCGCGCATCGGTGCCGTCCGCCCCGCGCTCGACCACGATCTTGCCCTGGAAAACGCCGCGCGCCGTGTCGCGGGCCACCCCTTTGATCAGTTGCGAGGTCGCGCCGTCATGTTCGACATGACGCACTACGCTGGTCAGATCCGCATGGCGCGATCCGTTCAGCAGATAAAGGCCGTCGGCTTGAACCTGCGCACCCTGGGCATAGTGAGTGATGCGCGTCTCGATCCGCTGCAGCTTGGCGCCGGTCGTGACGATGGTCTGGCGATAGACGCCGCCCGCCTCGACCTTCACATGGGCCTCGGCGATGGAGATGGCGTCTTCCGGCTCCTCGACCAGGACGACGCGCGTCACCTCGGCCCCGGCCGCCACGTCCAGTTCCAGCGTATTGTGCGCGACGTAGGCCGAGCCCGCGCCCTCGTGCGTTTCCAGCAGCAGCAGCTTGGCGCCGGCGCGCGCCGACACCCGCGCGCTGGCCGTGTGGCCCGTGCCGACGGCGTCCGACACATAGCGCAGCCGCAGCGTCCGCTCGCCCGAGGCGATGAAGTCGGTCACGCCCACGGCGCGCCCGTTGGCGAAGACGATCGCCTCGCCGCCCAGATCATAAAACGGTCCCGGCGGCCCGACCTCGGCCGAACCCGACGGCTCCGGCGCGGCGCGAAGATAGCGCTTCAGGTCGCTGTATTTCCACGCCTCCGTCCGTCGCGACGGATAGGTCTCGACGTCGGTCAGGTCGAGGGCGAAGGCAGCGCTCACGCCGCTTCCGGCAGATACTTATCGTACCCTTCCGCCTCCAGCTTCAGTGCCAGTTCCGGTCCGCCCGAGGCCACGATCCGACCGCCGGCCAGCACGTGCACCCGGTCCGGTTTGATGTAGTCGAGCAGGCGCTGATAGTGGGTGATGACCAACATGGCGCGGTCGGGCGAACGCAGCGCGTTCACGCCCTCCGACACGATGCGCAGGGCGTCGATGTCCAAACCCGAATCCGTCTCGTCCAGGATCAGCAACGACGGCTCCAGCAGAGCCATCTGCAGGATTTCCATCCGCTTCTTCTCGCCGCCGGAGAAGCCGACGTTCAGCGGCCGCTTCAGCATGTCGAAGTCCATCTTCAGCGCCTTCGACGCCTCGCGAACCAGCTTCAGGAAGGCGGGCGCCGCCACCTCCTCCTCGCCCCGCGCGCGCTTTTGAGCATTCAGCGCCGTCCGCACGAAGGTCAGGGCCGGCACGCCGGGGATCTCGATCGGATACTGGAACGACAGGAAGACGCCCTTGGCCGCCCGCTCGGCCGGGTCCAGCGCCAGCAGATCCTCACCCGCCCACTCGACTGCGCCTTCGGTCGCCTCATAGCCCGGCCGTCCCGACAGGGCGTAACCCAGCGTCGATTTCCCGGCCCCGTTCGGCCCCATGATGGCGTGTACCTCGCCGGCCGGAACGTCGAGCGTCAGCCCTTTGAGGATCGGCTTTTCGCCGACAGAGACGTGGAGGTTATTGATGTTAAGCATTGTTTCTTCTTGATTATCCAACCGAGCCTTCGAGGCTGATCGCCACCAGCTTCTGCGCCTCGACGGCGAACTCCATCGGCAATTTCTGCATCACGTCGCGGACGAAGCCGTTGACCAGCAGGGCCACCGCCTCCTCCTGCGACAGGCCCCGCTGCTGGGCGTAGAACAGTTGGTCGTCCGACAGGCGCGTCGTCGTCGCCTCGTGCTCCAGCTGGGCCGAGCCGTTGCGCGCCTCGATATAGGGGATGGTATGCGAGCCGCACTCCTTGCCGATCAGAAGGCTGTCGCACTGGGTGAAGTTGCGCACCCCCGTCGCCTTCGGATGCACCGACACCAGACCGCGATAGGTCGAGTCCGATTGCCCCGCCGACACCGCCTTGGCGATGATCCGCGACTTCGAATTCTTGCCCAGGTGGATCATCTTGGTGCCGGTGTCGGCCTGCTGATGCCCGTTGGTGATGGCGATGGAATAGAACTCGCCCGAGCTTTCTTCGCCCTTCAGGATGCAGGACGGATATTTCCAGGTCACGGCCGATCCGGTCTCGACCTGCGTCCAGCTGACCTTGGACCGATCGCCCCGGCAATCGGCGCGCTTGGTCACGAAGTTGTAGATGCCGCCCTTGCCCTCGGCGTCGCCCGGATACCAGTTCTGGACCGTCGAATATTTCACCTCGGCGTCGTCCAGCGCCACGATCTCGACCACGGCCGCGTGCAGCTGGTTCTCGTCGCGCATCGGCGCGGTGCAGCCCTCGAGGTAGGAGACGTAGGCCCCCTTCTCGGCGATGATCAGCGTCCGTTCGAACTGGCCCGTCTGTGACGCATTGATGCGGAAATAGGTCGACAACTCCATCGGACATTTCACGCCCGGCGGGATGTAGACGAACGAGCCGTCCGAGAAGACCGCGCTGTTCAGCGCTGCGAAATAGTTGTCAGAGACCGGCACCACCGACCCCAAGTATTGCCGCACCAGATCAGGATATTCGCGCAAGGCCTCAGAAATCGGCATGAAAATCACGCCCACCTTGGCCAGTTCCTCCTTGAAGGTCGTGACCACCGACACGCTGTCGAACACGGCGTCCACGGCGACCTTGGGCGCGCCTTGCACCCCGGCCAGCACCTCCTGCTCCTTCAGCGGGATGCCCAGCTTCTTGTAGATTTCCAGGATCTCGGGATCGACCTCGTCCAGCGACTTGGGCCCGTCCTTCTTCTTGGGCGCCGCATAGTAGAACAGGTCCTGATAATCGACCGGCTCGTAACGGACCGCCGCCCAGGTCGGCTCTTCCATCGCCAGCCAGCGCTCATAGGCGGCCAGGCGCCATTCCAGCATCCATTCCGGCTCGCCCTTCTTTTCGGAAATGAAGCGCACGATCGCGGCGCTCAGTCCCTTGGGCGCATATTCCGTCTCGATGTCGGACGTGAAGCCGTGCTCGTACTTCTCCAGCGCGGCGACGGCGTCGATGGTTTCCTTGACGGCGGCCATCAGGCGACCTCTCTCACGCGCTCGGCGGCGCGCGTCTTGTGCTTGTTGTAGGCGGCGACCCAGGCGTCGGCGAACCTTGCCCAGTCGCCCTCGACCGTGCCCCAGCCGCCGGAGACGCGCACGCCCCCGGTCGCCAGCGCATTCAGGCCCATGGCGCTGATGGTCTTGGACGGCTTCACCTTGCCCGACGAACAGGCCGAGCCGGCCGACACCATGACGCCCGTCAGGTCCAAGGTGATCAGCTGCTGCGGACTGTCCCAGCCCTCGACGGCCATGAACAGGGTGTTGGGCAGCCGCGCTGCGCCGCCGCCGATGATGGTCGCGCCTGCGGCCTTGACCTTGGCTTCGGCCGCATCGCGCCAGGCGACGTGCGAGGCCATCGTCTCGAGATCCCGCGCGGCGCAATCGGCCGCGACGCCGAACCCGGCGATGCCCGGCACGTTCTCGGTCCCGGCGCGCAGGCCCCGCTCCTGCCCCGCGCCGTGCAGGATCCGCACGCCCGACAGGCCTGCCTTGAAGATCAGGGCGCCCACGCCCTGCGCCCCGCCCAGCTTGTGCGCCGACAGAGTCAAAGTGTCCGCGTCCAGCGCGCGCATATCGACCGCGACCTTGCCCGCTGACTGGATCGCATCAACGTGCAGCCAGCCGCCCGCTGCTCGTACCAGAGCCGCCGCCTCGGCGATCGGCTGAATGACGCCGCTTTCGTTGTTCGCATGATGGATGGCGACCACGGCCCGGCCTGGACGGCTCAGCGCCTCGGCCAGCCAGTCCAGATCGACCACCCCGTTTGCATCGACCGGCAGAACCTCTACGGCTACGCCCGCATTCGCAGCCGCCTCGGCCACGCACGGATGCTCGGTCGCCGACACGATCAATCGCTCGCAACCGGCCGCAAGCGCGCTGGCGATGCCCTGGGCGTTCGCTTCGGTGCCGCCCGAGTTGAACACCACCGCCGTCGGATCGGCCCCGACCAGCTCCGCGACCTGCGCCCGCGCGGTCTCGACCCGCGCCCGCGCCCGCCGGCCCGCAGCATGGACCGCCGAAGGATTGCCGTTGTCGGCCAGGGCCCTGGCCATGATCTCCAGCACTTCGGGCCGCACCAGGCCCGAGGCGTTATAGTCCAGATAAACCCCGGTCATGCCGCGACCCCGACGGCAGAAGGCTCGACATTGCGCCGACGCTGGCCCGTGCGGTTCATCACCACATCCTCCAGCGAAACGCCCGCCAGATAGCGATGGATCTCGTCGCCCAGGTCTTCCCAAAGGTTGTGGGTGATGCAGCGTTCGCCGGCCAGCATGCAACCCTTGGGCGAGCCATGCGCCACGCACCGCGTCGCCCGGATCGGCTCATCCACCGCCAGCACGATCTCGGCGACCACCGTCTCGTGCGCCGCCTTGGCTAGGCGGTATCCGCCGCCCGGTCCGCGCACGCTCTTGACCAGTTCGCTCTTCCTCAGACGGGCGAACAACTGCTCCAGATAGCTCAGCGAAATCTCCTGGCGCGCGGCGATCTCGGCCAGCGAAACCGCCCGGATTTCACCGCTCTCGCCGCGTCCATTCTTCGCCAGATCGGCCATCGCCATCACGGCGTATCGTCCCTTGGTCGACAGACGCATTTCGCACCTTCAAAAATTGCGCGCTTTTCGGGGCTCCTGTGCTAGAACCCGCGCCTTCGCAAAGGCGGCGCGCTTGCGGAGGGACTTAGAAAGTCCCACCTCTGCGGTCAAGTATTACGCACTCGCGAAATGACAGTTGAACGGATTCCAGAGCCCCTATGCCTGAAGTCATCCTGCCCGGCGCCTCCGGTCGCATCGAAGGCCGCTATTCCCCGGGCAAGCGCCCGAATGCCCCGATCGCGCTGATCCTGCATCCGCACCCCAAGGCGGGCGGGCACATGAACAACCCGGTCGCGGTCACCCTGCACCAGCTGTTCCAGCAGCGCGGCTTTGCGACCCTGCGCTACAACTCGCGCGGCGTCGGCAAGTCGCAGGGCGAGTTCGATTCGGGCATCGGCGAACTGGCGGACGCCGCCACGGCCCTCGACTGGCTTCAGGCCAACAACCCCGGCGCCAGCCAGACCTGGGTCGCCGGCTATCAGTTCGGCGCCTATATCGGCATGCAGCTTCTGATGCGTCGCCCCGAGACGGACGGCTTCATCTCCGTCTCGCCGCCGTCGAACATGTATGACTTCAGCTTCCTGGCGCCCTGCCCTGCGTCCGGCCTGTTCCTGCACGGCACGGCCGACACCATCGTCCCGCCGGTCGAGGTCGAGCGCGTGGTCAACAAGCTGCGCACCCAAAAGGGCATCATCATCGACTACGAACTGGAAGAGGGCGCCAGCCACTTCTGGCAGGACCACATGAGCGCGGTCGAAACCCGCGTCGGTGCCTATCTGGACAAGCGTCTGGAAGAAAAGCCGGCCTAGTATCCGGCTTGGCGTCACGGCTGATTAAGGCGCGGGCGGCATGATCGGGCGAGACATCGCTACGAGATCCGCCATGCGTCCGCCCCTTCTGATCGCCTTGATCGCCTCCCTGGCCTTGCCCACGGCCGTTGCGGCTCAGTCGACTCCCGCGCAAGAGCGCGATTTCTGCGCCGATCGCCCCGGCAAGGGCACCCCGACCTGTATCCTCGACAAAGGCCGCTGGCAGGTCGAACTCGGCCTGTTCGACGGCGCGCGTCAGACGGACGGCACGACACGGACCGACACCTGGGACGCCGGTGACCTGTTCGTGCGCTATGGCCTGACCGGCCTGACTGAGCTTCAAGTCGGACTCACGACCTGGAACCACGAACGCATTCTCGACCGCGCGACCGGCGATCGTGATGTGAACGAAGGCGTCGGCGATCTCAGTCTCGGCCTGCGCCATTCTCTGAAAAACCCGGATGGCTCGGGCCTGTCCGTCGCGATTTCCGGCTTCATCACCGCGCCGACCGGTGCGCGCGGCATTCGCGCCGACGGTTTCGAGGGCGGCGTCATCCTGCCGGTCTCCATCCCGCTGAACGACGACTGGAGCCTGGCTTTGTCACCCGAAGTCGATTGGGTCTCGGACGCGGACGGGGACGGCCGGCACGCCGCCTACACGATGGTCGCCGGCGTCGGCCGCGGCTTCGGCCGCTGGGATCTGGGTGCCGAGCTTTGGGTTAGCCGCGACGATGATCCGGTGGAAGCGACCACCCAGTCCACCTTCGACCTGACCGCCGTCTGGTCGCCCCCGTTCCTGCCCGACGCCCAACTGGATTTCGGTCTCAACTTCGGCCTGAACGACGACAGCCCGGATGTGGAGTTCGGTGTCGGTCTCGCACGTCGGTTCTAATGCGCCGTTGCGGACCAGACCTGTCGCTGCGACAAATGGGCATGGCAGATGCGACCGACATCCCCGGCGGCGTGGTTCATGACTTGCCTGACGACCTGCGCGCGTCGTTGGTCGCCGCGCCGGACGCCTTGGCGACCTGGCGCGACATCACGCCCCTGGCCCGCAACGAATGGATATGCTGGATCGAGACCGCCAAGAAGTCGGAAACCCGGCGCAAACGGCTGGATTGGGGCCGGGCGAGCTTGACCGACGGCAAACGCCGCCCCTGCTGCTGGCCCGGTTGCCCTCACCGTTAAGCGATCACGCCGGTTCGGCCACCGCCTCTTTCGCCGGTTCGGTACGGATCATGTAGTCGAAGGCCGACAGCCCCGCCTTAGAGCCTTCGCCCATGGCGATGACGATCTGCTTGTAGGGCACGGTCGTCGCGTCGCCCGCCGCAAAGATGCCCGGCTGCGAGGTCTCGCCGCGGTGATCCACCTCGATCTCGCCGCGCGGGGTCAGGCCCACCGCGCCGTGCAGCCATTCGGTGTTCGGGACCAGACCGATTTGCACGAAGATGCCTTCCAGATCGACGTCGTGATGGGCGTCGGAGTTGCGGTCCTTGTAGGACAGGCCCGTCACCTTGTCGCCGTCGCCATGCACCTGGGTCGTCAGGGCCGAGGTCACAATCCGCACGTTCGGCAGGGTCGCCAGCTTTCGCTGCAGCACCGCATCGGCCCGCAGCTCGCTGTCGTATTCGATCAGGGTCACATGGGCCACGATGCCCGCCAGGTCGATCGCCGCCTCGACGCCCGAGTTGCCGCCGCCGATCACCGCCACCCGCTTGCCCTTGAACAGCGGCCCGTCGCAGTGCGGGCAATAGGCCACGCCCTTATTCTTGTACTGCTCCTCGCCCGGCACGTTCATCTGGCGCCAGCGCGCACCGGTCGACAGGATGACTGTCCGCGATTTCAGCGATGCGCCGTTCTCCAGCACCACCTCATGCAGGCCGCCCGCAACCTTGGCCGGGATCAGCTTGGCCGCCTTCTGCAGGTTCATCAAGTCCACTTCATACTCGCGGACATGCTGCTCCAGATGGGCCGCCAGCTTGGGCCCTTCAGTGTAGGGGACCGAGACGAAGTTCTCGATCGCCATCGTGTCCAGCACCTGACCGCCGAAGCGTTCGGCGACGACGCCCGTGCGAATGCCCTTGCGCGCCGTATAGATGGCGGCCGCCGCCCCGGCCGGCCCACCACCGACCACCAGAACCTCGAACGGATCCTTGGACTTCAGCCGCTCGGCCGCGCGGGCTTCGGCGCCGGAATCCAGCTTGGCGACGATCTGCTCCAACTCCATCCGGCCCTGACCGAACAGCTCGCCGTTCAGGAAGACCGTCGGCACGGCCATGATCTTGCGTTCCTCGACCTCGTCCTTGAACAGGCCGCCTTCGATGGCGACGTGTTTGATGCGCGGATTGATCACGCTCATCAGGTTCAGCGCCTGCACGACGTCCGGGCAGTTCTGGCAGGACAGCGAGAAATAGGTCTCGAACACATAGTCGCCGTCCAAGTCCCTGACCTGCTGGATCACCTCCTGCGCCGCCTTGGACGGATGGCCGCCGACGTGCAGCAGGGCCAGCACCAGCGAGGTGAACTCGTGGCCCAGCGGAATGCCCGCGAACCGCACCCCGATGTCCGTGCCCTTGCGCCGGATCAGGAAGCTGGGCTGGCGCTCGTCGTCATAGTCGCGGCCCATCTCCACCTTGCCGTGCGAGACCGACACGATCTCCTCCAGCAGGGCCTTCAGCTCGATCGACTTGGGCCCCGCGCCCAGCGAGGCGACCAGTTCGACGGGATGGACGATGTTCTTGAGGTAGGCTTCGAGCTGGGATTTCAGATTGGCGTCTAGCATCGGATGCTCCTCAAATTTCAGGGTAACGCGCCGCCTTCGAGCCGATCCCGGCGAGGCCTGCGCGATAAGGTCCGCGTCCCGCATTTGGGAGGCGGCCGGGTGGGTCCGACCCGAAGGCCGGACCCGATAGGCGTAGTCAGTCTTAGATCTTGCCGACGAGGTCGAGCGACGGGGCCAAGGTGGCTTCGCCTTCTTCCCACTTGGCCGGGCAGACTTCACCGGGGTGCGAACGCACATACTGGGCGGCCTTGACCTTGCGCAGCAGTTCGGCGGCGTTGCGGCCGATGCCTTCCGACGTCGTCTCGGTGAACTGGATCACGCCGTCCGGATCGACCAGGAAGGTCGCGCGGTCGGCCAGGCCCACGCCCGGTCGCATGGCGTCGAAGTTGTTGGTCACCAGGCCCGACGGGTCGCCCAGCATCGTGTATTCGATCTTGCCGATCGCCGGCGACGAGTCGTGCCAGGCCTTGTGCGAGAAGTGGGTGTCGGTCGACACCGAATAGATCTCGACGCCCAGCTTCTGGAACTCGGCGTAGTGGTCAGCCAGGTCTTCCAGTTCGGTCGGGCACACGAAGGTGAAGTCGGCCGGATAGAAGAAGAAGATCGCCCACTTGCCCGCGACGTCGGCGTCCGTGACCGTCAGGAATTTGCCGCCCTTATAGGCTTCGGCCGTAAAGGGTTTGATGGTCGTGTTGATGAGGGCCATGCGCAAAATCCAATGCAAGGTGGTTGGGAGGCGCTCTCCCTACCGCATCGCACCAAATAAGCCCAATCACTTATTTGCAGATGCGCAATAGATTTTGGTTATGGCTGCTCAGTAGAGCAGGAACGGCCGACGCGCCTCTTCCCACGCCGCCTCGTCCGGCGTCGTCGCCGCGTCCAGATCGCCAGGCGTCGCGCCTGAGTCGTCCACCCATTCCCGCAGGCCCGGCCCGCCGTTGATCACGTCGATGGGCAGTTTGCCGAACGCATATTCATACGGAAAATCTCGCCACAGATCGTAATCGGGATACAGCCGCCGGATCGCCTTGAAGCCCAGGGACTGAACCCGCCACGGCTTGAAGGCGGCGTGGTTATAGCCGGGGTGATCGACATGGATCTGCACCCCGCTGCACAGCTTTCCGACGTGCTTGTGGAAGGTCGGCTCGAACCACATGTCGCGCAAGACGCAGCCGCCCAACCATTGCGGCGCCAGCGTCTGCATCTCCGCGATCACCGCCCGCGCGTCGATGTCCGGCGCCCCGAACAGCTCCAGCGGCCGTGTCGTCCCCCGCCCTTCCGACAGGGTCGCGCCTTCCAGCATCACCGTGCCCGCATAGGCGCGCGCCATCGACAGGTTCGGCGCATTCGGGCTGGGATTGACCCATGACCGGTCCAGCAGCGGCCAGCCGAAACCCGGCCCCGCCTCGGGCGCCCAGCCCTGCATCTCCACCACCCGATAATCCACATCCAGCTTGAACTGGTCGATGAACCACAGGCCCAATTCGCCCATCGTCATGCCGTGCCGCATCGGCATCGGCCCGGCCCCGACGAAGCTTTCCCAGCCGGGCTTCAGCGTCATCCCCTCGACCGGCCGTCCCGCCGGATTGGGCCGGTCCAGCACCCAGACCGTCTTGCCGTGTTTCGCCGCCGCCTCCAGTACGTACAGAAGGGTCGTCACATAGGTGTAGATTCGGCAGCCCAGGTCCTGCAGATCGACCAGCAGCACGTCGAACTCGGCCATCCATTCGTCGCGCGGCCGCCGCACCTCGCCGTACAGGCTGAAGACGGGAAAGCCGTGGACCGGATCGCGATAATCCGGGCTCTCCATCATATTGTCCTGCAGATCGCCCTTCATCCCGTGCTGCGGGCCAAAGGCGGCGGTCAGCCGGATCTCGGGACAGGCGGCCAGGGCGTCGACCGCATGGGTCAGATCCTTCGTCACCGACGCCGGATGCGCCAGCAAGGCCACGCGTCGCCCCTTCAGCTGCGCCCTCAGGGCGTCGTCGGACAAAAGGCGGTCGAGGCCGAAGTTCATGTCAGGTCCAGCGCGAACGAGTCGGGATGATGAAAGTCGGGCTTATCCGAAGGATGCGCCAGCGCCCAATAGCCGATCGCCCCGTCCACGCCCCGGATCACCGCCGCAACCCCCGAAATCAGCCCCACGGCATCGCCCGCGTCTTCGGGCAAGGTCACGTCCGCCGTCAGCACGAATTGTCCGGGCGCCGACCGCGTCACGATGAAGGGCGCGGGCATCTCCAGCTCCCACATCCCCTCGCGATAGCCGTCGAACCGATAGGCCGCCCACGCCCCCGACGGCGACAGATTGTATTCGACATAGCCGCCCGCCTCGGTGCGAACGAACGCCTCGAAACAGGTCGCCCGCCACAGCCCATCCGTCCGCACCCGCGCCGCCGCCTCCGGCCGCCACACCCGCTCCACCGGTCCGGCCAGCACATACTCCAGGCTCAGCACCCGCCCGGCTCGCCGCGCTTCGACCTCCAGCGTCAGCCCCGCCGGGCTGGATGTCGGGTGCGGGATCAAAGGCAGGCGCATAGAGCCTTCGTATCGAAGCAACGCGCACGGTCAACGCTCATGCATCGCCGTGACGCTCACCGCGCGTTGCGATAGTATCGGTTCTGGAAACGGAGAACCTCATGCCCGACAATCCCGTGAAGGGTCCGGCGTCATACTTCCCCTCAATCGAGAAGACCTACGGCCATCCTATTTCCCATTGGCAGCAGATTGTGCGCGACGGCTACCCCGCCCGGCACATGGAGTTGATTTCCATTCTCAAGGACGGGCACGGCATGGGCCACGGCCACGCCAACGCCGTGGTCGCCTACACGTTGGCGCAGGACGGATTGAAGTAGCGGCCACGCTCAAAAGTCACACTAACCTTAGTATTTCCGCCAGATATATCATGACAAAACAAGGTTTTGAGACGAAGCAGCAGCGCTTACCCTGTCACTCTGCAAAACGGTCGTACAATGGGCGAGCCATGCCCAAAGCCGCTCCGCCTGAAATTGCACCATCTTGCTTTTTGCACACGTTTTCGCGTCGCCGTGCAGTTTCGCGCCGACCGAGATTAGACGAATTAGACACTTTAGACGGTGTTTTTCATCCTCACCGTCTGAACAGCCGACGCCGCCTCGACTAGGGGAAGACGACCCTCGTCATCCCTGCTAACCCAGCCTCACCATGACCGAACACGCCTTCAAATCCGACTTCCTCCGCACCATGCAGGCGCGAGGCTATATCCATCAGATCACCCATCCGGCCGAACTGGATGCGGCGGCCGCCGCGGGCGTGGTCACCGGTTATATCGGCTTTGACGCCACCGCCCCATCTTTGCACGTCGGACACCTGATCCAGATCATGCTGCTGCGTCGCCTGCAGCAAGCCGGACACAAGCCCATCGTCCTGATGGGCGGCGGCACCACCAAGGTGGGCGACCCCAGCTTCAAGGACACCCAGCGTCCCCTGCTGACCGAAGAGCGGATCGCCGAGAACATCGCTGGCATCAAAGGCGTGTTTGAAAAGTTCCTGACCTTCGGCGAAGGTCCGTCGGACGCCATCATGGTCGACAACGACGAATGGCTGTCCAAGCTGGGCTACCTGGAATTTCTGCGCGACTACGGCACGCATTTCACCGTCAACCGGATGCTCAGCTTCGATTCCGTCAAGCTGCGTCTGGAACGCGAGCAGCCGCTGACCTTCCTCGAATTTAACTACATGCTGATGCAGGCCACCGACTTCCTGGAGCTGAATCGCCGCTACGGGTGCACGCTGCAGATGGGCGGATCGGACCAGTGGGGCAACATCATCAACGGCGTCGAACTGACCCGCAAGGTGGATCAGAAGACCGCCTTCGGCCTGACCACACCGCTGCTGTCCACCGCCTCGGGCCAGAAAATGGGCAAGACCGTGGGCGGCGCCGTCTGGCTGAATGCCGACGCCCTGTCGCCCTATGACTACTGGCAATATTGGCGCAACACGGAGGATGGAGACGTGGGCCGCTTCATGCGCCTGTTCACGGACCTGACGGACGTCGAAATCGCCAGCTACGAGTCGCTGGAAGGCGCGGCCATCAACGACGCCAAAAAGGCCCTCGCCGACGCCGCGACGACCATGCTGCACGGCGCCGAGGCCGCCGCAACCGCCCGCGCCGCCGCCGAGAGCACCTTCGAAAAAGGCCAGCTGTCCGCCGACCTGCCGACCGTCGAACTGTCGTCGGCCGAGGTCTACGGCGCCATGATCGCCGCTGTCGTGACGAAGGCCGGCCTGACGGCCTCCAACGGCGAGGCCCGTCGCCTGGCCCAGGGCGGCGGCCTGCGTCTGAACGACGCCGCGGTGTCCGACGGCGCCCAACTGCTGACCGAGGCCGACCTCAAGGACGGCGTCATCAAACTGGCGGCCGGCAAGAAAAAGATCGTTCTGGTGAGGCCCGTCTGATGTCCGCCGCCGAAGGTCAACCCGCGCCCGCCCTCGACCTGCCCACGGATGGCGGCGGCCGCGTCACCCTCGCCGCCCTGGTGGGCAAGCCCGCGGTCGTCTATTTCTACCCCAAGGACGACACGACCGGCTGCACGCGCGAGGCACAGGACTTCACCGCCCTGGCTCCCGACTTCGCCGCCCTGGGCGTCCCGGTCATCGGCGTGTCCAAGGACACGGTGAAGAAGCACGACAGGTTCAAGGCCAAATACGATCTCGCCGTCACCCTCGCCTCCGACGAGGACGGCGGCGCCTGCGAGGGTTGGGGCGTCTGGGTGCAGAAGAAGCTCTACGGCCGCGAATATATGGGCATCGAGCGGGCCACCTTCCTGATCGACGCCGAGGGCCGCGTCGCCAAGGCCTGGCGCAATGTGAAGGTCGCCGACCACGCCGCCGCCGTGCTGGAGGCCGCCAGGGCCCTGTGATCAGCGAGCGCCGTTCGGAAGCGATGCTTGACCTTGGCCCCTCCTCCACGGCCTAGTGGGCGTCGGGGCTAATAGGGGCTTGGCCGGCCTTGGCTGGCAGATGCGGAGCGCACCATGTTCACCAAGAGCAAATCCTACGACAGCGGATCTAACGGCCTGGGCATCCCCCCGGCGCCCGAACCGACCACGCCCACGCCGACGGCTGCGAGCACGCCGTCCCTGCCCGCGACAACGCCTGCGCCGCGCGCGCCTGAACCGGCCCGTCCAGCGGCCCGGTCCAGCAACCTGTCGACACTCTCGGCCGGCGTGAAATACGAAGGCAACATCTCCGGCGCCGGCGAGCTTCAGGTTGACGGCTCGCTGAAGGGCGACGTCCGCGTCTCGCGCGTCGTGATCGGCGAAGGCGGCTCAGTCGAGGGCACGGTCCATGCCGACGTCCTTGACGTGCGCGGCCGCGTCTCCGGCGCCATCGTCGCCAAACAGGTCAAGCTTCACGCCACCGCCCGCGTCGAGGGCGACATCACGCAAGAGCAACTCGCCATCGACCAGGGCGCCTGGTTCCAGGGCCGCTGCAACCAGGCCAAGCGCGACACCCCCGGCGCCGCCATGCTGGAAGCTCCCTCGCCGAAGGCCGACAAGGCGGACAAGACCGCCGCCTGACCGCCTCGAAGCGAACGGCCGCAAGGCCGGAAGCCCAAGACCAAAAGGGCGGCTCTTCGGAGCCGCCCTTTTCCGTCAGTCCACGCTCGATCCGCGGGTCTCGCCGACCCGCTGGGCCAGGGCCGCGCCCATGAAGGCGTCCAGGTCGCCGTCCAGCACCCCTTGGGTGTCCGAGGTTTCAACCTCGGTCCGCAGGTCCTTCACCATCTGATAGGGCTGCAGGACATAGGAGCGGATCTGGTGGCCCCACCCGATGTCGGTCTTGGCGTCGGCCAGCGCCTGAGCCGCCGCCTCCCGCTTTTGCAGTTCCAACTCGTACAGGCGCGCGCGCAGCATCTTCCACGCCATCTCGCGGTTTTGGTGCTGCGACCGGCCGGCCTGGCAGGCCACGACGGTGTTGGTCGGGGTGTGCGTCAGGCGCACGGCCGAGTCGGTCTTGTTGATGTGCTGACCGCCTGCGCCCGAGGCGCGGTAGGTGTCGGTGCGCACGTCCGAGGGGTTGATGTCGATCTCGATCGCGTCGTCCACGACCGGCGACACCCCGATAGAGGCGAAGCTGGTGTGGCGCTTGGCCGCCGCGTCATAGGGGCTGATGCGGACCAAGCGGTGCACGCCCGATTCCGACTTCAGCCAGCCATAGGCGTTGGGGCCTTCAATCAGGATGGTGGCCGACTTGACCCCCGCCTGTTCGCCCTCTTCGTGCGCCTCGATCGTGACCTCATAGCCGTGCGCCTTGGCCCAGCGGGAGTACATGCGCAGCAGCATGCCGGCCCAGTCGTTCGACTCGGTGCCGCCGGCGCCGGAGTTCACTTCCAGATAGGCGTCGTTACCGTCAGCCTCGCCGGACAACAGGGCTTCCAGCTCGGCGCGGGCGGCGCGCTCCTTGATGCCGCGCAGCGACGCGCGGGCGTCTTCCAGCGCGCCCTCGTCGCCTTCCTCGTCCGCCATCTCGGCCAGCATCACCCCGTCGTCGAGGTCCTGCTCCATCGCCTTGACGGTGTTGATCTTGCCTTCCAGCTGCGAGCGTTCGCGGCTGACGGCCTGGGCCTCGTCGGGCTTGTCCCACAGCGTCGGATCCTCGACCCGCGCGTTCAGCTCATCGAGCTTTCTTAGAGCGACATCCCAGTCAAAGACGCCTCCTGAGCAGAGCGACGCTCTGCTCGATGTCGGCCTTCATGGCCTCGACATCCGGTCTCATCGCAATCTCCGCGACACAATGCCCTTAAGCAGCGCGACCCACAGCCGCGCGACAGGGCAGGATTAATGGAAAACGGCGCGCCACGAGGACGCGCCTTTCGAGAGGCCTACCTAGAGCCTCAGTACAATCCGCTCAAGTCCTCGGCCGGCGCCTTCTTGGGGGGCGGCGGCGCGGTGGGCGCGGGCGACGAGGCGGGCGCGCCGCTGGCGGCCTCCTGCTCGCGGCGGATCACCTCATAGTAGTTCTGCGGTCCGACGGGCTGGGCCGGGCCGGTCGGGCGCGGCGGCGGGGCCTGGCGCTCGGTGCCGGGGCGGAAGGCCTCCTCAATGCCGTTGACGGTGCGGAAGATGGCGTTCTTGGGCCGCACGAACGGGCGAGCCGGCCTTTCCTTCAACGCCGTCTGCATGAACTCCGTGAAGACCGGCACGGCGGCCGAGGCGCCGGCTTCTCCGGATCCCAAAGAGCGGTTGTCGTCAAAGCCGATGAAGACGCCGACCACGATGTCGGTGGTGAAGCCCACGAACCAGGCCGAGCGATATTCGTTGGTTGTGCCGGTCTTGCCCGCGACCCACGGACCCAGGCCGCGCGCGCTGGCCGCGGTGCCCCGCTGAACGACGCCTTCCAGCATGGAGCTCATCTGATAGGCTGTGATCGGGTCGATGACCTGCGTTCCGCGCTGCTGCAGACGCGGGGATTCCTGGCCCGAGAAGCCGCGTCCGCATTCGCGGCAGCTGCGGTTGTCGGCGCGGAAGATGGTCTCGCCGTCGCGGTCCTGCACATAGTCGATCAGATAGGGCGTCACCCGCCGCCCGCCGTTGGCGAAGGCGGAATAGGCGGCCGTGATCTCCAGCGGCGTGACCTCGCCGGCGCCCAGCGACACCGACAGGTTCGGCGTCATGCCCGGCAGACCCATCTTGGCCGACTGATCGACGATTTTCTTCATCCCGACCGACTGGGCCAACCGCACCGTCATGACGTTGCGCGACAGCTCCAGCCCGCGCCGCAGCGTCTGAGGGCCATAGTATTGGCGGCTGTAGTTCTCTGGCGTCCAGCGCGTGCCGTTAGGACCGCCGGCGAAGCTGATCGGCGCATCCAGCACGATCGAAGCGGGGGTGAAGTCGCCCTCCAGCGCCGTCGCATAGACGAAGGGTTTGAACGCCGAACCCGGTTGGCGGCGCGCCTGGGTCGCCCGGTTGAAGCTGGACAGCGCGTAGGAGTAGCCGCCGACCATCGCCAGCACGCGGCCGGACTGCGGCTCGATGGCGACGAGCGCGCCGTTGACGCGCGGCACCTGCTTCAGGGCGAACTGGCCGCCCTGCGGCTCCACGAAGATCAGTTCGCCGCGTTTCAGCTGACGATTGGCGTTGGCCCAGGCGGCGTCCGACGCCAGCAGCGTGCCGGACGTGTCGTCGCGGGCCGTGCGGATGCGCACCGTGTTGCCGCTGACGCTTTCGATGGCGGCGGCCTGCCAGCTGCGGCGCTCGGGCGGCGCCTGTTCCTTCAGCGCGACCGCCTGCCAGCCGTCGGCGAAGTCGGTCGTACCCCAGCCGCCGCGCCAGCCGTGACGACGGTCGTAGTTTTCGAGCCCCTGCATCAGGGCCCGACGCGCCGCCGTCTGCAGCGTCGGGTCCAGGGTTGTGCGCATATAGAAGCCGCCGGCGCGCAACTGCTCGCCGAACTGGGGGTTGGCGGCGGCCTGGCGGCGCGCCTCCTCGACGAAGAAGTCGGCGTCCTTGTAATCCGACCGTTGCGGCGCATCGCGCGTGACCAGAGGCTTGGCGCGGGCCTCGACCAGTTGTTCAGGCGTCAGCCAGCCGCTCTGCTCCATCTCGCCCAGCACCCAGTCACGACGGCCCTTGGCTGCGCCGGGGTGACGCTTGGGGTGATAGTTGTTCGGCCCCTTGGGCAGGGACGCCAGGAAGGCGGCTTCGTCGGGCGTCAGCTGCGCCAGCGACTTGCCGAAATAGTTGTAGGCCGCCGAAGCGATGCCGAACGAGCGATAGCCCAGGAAGATTTCGTTCAGATACAGCTCGAGGATCTGTTCCTTGGACAGGGTCGCCTCCAGGCGATTGGCCAGGATGGCTTCCTTCAGCTTGCGGTTCAGGCTGGATTCGTTGGTCAGCAGGACGTTCTTGGCCACCTGCTGGGTGATGGTCGAACCGCCTTCCAATCGACGTCCCGACGCCAGGTTGAAGACGTTCTTCAGCGACGCGCGGCCGATGCCGCCCACGTCGATGCCGCCATGCTGGAAGAAGTTGCGATCTTCGGCTGCCAGGAAGGCGTGGATCACCGGCTGGGGAATCTGGTCGTAGGAGACATAAATCCGGCGCTCATCCGAAAACTCGCCGATCAGGGTGCCGTCGCCGGCATAGACGCGCGTCGCGGTCGGCGGTCGATAGTCCGCCAGCTCCGACGCATCAGGCAGGTCGTGGAACAGCCACGCGGCATAGACGGCGACGACCAACCCCGCCAGGGCGATGCCGCCCAGCAGAACCATGCCCGCCCACACGAACCAGCGTTCGGCAATCTTCACTGCGTACTCCGACGACGCGCCCCAGCAGGTGCTTTAGCCCGCGTCGCCCGCCGATGGCTAGACCTTGATCGGCTGGGGRGGAATCGCTCCGCGATTCCYCCCCAGCCGATCAAGGACCTGGGGCCTGATTCACCGCTACGTCGAAGCGCGAAGCGCTTCAACTCAAGCGGATCAGGCTCTAGCCGCGATGCAACGCCCCCTTCCCGTTCGCCGTTAAGCTCCCATCTCAAGCATCCCAACCCAAGGAGCCTGCCATGGAAGTTCTGTATCGCGCCCAATCGACGGCATCGGGCGGAGGCCGTGAGGACGGCCGTTCGGCCACCGACGACGGTAAGATCGACGTCAAACTGTCCACGCCAACCGAGATGGGCGGCAAGGGCGGCGACGGCACCAATCCTGAGCAGTTGTTCGCCACCGGATACGCCGCCTGCTACCTCGGCGCGCTGCGTCTGGTCAGCGGCAAGGCCGGCACGCCCGTCAGCCCCGACACCAAGGTCACCGCCGGTGTCGGCTTCGGCAAGAACACCAAGGGTGATGGCTTCAACCTGGATGTCGACCTGACCGTGACCGACCACGGGCTGGACCAGGCCGTCATCGACGACCTGATCGAGAAGGCGCACCAAGTCTGCCCCTACTCCAACGCCACTCGCAACAACGTCGATGTTCGCCTGAGCGCGAAATAACCGACGCCGAGGGCCGCGCGCGTGTTGAGCCGCGCGCGCGGCGCCTCTAGATGAGGTCCATGACCTCCCCGCTCGACGCCTCCCCCGATCCCCTGCTGACGCTCGAACCGCATCGCCGCGTGACCCTGCGCGAAGCCTTCGGCGTGGACAGCGACATGACCGTGCCCGCCTTCGACGAGCGCGACAGCCATGTGCCCGAGATCGACGAGGCCTATCGCTTCGATCCCCAGACGACGATCGCCATCTGCGCCGGCTTCGCCTTCGACCGCCGCGTGATGGTTCAGGGCTATCACGGCACCGGCAAATCTACCCACATCGAACAGGTCGCCGCCCGCCTGAACTGGCCGCTGGTTCGCGTGAACCTGGACAGCCACGTCAGCCGGATCGACCTGATCGGCAAGGACGCCATCGTCCTGAAGGACAGCAAGCAGATCACCGAGTTCCGCGAGGGCATCCTGCCCTGGTCGCTGCAACGCCCCATCGCCCTGGTCTTCGACGAATACGACGCCGGCCGGCCCGACGTGATGTTCGTGATCCAGCGCGTGCTGGAGGCCCAGGGTCGCCTGACCCTGCTGGACCAGAACCGCGTCATCCGCCCGCACCGCTATTTCCGCCTGTTCGCCACGACCAACACCATCGGCCTGGGCGACACCACGGGCCTGTATCACGGCGCGCAGCAGATCAATCAGGCCCAGCTGGATCGCTGGAACATCGTCACCACGCTGAACTATCTCGATCACGACGTGGAAGCCGAGATCGTCGCCGCCAAGGTTCCCGAGTGGAAGGACGCCGAGGGCCGCCGCCGCATCGCCGCCATGGTCCGCGTCGCCGACATGACCCGCAACGCCTTCATGAACGGCGACATCTCGACCGTCATGTCGCCCCGCACCGTCATCACCTGGGCCCAGAACGCCCAGATCTTCAACGATGACCTGGGCCTCAGCTTCCGCCTGACCTTCCTGAACAAGTGCGACGAGCTGGAACGCCCGACCATCGCTGAGTTCTACCAGCGCGCCTTCGGCGAGGATCTGCCCGAGGCGGCGACGCGGGTGAAGGTGGGATAAGCCTATGTTTCTGGCGGCGATGTCTATCGTGATCATGGCTGGCCAGGCTTCGGCTACGGAGACCGCTCGTCCGCCCCGACCATCGGACGAGGCCATCCTTCAGACAGTCTTCGAAAAGCGACCTTCCGCAGTCATCCTCGAGCACACTGCTCGTGACGTTCGAAACGGCGGACGGGTTATTTGTGGTCTTGTGCGGTACGCGGACACGATCGAGCCATTTGCGGCCTACACGATCTGGGAAGAGCCCAGCTCCATTCGGATCATCGAAAACGGTCGCCCCGTGCCGGTCCCGCCGGCGCAATGGAAGTCAAATACGTTCACGCCCGTCGAAACGGCCAGTGTCACTGGGGAAGCCGATCGCCGAAAGCGTAATGCAAACGCCTACCAGCGGGGCCTTGCGCTGAGCGTATGCCGTGATTTGGCGGCGCCGGCCGGAGCACGCTGGGCGACCACGCAGGAGCCCCACCCCGATCCCGACCGTCAGCGACTTATCGAGCAAAGGGCCCGAGCGACGACAGACATGCTTTTCCGCAGGCGTCAGGAAGCGAGCGCAGACCGGCCAAACTAAGGTGTTGAATCGTCTTGGGCTCGCATCACCTCGTCGAGCTTTTGAAGAAGTCAGCCCCGCGCCTCTTCACCGCCGGCGATGAAGGCGCCGGCGATCCAGCTGACGACGCCGGTCACGATGGCGGCGCCGATGCCGGCCCACAGGCCGTCGACCCGGAAGCCGTCCAGGAAGACGGAGGTTAGTCCAATCATGGCGGCGTTTACGACCAACAGGAACAATCCCAGGGTCACCACGGTGATCGGGAAGGTCAGCACGACCAGGATCGGCCGCACGAAGGCGTTGACTAGACCTAAAATGATGGCGGCCGCGATCAGCGATCCGGTGCTGGTGAAATCCACGCCCGGCACGATCCGGGCGGACAGCCAAAGCCCCGCCATGGTTACCAGCGCCTGGATGATGAAACGGATCATGACGGCCCTCGTGACGTTTAAGCGTGACCATAATGCACGAGGTGGACGAAGGCTCCCCGTTCGCGGACGGCGCTGCTATCGAAGGTTCGAACCGCACGGAGACCGCCCATGAGCCTGCACGGCGCCTATGACACCAACAACATCTTCGCCAAGATCCTGCGCGGCGACATTCCGTCGGTGAAGGTGTGGGAGGACGACCACGTCCTGGCCTTCATGGACGTGTTTCCCCAATCGGAAGGCCACGTCCTGATCATCGCCAAACAGTCCCAGGCGCGTAATCTGCTGGAGATCGAGCCCGAGGTGCTAGCCCGCATGACCGCCGCCCTGCAACGCACGGCCAAGGCGGTCGAGAAAGCGCTGAAGCCCGAAGGCCTGTCGATCCTGCAGTTCAATGGCGAGGCGGGCGGCCAGACGGTCTTCCATCTGCATTTCCATATCGTGCCGCGCTGGGCCGATCGCGAGATGAAGGGTCACGGCCATGCGCCGATGGCGGATACGGCGACGTTGCAAGCGCTGGCCGACCGGATCGCGGCCGAACTGGACTAGGTGACGCGGCGCTTTTCCAGCTTTCGCGCCAGGGTGCGGCGGTGCATGCCCAGCCGGCGCGCCGCCTCTGAGATGTTGAAGTCGGTCTCCACCAGCGTCTCGTGGATCCGCTCCCATTCTAGCGTCTTGATCGAGGTGGGGCGCGTGCCCAGCGGCGTCTCGGCGTCGCCGTCCGCCCGGCCGAACGCGGTTTCGATGTCATCGGTGCTGGCGGGCTTGGCCAGATAGTGCCGGGCGCCCAGCTTGATCGCCTCGACCGCCGTCGCGATGCTCGCGAAGCCGGTCAGGACGACGATGTTCATCTCGGGATCGAAGGCGTGAAGGGCCTCGACGCAGGTCAGGCCGGAATGGCCGCCCAGCTTCAAATCGACGACCGCATAGCCGGGGCGATGCGTCTTCAGAACCTCGGTCATCTGGTCGGGACTGGCGGCGCTGACGACCATGTAGCCACGCCGTTCGAATGAGCGTCGCAGGGTGGTCGAAAACGATTCGTCGTCCTCGACGATCAGCAGCAATCTGGCGTCATCGGTCATGCGCGATCTCGTCTGTCGGAGCCAACGCCGAAAGCGGCAGGGTCAGACGCACTTCTGCGCCGCCCGCCGGGGGATTGGAGGCTTCTACCCGACCGCCAAGCGACCGGATCACATTCATGAGCAGAAAGAGGCCGAGACCCGCGCCGGGCCTGGGCTTGGTGGAGTTGTAGGGCTTGCCCCAGGCCTGAAGGATCGCCGGCGGAAAGCCTGGTCCGTCGTCGCGGACCGCGATGCCGAAATCTTCTTCCGTCCGTGTCGTGGTCACGGTGATGCGGCTCGCTCCGGCCTCGACCGCATTGTCGAACAGCACGCCCAGCACCTGACGCAGGGCCGGGTCGGCGATGATCGACGGGTTCTGGGCCAGCTCATCGCGGATCTGCACCGCCACACCGTCGCCGCTCCAGCTGGCCACCACATCGGCGACGAAGGCGCGCAATGTGGTGCGCTCAGGCGCCTGTCCCCTTGCCTCTCCGGCCGACATCAGGATGCCGGTGACGATGGCCTTGCAGCGTTCGACCTCGGCCCGCATCACCGTCATGTCCTGGGCCAGGTCGGCGTCCTGGGTCAGGGCCGGCATCCGCTTCCAATCGCTGAGGATCACTGACAGCGAAGCCAGCGGCGTTCCCAGCTCGTGGGCCGCGCCCGACGCCAGCAGGCCCATGCGGACGATATGATCATGCTCGGCCGTCTGCTGGCGCAGGGCGGCCATAGAGGCGTCGCGCTCGCGCAGGTTCTGGCTGATCCGTGTGACGAACAACACCAGCAGCACGGCCATCAGCACAAAACAGATCAGACTGCCCTGGAGATAGAGGCTGAGCAGTGAGTCTTCGCGCGCCGGCGGCAGGTTCAGCGGGCGGGAATGCAGGCCCAGCCCGGCGAAACACAGGCTGGTGATAGCGATCAGCGCCCAAGCATAGACCCGCGCCAGCAGCACGGCCCCAAGAACGACTTGCAGCAGATACAGCGCCACGAACGGATTGGCCGCGCCCCCGGTCAGGAACAGCAGCCAGGTCAGGGCCGCCACATCCGCCAACAGGGCGATCATCAGCGCCTGATCCTCGACCTCCTGCCGGCGCACGGTCAACGGCGCACTGACCAGATTGACCAGCACCAGACCCGCCGGCGCCGCCAGCAACCACAGCACCGGCAGCGGGATCCGCATCACGTACTGGACCAGCAGGATCGTCGCCACCTGCCCGGCGACCGCCAGCCAGCGCAACTGGATCAGCAGCAGCATGTTGCGGCGGTTGGCCCCGCCGTGGGTTGCGACACCACCTCTGAGCCCCAGGCCCAGCAGCCTCTGTACAGTTGTCGTCGTCACGACCGGTTGCGCCTGCCGTCGCGCAGGAACAGCCACAGACCGACCAAGGTCAGCAGCGCCATGCCGAACCAGGTCAGGGCATAGACCAGATGGCTGTTGGCGAACCGGATCACCGTCAGTCCTCCGCGCGGCCATTCCCCGGGGTTCGGACTAGCGTCCGCATCAATGAAATAGGGCGCGACAGTCGACAGGCCGCGCCGCGCAACGATCGCCGCGACGTCGCGAGACCGCCAGCGATCACCGGCCGGATCATTGGCGCGCAGGAAGCCGCCCTTGGGCTCGGTGATCCGGAGCAGTCCCGTCACACTCTGCGGCCCGTCGACCTGACCATCGGCGCGGACGGCCGGATCGCGTCGGCCAGCGGGCACAAAGCCGCGATTGATCAGGACGGTGAAGCCCCGGTCGTCAACCAGAGGCGTCATGACCCAGAAGCCGCCGCCGGCGTCGGTCACCGCCTGAACCAGAGTTTCCTTGTCGTGCAGGAATCGACCGCGAACAACGACACGGCGGTACTGATCCTTGTCGCGCGTCACGCCGGCCCATTGGGTCGGGCCAGGCGCTGGGACGGCGGCCGCGTGAACGCGCGCATCGACCTGGGCGATCAGATTGGTCTTCCAGGCCAGGCGCTGAACCTGCCACCCGCCCAGCGCCAGAAAGCCGACGAACAGCGCCAGGCCCGCGACCACGACCGCCATGCGGAAGGATAGCGAACGTCTGGCCTTGCCGCCGGCCGGCACTGAGGACGGGTCCGTGATCTCGACCTCAGCCGCCCATCTGCGCCATGTCGTGCGTCATGGGCATCATATTGGTGTTCAGGTGGTACATGACCCACAGCGAACCCGACAGGGCGATGACCACCACGATGATGGTGAAGATCAGCGCCAGCATGATCCAGCCGCCCTCGGACTTGGAGTTCATGTGCAGGAAGTAGATCATGTGCACCACGATCTGCACCACGGCGAAGCCCATGACGATCAGGGCCGTCGCCTGGGTCGGCAGGACGCCGGTCATGACCAGGGCGAACGGGATGGCCGTCAGGATCACTGACAGCACGAAGCCGATCATGTAGCTCTTGAAGGAGCCGTGATTGTGCCCCTCGTGGCCCAGGTGGTCGGTCTCGTGAGACTCCGGCGAATGGTCGTTCTTGTCGGCGCTCATCGCAGCATGCCCAGCAGATAGACGAAGGTGAAGACGCCGATCCAGATGACGTCCAGGAAGTGCCAGAACATCGACAGGCACATCAGGCGGCGTTTGTTGGCGGGGATCAGGCCCTTCATGCTGACCTGAACCATCAGCGTCACCAGCCAGATGATGCCGAAGGTGACGTGCAGGCCGTGAGTGCCCACCAGGGTGAAGAAAGCCGACAGGAAGGCGCTGCGTTGCGGCGTCGCGCCCTCATGGATCAGGTGCGCGAACTCGTAGAGTTCGATCCCCAGGAAGGCCAGGCCGAACAGGCCGGTGATCGCCAGCCAGACCAGGGTCTGACGCTGGTTGTTCCGATCCATCGCCAGCATGGCGAAGCCATAGGTGATCGACGAGAACAGCAGCATGGCGGTGTTGATCGCCACCAGCTCCAGGTCGAACAGCTCCTTGGGCCCCGGCCCGGCGGCGTAGTTGCCGCCCAGCACGCCGAACACGGCGAACAGCATCGCAAAGATGAGGCAGTCGCTCATCAGATAGAGCCAGAAGCCCAGCATGGTGCTGGAGCCTTCCTCGTGGTGCGGCTCCTCTTCCAGGTGGAAGACGGTCCGGTCGATCTCGGTCGCAGTCGCGCTCATGATCAGGCCTCCGTTCCGGCCAGGGCGCGGGTGCGCGCCTCTTCTGTCGCACGGACCTCATCCTCGGGGATGTAGTAGTCGCGCTTGTAGTTGAAGGTATGGCCGATTGAGACGGCCATGACCCCGATGAAGCTGATGGCGGCCAGCCACCAGATATACCAGATCAAGGCCAGACCCATCACCAGGCACAGGCCCGAGATGATGATCCCCGCCCCGGTGTTCGAGGGCATGTGGATCGCCTTGTAGCCGCTCAGCGGACGTTGATAGCCCTGCTTCTTCATGTCCCACCAGGCGTCGGCGTCATGGACGTAGGGCGTGGCGGCGAAGTTGTAGGCCGGCGGCGGCGACGACGTCGCCCACTCCAGCGTGCGGCCGCCCCACGGGTCGCCCGTCGTGTCGCGCAGCTTGTCGCGGTTGATGATCGACACCGCGAACTGGATGAACATGGCCGCGATGCCCAGCGCGATGACGCCGGCGCCGATGGCGGCGATGACGAACCAGATTTGCAGCGAGGGATCGTCGAACACCCGCATCCGGCGCGTCACGCCCATCAGGCCCAGCACGTACAGCGGCAGGAAGGCCAGCCAGAAACCGGGCACCCAGCACCAGAAGCTGATCAGGCCCCACTTCTTGTCCAGCTTGAAGCCGAAGGCCTTGGGCCACCAGAAGTTGATCGCCGCGAACAGGCCGAACAGCACGCCGCCGATGATGACGTTGTGGAAGTGGGCCACCAGGAACAGCGAGTTGTGCAGCACGAAGTCGGCCGGCGGCACCGCCAGCAGCACGCCCGTCATCCCGCCGATCACGAAGGTCAGCATGAAGGCGACCAGCCACATCATCGGCAGCTCGAACCGGATGCGCCCGCGGTACATCGTGAACAGCCAGTTGAAGATCTTCGCGCCCGTCGGGATCGAGATGATCATCGTCGTGATGCCGAAGAAGCTGTTCACCGAGGCGCCCGAGCCCATAGTGAAGAAGTGGTGCAGCCAGACCAGGTAGGACAGGATCGTGATGACGACCGTGGCGTAGACCATGGAGGTATAGCCGAACAGCTTCTTGCCCGAGAAGGTCGAGGCGATCTCCGAGAAGACGCCGAACAGCGGCAGGATCAGGATGTAGACCTCGGGGTGACCCCAGATCCAGATCAGGTTCACGTACATCATCGGGTTGCCGCCGAAGTCGTTCGTGAAGAAGTTGGTGCCGACGTAACGGTCCAGCGTCAGCAGGGCCAGGACGGCGGTCAGGACCGGGAAGGACGCCACGATCAGCACGTTGGTGCACAGCGAGGTCCAGGTGAAGACCGGCATCTTCATCATGCCCATGCCGGGCGCACGCATCTTCACGATCGTCGCGATCAGGTTGATGCCGGACAGCGTCGTCCCGACCCCCGCGATCTGCAAGGCCCATATGTAATAGTCGACGCCGACGCCGGGGCTGTAGCCAATGCCCGACAGCGGCGGATAGGCCAGCCAACCGGTGCGCGCGAATTCGCCCACGAACAGCGAGGCCATGACGATGATGGCGCCGGCCGTGGTCATCCAGAAGCTGAAGTTGTTCAGGAAGGGGAAGGACACGTCGCGCGCGCCGATCTGCAACGGCACGACATAGTTCATGATGCCCGTCACCAGCGGCATGGCCACGAAGAAGATCATGATCACGCCGTGGGCGGTGAAGATCTGGTCATAGTGGTGCGCGTTCAGGTAACCCTCGGACCCGCCGAAAGCCATCGCCTGTTGCAGGCGCATCATGATGGCGTCGGCGAAGCCGCGCACGAACATGATCAGACCCAGGATCATGTACATGATCCCGATCTTCTTGTGGTCCACGGTGGTGAACCATTCCTTCCAGAGATAGCCCCACAGCTTGAAATAGGTCAGGGCGCCGAACAGGGCGAGGCCGCCCAGCAGCACGACCGACATGGTCACGACCAGGATCGGCTCGTGCAACGGCAAAGCCTCAAGCGTGAGGCGCCCGAAGATTAGCGGAATGAGTTGATCAGCGTTCATCGACTGTGTTCGCTCAGGCGTTGGGGGCGGAACGGACGTCGGTCGGAACCGGCCCCGTGGCGAAGGGATTGCGGGCCAGCGTCGTCAGCGAGGCCATCGGAGTCTGACCCGGCGACAACCCCTGCCCGGTCAGGCGCTCCAGGCTGGTCGGTCCGGCGACCGTATCCAGCTCGGCGCGGCGCATGCGGTCGGCGGCGGCCGCCTCGGCCTGCAGCGGGGTGCAGATCGTCATGACGTAGCTGTCGTTGGAGCCGAAGTAGGCGGGCGATTTTCCGCGACCGGCGTATTTGTCATAGACCAGCGGCATGGTGTTGCGCACCGACGCCATGGACAGGCCGCCCTGTTTGTCGATGGCCATCATCTCGCCCATGCACATCTTGCCCGGCTCGACGCACATGTTGAGGATCGCGTCCCACAGCGCGCCGTCCACGGCGCCGAAGCGCATGACCGGCACCTTCTCGCTGGGCTTTTCCAGCTCCAGATAGCGATCGCGGTCCAGCGTCTGGGCGCCCTGGCGCACGCCGGCGATCCATTGGTCGAACCCGGACTGATCCAGGCCGTGGAAGGCGAAGCGCATGTGCGAGAAGCCGTCGCCGGAATAGTTGGCCGAGAAGCCTTCGTATTCGCCCGGACGGTTGATGACGGCGTGCAGCTTCGTTTCCATGCCCGGCATGGCGTAGATCTGACCGGCCAGGGCGGGAATGTAGAAGCTGTTCATCACCGAGGACGAGGTGATGTGGAAACGGATCGGACGGTCAACCGGCGCGGCCAGTTCATTGACCGTGGCGACGCCGTACTGCGGGTAGATGAACATCCACTTCCAGTCGAGCGCGACGACATTGACCTGCAACGACTCGACGCTTTCCTCGACGGCCTGGCCCGGCTTGATCCGGTCGATCGGACGATAGGGGTCCAGCAGGTGGGTGCCGGCCCAGGTCAGGGCGCCCAGGCAGATGATGATCATCAGCGGCGCGGCCCAGATGACCAGCTCCAACGACGTGGAGTGGTCCCAGTCGGGACGGTAGTCGGCCTCGGCCTCCTTGTTCGACGCCCGATACTTCCAGGCGAAGAAGACGATCAGACCCATCACCGGCACGATGATGATCAGCATCAGCAGGGTCGAGATCATCAGCAGATCGCCCTGCTGGGACGCGACGTCGCCGGCAGGGTTGAGGACGACCAGGTTGCAGGCCGACAGCAGGGCCACGACGGGCGCGAGCAAAAGTAGGCGCAGACGGCGCAAGGCGGATCCAATCGAAAAGCGTCGGGCGAGGGGGAGGCGCCGCGACGGTTGGCGTTCGTAGGCGGCGGGATACTCAAGCTCAATCAGGAACGACATTGGGCAATATGTCCTATCCTCACGAGGCCGCTTTCATCGCAAAGGGCGCCCGGTCATAATGCGGCGACCTGCCGTACGGCCGATAATTCAGTCTCACACGGAGCGACCAAGCCCATGTCCGCCTCGACGACCCCTTCGTCAGAGTCGCTGGAACGCGACGCCGCCGCCCTTCACACGGGCCATGGCAAGGTTGACGCCGGCGAGATCGCCATCGGCGTCATTATCGGCCGAACTTCCGAGTTTTTCGACTTCTTTGTTTACGCCATCGCTTCGGTGGTCGTTTTCCCGCAGTTGATCTTCCCCTATGCCGGCGCGGTGGGCGGCACCCTGCTCTCCTTCGCCGTCTTCGCCCTGGCTTTCCTGGCCCGGCCGCTGGGCACCGTCCTGTTCATCGCCATCGACCGCAAGTTCGGACGCGGCGCCAAGCTGACGACCGCCCTGCTGCTGCTGGGCACCTCCACCGTGTCTGTGGCCTTCATCCCCGGATATGAGAGTATCGGCATGTGGGCGCCGGTGCTGCTGGCCCTGACCCGTATCGGCCAGGGCGTCGCCCTGGGCGGCACCTGGGACGGTCTGGCCTCGCTCCTCGCGCTGAACGCGCCCGAGAAGAAGCGCGGTTGGTACGCCATGATCCCGCAACTCGGCGCGCCCATCGGCCTGCTGGTGGCCTCGGCCCTGTTCGCCTTCTTCCTGAACACACTCTCGGCGCCCGATTTCCTGGACTGGGGCTGGCGCTATCCGTTCTTCGTGGCCTTCGCCATCAACGTCGTGGCCCTGTTCGCGCGCCTGCGCATCGTGGTGACGCCGGCCTTCCAGAAGTTGTTCGAGACGCGCGAGCTTCAGCCCACGCCGATCAGTCAGGCCCTGCGCGACGAAGGCCCCAAGATCGCCATCGGCGCCTTCGCCCCGCTGGCCAGCTTCGCCATGTTCCACATGGTCACCGTCTTCCCGCTGTCTTGGGTGTTCCTGTTCACCAAGGAAACGCCGGTGCGCTTCCTGCTGATCGAGATGGTGGGCGCGGTCTTCGGTCTGCTGGCCATCCTCGCGTCGGGCATTCTGGCCGACCGCTACGGCCGCCGCACCTTGCTGGCGATCACGGCCGCCGGCATCGCCGCCTTTTCGGGCTTTGCGCCGCAACTGCTGAACGGCGGCCCGGTCGGCGAGCTGACCTTCATGATCTCCGGCTTCATCCTGCTGGGCCTGTCGTTCGGCCAGGCCTCTGGCCCCGTGGCGTCCAGCTTCAGCCTGACGAACCGCTATACCTCCTCCGCCCTGACCTCGGACCTGGCCTGGCTATTCGGCGCGGGCTTTGCGCCCTTGGCGGCCCTGTGGATCTCCAGCCAGTTCGGCCTGATTGCCGCCGGCGCCTATCTGCTGTCGGGTGCCATCTGCACCCTCGTGGCCCTGTGGCTAAACCGCGAACTGGCCCGCAGCTCCTCCGACAAGGACCGCGCCAAGACGGCCTGATCTTTCAGGTCACCCACAAACAGACACGGCCCGCAATCGCCTGCGGGCCGTGTTGCGTTGGAGCAGATCGCTGTGAAGCGCAGCGGCAGCTTCAGTTGGGGCGGCTGTCCGTCGACGGCTTGAAGGTGGTGTCGAAATGACAGCCGTCCTCGTAGCGTGAAGCCGCCACCTGACACAGCGTGGCAACGTCAGCGGGCGTCGGCTTCACGCCCTCGTCCAGCCAGCGCATCATCGCCTGGAAAAGACCGACGTACTCTGGCGGCGATAGGCGGCTATGTTCGGACTCGTCTGTGAACGTCTGGACCAATAGGTCCGATCGTCCCGCCGCGGCGACCGTCTCCCTGTAAAGCGCGTCGTTGGAGACGAAGGCTGTCGCATCGTTTTTGGCGTGGATCGTCAGCGTCGGCGCCACGATCAGACCGCTGAGATCCGCGTCGTAAGCCAAGCGCGCCACACCCATAGGATCAGCCGCGAACCGCTGAACGCCAGCGTTCAACGCCTCATCGTCGTGCGAACCCTGATAGACCGTATGGCTGTTGTCGAAGGGGTTCAGCCCGTCAAGACGGCGCAAAACCATGTCGCGGAACAGGAAGGTCGCCCAGGCCAGATGCGGAACCAACTGTTCCTCGTTCACGCCCGTCACGGCCAGGATATCCGCCAGATTGCGCTTCTGCTCAGCCGACCTTTCAGCAAGCGGCAGGCCCACGCCCGTGCAGGTTTTGACCCGCTCCGCCAACTGCGCCCGGGTCAGATCGCTGTCTAGCGGTAGCCCCTGCCACAGCGGATACTGAGGCTCGTTCGGAAGCGGATGGTTAGTGCAGTAGAACTGATACACCGCTCTCAGATCAGCGCGAAAGCGGTAGGTGCGGGTCCCGCCGCCGATTACGCCGTTGGTCAGGACGACGCCGTCCCACATGACCTGTCCCTCGGCATCGCGGGCGTAGAGCTCAGCCGTCTTGGCCGCGACATTTCCGCCCCAGGACTGGCCATGCAACAGAGTTCGACGCGGCTTGCCGAAGGCGTTCCAGAAAATCTGGCGCAGATCGTCCGTATCTTCCGCGGCCATTCGTACGCCATAGCCGCCACGGCGGTAGGTCGAGCCCGCCCAGGCGAAACCTTCCTTCACCGTCATGGAGAACCGCTCCATGTCCTCCAGCGGATCGTTTGGTTCTGGGGCGCTGGTGCGGGGTCCGCCATGCGCGTGAACGATCAGGGCGCCATTCCAGTCCTTAGGCACAGCGATCCAATAATAGCCGCCTTTAACCGCCCTGCCCGACCAGCACCGCGTCTGCTGCGGCACGAAGTCAGGGCAATCGGCTGGCGCGGGTGCAGGATCGACAGCCGCCGCGACGGCAGTGTCCGTTTCCTGCGCCTGCGCCATCGGCGCGATGCCGGCCCAAGCTGCGACCAGCGCGCCCAGAGATCGAACGATACGGTCGGCCATCGCGCCTCTCCTTTCTTAGAACGTCTTGGAGATGTTGGCGTACCAGTAGCGGCCGTAGGGATTGTAGAGCGCGCCCAGATAGCCCGACGAAGTCAACGGCGGCTGCTCGTCAGTGATGTTGCGCGCCCCCAGGCGAACCGTTGTGCCGGACGCAAAGCCGGCGTTGTCGCCGAACTCATACTGACCATACAGATTGCCGGTGATCTGGCTATCGACCTGCCAGGGATCGCCTTGGGCGCTGAGGAAGCCGGTTTCGGTGACGGCGCTGTTGTATTGGGTGAATGCGCCAACCTGCCATGGCCCTTGCGACCAGGTGAACGAGCCCGTCACCCGCCATTCCGGCCGGCCGTTGCGAGCCAACAGGGTCTGAGAGATCGGCAGCGGCGTGTTCGCATTGATCTGGCCGGCTTCACGCGCTGCGAACAGCGACTCGACCAAGGGGCCGGGAGAACGGTCGAACTTCGTCAGATGCGCCGCATTCACGCTGGCGCGGAAGTTGCCCCAGGGTGTGCCGCGCAGCCGCCATTGAAGACCGATGTCGAGCCCCTCCACCGTCTGTGGCAGCAGGTTTATGAACTGGTCTTCGACCGAAACGATCTGTCCGACAGGAGTGATCCCGCTGCCCTGGAAGAAAGCGATGTCGTCGGCCGTCACCGCCGCCCGGTTCACGTTGTCGTTCCGGGTGCCGTTCAGGATGTTTAGGTAGTCCAGCACGACGTTCGACTGCGCGCCCAGCAGACCGACGATCTTCTCCTGCTCGATCTTCCATCGGTCGAGCGTGAAGGTGAAGCGGCCGAACTGCTCGGGAATGAACCAGGGCTGCAATACCAGGCCTATGGACTGGTTGGTGCTTTCCTCGGGCTGAAGCTCGGGATTGCCCGACACCAGCAGCGAGGCGCTGGCGGGTTGCGAACATTGGTTGAAGTTGGTGATCCGACCCAGGCGCAAATCGGCCTCGCAGCGGATGTAATCGTTATTGGTCGATAGACGCCCGTACTGCGCCGCGTTGGTCTGTTCCAGGTTCGGGGCGCGGAAACCCTCGGAATAGGAGCCCCGGACGCGCACGCCTTCGACCAAGTCCCAGGCCATGGCGATCTTTGGCTTGGCCACATCGCCGAAGTCGGAATAGTGCTCGTATCGACCGGCCAGTTGGAAGTCGAGACTGCGAACCAGCGGGATGTTCATCTCCGGCGACACGACGGGCACGGCAAACTCGACATAGGCCGAATAAACCTCGCGCTTACCGTAGGTATCGGGGTTGGAGCTAACCGCGGCGATGTTGGACTGGCTGATCTCGCCCGACACGCTGTCGCGGAAGACGTTGGTGCCGTCCAGATCGGCGTCGCGGTCGTCACGCTGAGTTTCCCGACGCGCCTCGACGCCCAGGGCCATACCGACAGGTCCGGCTGGTAACGCGAAGACATCCGCACGACTGAGCTTGAAGTCCCACAGCGCCAGCGTTGTCTTGGAGACCCGCGTCAGGTCGGTCGTGATGGCGTCGATCGCGGCCTGAGAACTGGGCGTGCAATCGCCGAAGCTGGTATCGTTCACACAGCCGCCGCTGAACGGATTGTAGGCGTCGGGCGTCGACAGGGCGAGATTGGCCTGAAGCGCGGTCAGATTGACGGCGTTCGAGCTGTCGGTGGCCTCAGCTTCCGAATACAGCAGCGCGCTTTCCCAATCGAAGCCGCGCCATTCGCCCCGCAGGCCGCCCAGGAATCGGGACTGCCAGTTGTCGACATCCACCACTTGGGCGCCCAGATCGTTGAAGCGATACCGAACCAGCTTAACGGCCGTCCCGGCTGTGGGGACGTTTGTCAGGCCAGCGAGACGATTGGGATTGCGCGTGCCGTCGGCAAAGGTGACGGGGCCAAACGGATTCCAGTAGTTGCTGGCTGGGATCCAGAGCGGGTTCAGCAGGATGGTCGGCGGCTGAATGTTTTGGGTCGACGCCGTGTAATAGCCGAGTTCGCCAAAGGCCGTGACGCCGTTGTCGAGATCGTAGCGCCCCGAAACGAATAGGTTCAACCGTTCGATGTCCGGCGATTGCGTGGTGCCCCGCGCCCCGTCGTAGCGCAACTCGCGGCCGGCGCCGCTGTAGCTGATGTTGCCGCTGGCCAGGCAAACATCACTCCCAACCGGCGCGGTGCAGCCGAAGCTGGAAGGCTGATTGTGGAAGGCGCCGGCGCCGGTCGTCAGGGCCGTCGTGCCTCGACGGACCTGGAATGGCGTCTGGAAGTTGGCCCAGGCTGTATAGGAAGAGCGCCCATCGGTGTCGGTCGAATTCTCATAGCCCGGCACGTTGGCGAACAGGCTGCGGCGGTCGTCCGAGGCGGTATAGGGTTCGTCGCTGGCCTGCTGAGCGGTGCGGTTGGTGTAGTCGAGGAAGCCCGACAGATTGCCCCGCACGAAATCCTTGCCTGCGAACATCCCGAAGGTGAACTCTCGGCGATGCGTGCCCTCCGCGCCGCCGTATTGGGCCTTCATCTCCAAGCCATCGAAATCCTGCTGAAGCACAGTGTTCACGACGCCTGCGACAGCGTCCGCGCCATAGATGGCGGCGGCGCCGTCCAGCAGAACTTCCAACCGCTCCAACCCCGAGACCGGAATGGCGTTGGAGTTGTAGCTGAGCACGGGCACCGTGCCGGTGTCTGACGTCCCTTGGCTGGTGGGGTGCTGAACGATCCGACGTCCGTTCAAGAGCACCAGGGTGTTGCCCACCCCGAGCGAGCGCAGATTGACCGAGTTGACGTCGCCTCGCGCTGCGTTCGAGGTTTGAGGATTGTTGGCGCTGGAGAACAGCACATCGCCCATCTGGGGAATGGACCGCAGCAGATCATCGCCGCTGACGGCGCCGGTCGCGATGATTTCTTCCTGCGTGACGACGGTCACCGGCAGAGCCGCCGTGGTGGAAGCGCCGCGGATCTGAGAGCCGACGACGACGATGTCCTCGACCTGCGCCGCCTCGCCCTCCTGCGGTGGCGTCGACTGAGGCGCGGCGTCCTGAGCCAGAGCCGCTCCCGCCGAGACCAGCAGGACAGCCGAGGCCGCGCCCGCCATCAGTGCGAACTTGGATTGCATCTTCATGTTTCCTCCTCCCGGGCCGTCGTTATGTCGTCGGTCCCGTCCTTCAAAAGTCGTTCTCGCCGTCAGTCCTTGGCGAGAACCAGATCGTCTCCAGGCCCCGCCGCAGGGTCAGGCAGCGCCGCCACCGGCAAGGGATGTCCGTCCAGCGCGGCCTTCAGGGCGTCGCGATCCAGCGCGTTCTCCCAGCGGGCCACGACGACGGTGGCCACGGCGTTGCCGATGAAGTTGGTCAGGGCCCGGCATTCGCTCATGAAGCGGTCGATGCCCAGGATCAGCGCCATGCCTGCGACTGGCACATCCGGCACGACCGACAGGGTCGCCGCCAGGGTGATGAAGCCCGCGCCCGTGATGCCCGCTGCGCCTTTTGAGCTGAGCATTGCGACCAGCAGAAGCGTGATCTGCTGCCAGATGGTGAGTTCGATGTTCAGCGCCTGAGCAATGAACAGAGCAGCCATCGTCATATAGATGTTGGTGCCGTCCAGATTGAACGAATAGCCGGTCGGCACGACCAAGCCGACGACCGACTTGGCGGCGCCCGCGCGTTCCATCTTGGAGATCAGGCTGGGCAAAGCCGCTTCTGAACTGGAAGTGCCCAGCACCAGCAGAAGCTCTTCTTTGAGGTAACGGATCAGCTTGAGAATGTTGAAGCCGTTGGCGACGCCCACCAGCCCCAGCACGCCCACGACGAAGATGATCGCGGTGACGTAGAAGGTCACGATCAAGGCGGCCAGATTGGCGATCGATGCGATGCCATAGGCGCCGATCGTAAAGGCGAAGGCTCCGAAGGCGCCGATGGGCGCGGCTTTCATCACGATGGCGACCAGCTTGAACACGGCAAGACTGAGCGTCTCGAACAGATCGACCACGGGCTGGGCCCGCTCTCCCACCAACGCCAGGGCAAGGCCAAACAGGATCGACACGAACAGAACCTGCAGGATGTTGCCGGTCGAGAAGGCGCTGACCAGCGTGTCGGGAATGACGCCCATCAGGAAGCCGACGATCGTGCTCTCGTGCGCGGCCGCCGCATACTGCTCGACGGCGCCGGCGTTCAACGTCGCCGGGTCGATGTTCAGTCCATGGCCCGGACGCACCAGATTGGCGATGATCAGGCCCACGATCAGAGCCAGGGTCGAGAAGACCAGGAAGTAGGCGAAAGCCTTGGCGGCGACGCGACCGACGCTTCCAAGATCACGCATGCCGGCGATGCCGGTCACAATGGTCAGGAAGATGACTGGCGCGATGACCATCTTCACCAGTTTGATGAATCCGTCGCCCAGCGGCTTCAGGCTTTCGCCGAATGTCGGCCAGAAGTGACCGATCAAGGCGCCGAGCGCGATAGCAATCAGCACCTGGAAATACAGGTGGCGATAGAACGGCCGGCGAACGACCGGCGCGGCCTCTGACGGTATTGAGATCACGAAGTGCTCCTGATGTGCGGGGGTTGATCCCGCAGTCTCCTCGATGGGCGCGATCTTCGCCACGCTCCGTTCGACAGAGCTTCCAACGAGAACCATCATCGCGAAAGCGATTGATCGAACGTCTCCATCTTTATGATAACCAAGCACTTTCTATGAAAGCGGGAGCGTTTATCGAGATATCTGTGCGGTTTTTCACCCACGCGACTGGTCCTTACGTGCGATTATCCGCACACTAGGAATGTGCAGCATTCACCTGTCATAGGCTCGGCTCGAAAACCTTGGCGCTCCCGTTGGCTAATAACGGTGGGGGCTTGGTTCACGATCGCCGTTCTGGCGGCTTTCGGGGCGGGCGAGGTCGCTCGGCGTGACGCTCAGATCGAACTGGCTCGACAGACAGAGGCGGCCGCCGCCTTGCACGCGGCCGTGCTACGCAGCGAACTGGAAAAGCACCGCTCCCTGCCCCTAGCGTTGGCGAGCGATCCCGACATCGCCGCCCTGCTGAGCGCCCCGCAGACTGCCAAGGGCGATCCCGTCAGCCTTAAACTGGAGACTTTGGCGCGTCAGACACGGGCCGCCGCCATCTATATCATCGACGCCAACGGCCGGACCCGCGCCGCCAGCAACTGGCGCCTGCCGACCAGTTTCGTCGGCGCCGACTATGGGTTTCGCCCTTATTTTATCAACGCCATGCGCCAGGGCCAGGCGGAGTTCTTCGCCTTGGGCACCGTGTCCGGCCGACCCGGGCTCTATCTGGCGCGGCGCGTTGACGGGTCGAGCAGCTCCGCCGTGGGCGTCGTCGTGGTCAAGGTCGAGTTCGCCACTCTCGAGGCCGAATGGCGCGCGTCAGGTGAGCCGGCCTACGTTGTCGATCCCGGCGGCGTCGTTCTGATCACCAGCGTGCCGGCATGGCGTTTCCGCACCACAGAAGCGCTGGACGAACGTCGACGGCGGCTGACATTGACCGATCAGACGCTTCAACCCGAGGCGTTGCGCCCCCTCCCCTTCGTAACGCCCCCCAATGATCGACCGCGTCTGATCCAGGCTCCAGTCGATGGCCGCGAACAGCGCTGGATGCATGCGGCGATCCCAACGGAGACGCCCGGCTGGACTCTGCATCTGCTGTCGCCGGATCGCGGATCCATTGGGACGGCCGTCGCAACCGCGCGGGCGCTTGCGGCCCTGATCGTCACCCTGCTGGCAGGCGTCATCGTCGTGCTCCTGCGTCGTCGGCATCAGGCCCTTGTCCGCGCTCGTGCCGAGGAAGAGGCGCGGCTGGAACTGGAGAGGCTGATTGACGAACGCACCCACGAGCTTCGTGACGCCAATGCCGCCCTTAATCGCCAGATCGAGGAACGCCGCCAAGCCGAGACCGCACGCGAACTGTTGCGTGACGAACTGGTTCAAGCCAGCAAACTCGCCGCGCTGGGGCAGATCGTCGCCAGCGTGGCGCATGAGATCAACCAACCCGTCGCCGCTATCCAGACACAGGCAGAGACTGCCGGCGTTCTGCTTGACCGCGACGAGCCCGCCAAGGCGCGTGGCGCGTTGGCGCGGATCAGCGACCTGACCCAGCGCATCGGCGCCATCACCGAGGGCCTAAGGGTCTTTTCCAGAAAGTCAGATCCCAAAATCGGCATCGTCCGCCTGGAGGACGCGATCTACGGGGCCTTGCTGCTGACGCGCGGCCGATTGGACGAGGGCGGCGTCAAATTGATCCGCGAAGGCGACGCAAACGTCACAGTGCGCGCCGACCGCTTTCGCCTGGAACAGGTGATCGTCAATCTGGTCAAGAACGCCTCAGAAGCGCTGGAAGGCTGCGACCGGCCGCGACTAACGCTGAAAGTCTCGCGCGACAAGGACCGTGTTCGATTGAGCATTTCCGACAATGGTCCTGGCGTCCCTCCCGCTGTGCGCGCCCAACTGTTCACGCCCTTTGTCACCACACGCGCAAATGGCCTCGGCTTGGGTCTGGTCATCTGTCGAGATCTGATCGCCGGGTTCGGCGGCGAGCTTGACTTGGTCGACGAGGACGTCGGAGCGACCTTTGTCGCCATGCTGAGGATCGCGTGATGGAATTCGCTCGCCCCACTGCCGTCGCTCTGATCGAGGACGACGCCGATTTCCGCCATGCCTTGGTCGAGCGCCTGACCTTGGAAGGTTACGACGTCCGCCCTTTTCCGGGGGCCGAACCTGCATTGAGAGCGATTGACGCCGATTTCCCGGGCGTTGTCATCACCGACCTGCGGATGCCCGGCCTTGATGGCCGCCAATTGCTCAGCCGCCTCCAGGCTTTGGACGCGGCCCTGCCGATCATCATGATCACTGGCCATGGCGACATCACCGACGCCGTCGCAGCGATGAAGGACGGAGCCTACGACTTCGTCGCCAAGCCTTTTCCGTTTGAGCGCCTTCAGGACAGCTTGAACCGCGCGCTGGAAAAACGCGGCCTGGTGCTGGAGAACCGCCGGCTGCTGGCTATGGCGTCGGACAGCGGGCAGGAACTGCCCCTGGCGGGATCGTCGCGCGCCATCACCGCCCTCCGCGCCACCATAGCTCAGATCGCCGACGCCCGGATGGACGTGCTGATCGAAGGCGAAACCGGGACAGGAAAGGAGGCCGTTGCGCGCGCCCTTCACAACGGTGGCCGACGTCGCTTGGCGCCGTTCGTCGCCGTCAACTGCGGTGCCCTGCCCGACGGGCTGATCGAGAGCGAATTGTTTGGTCATGAACTCGGCGCCTTCGCCGGAGCCTTGCGCCGCCGGGTCGGGCACGTTGAACGGGCGCACAACGGCTCACTGTTTCTGGACGAGGTCGAGAGCATGCCTCTGGCCGTCCAGGTCAAGATTCTGCGTGTCCTGGAAGAACGCGAGGTCCATCCGATCGGAGCCAATGAGCCCCGCGCCTTAGATTTGCGTGTGCTGGCCTCGTCAAAGATCGATCTGGGCGAGGCCGCCCGCGCGGGCGCTTTTCGCGAAGACCTCTATTACCGTCTGAACGTCGTGCGGCTCCGCGTACCGCCTCTGCGCGAACGGCGAGAAGATATTCCCCTGCTGTTCGCCCACTTCCTGCGTCGCGCTGCGGACCGCCACGGCGTTGATACGCCCACAATAAGCGACAGCGTAAGACGCCTGTTGGTCGAGGCCGACTGGCCCGGCAACATCCGCGAACTGGCGCATTTCGCCGAACGCGTCGCCTTGTCGCTCGACGACACGACCCGCCCGCCTGATGAAGGCCTGAGCCTTCCCGACCGCGTCAACAGATTCGAAGCCGAACTGCTGCGCGACGCGCTACAGTCCCATCGTGGGGACATATCCGCAGTGCTCGCTGAAATGCAGGTTCCGAGAAAGACGCTGTACGACAAACTGCAGCGGCATCGCCTGAAGCCCGCCGACTTCCGCTGAGAACGCCCGACAATCCAGGTTCAAAGCGGTGGCGTCTCAGCCTCTCTTCCTTCGAGCGGAAGAAATCTCGCTGCCTGCCCATCGGTCCCACATCTGGAAATACAGGCCGTAGTTGCCGTTGAAGCGTTTGTGGTGCGCGTCGTGGTGGGTGGCGGTGATCATCCAGCGTAGGGGGGCGCGTTTCAGCCAGGACGCGGGCCAGATTTCTCGGCCTGCGTGATTCAGTACGGCGGTTGCGGTCATCAGGGTCAGCAGCGCCAGCGCTACGCCCCAATGAATGGGAATGAAGAGGGTCAGGGCCGGCAGGAACCAGGCTGTGGCGATCGCTTCGGCCGGATCGAAGGCGAAGGAGGCGAACGCGCTGGGGTCGCGCGACCGATGATGTTCGGCGTGGGCCCAGAGGAAGATGCGCGGATGGTGCAGTCCGCGGTGAACCCAATAGTAGAAGGCGTCGTGGGCCAGCATGTAGACGATGAAGCTGGCGGGCAGCCACCACAGCGGGAAGGCGTGGATATCGTCATAGATCGCCGTCCCGCCGCGCTTCCAAAGCTCGATGACGAATGCAGCCGGCAAGGCGTAGATCGGGCAGGCGATCAGGGACGCGATGACTTCGGCGCGGATGCGTTTCGCTGCCGGCGGCCTGTGGTTCAGCTGACGCCCCCGTCCCGCTCCGCCCCACAGTAAGCCATGGGTCACGACACCGACCAGCAGATAGCGCACGCCGATAATCAGGCTGAGCGCGAGGGTGGTGACGAACAGATCCTTCAACATGGGCGCACAGACGGCGAAACGTCGCGCCGGGTCAAGTCGTGACGCGCGGTCCGTAAAGCGCCTATGATGGGTCATGTCCTGGCCGACGATGATCCTGCTGTTCCTCGCCACCTTCCTGGGGATGGAGGTCTTCGCCTGGGCGATGCATCGCTATGTCATGCACGGCCTGCTGTGGACCTGGCACCGCAGCCATCATGAGCCGCACGACGACGTGCTGGAAAAGAACGACCTGTTCGCGGTGGTGTTCGCCGCCCCGGCCATCGTCTTTGTGGCGCTCGGGCTGCACGCCTGGCCTTGGATGCTGCCGATCGGCCTGGGTGTCACAGCCTATGGACTGATCTATTTCTTCTTTCACGACGGGCTGGTGCACCGCCGTTTCCCGACGGGAATCGTTGGGCGCTCGGGGTTCTGGACGCGGCGCATTCAGGCCCACCGGCTACATCACGCGGTGCGGACACGCGAGGGCTGCGTGTCGTTCGGCTTCCTGTGGGTGCGGTCGGCGCGGGCGCTGAAGGCCGAACTGTCTCAGAAACGCGGCGCTTCCAGCAACGGCGCCTGAGCCAGGGCGGCAAGGTCCGCCGAGTCGGTGCAGAAACAGGCCAGCCTTAGCTGAGCCGCCATCAGATCCAGATGATCCGCCACGGCCTCCGTCGAGGTCAGCGCGGCTCCGAGCACGCCCGCCGCCTGGCCGACCAGACAGGCGCCCAGCCGAATCGCACGCGCTGCATCCAGCCCGTCGCGGATGCCGCCCGACCCGATCAGATCCAGTTCCGGCGCGGCCTGGGCGCACTCTGCCAGGCTGCGCGCCGTCGGCACGCCCCAGCCGGCGAAGGGCGCGGCCAGCGCTTCCGCCCGACCGCCCGTCGCTCGCGCGCCTTCGATCAGGCCCCAGTTGGTGCCGCCCGCCCCCGCCACGTCCAGCGCGGCAACGCCGATGTCCGCCAGACGGCGCGCCACCGCGCCCGACAGGCCGGCGCCCGTCTCCTTGACGATCAGACGGCCCGGGAAAGCCGCCGCAACCTGCTCGATGCCTCGCGCCACGCCGCGCCAGTCGCGATCGCCCTCGGGCTGAATGCCTTCTTGCAACGGGTTCAGATGCAGGATCAGGGCGTCGGCGCCGATCATCTCCATGGCCCGCCGCGCCTCGTCGACGCCATAGCCCAGGGCGAACTGCACGGCGCCCAGGTTGGCCAGGATCATCGCATCGGGGGCGCGGCGTCGCAGATCCAGCCCCAAACCCAAACCACCTTCCGTCTCCAGCGCCACACGCTGCGAGCCGACCGCCAGAACGACGCCCAAAGCCTGGGCGGCCTCGGCCAGCCGTGCATTGATCGCCTCGGCCCGCGACGGCCCGCCGGTCATCGAACTGATCAGGAACGGCAAGGCGACCCGTCGCCCCAGAAAGCGCGTCGCCAGATCGATGGCGTCATGATCGATATCCGGCAGGGCGTCGTGAACAAAACGGACGGCGTCCAGACCCGAGGTCGTCTGGCTGACGCCTCGCCCAGCCCGCACGTGATCGATGTGTTCGTCCTTGCGCCGGATCAAGGCATCGGCGTCGGTGGACATCGCAAACGGCTCCTGGCGGGTTGCATCCGACGCAGTCGTGATGCCGTATGGCATCATAAAGGTTCGGCGCGTGGTCGCAACGCGACGCCGGCGAGTATGGGAGATCTGTATGGCGATCGTCGGCATCCGGCGCAAACCGCCCCTGGCGGACGCATCCTGCGACCCCGACGATCTGCGCCTGCAGGTTCAGGCGCGCCTGGCCGAGGTCGCGCCGGCGCATGACGGGCTGCTGTCCATAGCGGCCCGCGAGGCCTTGCTGGGCCAGGGAAAACGCGTCCGGCCGGTGCTGGCCATGCTGGCGGCGGCGCATGTCGGGGGCGAGCCGGAAGATGCCCTGGACTATGCCTGCGCGCTGGAAATGGTCCATGCCGCGTCGCTGGTTCTGGACGATCTGCCGTGCATGGACGATGCCTCGCTGCGTCGGGGCCAGCCGACCCTGCACCGTCGCCACGGCGAGGATACGGCGGTTCTGGCGGCCGTGGCCCTGTTGAACGAGGCGACGCGTCTGATGCTGCGGACCCCGGCGCCGGCGGAAACGCGTCTGGCGGCCCTGGACCTTTTGACGCAGGCGATTGGTTTCAATGGTCTGTCCGAGGGTCAGATGCGCGACCTGCGCGACGACGCAAGGGATCGCGACGAAACCGCCTTGCGCCAGATCAACGATTTGAAAACCGGCGCCCTGTTCGTCGCCACCGTGCGCGGCGGCGGTCTGCTCGGCGGCGGCGATACGCAGGATCTGGCGCGGCTGTCAATTTTCGGCGAGGCGATCGGCTTCGCCTTCCAACTATGCGACGATCTGCTGGATGTCTGTTCGACCGTAGATGCGGTCGGCAAGGATGTCGGCCAAGACGACGACACAACCACCTTCGTCGATCTGTGGGGCGAATGCCGGACCCGCGCGGCGGTGCGACAATCCTTAGCTAAGGCGGTCGAGGCGGTCGGCCATGACAGCCCCCTGGCCCTCTATGTCCTAGACCTTTTCCAGCAGGCCGAACTTGGGGTCTGAGGTCACGCCGGCCTTGTCGCTGAGCGGGATCGATGCGGGCTACGACGGCCGGTACGTGCTGCGCGACTTCAGCCTCAGCATCGCTGCGGGCGAGGTCTATGCCCTGCTCGGGGCGAACGGAGCGGGCAAGTCCACGGTCGCGCGTGTGGCCTCTGGTCTGCTGCCCGCTCGGCGCGGGCGTGTCGTCCTCGGCGAAGGCGGCGGACCACGCGGGCGCATCGGGCTAGCGCCGCAGGACAGCGCCCTGTTCCCGGCTTTGTCGCCGCGCGAGAACGTCGATGTGACGGCGCGGCTATGCGGCGTGCCCAAGCGTGATCGCGGCGCGGCGGTGAACCGCGCGCTCGACCTGACCGGCTGCGGCCCGCGCGCGGACCAGCCGGTGCGCACCCTGTCCGGCGGCTGGAAGCGGCGCGCCAACCTCAGCGCCGCCTTGGTCGGGCAACCGCGCCTGCTGATCGCCGACGAACCGACGGAGGGCGTGGATGCGACGACCCGCGGCGTCCTGTCCGTCGCGCTGCGCGAAACCGCGAAGGCCGGCGCCGGATGCCTGCTGATCAGTCACGACGCCATCTTCGTCGCCGATACGGCCGACCGGATCGGTGTCCTGGCCCAAGGGCGACTTCTGGCGGAAGGCGCCCCGAACGCCCTGCTTCATCGCGCGTTCGGCTCAGCCCGGCTGCTCAGCATTCGCCTGACCCGACCGGCGTCGGACCCCGCGGCCCAATGGTTCGCCCAAGCGGGGCTGACCGCGTCCGAGGACGGGCTGGAGTGGCGGCGGCTCTGCGAGGACGCATTGGCCATCGCTCAGATGCTGGCCGCCGTGGTCGATGGCGAGGATGGCGAGGTCGCCGTGCGCCGCCCCGGCCTGGACGACCTGGTCGCACAGCTGTCGCAGGCTCCGTCATGATGGCGGTGGCGGGCGCCTGGGCGAGAGGCTTTTGGCGTGACCGCGCGGGCGTGATCCTGACCCTGCTTTTGCCGCCCCTTGTCTATTTGCTGTTCGCGGCGATCTTCGGCGCGGGCGCGCGCGGCGACATCGACACCACCGTCGTGCTGCACGACGCCTCACGCACGCCCGCGACGGCGGCGATCCGCGAAGCGGTGTCAAAGGACATGGGCGCGCGTCTTCGCATCGTCGAAGATCGCGAGGCCTTCGACCGCGCCGTCATCGACGGTCGCGCCGACGCGGGCATACTGATCCGTCCCTCGACGCAGGGACCGCCAAAGCTGGTGATCGTTTCCGCCGCCGGCCGGGACGTGGCGGCGTCGGCGCTTCAGGCGCAACTGGAGCCGATGGCCGCCGCCCTGTCTGGTCAGGTCGCACGACCCGCGTCGCGCGTTCAGACCCTGCATATCGGTCCCCAGGGTGATGTGCAGGCGACCTATTATGCGGGCGCGGTCAGCGTCATGTTCGTCTTCTTCGCCGCCATGCACGGGGCCATGGGCGGGCTGGACGAGCGGCGGTCCGGTCTTCAGTCACGCCTGGCCCTGGCGCGCGGCGGCCTGGGGCCCATCCTTGGCGGGCGGGCCGTCTGGCTGACGGCGGTCGGCGTGATGCAGTCGGCGGCGGTCTTTGTCGCGGCCTGGGTCAAGCTGCCCGCCCTGGAGCCTTGGCAGATGGCGGTGGCTGCGATGACTGCCTTGGCGGTCGGTTTCTGCGCCGCTGGTCTGGCCTTGGCTCTGACAGCAGCGTGTCGATCGCGCGAACAGGCCCAGCCGTTGACGACCTTCGTGGTCCTGCTGCTGGCCTCTCTGGGGGGATCGATGGCGCCGCGCTTTTTGATGCCCGAGGTCTTCCGCGATCTCGGCTTGATCACGCCCCACGCCTGGGCCATCGAGGCCTATCAGGCCGTGATCTGGCGCGGCGAATTCACCCAGACCGTCATCTCCGCCTGGGCGGTCATGGCCGGTCTGGGCGCAGGCGGCCTGGGCGTCGCCCTGATGTTGGAGAGGCGGCGCGCGGCTCGCTGATCGTCAGACGTGTGTCCACAACGCCGGGCGCGGCGGCGGCTCGCGCCAGACGTCCAGTGTCTTGCACCACAGGGCGATCAGACCACCCCGCCCCAGCAGCATCAGCTTGCCCGCCTTGTCGATCGAGGTCCGCCCATCCCAGGCGCTCACGCCGGCGCGCGACACATGGCGGCCGATCGAACGATAGACGCCGCGCGCCGTGGCGATGGCCCAGGCCGAGCGCGGGTTCAGATCGCGCAACCCCCACCGCGCCGAGGCGTAGAAGGGCTCGGCCGCCGCCACCAGACGCTGGGCCGTGCGCGCCACGGCGGCGCGGTGCTGGGGCTGATCGACCTGATCGCGCGGCACGCCCGCCTCATCCAGCCAGGCGCCGGGCAGATAGACGCGCCCGCCCTTCGCATCCTCGACCACGTCGCGAGCGATGTTCGTCAGCTGGAACGCCAACCCCAGGTCCTGAGCGCGTCGCAAGGTCGGCGCATCGTCCACCCCCATGATCCGCGCCATCATCACCCCGACGACGCCGGCGACGTGATAGGCATAGTCCAGCGTGTCCTCCAGCGTGTCGTAACGCCGGCCGACCACGTCCATCTCGAACCCCTGCAACAGGTCCATCGCCTCGTCAGCAGGAATGCCATGACGCATGGCCACGCGCTGGAAGGCGGTGAAGACCGGGTCCGTCTGCGGCTCTCCGGCCAGGGCGGCGGCGGTGCGCAGGCGCAGTTCGTCCAGCTTCTCGCCGGCCAGCACCGGATCGATGCCGACCGCACCGTGGCCCAGCACCTGGCCGTCGATCTCGTCGTCGCAGTGCCGGCACCAGGAATACAGCATCCAGGCGTCATCCCGGATCGCCGCCGGGAACAGGCGCGCGGCGGCGGCGAAGCTCTTGGACCCCTGCTCCATCGACTGGCGGCTGTGATCCAGGACGGCGTCGGTCATGCCGGCTGCCTCGCGTCCTCGATCATCAGAGCGGCGGTGGCCTTGGCCGATCCGACCACGCCTGGCACGCCCGCGCCGGGATGGGTGCCGGCGCCCACAAAATAAAGGTTCGGGATCTGGTCGTCGCGGTTATGCACCCGGAACCAGGCGCTCTGCGTCAGGATCGGCTCCAGCGAGAAGGCCGAACCCTGGTGCGCGTTCAGCTGATCGCGAAAATCGACCGGCGTGAAGATCCGGCAGGTATCCAGATCCGCCGTCAAACCGGGGATGTAGCGTTCTTCCAGATAGGCCAGGATCCGGTCGCGATAGCGTGGCCCCTCGACCTCCCAATCGATGTCCGCCGAGGCCAGGTGTGGCACGGGCGCAAGCACATAGAAGGCGTCGCAGCCTTCCGGCGCCAGTGACGGATCGGTCCGCGTCGGCGCATGCAGATACAGCGAGAAGTCGTCGGGCAGGTCCGGCCCCTTGAAGATTTCGGCGATCAGTTCGCGATACCGCGGCCCAAACAGCACCGTGTGGTGGCGCACCTCCGGGTGGACCCGCTTCAGACCGAAATAGATGACGAACAGCGACATGGAGTGACGCCGCGACGCCAGCTTGGCGCCCTCCTTCTGACCGCGCGGTTCCTGACCCAGCAGGCGCTGATAGGTGTGAACCACGTCGGCGTTGGAGGCGACCATGTCGAAGGCCAGCGTCTCGCCGTTCACCACCACGCCGGTCGCACGACCGTTCGCCATGGTGATGCGCTGAACGGGACTGTTCAGCCGGACTTCCCCGCCCAGATCCTTGAGCAGACGCACCATGGCCTGGATCAGGGCTCCGGTGCCGCCACGCGGGAACCACACGCCCCAGCGCCGCTCCAGCGCATGGATCAATGCATAGATCGACGAGGTGGCGAATGGATTGCCGCCGACCAGCAGGGAGTGGAAGCTGAACGCCTGACGCAGGTGCTCGTCCTGAATATAGCTGGCGACCTTGTCATAGACCGACCGCCAGGCCTGAAGCCGCATCAGCTCCGGCGCCGCCTTGACCATGCTGGCGAAGTCCAGGAACGGCACGGCCCCCAGCTTCAGATAGCCTTCCTTCAGCAGGTCCTGCGAATAGGCCAGGAACTTGCGATAACCGTCCTTGTCGGCCGGATTGCGCGCCACGATCTGGCGGTCCAGCTCATCCTGATCGTTGACGTAGTCGAAGACATCGCCGTCTTCCCAGCACAGCCGATAGAAGGGCGCGACCGGCAGCAATTCGACATAGTCCGACAGCTTGCGCCCGCTGGCCTCGAACAGTTCCTCCAGCGCCGACGGGTCGGTGATGACGGTGGGACCGGCGTCAAAGGTATAGCCCTTGTCCTTGAACACATAGGCCCGGCCGCCCTCCAGATCGCGGGCCTCGAACACCGTGGTCTGAATGCCCGTTGACTGCAGCCGTATGGCCAGCGACAAGCCCCCGAAGCCCGATCCGATTACTGCAGCCCGCATCACGCACGTCCTCTTTCGACCAGACAGGTCAGTGCGGCGCCGATCGGCACCGGGGGTTTTCCGCTCAGGATCCGCGCCTTGTCGGCGAGGGTGGATCCAGCGGCGTAGAAGCGTTCGACCAAAGGCTGGGGCAAACGATAGAACCGCTCCAGCACCTTGTATCGCTCATCGGGTCGCGCCGCACGGAATAGCATCCGGTTCAGCAACCGATAGAATCCTCGTCCGGCCCATACGTCATGCGCATGGCGGCGGATGTCTTCGGCGACCGTCGCCGGCTCGAAATCCCGCGCCAACCGGTCGGCCAGGCGCACGGCGTCCGGCAGGGAATAGCCGGTGGTCGGGTGAAACAGCCCCGCGCGCAGACCACTGAACGCCGTCGGCCCCATCCGCGACAAATGCGCGCCGATGTCCCCGTCGAGCGCCACGGGCAGGACGCCGTCCTCTTCGCGCAGCACCGTGTCGATCGTCCAGTCCTGCGCGTGGGCGTAATCCAGCACGCCCTGCCGGAACGCCGCGCGATCCAGCGCATCGCCGTCGGTGTAGCGCGTATCCTCGATCAGCAGCGTGCGATCATCGAACGGCAGGGTGTAGAGGAACCGGTAGCCCCCGGCCTGATCGACGCAGGCGTCCATGACGATGGGCGTGGTCAGACCGTGCGGCGCCGCCAGCCGCACCTCCAGCCCGACGAACTTCTGAAAACCCAGCGCCAGATCCGGCGTCGCGGTCGGCCCGCGCCCATCGATCACCGCCTTGGCGCTCAGACGCCGTCCATCAGCCAGCACCGCTTCGGTCGGCGACACCGAGGCGACCAGCGCGCCCAGCATGACCTTTCCGGGCAAGGCCGCCTCGACCACCGCCGCGAACCGTTCGGCCGTGACGCTGCAATAGGGGGTCGACAGTGCGCGTTCGAACTGGGGAAAACGGACGCTGTATCCCGGCCAACGATGCACCACCAAGGGCGCGATCCAGTCGCGCTGATCCTGCGTCAGGTCGCTGTCGAAGAAGGACCAAGTGTGGATCCCGCCCAGGGTGTGCGCCGCCTCGACGATTCGCACGTCCAGATCAGGACAGACGCGCGACAGCCGCAGCGCCAGCAGGCCATTGGCCAGGCCGCCGCCGACCAGCAAAAGGTCCGGCGCGGAAGTGTCAGAGGCGTCGACCTGCATTCCAGACAGGTGGCACGCGACGACGCATGCGGCAAGCGAACAGGATGCTTACCGGGCCGCGATGCGCTAAGTGTCGCGCCATGTCCGCCGTCACGCCAATGTCACGGGTCGTCCCGAAGCAGGCCCTGATCGGCCTGACGCTGGCTGGCCTGATCGCGGCGGCCTGGCTGAGTCTGCATATCTACGGCGTCTATTTTCATCGCTGGACGATCTGGAGCGTCCTGACCGTTCCGCTGATCGTCGCCGTCCAGACCTGGCTATCCGTCGGTCTGTTCATCGTCGCCCACGACGCCATGCACGGCTCGCTGGCCCCGGGACGCCCACGGCTGAACACGGCGATCGGCAGCCTGGCGCTAGCCCTCTACGCCGGTTTTCGGTTTGGGCCGTTGAAGACGGCGCACCACGCCCATCACTCGGCGCCCGGCACGGCGGACGATCCCGACTTTCACGCCGACGCCCCCCGCGCCTTCCTGCCCTGGTTCTACGGTTTTTTCCGCACCTATTTCGGCTGGCGCGAGTTGGCCGTCCTGACGGTGCTCGTGGCCGTCGCAGTCCTGATCCTCGGCGCCCGCATGCCCAATCTTCTGGTCTTCTGGGCCGCGCCCGCCCTGCTATCGGCGCTACAGCTTTTCACATTCGGGACCTGGCTGCCTCACAGGCATACCGACGACGCTTTCCCTGACCACCACAACGCCCGCACCAGCCCCTTCGGCCCGGTCCTGTCGTTGCTGACCTGCTTCCACTTCGGCCGCCACCACGAACACCACCTGACTCCCTGGAAGCCCTGGTGGCGCTTGTTCAGCTAGGCGTCCCCGGCGGTCGTTTTCATTGGCGACATAACGCACGAAGCCTCGGCCCCGCCGCGCCGTGGTGGCGGCTGATCAGCCAAAATTCGGAGAGGAATGGCGGAGACGGAGGGATTCGAACCCTCGGTACCCCTTACGGGGTACGACGATTTAGCAAACCGTTGCCTTCAGCCACTCGGCCACGTCTCCTGCGAGGGCGTCGATAGCGGAGGCTGATGCGTCGCGCAATCCGGTTCGAGAGAAAGCGTCCACGTTAACGCGACATAGAGGCCAAAGCGGCAGTATCGCGGCCATCATTCGCCCCCCGGATCGCTGCTGGATCGCCTGTTGCTCGACCGTCCCGCCAATCTCGCCGCCGATACGCCGCTGAAGAGCCGGCCGTCGCGCGGGCCGTTCCGGCCGGAGATCTGGCTGAATGCGCGCGAGCGATCGTCCGTGCGCCTGTCGGCGCACTATTTCCGACTGATCGACGTGTTGATGGTCTGCGGCATGGCGTTCAGCGCGGTTCTGGCGATCCAGCCGACGGGCTTGGCCTCCATCACGGTCGGCGACGCTGCGCCCGTTGTCGTCGGCGCCGTTTTGGTGCTCATGCTGATGCGCGCGCTTCAGCTTTACCGATTCGGGCGCGACACGCCTTGGCCTCTGCACCTGGCGGGCGTCGCAGGCGTGGGAGTCGTCTCGGCCAGCGTGGCGCTCGTGCTAGGTTGGCTGCTGGACCGGCCGGCGCTGGATGTCATTGCGCCCTGGGCGATGACGACGACGGCCGCCCTGATTTTTCTGCATGGCCTATGGCTGGTGGTCATCGCGCGGTGGCGGCGGCTGGGCGTGCTGTCGCCCAACATCGTCATCGTCGGCGCGACCCGAAACGCGCGACGTCTGATCGAACAGGCGCTTGAGCGGCGTGACATGAATGTGCTGGGCGTGTTCGACGACCGGCTGGCCCGATCGCCCGACAGCGTCGCCGGCGTGCCGGTGCTGGGGACCGCCAAGGCTCTGTTGACCCACCGGCTGACGCCCTATGTCGACCGGATCGTCCTGGCCATCGATCCCGAGGCGGGCCAGCGCGTGCGCGACCTGACGCAGACCTTGAACGCCCTGCCCAATCCGCTGACGGTCTTGGTCGATTCGGAGTTGGGCCGCGACGGGCTGCTGAACAGGCTGGCGAATGCGCCGCTCGCGCCTCTGGACGGTCCTGCCAACCCGGACCGCCGCGCCTTCAACAAGCGGATGCAGGACCTGGTGATTGGCGCCGCAGCCCTGGTCGTCGCTGCGCCCATCATGGCCCTGGTGGCTCTGGCCGTGCGGCTGGATAGTCCCGGCCCCGTCTTCTTCCGCCAGCGCCGTCATGGCTTCAATCACGAGACCATTGTCGTGTGGAAGTTCCGCTCCATGCGCCACGCCGCCGCCGATGCGACCGCAAGCCGCCAGGTCTGCGCCGACGACGACCGCGTGACCCGTGTCGGCCGCTTCATCCGCGCCACCAGCCTGGATGAACTGCCGCAGATCTTCAACGTCCTGTCCGGCGAGATGTCCCTGGTCGGCCCCCGCCCGCACGCCATCGGCATGAAGACCGGCGAGACCGAATCCGCTCTGCTGGTCGCCGAATACGCCCATCGCCACCGCATCAAGCCCGGCATGACCGGCTGGGCCGCCATCAAGGGCTCGCGCGGACCGGTGGACACCGAGGCCCAGGTGCGCGAGCGCGTCCAGCTGGACATCGAATATATCGAGCGCCAGTCCTTCTGGCTGGACCTGTGGGTCATCGCCGTCACCATTCCTGTTCTGCTGGGCGACCGGGCGGCCGTGCGTTGAGCGAGAAGCGCATGTTCTGGCGCGGCGTCTGGGGCTATCTGCCGGCCCAGATCGTCCAGGGGATAGTCGGGTTCCTGACGATCTTCGTCTTTACGCGCCTGCTCAGCGCCGATGACTTCGGCCATTACGCCCTGGCGTTTTCGGTCACGACCCTGGCCCACACCGTCACCTTCACCTGGCTGGAGGCGTCGATGGCGCGCTTCTGGGCGGCCGAGCGCACGCCCGAGGGAATGGCGACCCATTTCGCCAGTCTGTACCGCACGTCCTTCACCATCATCGCCGTGTTCACCCCGATCGCAGCCCTGATCGTGTGGCTGGCGCCGCTGACGCCCGCGTTCAAAATAGCCGTCGCCTTCGGCCTGGCCGGCGCGCCCGTGCGCAACCTCGCGAAGCTGGCGCAGGAGCGGTATCGGGCGGAGGGCGAGGTATCGAAATCCGCCGCCGTGGACATCGGCGTAGCCATCCTCGGCTTTCTGGTCGGCGCCGGGTTCGCCTTGGCCGGCGCCGGCGCGGCCTCACCCCTGCTGGGCCTGGCCATCGCCCCCCTGTTCGCCCTGCCCTTCATCCTGCCGGGCGAGTTGCGACAGGCGGGTGGCGGAACCGTGGATCGCACGCGGCTGAAGGCCTATGCCCTCTACGGCTATCCGATCGCGGCCTCGCTGACCTTGGCGCTGGTTCTGGCCTCGACGGATCGGTTCCTGCTGGCGGCCTTCATGGATGCGGCGGCGGTCGGCGCCTATCACGCCAGCTACAGCCTGGCGAACCGGACACTGGACGTCATCTTCATCTGGCTGGGTGCGGCCGGTGCGCCAGCCATGGTCATGGCGCTGGAGCGCGGTGGGCGTGAGGCGCTGCGTCAGACGGCCATCGAACAGGGTTCGACCCTGATCCTGATCGGCCTGCCCGCCGCCGTGGGCCTGTCGCTGGTCGCGCGACCGCTGGCGGAGTTGATGATCGGCCAGGATCTGCGCGCCGCCGCTGCGCTGGTGACGCCGTGGATTGCGGCCTCCTCCTTCCTGTCGGGCATGATCGCCTATTACTTCGGCTTCGGCTTCACCTTGGGCAAGAAGACCGGCCTGCTGCTGGTAACGATGACGATTCCGGCCCTTTGCAACGTCATGCTGAACCTGGTGCTGATCCCCCGCATGGGCGTGACCGGCGCGGCCGTTTCGACCGCCGCCAGCTTCGCCATCGGCCTTCTGTCCTGCATCCTGCTCAGCCGCCGCGCCATCGCCCTGCCGATGCCGTGGGAGGCGCTGATCCGTTGCGGGATCGCCTCCTCCGTCATGGCCGGGGTCGTCTGGTTCCTGCCGCCCCTCGGCGGTTTCGTGGAGCTGATGATGGACGCGAGCGTGGGCGGCCTCCTCTATGCCCTCGTCGCCCTGACGCTGAACGCCGCCGGGGTGCGTGACGTGCTCATGCGCCTGATCCGCGCGCGCCGGAGCGTGACGGCATGAGCGCCCATATTCACGACAACGCCGTCTGGTCTCCAGCGACGCCGACGATCTCGGTCCTGATCCCCTTCCTGCGCGGCGATCCGCAAGGCCTGTTGCGCCAACTGGACAGCGAGGCCCCTGCCCTGTCCGGCGCGGTCGAGTTGATCCTGCTGGACGACGGCACCGCCGACGCTGATCTGACGACCCGGCTTCAGGCCACCATCGACGCCCTGCGACTGCCCGCCCGCCTCATCACCCTGGTCGCCAACGAGGGTCGCGCCAGGGGCCGCAACCGCCTGACCACCGCCGCGCGCGGCAAGGCCTATCTGTTCCTCGACAGCGACATGCGGCCCGACACACCGATCTTTCTGCAAAGCTGGCTGCGACTGGTCAGCGACAGCGCGCCCGCCGTCGCTTTCGGCGGCTTCTCGCTGGATCAGGCGCCGACCGACGCGCGGTTCGCCGTCCACCGCGCCCTATCGGGCGCCTCCGAATGCCTGCCCGCATCGCAGCGCGCCCTGACGCCCGAGAAATACGTCTACACCTCCAATCTGCTGGTGCGCCGCGACGTGTTCGCCGCCGAATCCTTCGATCCCGGTTTCAGCGGCTGGGGCTGGGAGGACGTGGAGTGGGCCATGCGCGTCTCGCGCCGCTTTCCCGTCGTCCACATCGAAAACCCCGCCACCCATATGGGCCTGGACACGGTCGAGGATCTGGCGCGCAAGTTCGATCAGGGCGCCGGCAACTTCGCCCGCGTCGTCGCCCTGCACCCCGCCATCGTCCAGACCTATCCCAGCTACAAGGCCGCGCGCGCCCTGAAACGCCTGCCCGCCCTGCCCCTGGCGCGCCGCCTGATGAAACAGGCCGCCATGTCCACAGCCCTGCCGGTCAAGGCCCGCGCGTTCGCGCTCAGGCTCTACCGCGCCGCCGTCTATGCGGACGCCGTCTGACCATGCGCGACGTCGCTGTCATCATCCCGACCCTGCGCCGCGCCGACAGTCTGGAGCGGGCCTTGCGATCGCTCTTCATTCAGACCGGATCGCTGCACCGCGTCGTCGCCATCGTCGTAGCCGACAACGACCCGCAAGGCTCCGCCGCCCCCCTGATCGAACGGTTGCGCGCCGAAGCGCCCGTGCCCCTGACCTACGCCCACGCCCCTATCCCCGGCGTGGCGACGGCGCGCAACGTGGGCCTGGCCGCTACCGATTCGCCCCTGATCGCCTTTCTGGACGACGACGAAGCCGCCTCTCCCGGCTGGCTCGCCGCCTTGCTGAACGCCCAAGCCCAGACCGGCGCCGATGTCGTCTTCGGCCCCATTCGCGGGCGGGTGCCGGAAAACACCGGCTGGACGACCGCCTATCTGGAGCGCTTCTTTGGCCGCGACGGCCCGCGCGAAACCGGCCTGACCGACAACATCCACGGCTGCGGCAACAGTCTGATGGTGCGCGCGACCGCCCTGCCCGGCGAGGCCCCGTTCGATGTCGCCATGAACGAGACCGGCGGAGAGGACGATCGGCTGTTTACCGCCCTGGCCGCGCGCGGTGGTCGGTTCGGCTGGGCGGCCGACGCCTGGGTGGATGAGTTCGCCCCGCCTCATCGCGCCACGCTGACGTACGCCCTGACCCGCGCCTTCGCTTATGGGCAGAGCCCGACCCAGATGGCCGCCGACCGGCGCGACTGGCCCGACGTCGTCAAATGGATGGTGGTCGGACTGGCCCAGACCGGGATTTGGAGCGCCGCATCGCTTCTGGCCGCCCTCCTTCGCCGCCCGAACCGCGCCCACACCTACGACCGCTGCGCGCGTGGTCTCGGCAAGGTCTTCTGGACCAAAGCCTTCGAGCCGAAACTCTACGGCGCGGCGATACTGAAGCGCCCCACGGCCTGATCAGCGGAGCGGCATGTAGCGGCAGGTGAAGTCAGGACCGCCGCGCATCAGGCTAGGCTTGAGGTGGATGTAAAGACGCTCGGCGCCTGCAACGTCGTCCAGCGCGAATGCCTGTTCGGCCTCATACATCTCGTCGCGATGCGCGTCCGTCCAACCCTTGGCCCGTTTGATCGCCCGCGCCTTGGCGGCCGGCAGGCTGTCGGCGACGACGAAGACATTGCGGTGCTGCTCGGCGAACGCCACCCCATCGTAGCCGCCCAGATTGACGTAGTAGAGCCTTTCCTTGCCCTCATAAGGCGTCGGCGACAGGCTGATCTCATAGCCGTCCGCCTGCGAAATCTCCGACCAGCAATCGATGTGCAGCGTCCCTTTGCGACCCCACCACTGCGCGAGCAAGGCGTCTTTCGTCGCTTCGATCGTGGGGGCGACGAGGAAGCGCATATCGTGGACCTCGATATTCGCGCCGGGGTGTTCCCCGCCGATGTAGATCGCAAACAGCTTCATTCGTCCTCGCGTCAGGCCGCCGTGTCGGCGTGGTCGACCGCAGGCTTTGCGGTATTCAGGATCAACGCCAGTCGCCGACCGACGATCCCGCCCATTTCGTGCGAACTGGTGATCCCTTGCGCAAAGGGATGCCGCCCCATGATGAACGGCAGGCTGAGACAGAACAGCCGATCCGTCGGCAGGGGCGCATCGACCGGCCGGAACAGGTCATCGACAGCAATCCCCCGGACCACGTCGGGCGCATCGTTGGCGACCTGATCTCGAACGATCCCCTGCTCGAGAAGGGACAGGAAGGGAAATTGGATGCCGCTCAGGGCCGCCTGCCCTGTCGCCTCGATGAAGATCGGATAGTGGCGGGTCGTGTCGCCGATGGTCACGCGCGCGCCGCCTTCAGGACAGCGCGTATCCACCTCGTGATCGTCGCCCAAGGCTATGACGTCCAGCCGCCCGGCGGCGTGCAGCGCCAGCATCCGCTCGATCGATTCGTGCGGCACGCCGGCGTAGATATCGACGAAGATCGGCTTGAAGGCACGGCTGAACCGCTCGAACTCGGTGCTGTCCAGATGCGGCACAATGACGGCGACAATCTCGTGCATGCGCAGGATGCCGTCGCGCCAGGCCACCGTCACCTGTGCGGCATGGTTCGCCTGCGCCTCCTTCAGGTTCGCAGCGGCCCAGACGAACGGATCGACTGATGCGCGCCGAGCGAAATAGGCCTCGGCGAAGGTTTCCAGCGTCGCATCATGTAGTCCCGTCTCGGCGGCGTAGTCGGGATCCAGATGGATCAGCTCGGTTCGAAACAGGTCGAACACAGCGTCCAGCAGCCCGTCAGGGCCGCGCGCCACAGCCGCAGCGACAGCCTCGGGCGTGCAATAGGTCAGCGGCCCATGCGGCAGCGGAAAATAGAAGTCCGCCTCGGGCAGCAGCCCCTTTCGCGACATCATGCCGATGTGAAAATCTTCGGTATCCGGCGCTGGCTGATAGATCAGCCGATCGTCCCGCCGAACGAAGTCGCCGTGGGACGTGGCCAAGGCCACGGCCGCATCGATGGCCGTCAACGATGATCCCCGAACGCCGATGCGTGTCGCCGGAACATCCGCGAGGTCGGATGCAGGCCATGGGCTGAGGAAATATCCGGGCTGCGCGTCCGGCCGCGACGGCCACTGGTGACCCGTCGCCAGAACCACATGGTCGAACACAGCCTTGGCGACCTTTTGCGACGGCGGCGACGTAAAGGTTAGCTCGATCCCTTCCTTACGATTCGCCGCGTCGATGACCCGGCATCCCGTCCGCACATCGATGCGAATACCCTTGGCGCGGGCCTTCTGAACCAGCGTGGCGAACTGACTTTCGAAATATCGCCCTAAGGCCACCCGTGGAACGAAGGTGCGATCATCGAGCGACGCCCCATCCATGTCCAGCTCTGCCAGTTCGGCGGGCGTTCGTGACAACAGCCAGTCGGCCAGTGTCTCCTGCAACGGCGGTATCTCTATGCTGGCGATGTTCGACAGCATCGCCGGATCGTTCCAGTCGGGGCTATAGGGGCTGCCGCACCCGGCCGTCTCGCGCGCCTCAAACACTGTGACCCGCGCCGAAACGACGCTTTCGGCCAGCAGGGCATGAAGGGCGTAAAGCGTCGTCGGCCCCGCGCCGACGAATGCGACGGACTTTGTCATGGCCACATAATGCGCGACGCACGCAAAGGCGCCGCATCCGCGCTCGATTTCAACGCAACGGGCTCATTTTCTTGCTGAATGTGCGAAATCGGACGCCATAAATGTCCGCTTCAAAAGCGGCTTCAGCCCATCAGCCGCTGCAGGAACCCCGGCGCCTTGTAGGTCGAGCGGTTCATGACGACGCCCGCGATCTTGCCGCCGACGGCTTCGATCTCGTCGCGCAGGATGACCGGCGCGTGGGCGGCGGTGCTTTCGGCGGCGATCACCAGGACCGTCATGTCCACGAAGGGGGCCAGGATGATCGCCATGTCGTTGCGGTCGGCGGCGGGCGCGTCGATGACGATGGTGTCGGCGTGTGGCCGCAGCGCCTCCCAATATCGGGGCTCGCCGACGGCCTCGACCCGGTGGCCGGATCGCAGCGCCTCCATGTGGAAATGCGTGACCCACAGCCGGCCGCCCAGGCAAGACCGCGCCGTCAGCAAGCGCGAATCCGGCACCGGCTTGCCGTCGCGCCCGGTCACGCGCGGCGTCACGGCGTAAAAGCTTGAGCCGTCGGGCGAGCCCTGCGCCGCCTTGCCGACCTGGCCGAAACGATCCGGCTCGGCCGACACCGTCTCCAACTGCCCCTGCTGGGCCAGATCGCCGTCGATCAGCCAGACGGGCTTTCGCGCCCGCACCGCCGCCAATCGGGCGAACTCTCGCGCAACGGTCGAGACACCCTCGCCGGTCGCGGCGGAGGCGAACTGGATCACGCGCGCGCGGTGCGCCGGCGCCGGTCCCAGCGCCGCCCACAGGCCCGCCATTTCTGAAGTCAGATCGACCATCGAATCGCCAAGGCGCTCCCTAAGCCCTCAGCCTAGCACGAGTTTCGCTAGGCCGCCTTGGCCGGCGCGACGGCCAGGACGGGCATGTCCAGAGTGCGGCTGACGGAGGCCGGCGTCGTGAAGCCGCGCCGTGTGAACACGCGCAACAGGCCGACGCACAGGGCGGTGAAACCCGCGAAGAGGAAGACCGCCGCCAGCAGCGGGATCTTCAGGCTCTTGCCCGTCGCCGGCGGCTGGGCGCGTTCGATGACGGTGACATTGTCGGCGCCGGCGGCGACCAGGGCGTTGTCGGCGCGGCTCTGCGTCTCGCGCTGCTGGAACTCCCGGATGGAGGCGCTCAGCACTTCGCGATTGCCGGCCAGGGTCGTGTTCTCGGATTCCAGCGCCGTCAGCCGCGCCTGCCGCGAACGGATATCGGCCAGCTGACGATCCAGCACGGTCAGACGCGCCGCCAGCGAGTCGCGCTCGGCCCGAGTGTTGATTCGCGTGGTTTCCAGCTCGGTCCAGACGGGATTCGGCCCGGTGCGGACCTCCTTGGCCCCGACAGCCTTGCCGGTCGCGACATAGGCTTGCAGTTGATTGATCCGCGCCTCGATGTCCTTCACCGGCTGGGCGTCGGGCTGATAGCGCGACAACAGCTGCTCGCGCTCGGTGCGCAGTTGCAGCACCTGATCCTGAGCCGAGATGTTCAGATCCTGCTGCAGCGCCACTTCCGCCGGCGTCCCCGCCTGCTGCGCCACCAGGGTGTTCAGGCGCTGGGCGGTCTGGTTCAGCTGGCTCTGGGTCGACATCCGGTCGGTGAAGACCGTCTGATAGGTCGCCGCCAGCGTCGCCTTGGCCGCGGTGAAGTCGCCGATGTCATTGGAGGCCAGGAAGGCCTCATAAGCCCGATCCGCATTGCTGAGTTCATCCTCGAAGGCGATGCGCTGGCTGGCGATGGCCGGCGTCTTGTCCTGGAAGACTTCGCGGCGATAGATCAGATATTGCTCGATGATCGTGTTCAACACCCGCGCCGCCCGTTCGGGATCGTCGGCCTTGTAGGTCAGATGGATGACCGCGCTGCCCGGCGCCGTGGCGACGCCCAGGCCGCCGCCGACGGTCTTCAGCGCGGCGGACCGCGCGGCCTGTGGACTGCCCTTGGGCGGCTCGCCCAGGATGGCGGCGGGACCCAGCGCCTCGACCACCTTCTGACGCACCGCGCTGGAGCCCAGTATGGCGGCTTCGGAGTTGGCGACCTCGTCGCCCTGCGGCGCCTGGCCGCGCTCGGCCGTGCCGACGCGCGGCTGATACACGTATTCCTGCCCCACGCCCGCGAACACCGAGCCGGTGGCGGTGTAGCTCTTCTTCAGGGTCATGGCGGCGGCGAACCCCAGCCCCAGGATCACCACGAAGACGACGATCATCAGCAGCAGTTCGCGGAACAACAGGCCGATCACGTCCAGAACGCCGTAGCGCGGCCTTGTGGTGACGTGTGCGGTGGAGCGCATAGGACGGGCCGAATCCCTTGAAAGGCGTGTAGTCGTCACCCTTCGCCCACCGGCGTTAACCGATGATTACCCATAACCGGCGAGGTTGGCTGACATCCCTCGTCGAGGCCGACCGATTCCCATGCTGACCGATCGCCGCCTGTTTCTGCTGACCCTGGGTTCAGCCTCCATCGCCGCCTCGCTGGCGGCCTGCGGCGGCGCCGGCGGCGTTCCCGATCCTCGGCGCGCCGACCGGTCGCCCTACGACGAGCTCGCCGGCCTGCCCTTCGCCCCCTGGACGGACCAGGAGCCGGAATATCTGCTGTATCCCGGCGACGAGATTGAGGTGGCGACCCCGACGGCCTCGGAGCTGACGCGCACGCTCAAGGTCGGTCCTGATGGTCGCATCGCCCTGCCCCTGATCGGATCGGTCATGGCGGCGGATCGCACCCTGCCCCAGCTTCAGCAGGTCGTCTCTGCGGCCTATGCGACCCAGCTGGTGCGCCCTGTTGTCGAGGTCACCCTGCGCCAGGCCGGCCCGATCCGCGTCTGGGTCGATGGCGAGGTGCGCAACCCGGGCGTCTTCGAAATGATCGGCGATCTGGACGCCTATCAGGCGGTGATCCAGGCCGGTGGTTTCGCCCCGACGTCGCGTCAGGACAGCGTGGCCCTGATTCGTCGCGGCCCCGGCGGATCACGCATGATGCGGGTGGTGGACCTGCGTCCGCGTCGCGGCGAGGTCGTGCCGTTGCGGCGTGGCGACATCGTCTTCGTGCCGCGTTCGACGCTGGGCGAACTGGCGGCCTTCTTCACCCAGGTGCGCGCCGCCCTGCCTATCGGCTTCAGCTATTCGATCAACGGATCGAACGGCAACGGCTACGCGCAGTTCTGAACTGATCGCTTACGCGACCAGTTGAACCACGCCCCGGTCGATGTAGCGACGCGCGGCCTTCTGGGCCTCGGCGATCTCTTCGCGTTCCATCTCCAGGCTCATCTCGCGGCGATAGACGCGCGCCTCGATCGAACCCTTCATGGCCGCCAGGTTGAAGATCATGTGAGCCGACACCCGGTCCATCGGGCAACCGCCCGATCCGGCCGAATACATCATGCCCAGTTTGAATAGGTCGTCGCCGGACATGTCCGGGGTCGGCAGCGGCAGACCTTCATCGTTGGCCTGCAGGTCGTGCGCCATTTCTTGCGCGTTCATCACCGTATCTCCTGATCGGGCGCCATTCTGGGCCCGCCTCTGAGAAGCCATCAAATACCGGTGGTTTGAAGTTAAAGTTAACGGCGAAAGGCCTTTCACGGACTTTTCAGTAAAGCAGAAATGAATACTTCCGACGCGATTCAGATCTCGGAAATCTCTGATAAATCTCTCGTTCACGCCTCACCGGCGCGGCCCACGCGCGCGCTGCAAACCTGACGGGATCGTTCAGCGGGCATTCAGGCGCGAAATCCGACCTTGCTCATCATTAACGGGTCGGATCGGCACCTCCGTCGGCGGCCCAGAATGGAGCACGAAGATGAACCGCCTTACCAAGGCCGCCGTCGTCGCCCTCGCCCTGTCGACCACGGCCGTGCCGATGCTCGTCCAGGCCCAGGACCGCGACCGCCGCGAGTATCGTCAGGATCGTCGTGACGACCGCCGCGACTTCCGCCAGGAACGCCGGGAAGATCGCCGCGACTGGCGCGACGGTCGCTATGACAGCCGTCAGGATTATCGTCGTGATCGCCGCGATGACCGCCGCGACTACTGGGCGGAACGCCGGGACGATCGTCGCGATTGGCGCAACGACCGCTGGGACCGCAACAACAGCAACTGGTGGCGCGGCCGCTCGGAGTTCCGAGGCTATAACGGTCCGCGCGCAGGCTACTGGTACGCGCCCAGCTATGGCTACTATCGGGTCGAGCCGCGCTACAGCAACTATCGCTGGCGCACCGGCGGTTATCTGCCCTACCAATATCGCAACTACTATGTCCGCGACCCCTATGTTTACGGTCTTCGCGAAGCGCCGCGCGGTTATCGCTACGTCCACGCCGGCAACGACATCCTGTTGATCGCCGTGGCCAGCGGCCTGATCGCCAGCGTCCTGTCGAGCGTCTATTAAGCCCCGTCGAAGTCAGACGATCGAACCCCGCAGGTCTTGCCTGCGGGGTTTTGCTTTTTCGGACAGCCCCTTGATTGCGAACAGTGTTCAGCCTGGGTTCATCGCCACGGATCGATGATTGCCTCAAGCCGCCGGAGACCCGGCGTGCAGGAACCAAAAACCATGAAACGCCTCCTGATGGCTTTCACCGCCATCGCCGCCGTCGCCGGCCCGCTTGCAGTCCCGATGCAGGCCCTCGCCCAGGAGCAGGACCAAGCTCAGCAGGAACGGCCTCAGCGCGAAGGGCGCGCCCGCGGCATGAACCGGCCCGAGCGCCCGCAAATGGGTCGTGAAGACGGACCGCGCGAACCTCGCCCCGAACGTCCCAGCCGCCCCGCAAACGATACGCCTCGTCCCGAGCGCCCGTCGGGTGGCGAACGGCCCAATGCAGGCGGCCAACGTCCGGATCGTCCCGAGGGCGGCTGGAACCGACCCGATCGTCCGAATACCGGCGGCCAGCGTCCCGACCGGCCCGAAGGCGGATGGAACCGGCCCGATCGCCCCAACGCCGCCGGCCAGCGTCCCGACCGGCCCGAAGGCGGATGGAACCGGCCTGATCGCCCCAACACCGGCGGCCAACGTCCGAACCGCCCCGAAGGCGGATGGAACCGGCCTGATCGCCCCAACACCGGCGGACAACGTCCGGACCGACCCGAAGGCGGCTGGAACCGTCCTGATCGTCCGAACACCGGCGGCCAACGTCCAGACCGACCCGAAGGCGGCTGGAACCGACCCGATCGGCCCGACCGCCCAAATGCGGGCGGTCAACGCCCCGACCGTCCCGGAAACGGCTGGAACCGTCCCGACCGTCCGGGCTCGGGCTGGAACAACGGTCGTGACCGCGACCGTCAGCACCGCGAGTTCCGCCAGCGCTTCAACGGCGATCAATGGCGGCGCGACTTCTATCGCAGCCACCGCTCGGACTGGTGGCGCAATGATCGGCGCTTCAGGGCTTACAACGGCGTGCGCGCCGGCTTCTACTTCGCGCCGGGCTGGGGCTACTACAGCGTGCCGCGCTCCTACTGGGGCCGGTCGTGGTCGGTCGGCCAGTATCTGCCGGACGTCTTCTGGCGCTATCAACTGAACGACTGGCGCACCTACGGCCTAGGCTATCCGCCGGAGGGCACACGCTGGGTCTCGGTCGATAACACCCTGTATCTGATCGACGAATACGACGGCTACATCATCGACGTCATCCGCGACGCCTGGCGCTGGTAAGAACAAAGGCCCGGAGAGCAATCTCCGGGCCTTTATCGTGCAGTTTGTCGCTCAAGCAGCGAGCGACCGCGTCGCGAGCATTAGCGACAAGCCGGGGGTTTGGGAGCCGCAGCCCCCAAGCATCAGAGCCCCAGCTTGGCCTTCAGGATGTCGTTGACCGCCGCCGGATTGGCCTTGCCGCCCGTGGCCTTCATGACCTGACCTACGAACCAGCCGATGGCCTGGGGCTTTTCAGCCACGGCTGCCGTCTTGTCCGGGTTGGCGGCGATGATCTCGTCCACGGCCCTTTCGATGGCGCCGGTGTCCGTGACCTGTTTCAGGCCGTGCTTCTCGACCACCTCGGCCGGCGAGCCTTCGCCGTTCCAGACGTGATCGAAGACCTCCTTGGCGATCTTGGACGAGATGACGTTCGTCTCGATCAACTCCACCAGCTGCGCGACGTGCGCCGCCGGCAGCGGGTTCTGGCTGAAGTCCTTGCCCTCGGCGCCCAGGCGCGCCGAAACCTCGTTGGTGACCCAGTTCGACACCAGCTTGGCGTCGCGGCCCTTGGCGGCGGCTTCGAAATAGTCGGCCTTGGCCTGTTCCGAGATCAGCACGATGGCGTCGTATTGCGACAGGCCATAGTCGGCCATCAGACGCTTGCGCTTGTCGTCCGGCAGCTCGGGCAGTGACGCCTTGATCTCGGCGATCCAGGCCTCTTCCAGGTCCAGCGGCAGCAGGTCGGGATCCGGGAAGTAACGATAGTCCTGCGCCTCTTCCTTGGACCGCATCGAGCGCGTCTCGCCGGCTGTCGGGTCGTACAGGCGCGTCTCCTGGGTGATCGAACCGCCGTCCTCCAGAATTTCGATCTGGCGGCGCGCCTCATACTGGATCGCCTGAGAAATGAAGCGGAAGCTGTTGACGTTCTTGATCTCGCAGCGCGTCCCTAGATAGCTGAAGTCGCCCGTCTCTTTGAACTTGTCGTAGTTTCCGGCCCGGCAAACCGACACGTTCACATCGGCCCGCAGATTGCCCTTCTCCATGTCGCCGTCGCAGGTGCCCAGATAGATCAGGATGGTCCGGATCTTCTTCACATAGGCCACCGCCTCGTCCGGCGTGCGCAGGTCGGGACGCGAGACGATCTCCATCAGCGCCGTGCCGGCTCGGTTCAGGTCGACGTAGCTTTCGGTCGGCGACAGGTCGTGGATCAGCTTGCCCGCATCCTGCTCCAGGTGCAGCCGCTCGATGCCGACGTTGAAGAAGCTGCCGTCCTCGGCCTCCACCTCGACCACGCCTTCACCCACTATGGGGTAATAGAGCTGGCTGATCTGATAGCCGGTCGGCAGATCGGGATAGAAGTAGTTCTTGCGATCGAACTGGCTGCGGCGGTTGATCTGCGCGCGCAGGCCCAGGCCCGTCTTCACCGCCTGTTCGACGCAGTGTTTGTTCAGCGTCGGCAGCATCCCTGGAAAGCCCGCATCGACCAGCGACACCTGCTCGTTCGGCCCCGCGCCGAAGCCGACGGCGGCCCCGGAGAACAGCTTGGCCTTCGACGCCACCTGAGCGTGGATTTCCAGCCCCATGACGATTTCCCAATCGCCGGTGCGGCCTTTGATGGTCTTGGTATTGTCGCTCATGCTCACCACCACATGCCCGGCTTGGCCGTGAAGCCCGCCGCCCGTTCCAGCGCGGCGCCGACCTGGAAGACCGTCGCCTCGTCCAGCGCCTTGCCGATGACCTGCAGACCCAGCGGCAGGCCGCCGGCGTCCACGCCCGCCGGCACCGAAATGCCGGGCAGGCCGGCCAGATTGGTCGTCACCGTGAAGACGTCGTTCAGATACATGGTCAGCGGATCGATCTGCTTGTCGCCCAGCGCAAACGCAGCCGACGGCGTCGATGGCGTCAGGATGGCGTCCACCTGACCCCAGACATTGTCGAAGTCCTCGGCGATGCGGCGACGCACCTTCAGCGCCTTGACGTAGTAGGCGTCGTAGAAGCCGGCCGACAGCACATAGGCGCCGATGGTCAGGCGACGCTGGACCTCCTTGCCGAAGCCCTCAGCGCGCGAGGTCGCATACAAGTCGTCCAGCGACTTGAAATCCTCCGCCCGGTGCCCGAACCGCATCCCGTCATAACGGGCCAGGTTCGACGACGCCTCGGCCGGCGCCACGATATAGTAGGTCGGCAGGGCGTATTTGGTGTGCGGCAGGCTGATCTCGACGATCTCGCAGCCAGCGTCCTTCAGCCATGCCACGCCCTGATCCCACAGGGCCTGAATTTCGGCCGGCATTCCGTCCACGACATATTCGCGCGGCACGCCGATACGCAGCCCCTTGACCGACTTGCCGACCGACTGGGTCCAATCCGGCGTCGGAATGTCCAGGCTGGTCGAATCCTTGGCGTCGAACGAGCACATGGATTGCAGCAGCAGGGCCGCGTCCTCCACCGTCTTGGTGATCGGCCCGGCCTGGTCCAGCGACGAGGCGAAGGCCACCATGCCGAAGCGGCTGGCGCGGCCATAGGTGGGCTTGATCCCGACCGTGCCGGTGAAGGCGGCGGGCTGGCGGATCGAGCCGCCGGTGTCCGATGCGGTGGCGGCCAGGCACAGGTCCGCCGCGACGGCCGAGGCCGAACCGCCCGACGAACCGCCCGGCGTCAGCTCGGCATTCGCGCCGGTTGATTTCCACGGGTTCTTCACCGGACCAAAGGCCGAGGTCTCGTTGGACGAGCCCATGGCGAACTCGTCCATGTTCAGCTTGCCCAGCATCACCGCCCCGTCGCGCCACAAATTGGCGGTCACGGTCGATTCATACGGCGGTACGAACCCCCGCAGCATGTTGGAGCCGGCCGTCGTCTGCACGCCCTCGGTGCAGAACAGGTCCTTGATCCCCAGCGGCGCGCCTTCCAGCGCCCCGCCCTGGCCGGCGGCGATGCGGGCGTCGGACGCGCGCGCCATGTCCATGGCCTTGTCCGCCGTCACCGCGACATAGGCGTTCAGCGTCGGGTTCGCGGCCTCGATATTGGTCAGGAAGGCCTGGGTGATTTCGGCCGAGGTGAAGTCCTTGGCCTTCAGCCCGTCGACGGCGCCCTTCAGGGTCAGTTTGGTCAGATCGCTCATGACTATTCGACCACCTTGGGCACGACGAAGAAGCCGTCCGCCGACTTGGGCGCATTCGACAGGACCGCATCGACCTTGGCGCCGTCGGTGACGACGTCCTCGCGTAGGCGCAGCGGCTGGGCGACGTTCGAGGTCATCGGCTCCACGCCTTCGACATCCACCTGATCCAACTGCTCGATCCAGGCCAGGATGCCGTTCAGCTCCTGCGCCAGCGGCTCCAGCCGGTCCTCGGGGGTCTTGATGCGGGCGAGATGCGCAACCTTGCGCACCGTCGCAGCGTCGATGGCCATGCGGCCCTCCAACACACAAAATGAAAACGAAGCGGTCGGATTAGCCGCCCGCTTTGGGATTCACAAGGATCAGCCGCCCGTCGTCAGGCGTGATCTTACTCCGATGTGCTGACGGACACGGCATCCGGCGGCGTCTCGCCGCTTGGCGGGAAGTCGATCTGCACGGTGCGCTCCACCTTCAGGATATCGCCGTTCGGCCCCGCCGTATCCTGACGCACCGCCAGGACCACGCGCCCAGCCCTCGCCTCGACGACCTTCCATTCGGCGTAGTCGCCCAAAGGATAGGCGCGCCAGCCTTCGGCCGGGCCGCCGAACAGGGCGAAATAGGTCACCAGACCATTCACCGCCGGGTCGCCTCCCGACAGACTGAAGACCTTGGCGTTCTGGTCCGGCAGGGCCTGCAACTGCGACACGTCGGCCGCCGTGCCGATCTCTTCGCGAGTAGCTGCGGTGCGCCGTTCGGCAGGCCCGACCGGCTTGGTGGTCGGTGGCCGGGCCGCACGCGTGATCGCGCTCGGCGTCGGCGCGGCTGCCGCGGTCTGAGTATCCTGCGCGGTCGGGCTCTTCGCCGGCGCGTCGGACTGTCCGCACCCACTCAGCACAAGCCCAAAAGCCGTCATCGCCGCTGTCGCTATGCGCATGTCATCGTCCTTCGTGTCGATCGTCTTCACCATCGCCTTTGACTTCGGCCCGCGCCAGTCCTAACCGCAGGCCGTGCCCGTCCTCGACCTCCTCGACCTGCCCGCCGCCTGCCCGCCCGACACGCCGTGGATGGGGTTGGATCTGGGTGAGAAGACCATCGGCGTCGCCGTGTCGGATTCCACTCGCCTGATCGCCTCGCCGCTGGAGCTGGTCCGCAAGTCAAAGTTCACGCAGGAAGCCGAACACCTGTTCAAGCTGATGGCGCATCGCAAGGTTTCGGCCCTGGTCATCGGCCTGCCCGCTAACATGGACGGCACGGAAGGCCCGCGCGCCCAGTCGTGCCGCGCCTTCGCCCGCAACTTGGAGCGGCTGAGGCCCGTCAACATCGCCTTCTGGGACGAGCGGCTGTCCACCAGCGCCGTCGAGCGTTTCCTGATCGAGGATCTGGACCTGAACCGCAAACGCCGCGCCCAGGTCGTGGACCGCACCGCCGCCGCCTGGATCCTGCAAGGGGCGCTGGATCGGGTTCGGGACCAGGCGACCCGGGTTTGACGGCCCTGATCGCCGGCGTCCTGCCGGTCTTTCTGATGATCGCCCTGGGCTATGGCTTGCGAAAGTCCGGCTTCCTGCCCGACGAGGCGTGGCGGCCGATCGAGAAGCTGTCGATCAACATCTTCTACCCCAGCTTCTTGATCCCCGCGATCTGGCACGCCGACCTCGCCGGCGGCGGCGCGACCGTGGCGGGTGCTGCGGCGGTGGGCGCGACCTTGATCGTGGCGGCGGCGACCCTGGCGTCCAAGCCCCTGATTACCCTGGACGGCCCGGCTTACACCAGCGTCTTTCAGGGCGTGATACGTTGGAACAGCTTCGTCTTCGTGCCGGTGATCCAGTCGGTCTATGGTTCGGAAGGCACGGCGCTGGCCGCGGTCGCCATCGCCTTCATCATTCCCGTCACCAACATCGCCTGCGTCGCCGTGCTGGCGAAATGGGGTTCGCTGCGGCGCGAGCCGTCGGTCGTCGGCCTGATCAAGTCGATGCTGGCCAATCCGATCCTGCTGGCCTGCCTAATCGGCCTGGCGCTTAACCTGTTGCGCGTGCCGCTGATCCCTGGCCTGTCGGATGCGATGGACCTGCTGGGCGCCGCCGCCCTGCCCTTGGGCCTGATCGTCGCCGGGGCGGGTCTGTCCTTCGCCGAGGTCAAACGACGCCGCACCACCATCGCCGCCGTCAGCCTGGTCAAGCTAGGGGTCATGCCGCCGCTGATGTGGTTCATCGCCTGGATGTTGGGCGGCGACAGCCTGGCGCAGGGCATCGCCCTGATCTGCGGCGCCGCGCCCGGCTCGGCCGCCTCCTACATCTTGGCGCGTCAGATGGGCGGCGACGCGCCGCTGATTGCTGGCGTCATCGCCCTGACCACGGTGGGCAGCGCCGTGGTCATTCCCATCCTGCTGGCCCTGTTCCACTTCACCTGACTGGCGTTCAGGGCGAGTCACGCCTATAGCCGCGTCTCGATGACCCAGCCCGCTCAAGTCACCGATCAGACCATCCGCGACCGGCTGGTTCCGTTCCCCAAACCGCACTTCCTGGCCGCATCGGACCTCGATCCGTATGTGACGCCGCAGTTGCTGGACCTCGGCGACGCCTTCGTCGATTTCAATCGCCAGTCGTCCAAGGCGCTGGACCTGCTGCACGGCCGCACGGTCGTGAACCTGTTCTTCGAGAACTCGACCCGCACCTCATCCTCTTTCGCGATCGCCGCCAAGCGGTTGGGCGCGGACGTCGTCACCATGCCGGTCGCCTCCTCCTCGGTGAAGAAGGGCGAAACCCTGATCGACACGGCGGTCACCCTGAACGCCATGAAGCCCGACATCCTGGTCATCCGTCATTCGGCCTCGGGCGCGGCCGAACTGCTGAGCCAGAAGGTCGGCTGCGCCGTCGTCAACGCCGGTGACGGCCGCCACGAACACCCCACCCAGGCTCTGCTGGATCTGCTGTCCATGCGCCGCGCCTTCGGCGATGTGACCAGCCTGACCGTCGCCATCTGCGGCGACATCACTCACAGCCGCGTGGCCCGCTCCAACGTCGCCCTGCTTCAGATGATGGGCGCGCGGGTGCGCCTGATCGGCCCGCCGACCCTGGTGCCCGGCGACGCCGACCGCTGGGGCTGTGAGGTCTTCCATGACATGCGCGAGGGTCTGAAGGGCTGCGACGTAGTCATGATGCTGCGGCTTCAGCTGGAGCGGATGGCCGGCGCCTTGGTCCCCTCGACCCGCGAATATTTCCGCTTCTGGGGCCTGGATCGCGAGAAGCTGGCCTGGGCCAACCCCGGCGCCCGGGTCATGCACCCCGGGCCCATGAACCGCGGCGTCGAGATCGATTCCGACGTGGCCGACAACCTGGACGTCTCGCTGATCCAGGATCAGGTCGAGATGGGCGTCGCCGCCCGCATGGCCGTGTTGGCGTCCCTCTCCGTCCGTTGGGGAGACGCCCGATGACCACTGTCGCCATCATCAACGCCCGTCTGCTGGACCCCGCGTCCGACTACGACGGCCCAGGCGGCCTGCTGATCCAGGACGGTCGCATCAGCCGCGTGATCCACGGCCCGACGCCGGACCTGGCGGCGGATCAGATCATCGACGCCGACGGCCTGTGCCTCGCGCCCGGCCTGATCGACATTCGTGTCAAGACCGGCGAACCCGGCGCCGAGCCCAAGGAGACGCTTAAGTCCGCCAGCCTGGCCGCCGCCGCCGGGGGCGTGACGACCATCGTGGTCCAGCCCGACACCGATCCCGCCGTCGACGACCCGGCGATGATCGACTTCATCCAGCGGCGCGGCGCGGCCCTGAACCTCGTCAACGTCCGCGCCGCCGGCGCCGCGACCAAGGCTCTGGACGGCCAGCGCATGGCCGAGATCGGCCTGATGGACGAGGCGGGCGCCCTGTATTTCACCGACGGCGACAAGGTCATCGTCAACAGCCGCACCCTGCAACGGGTGATGAGCTACGCCGCAGCCTTCAACGCCCTGATCGCCTGCCGCCCGGCCGACCCCTGGCTGACCGAAGGCGCGGTCGCTGCCTCCGGCGAACTGGCCACGCGCCTCGGTCTGTCCGGCAGCCCTGCCATGGCCGAGCGGATCGGGCTGGAGCGCGACCTGGCCCTGGTCGAACAGACCGGCGCGCGGTTCCTGGTGGATCAGATTTCGACCGAGGGCGCGCTGGACACCCTGGCCCGCGCCCGCGCCAAGGGGCTGGAGGTCGCCGTCAGCGTCTCGATCAATCACCTTTGCTTCAACGAGGTGGACATCGGCGATTACCGCACCTTCTACCGGCTGGATCCACCCCTGCGCTCCGAGGCTGATCGCCAAGCCCTGATCGAAGCCGTGCGCGAAGGCCTGATCGACGTCATCACCTCCGCCCACGCCCCGGCCCCTGCCGAGGACAAGCGCCGTCCCTTCGCCGAGGCCGCGCCGGGCGCGATCGGCTTGGAGACTTTGCTGCCCGCCGCCCTGACCCTGCATCACGAAGACGGTCTGGACCTGCTCGACGTGCTGCGTCCCCTGACCCAGGGGCCCGCCGCCCTGCTCGGCCTCGACGCGGGCGTCCTGGCCGAGGGCGCCCCTGCCGACGTCATCCTGTTTGACGCCGGCGCGCCGGTCATCATCGACGCCGACGCCCTTCACTCCAAATCCAAGAACTCCCCGTTCGACGGCCGCCGACTTCAGGGCAAGCTGATCGGAACTTGGGTGGGCGGTGGCAAGGTCTTCTAAGGCTCAGATCAGCGCGGTCGCGCGCACGTCGCGGCCTTGGCCACCTCGGCGTCCAGCACCGACTTGACGGTCAGCGGCGTGTCGGTGGCGATCACGGTGACGCCCTGGCGCACCAGATCGCGGTATTCCGAAACGTCCCCGTCGGCGGCGTAGCGGTCGTCGCGGCGCACGCCCTCGGCGCCCAGGGTGCCGAACTGAACCTCGACGCCGGCCTCGCGCAGGGCGCGCCACAGCGCCGGACGCTCCTCGCGCGTGCCGGTCCAGGCCAGGATCTGCGCCGGGTCAAGCCCACTCAGATCCTCCACACCGCTTAGCCCGGCTGAGATCATCATCTCCGGCGCCATGGCCGCCACCGCCCGCGCATCGGCGTCATTATAGGTGATCAGGATCACCCGGTTTCCGGCCCGCGACTGGCGGACCTGATCGATCACCGCTCGCGCCAGATCGACCGTGGTCTCGCCGTCCGCGGGTTTCAGGTCGATGCTGGCGATGGCCCCCACGCGTCCGGCGGCGTCGAGCGCCTCGCCCAGCGTCGGCGGCGCGGCGCGCGTCAGGGCACCGTCCGACGCCTTTAGCCGCGCCTGTTTCACCTGGGCCAGCGTCAGGTCCGCGACCCGCCCGCGCCCCGTGGTCGTCCGGTCCATGGTGTCGTCGTGCATCAGAACCAATTGCCGGTCCTTGGTCAGGACAGCGTCCAGTTCCAGGATCGCATTGGGGATCGCTCGGCCTGTCGCCTCGATGGCGGCGATGGAATTCTCGGGTTGGTCCAGCGCCGAAACCGCCCGGTGCGCCGAGATCGCCACGCCGCCGTCCCGCACGCAGTCGAAATAAGCCGCCAAGGCCGGACCCGATGACGGCGCAGACGCCATCGGCGGCGCACCCACGCAACCTGTCGTCGAAAGCAGCAGCAGGGTCGCGGCGGCGGCGGAAATACGGGTCATGGATCGGCTCCGGAAAGACGCGCGGACCAAACGCTGCGCCGATCATCGGGTCAAGAGGTCGGATCGCCCTTGCTCCCGACCGCCCCGCGACGCATTTTGCCGCAACGACACGCGGGGAGCGAATCAACGTGCAGGATCTAGTGGCCCCGGCTCTCGGGACCTTGGCGCTGGTGGCGCTGGGCGGCTATCTGCTCGGCTCGATTCCCTTCGGCGTGGTGATCACACGTGCAGCCGGCGCCGGCGATGTGCGCAACATCGGCTCGGGCAATATCGGCGCGACCAATGTCCTTCGCACCGGCCGCAAGGATCTGGCCCTGGCCACCCTGCTGCTGGACGCGGGCAAGGGTGCGGTCGCCCTGCTGATCGCCCGTCATCTGTTCGGCAGCGAACTGGCCGGCGCCATCGCCGGCGGCGCGGCCTTCCTGGGACACCTGTTTCCCATCTGGCTGGGCTTCAAGGGCGGCAAGGGCGTCGCCACCTTCTACGGCCTGCTGCTGGCCGCCGCCTGGCCGCTGGGCCTGATGGCGGGGGCGGTCTGGCTGCTCTGCGCCTTCCTGTTCCGCTATTCGTCGCTGGCGGCGCTCATTTCATCGGCGACCGCGCCGCTGCTGGCGTTTCTGCCGCTCGCCGTCGTCGGCCTGCCGGTCAGCCTGCCCATCCTCGCCCTGACCGTGTTCGCCGCCGTTCTGATCTGGGTTCGACATCACCAGAACATCGCCCGGCTGCTGAAGGGCGCGGAACCGCGCATCGGGGCAAGGAAGGCGTGAGCCTGGACCCGGCGGAACGCTTCGCCCGGCTGCGGCTCGCCCGCACCGACCGAATCGGCCCCGTCGCCTTCAGCCAACTGATCGGCCGCTACGGCTCGGCCCTCAATGCGCTGGACGCCCTTCCCGATCTGGTGCGCAAATCCGGCTCCGCCTCTGTTCCGCCGCCCATCGAGACGGTCGAACGCGAGATCGCCGCCGGTGACGCCATCGGCGCCCGCCTGCTGGTGCTGGGCGATTCCGACTATCCCGAAATGCTGGCGGCGCTCGATCCGCCGCCGCCGATTTTGTGGACGCGCGGTCGCGTCGATCTGCTGAACCAGCCCTCGGTCGCCATCGTCGGCGCCCGCATCGCCTCGGCGGGCGGTCAGCGGATCGCACGCGGTCTGGCGCAGCAACTCGGTCAGGCTGGTCATGTCGTCGTCTCAGGCATGGCGCGCGGCATCGACGCCGCCGCTCACGAAGGCGCCTTGGCGACCGGGACTGTCGCGGTCCTGGGCGGCGGGGTGAACGACATCTATCCGTCCGAACACGCCGACCTCTACGCTCGCCTGATCGAACAAGGCTGCGTCGTCTCCGAAAGTCAGGTCGGCGACCGTGCCCAAGCGCGCGACTTCCCGCGCCGCAACCGCATCATCTCCGGCCTGTCACGCGGGGTGGTGGTTGTTGAAGCCGAGGTCCGGTCCGGTTCCCTGATCACCGCCCGTCTCGCCGCCGAACAGGGCCGCGATGTCTTCGCCGTGCCCGGATCGCCTCTGGATCCCCGCGCGCGCGGTCCGAACGAACTGCTGCGCCAGGGCGCCATCCTGTGCGAGGGGATCGAGGACATCGACCGCGCCTTCAACACCCTGCGCACCCTGCGCGAGCCACCCGCCGATCCGATGCGATTCGACGGCGACATCGACGACGCCTTCCTCGACCGCGTCGCCGCCCTGCTGTCGCCGACACCCACCCCGCGAGACGAGATCGCCCGCGCCCTAAACGCTCCGGTGTCCCAGGTCGCCGCCGCCCTGCTGGAGCTCAGCCTGACCGGCCGCGCCGACCTGCTGCCCGGCGGCCTAGCTTCGCTCTAGGCCTGCGGATGACCCGCAACGCCCGCAGCCTGTTCCAGCAAGCCAGCCAGCCGCACGTCGCCCTCGTCCCGCGCCAGCCGCGCCATTTCCAGCGCCATGGCGCCGATATATTCCCGCGTCGGAAAGGCCGCCGCTTCGATATGCGCCTGGCGGTCCGTTTCGAAGGCCGATTGAGGTTGCGCCGTCGCCATGATCGTCTCCGTTGTCAGGGCCACAATCTAACCGGGCCGTATTAAAACGCAACTACTCTAGGGTGTAAGACGACAGGTGCGATTGACTCACGGCTCCGCTCCAACCACGTTCGCGCCCCTTCCCGAGACCGGACCATTATGAACCTCGTCATCGTCGAGAGCCCCGCAAAGGCCAAGACCATCAATAAGTATCTGGGCTCGGACTATGAGGTCCTGGCCTCGTACGGCCACGTCCGTGATCTGCCGTCCAAGGATGGCTCGGTCCTGCCTGACGACGACTTCTCCATGCATTGGGAGGCCGACGCCAAGGGCGCCAAACGCCTGTCCGAAATCGCCGAGGCCGCCAAGCGCGCCGACCGCGTCATCCTGGCGACCGACCCCGACCGCGAGGGGGAAGCCATCAGCTGGCACGTGCTTGAAGTGCTGAACAAGAAAAAGGCGCTGAAGGACACCCACGTCGAACGCGTCACCTTCAACGCCATCACCAAGTCCGCCGTGCTCGAGGCCATGGCCAATCCGCGCCAGATCGACATGGAGCTGGTCGAGGCCTATCTGGCTCGCCGCGCGCTGGACTACCTCGTCGGTTTCACCCTCTCGCCGGTCCTGTGGCGCAAGCTGCCCGGCGCGCGCTCGGCCGGACGCGTCCAATCCGTGGCGCTGCGCATCGTCGTCGATCGCGAGATGGAGATCGAGAAGTTCAAGGCTCAGGAATACTGGTCCATCGAGGCCGACCTGAACGCCGACAGCCCGCCCTTCACCGCCCGCCTGGTCAAGCACGCCGGCAAGCGCATCAAGCGTCTGGACATCAACGACGAGGCCACGGCTTCCGCCGCCCGCGCGGCCATCGCCGCCGGCGACTTCACCATCAACGCGGTTGAGAAGAAGCCCGTCCGCCGCAATCCGGCCCCGCCCTTCACCACCTCGACCCTGCAGCAGGAGGCGGCGCGCAAGCTCGGCTTCTCGGCCCAGCGCACCATGCAGGCGGCGCAGAAACTGTATGAGGGCGTCGACGAGACCGGCGGCCTGATCACCTATATGCGGACCGACGGCGTCCAGACCACGCCCGAGGGCATCGCCCAGGCGCGCGAGGTCATCAGCCAGGCGTTCGGCCCGGCCTTCGTCCCGCAAGAACCGCGCTATTACAAGACCAAGGCCAAGAATGCTCAGGAAGCGCACGAAGCGATCCGGCCGACCAACATCGCTCGCCATCCCGACAGCCTGCGCCTCGAATCCGATCTTCAGCGCCTGTATGAACTGATCTGGAAGCGGATGGTCGCCTCGCAGATGGAGGCGGCCCGGATGGACCGCACCACCGTCGACATCGAGACTGCCGACGGCCAGACCGGTCTGCGCGCCACCGGCCAGGTCGTCACCTTCGACGGCTTCCTCGCCGTCTATGAGGAAGGCCGCGACGAAAAGCAGAAGGGCGCCGAAGACGACGAGAGCGACGACACCAGCCGCCTGCCCGCCCTGAAGGAAGGCGCCAAGGCCAAGGTCGACGCCATCCGCACCGATCAGCATTTCACCGAACCGCCCCCGCGCTATTCGGAAGCCACCCTGGTCAAGAAGCTGGAAGAGCTGGGCATCGGCCGCCCCTCGACCTACGCCTCGACCCTGTCGACCCTGCGCGACCGCGAATACGTCCGCGTCGACAAGAACCGCTTCTATCCCGAGGACAAGGGACGGCTGGTCACGGCCTTCCTGGAGCAGTTCTTCAGAAAGTGGGTCGAATACGACTTCACCGCCGCGCTGGAGACCCAGCTCGACGAGGTCTCGGCCGGTCAGCTGGACTGGAAGGTGCTGCTGCGCAACTTCTGGCAGGACTTCCACGCCGCGACGCAAGCCGCCGGCGAACTGCGCACCACCGCCATTCTGGACGCCCTGAACGAAAGCCTGGGCGCCCACATCTTCCCGGACAAGGGCGACGGGACCGACCCGCGCGAGTGCCCCCTGTGCCGCCAGGGCCAGCTCAGCCTGAAGACCAGCCGCTTCGGCGCCTTCATCGGCTGCGATCGCTATCCCGAGTGCAAATACACCCGGCCCGTCGCCAGCCCGTCGGCTGAGGACGGCTCGGCCGAGAGCGGCGACCGCGAACTGGGCGTCGATCCGGAGACGGGCCAGCCGGTCCAGCTGAAGATCGGCCGTTTCGGCCCCTACGTCGAGATCACGCCGCCCGAGGGCGACAAGCCCAAACGCTCGTCCCTGCCCAAGGGCTGGTCGCCGGCCTCCCTGACGCTGGACCAGGCCCTGCGCCTGCTGGCCCTGCCGCGCGAGGTCGGGGTCCACCCCGAGGACGGCAAGATGATCACGGCGGGCCTGGGTCGTTATGGCCCGTTCGTCCTGCACGCCGGGACCTACGCCAATGTCTCGGACATCGACGAGGTGTTCGAGGTCGGTCTGAACCGCGCCGTGGCCCTGCTGGCCGAGAAGCGCGCCGGTCGTCCCGGTCGCGGCGCGGCGACAGCCCCGCTCAAGGATCTGGGCGCGCACCCGGAAACGGGCGAGCCGATCCACGTCATGGCCGGTCGCTTCGGCCCCTACGTCAAGTCCGGCAAGATCAACGCCACCCTGCCGAAGGGCACGGCGCCCGAAGACCTGACCCTGGAAGACGCGCTGCCTCTTCTGGCCGCCAAGGCCGGCGCCGCGCCCAAGAAGAAAGCGCCCGCCAAGAAGGCCGCCGCCCCGAAAAAGCCCGCCGCCAAGAAACCGGCCGCCAAGAAGGCTCCGGCGAAGAAGGCCGCCAAGTCCAAGACCGAAGACTGACGCTCAACGTCTCCTCCCCGCGGCGTAGGGAGGAGACGAAGCCTCATGGCGCGAATCCCCCCCGCGCCCTATCTTCGCCTGCTCATGCCCATCCGCCGCCTTTCCCCCGAAACCGTCAACCGCATCGCCGCCGGCGAGGTGGTCGAGCGGCCGGCCAGCGCCATCAAGGAACTGGTGGAGAACGCCTTGGACGCCGGCGGTCGCAACATCGAGATCCAGGCCGACGGCGGCGGCCTGTCGCGCATCCTGATCGCCGACGACGGCAAGGGCATTCCGCGCGAGGAACTGCCGCTGGCCATCGAACGCCACGCCACGTCAAAGCTTGAGCCGGACGACGCCGGCGACGTGGACCTGCTGCGCATCCACACCCTGGGCTTCCGGGGCGAGGCCCTGCCCTCCATCGGCTCGGTCGCCCGCCTGTCGATCACCACCCGCTCGCGTGACGAAACCGACGCCTGGGCCATCACGGTCGAGGGCGGCGAGACCCGTCCCCTGGCCCCCGCCCCCTTCCCCGGCCCGCACGGCGCGCGGGTCGAGGTGCGCGACCTCTTCTACGCCACCCCCGCCCGGCTCAAGTTCATGAAGTCCGAGCGATCCGAGGCCATGGCCATCTCGGAGGAGATCAAGCGCCAGGCCATGGCGCACGAGGCCGTCGCCTTCACCCTGTCGCTGGACGGCAAGGTCACCCTGCGCCTGCCCGCCGAACATCCGGGCGACGAAGGCCGTCTGAAGCGGCTGTCCGCCCTGCTGGGTCGCGACTTCGAGGCCAACGCCCTGCTGATCGATCAGGAGCGCGACGGCGTGCGCCTGTCGGGCTATGCCGGCCTGCCGACCTATTCGCGCGGCAATGCGGCGCATCAGTATCTGTTCGTCAACGGCCGCCCGGTGAAGGACCGGCTGCTGCAAGGCGCCCTGCGCGGCGCCTACGCCGATTTCCTGGCGCGCGATCGGCATCCGGCCGCTGTCCTCTTCCTCGACATCGATCCGCTCTATGTCGACGTCAACGTCCACCCGGCCAAGGCCGAGGTCCGGTTCCGCGATCCGGCCCTGGTGCGCGGCCTGATCGTCGGCGCCCTGCGCCACGCGCTCCACGCCGCCGGCCACCGCGCCAGCACAACCGTCGCCGCCGACGCCCTGTCCAGTTTTCAGGCGGGTTTCCAGCCCCACACCGGCGTCGCATCCGGCCCCGCCTACAGCCCCGGCTCACCGTCGGCGCAAGGCTTCAGCGGCTGGACCGGCTGGTCCCAGCCCGCCGCCGCGGCCCAGATCCTGCCCGGCCTCAACGAACGCAGCGCCCGCGTCGAACCGTCGTGGGACGGCCCGTCATGGCCCCAACAGCCGACCGCGAGCGATCCGTCCGCTCAAGACTCACGACTCACTCTTCACCCCGCCCCCCCCGATCCCCTCGACTACCCCCTGGGCGCCGCGCGCGGTCAGCTCCACGCCAACTATATCGTCGCCCAGACCCGAGATGGTTTGGTCATCGTCGATCAGCACGCGGCGCACGAGCGGCTGGTCTATGAGCGGATGAAGGCCCAGATGGCCGAGGGGGCCGTGACCCGCCAGGCCCTGCTGACGCCCGAGGTGGTCGATCTGGACCCCGCCGAGGCCGAACGCGTCGCCGGGCGGGCCGAGGAACTGGCCGAGATGGGCCTGATCGTCGAGGCCTTCGGCGCCGGCGCCGTCCTGGTGCGCGAGACCCCGGCCATGCTGGGCGATACGGATGTTCAGGGCCTGATCCGCGACATCGCCGACGATCTGTCCGAACACGGCCAGGCCCTGTCGCTCAAGGAACGCCTCGCCGCCATCTGCGGCACCATGGCCTGCCACGGCAGCGTCCGCTCAGGCCGCGTCCTCTCGGCCCCCGAGATGAACGCCCTGCTGCGCCAGATGGAAGCCACCCCCCACTCCGGCCAATGCAACCACGGCCGCCCGACCTATGTGGAGCTGAAGCTGCACGATCTGGAGAAGCTGTTCGGGAGACGGTGAGGCGAAAAAGGAAGTACTGACGCCATAAACCGCCGCTGTGGTTAGTCGTTTAAGTAGTCACACATGCTAGCTTTTCGACGCTGAAACGGGAGGTTCTCTGTAATCCCTGGCTCTAATATGGGCCGGGGTTTTCGTTTGATCCGGCCAAGCTTATCATCGCGGGATGACGATCAAATCGAAGACCCCTCGTTACGATGGCCAGTGGCTAGGTCGCCTCACGACTGACGACGGTGAAGCGTGGCTCGCCATCGAGTTAGAACATAAGGTCGGTGATAATCGTCTTTCTGGGTTGGCCTATTTTTACCCAGATTCAGACGAAATCGCTTCAGGAGCCGTCGCTATTTCGATGGACGCGGGAGCAACCCACTTCGAAATGGTGCAGATACCCGTTTCAGGCGTCGATCCGAACACCGGCTTCCTATTCCCACCGAAGGACGTCGAGAAATACTTCCCGAATTCCTACATCGCAGAGTTCGCAGACCTAGCGTTTGATCTCCATCCTGATGGGACAGCGACTATTACCCTAAGGACGGAACATCTGTTCGGTCAGGCGACACTGGTGAATGGCGACGCCAGCCCGAAATCGAAGCTCAAGGCGCGGCGGATCAGTTGGAAAAACTTCCGTGCTAAGATGTTTGAGGACAGTCGAGTTTCATCTACCGGGGTCAGTCTAGGCCCGACAAACTACGGACGACATTTCACCGGACGAACCGCAAGACGCTTCTAGCTTATAGGGAATTGGCGATCAGTGAGGTCCACAATTTTCTGAGCGGACAACACAATCTGTCGTTCGATCTGAAGGACCCGGATGATGTCGGTGCCTTCTATAGCCTGCTCCAACACCACGGTTATCCGACGCCGCTATTGGACTGGACAGAATCGCCGTTCGTGGCTGCCTACTTCGCGTTCGCCTCAATCCCACGCCACGAAACGAAAGGGTGTGTCCGCATTTTCGCCTTCGACCTTCAGTGGATGCTCGACGAAAAGCAGCGGTTCACCATAGCATTCGCGAAACCACATTTCTCGATCATGAAGCCCCGCAACACGGGCAACCCGAGGGCTGTCCCTCAACAGGCTTTGGCGGCTCTAACGAACGTCGATGACATAGAGGCATTCTTCGAAACCATTCACGTCACGCGCGGTAAGACCTACCTCCACGCCTTCGACATTCCGGTGACCGACCGGAAGGAGGCAATGGACGATCTGATGATCATGGGCATTCAGGCAGGTGCGATGATGCCGGGTCTTGACGGCTCTTGTCGGGTGCTGCGCTACAAACATTTCGGAGACTGATCGGCGGGTTAAATATCAGACGACGATCAGGGTTCATCAGCCAAGTCGAAGGCGAGGCACAGCCAGCAATGCGCACGCCACCAGCTTATTTAGCCTTTCCCCACTGACCTGACCCTCTAAAATCCCTCTAGGATAGCTATCCGGGTGTCACCTTGATGGGTAGTTCAACTGCGTGGAGATGACCGGCAGTACGACATGATATCCCGCAACGTACCACTTCGCGAAGCTTCCCCCGCATGCCCTCCATCCTCTTCGTCTGCCTCGGCAACATCTGTCGCTCCCCGCTCGCCGAGGCCGCCCTGCGCGCCGAGGCGGAGCGGCTGCACCTCGACCTGATCGTTGATTCCGCTGGGACCGGGGACTGGCATGCGGGCGAGGCGCCGGACCCACGGGCGCAGGCGACGGCGCGGCGGCATGGGGTCGAGATTTCGGGGTTGAAGGCGCGGCAGGTGACGCAGGCGGACTTTCGCCGCTTCACCCATGTCATCGCCCTGGACCATGAGAACCTGAAAAACCTGCGCCGCCTGCGGCCCGACGATGCGACCGCCGAGCTCAGCCTGCTGCTCGACCACGTCCCCGGCCGCGAGGGTCAGGCCGTCGCCGATCCCTATTTCGGCGACGACGCCGGCTTCGAGATCACCTGGGCCGAGGTGACGGCGGCCGCGCGCGGCCTGGTCGCCAAACTGTAACCCTCCCCTCTCCCGTTGGGAGACGGGCAGCGTCGCCTCACTCTGCTGTCGGCGAAACCTTCAGGAACAGCACCCTGGCTGCGCCATAGTCGCGCGCGTCCAGCCGTTGATAGCCAGGGGTGTCGATCTCCGGCTCGTCCGACCCGCGCTCGAACACCACCAGGGCGCCGGGCTTGAGCCAGCTTCCCTCGATCAGCCGCGCCAGCGTCTGCTCCCCCAGCCCCTTGCCATAGGGCGGGTCCAGAAACGCCAGGTCGAACGCCTCGGCGATCGGGCCGGGCCTGGCGCCCAGGTCCGTCGCGCTCCTGCGATGCACCCGCGTGCGTCCCATCAGCCCATAGGCGTCGGCGTTCTCGCGGATCGCGCCGCGCGCCCCGTCGTCCGTCTCGACGAACAGGCAGAAGCCCGCCCCCCGGCTGACCGCCTCGAACCCCAGGGCGCCCGAACCGGCGTACAGGTCGATGACCCGCAGGCCCTGCAGGCTCTCGCCCCAGGCGGCGTGTTCCAGCACGTTGAACACGGCCTGGCGCGCACGGTCCGAGGTCGGGCGCGTGCCCTGCCCCTCCGGCGCGACGATGGCCCGGCCCTTCAGGCTTCCGGCGACGATCCGCATCAGGCGGCTCCGCCAAAGCGGCGTCCGACCCACACCCGGCCGGCGATGAGCAGGCCCAGCGCCAGCGCCGTCACGGCCGCCAGCAGCCCCACGCCCCGCGCCATCAGGAAGAAACTCAGCGCGCAGGCCAGTCCCGGCATCAGGGCATGGGTCACGACCACCGTGGCGCGCACCGCCCAATGCGGCCGCGGCAGGATCGCATCGGTCACAAAGGCGGCCCAGCCATAGGCGCCGGCGTGCATCACCCCGACCAGGGCCACCAGGCTCAGATAGATCCACGCCCCCTCGCCGTTGCGCGGCTGTTCGTAGAGCAGGGTCGTGGCGAACGGCATCAGCACCACCCCGGCCAGCGCCAGCATGTTGAAGATCATGACCCCGTTGCTGAAGCCGATCATGCGGGCGAACACTCGCCGATGCGTGTTCCAGAAGACGCCGATGATGGCGAAGCTCAGCGCAAAGGCGGTGAACATCGGCCACCGCTCGGCCCACAGGCTGGCCCACTGTCCGTTCCAGCCTTCGGGCACATGCAGTTCGATCGCCAGCAGGGTGATGGCGATGGCGAACACCCCGTCCGAGAACAGCAGCAGCCGTTCCAGGCTGTGATCGCCCTTCGCCGGGCTCAGGTCCGCTGTCGTCGTCGTCATCGCCATTCCCCCTGTCGCACCCTGGTAGTCAGTCCTGCTGCGGCGCGAACTGCGCCCATAGCTCATCCGTCGTCAGGCGCGGCCGTTCGCCCGCCAGCGCATAGGTCGCCGGCTTGCTCTCGATGCAGAACTCGTCTTCCAGGGCGAAGACCGACGGATCATCGAACGCCTGGGCCGAGACCATGGTGATCGCTCCATCGTTCGAGCGCCAGAACAGGCCGGTCCCGCAGGCGGGGCAGAACTGCCGCGTCGCCCATTCGGACGACACATAGGTCGCCACCTCGCCCGTGACCGCGACGCTGTCGCCGCAGTCCACGCTGAACAGGATGCCGCCGGACTGCCGCCGACAGGTCGGGCAATGGCAGGCGTGCATCCCGCCGTTCGGTGTCGCGGTGAAGGTGACGGCGCCGCACAGGCACCGCCCGGTCGAAATCGTCATCGCTCAGTCCCCGGCGGCGATCCTCAGCGGGGCGTGCGCGGTTTGCCGCCTGGCCCGCGTCCGCTCGTTCCAGACGGACCGGCCGGCTTGCCGCCGCCGCCCGTGCGAGGCTTGAGGTCGCGGCCGCCGCTCGGCTTTCCGCCAGGACCGCCTACGCGAGGGCCGGAACCCGTGCGTCCCGTCGGCTTGGCGCCGGGCTTGCCGCGCCGATCGTCGATGAACTGGTCGTCGCGCGGCTTGAAGGCGCGCTTGGGCCGATCTCCATCCTCACGCGCCGGGCGGTCGCCGGCGGGCGCGGTGCGCTCACGCGGCTTGAAGGTCTTGGAATGCTCGAACTTGGGCGCAGCCTTGGCCCAGCCTTCCTTCTTGGGCGGACGCTCGCGGCGCTCGACCGCATCCGCCTGAGCCGTTTCGGCGGCGCGGACGCGGCTAGGCTTGCGCGACGGGTCCGACATGGCCGAACCCGACCGGCCCTTGACGATGGGCGTCGAGACCCGACGGCCGGGAATGGGCGCGGGCGTCTCGACCGTGTTGCCGGTCGGCAGGTTCTCGGGCCGGATGTATTCGGCCAGCAGCTCGCGGATCACGCGCGGCCCGACCTCTTCCACCGACCCGACCGGCAGGACGTCCAGGCGGAACGGGCCGTAAGCCAGGCGGATCAGCCGGTTGACGGTCAGGCCGACGGACTCCAGCACCTTTCGAACTTCGCGGTTCTTGCCCTCGGTGATCGATACCGAGATCCACAGGTTCGCCGGCGCCTTGCTGTCTTCGGACTTGGACTCCTTGGCCTTGTCCAGCTTGGCCTCGATGGGACCGTAGGAGACGCCGTCCACGACCACGCCGTCCTTCAGCGCGTCCAACTGCTCCTGGGTGATCTTGCCCCGCGCCCGCGCCCGGTACTGACGCACCAGAGAGGTCGAAGGCAGCTCCAGCGCCCGGCTCAGCTCGCCGTCGTTGGTCAGCAACAGCAGGCCTTCGGTCGCCAGATCGAGCCGTCCGACCGAAATCACGCGCGGCAGACCGGCCGGCAGGGCGTCGAACACCGTCGGGCGACCCGTCGGATCGCTGTGGCTGGTCAACAGACCCGCCGGCTTGTGATAGCGCCAGACGCGCGTCGCCTGCGTCGAGCCGATGGGCTTGCCGTCCACCGTGATCACGTCGTCGCGCGTCACCAGCGTCGCGGGCGTATCCAGGATGCGCCCGTTGACCGCCACCTTGCCCAGGCCGATCAGCCGCTCTACCTCGCGGCGCGAGGCGATGCCGGCGCGGGCCATGGTCTTGGCGATTCGCTCGGCACGCAGAGGCGTGTCCGTCGTCTTGGACTTGCCGTCCTTGCCGCCCCCATCGCTGCGCGACTTGTCGGTGCGGGGCCGGTCGCTGCGGGGCTTGTCGCTGCGGGGGCGGTCGGCCTTGTCGCCGAACCGCTTGGCGCCGTCTTCGCGAGGGCCGCGCGGCTTGTCGCCGAATGATCTCGTCCCGTCGCCGCTCTTGCGGGGACCGGAGGATTTAAAGGGCCGGGGCGACCGTTCGTCTTGACGGGCGCGGGGCTTCTTGTCGTTGTCGTCTGTATGGCGGACCATGATGAGCGGTTCATGCGCATGGCGCTGGACCAAGCGCAAGCGGCGGCGGACGCAGGAGAGGTGCCCGTGGGCGCAATTCTTGTCGATCCTGCCTCAGGTGAGGTAATTTCGACCGGCGCCAATGGTCCAATTGCGGCTTGCGACCCCACCGCCCATGCCGAGATCGTCGCCATGCGGCGCGCGGCGACGGCGCTGGACAACTATCGCCTGACCGGCCTGACCCTCTATGTGACGCTGGAGCCCTGCGCCATGTGCGCCGGGGCCATCAGCCACGCCCGCATCAGCCGCGTGGTCTGGGCCGCCGACGATCCCAAGGGCGGCGCCGTCATCCACGGCCCCCGTCTGTTCGAACAGCCGACCTGCCACTGGCGTCCCAGCACGGACTCAGGCCTTCTGGCGGGCGAGGCGTCGTCGCTGCTCAAATCCTTCTTCCGTCAAAGACGGGGAACGGCGACAGGCGGCGCACGTTAGAACGCCGCGAAAAGCTGCGCCGTTGGGCGGGGCCGTGGAGGGAAAAGACCTTGTTCAAGCCGGATCTGCCGCAGTCGATCGTCTTGAGCGGCTTGGCCGCCCTGGCCCTCCTCACCGCCTGCGGCGCCGATCCCGACAAGGCTCCGCGCACCGGCGACGAGGTCAAGGAACGCGCCATCCAGGCCCAGACCGCCCGCCAGCGCACCGGCGCTGAAATCCAGGACCGCACCCTGAACCGCGTCGTCCACACCGTCTATCTGTGCGACAACGGCGAGCGCCTGTCGGTCGATTTCGACAACCCGCGCCAGATGGCCACCATCCGCAATTCGTCCGGCGAGGCCATCGACCTGTATCAAGAACGCGCCGCCGACGGCATCTGGTATCGCGCCTCCAACGTCGAACTGCGCGGCAAGGGCGTCCTCGCCACCTGGTCCGTCGAAGGCCGCCAGCCGACGGAATGCCGAGCGGTCGACTAAACGAACGCCGCCAGTCGCTGGTCCAGTCTCTCGCGCACCTCAGGCCAGTCGTCGTCGATGACGGCGAACATGGCGGTGTCGCGCGCCCGGCCGGTCCAGGTGATCTTGTGCTTGCGCAGGACGCCCTCGGCCTTGGCGCCCAGCTTCAGGATGGCGGCCTGGCTCTGGGCGTTGACGGCGTCGGTGATGATCTCGACCCGCACCGCGCCCGCGTCGAAGGCATGCCCTAGCAACAGCCGCTTGCAAGCCGGGTTGATCGCCCCGCCCCGCGCCTCCGGCTGATAGAAGGTCGAGCCGATCTCGCAGCGGCGATAGGCGGGGTTGATCTCATACAGGCTCGTCGTCCCGACCACCGCCCCGTCCGAGCGCCGCCGCACCGCATAGGCGATCCGGGTCTGCGCCTGCATCGCCGACAGCGCGGCATTCCACCAGGCCTCGAAATGATCGCCATAGGCTGGCGCGACCATGATGCCCCAGGCCTCAGGATCGCAATCCAGCGCGGCCTTGACCTCGGCTTTCAATCCTTCCTCGAACGGCTCGAGCCTCACGAAGCGATCCTCCAGAGGGACCGGGGCGATCCGCATCACGCGGTCGCGCCTTCCTCGATCAGGAAGCCCCGCACCTTGGCCGCATCCACGCCCTTGGCGACGAAGGCCTGGCCGATGCCGCGCGCCAGGATCAGGGTCAGCGCCCCGCCCTCGGCCTTTTTGTCGCCCGCCATCAAGGCCAGCAGACGGTCGGCCGCGAACGATCCCGCCTGATCCAGCCGCGTCGGCAGCCCAGCCGCCGCGACCACCGTCTCGACCCGCGCCACGTCGTCCGAAGAGCACAAGCCCTCACGCGCCGAATAGCGGAAGGCCATGCAGCAGCCCAAGGCTACCGCCTCGCCGTGCGCCAGCGCCCCTTCGTCGAAGCCGACCTCGGTCTCGATCGCATGGCCGAAGGTGTGGCCCAGGTTCAGCAAGGCGCGTCGCCCCGCCTCCTTCTCGTCCTCGCCGACCACCACGCTCTTGATCTCGACCGAGCGGATCACCGCCCGTTCCAGCGCCGCCGCATCGCCTTTGGCGCCCGCAGCCCCCTCGCCTGCCAGCCAGTCGAAGAAGGCCGCGTCGCAGATCAGCCCGTGCTTCAGCACCTCGGCCCAGCCGGACCTCACCTGGCGTTCCGGCAGCGTGGCCAGCACGTCGATATCCGCCAGCACCAAACGCGGCTGATGGAAGGCGCCGACCAGATTCTTGCCGCGCGGGGTGTCGATGGCTGTCTTGCCGCCGACAGACGAGTCGACCTGGGCCAACAGGGTGGTGGGGATCTGCACGAAGTCGATGCCGCGCATGAACAGGGCTGCCGCCAGCCCGGCCAGATCGCCGACGACCCCGCCGCCCAAAGCAATCACCACATCCTGGCGGTCCAGCCCGATCTCCAGCAGCCGATCCAGGACGCGCTCCAGCTCGGCGAAGGACTTGGAGCCCTCGCCTGCCGGCACGGCCACGATCTCGCTGGTCACGCCCGCCGCCGTCAGCGACGCGGTCAGGGCCTGGGCGTGGATGCCCGCAACCGTCTCGTCGGTGACGATGACCGTCCGCCCCGTGGCCAGCGGTGCGATGTGTGCGCCGACCTGCGCCAGCAGCCCGCGCCCCACCACCACGTCATAGGCGGCAAAGGCCCCGCCGCTGACCGGAATGATCGTCATTGCGGGGTCTCCGTGCGTCGTCTCTGGCGCCAGTGTCGGCGCAGGTCCTTGTGAATGGCGTCCACCGCCTGGCCGTGCGAGCCCTGCCCGACGTCCACGGTCACATCGGCCTCGCCGTAAATGGGATAGCGGGCTTCGGCCAGGCCGGTCAGCACCTCCAGCGGATCCTTGCCGCGCAACAGGGGCCGCGTGTCGCGCCGCGCCACCCGTTCCGCGATGACCGCCAGATCGGCCCTCAGCCAAACCGTGTCGGCCTTGGCCTTCAGCAGCGCCCGCGTCTCCGGGTTCATCATCGCCCCGCCGCCGGTCGCTAGCACGATGGGCGGCCCTTCCAGCAGGCGGCGGATCACCCGCGCCTCGCCCGCGCGGAACTCGGCCTCGCCTAGCGCGGCGAAGATTTCCGACACCGTCATCCCGGCCGCCGCCTCGATCTCTACATCCCCGTCCGCAAACGGCAGTCGCAGCCGATTGGCCAGCCGACGACCGACCGACGATTTGCCCACCCCCATCAGGCCGACCAGGGCTATGGTGCGGGTCGGACCCGGATTCGCGCGCCGCCTCATCCGGCGGCTCCGGCGGAACGGTCGGTCGAGAGGAAGGCGAAGGCGGCGGCGCGGGCAGGCATGATCCAGAAAACCTCTACACCAAGCCTGACCTTGCGCCAGTCGTTCAGGCTGCGGATCGCTGCATGACGCCCCAGATCGAGGCCTTTCTGGAGATGATGGCGGTCGAACGCGACGCTTCGCCCCATACGCTGTCCGCCTATGGCCGCGATCTGGCGGACGCGGAGATGGCGTTGTCGGACGCCGGCGGGTTGATGAACGCCGACGCCGAAGCGGTCGAGGCCTGGTTCGCGGACCTGTCGCGACGCGGCCTGTCGGCCGCCACCGCCGCCCGTCGCCGCTCGTCCGCCCGTCAGTTCTATCGCTTCGCCCTGGCCGAGGGATGGCGCACCGACGACCCCTCGCGCCGCCTCGACGCGCCCAAACAGGGCCGGTCCCTGCCCAAGGTGTTGAGCCGCGCCGAGATCGACGCCCTGCTGGCCGCCTCGGCCGCACGCGACGCGGCGGCGGGCCTGCGCCTGGTCGCCCTGGTCGAGATGGCCTACGCTTCCGGCCTGCGGGTATCCGAACTGCTGGGGCTCAAAGTCGAGGCCGTTCGGCGCGACCCCGCCTATCTGATCGTGCGCGGCAAGGGCGGCAAGGAACGGCTCGCCCCCCTCAACTCCGCCGCCCGCGAAGCGATCAAGGCCTGGCTGGTCGTCCGCGACGCGAAGCTCAAGGGCAAAGATGGGCGAAAACCTGAGGCGCCCGAAAGTCCCTGGCTGTTCCCCTCCTCCGGCCCCACCGGCCACCTGACCCCACGCCGTTTCGCCCAACTGCTGGACGAGGCCGCGATCACGGCCGGCATCGACCCGGCCCGCGTCAGCCCCCACGTCCTGCGCCACGCCTTCGCCACCCACCTGCTTGAAGGCGGCGCGGACTTGCGCGTCGTCCAGACCCTGCTGGGCCATGTCGATATCGCCACGACCCAGATCTACACCCACGTCGCCACCGACCGCCTGGCCCAGGTCGTCCAACAAAACCACCCCTTGGCGCGCGACGACTGAACCCCCGCTTGCCCGGCGGCGTTGACCTCTCTAGGTTCGCGCGCCTTCCCCAAGGGCGCTTTCGCCCGTTTGCAGTTCCCGGACGCCTTGATGGCCACGCACTATCTAGACTTCGAAAAGCCGATCGCCGATCTGGAAGCCAAGATCGAGGAGCTTTCGCTGCTGGCCGACACCTCGGGCGACATCGACCATGAGATCGAGGGTCTGCGCAAAAAGGCCGACCAGCTGCGCAAGAAGACCTACGCCGGCCTCGACCCCTGGATGAAGACCCAGGTCGCGCGCCATCCGCAGCGGCCGCACTTCATCGATTATGTCCAGAGCCTGTTCACCGACTGGAACGAGCTGCACGGCGACCGTCAGTTCGGCGACGACCAGGCCATTCTGGGCGGCCTGGCCCGGTTCCGCGGTCGTCCGGTCGTCATCATGGGCCACGAAAAGGGTCACGACACCGCGACCCGGATCACCCACAACTTCGGCATGGCCCGGCCCGAGGGCTATCGCAAGGCGGTGCGCCTGATGGACATGGCCGAGCAGTTCGGCCTGCCGGTCCTCAGCTTCATCGACACCGCCGGGGCCTATCCGGGCCTGGGCGCCGAGGAGCGCGGCCAGGCCGAGGCCATCGCCCGTTCGACCGAGCGCTGCCTGACCTTGGGCGTGCCCTCCATCGCCACCATCACGGGCGAAGGCGGCTCGGGCGGCGCCATCGCCATCGCCGCGGCCAGCCGCGTGCTGATGCTGGAACACTCGATCTATTCGGTCATCTCGCCCGAGGGCGCCGCCGGCATCCTGTGGCGCGACGGCGCGCGAGCCAAGGACGCGGCCATGGCGATGAAGATCACCGGCCCGGACCTGATGCAGTTAAAGATCGTGGACCGCCTGATCGATGAGCCTGTCGGCGGCGCCCATACCGATCGCGACACGGCCATGGCCAATGTCGGCGACGTGCTGGCCGAAGAGCTGAAGGGCTTCGACGGCCTGACGCCGCAGCAGATCAAGAAGCGTCGCGCGGATCGCTTCTACGCTATCGGCGCCCTCTGACGCCCGGTCGCTCTGGCGACCAGCGTTAACGCAGCATCCACCCTCGTCTGCCAAGCTCGGCGCTTCGTTCAGGGGCATCGAGGTTTGCGACCGGCCATGGGTTCAGCGGCGCGACAGACTGGGGCCTTTGCGCCATGAGCGGTGGCGAGTCCCTGCGTGAAAGCGCCGTCTTCAACCTGGCCGGGGCGATCACGATGATCGTCGACGATTCGCCGTTCTCGCTGACCCTGACGTCCAACGCCCTGACCGGTTTCGGCATCCGCCCGACCTATGCGTGCGGCACGGGCATGGAAGCCAAGAAGCTGCTGACCGACAAGCCTGTCGATCTGCTGGTCGTCGATACCGACATGCCCGACATCGACGGCTTCGAACTGGTGCGTTGGCTGCGCCGCTCCGGCCCCAATCCCAACGCCTTCACCCCCGTCATCATGACCGCCAGCCACATTCGTCGCGGGCGCGTCGCCGAGGCGCGGGACTGCGGCGCCAACTTCGTCGTCACCAAGCCCTTCAGCCCGGCGCTTCTGCTGGAGCGCATCCTGTGGGTGGCGCGCGACAGCCGGCCCTTCCTGGAGGTCGGCGACTATCTGGGCCCGGATCGCCGGTTCCGACACACCGGCTATGAAGGCGTGGAACGCCGCGCCGACATGATTCGCAAGGCGAAGGGGATGGAGAGTCTGGCCCTATGACCGTCATCACCCACACTCAGCGCAAGTCTCGCCTGGCAGAGATGCTGGATCGCCCCGGCGGTGTCAGCGTCGGGGTCGCCCTGGCCCAGGCCCGCGCCAATCTGGACGGACTTCAGGATCAGGCCCGCGCCATCATCGGCGACAATATCGCGGCCCTGCTGGCCAAGCCCGATCCGAACCTGATCGAGCCCATGCGGCTGGATCTGGCCTATTCCGCCTCAAGCCAGATCATCGATGCGGCCAGCCCGTTCGAGATGGACGACCTGTGCACGGCGGCCAAGGGCCTATGCGACCTGCTGGACGCCGCGCCGCGTCAGGGCGGTTTCGACTGGCGCATCGCCACGGTCCATGCCCAGGCGATGAAGCTGTTGCTGGCGCTGCCGCCGCAAGAGCAGGCCGCGCGGACCGCCATCCTGACGAACCTGCATGAGGTTCTGAGAAAGAAGCTGCCGACCGCCGATCAGTCGGCCATCTGAGGCGTCTTGCCGCCGCGCGTCTGTTTGCGCCACAGCGCCGCATACTCCCCGCCCTGTCGGGCTACCAGTTCGTGGTGACCGCCGCGTTCGACGACCCGCCCGGCCTTCAGCACCAGAATCTGGTCCGCATCCGCCACGGTCGACAGCCGGTGTGCGACCACCAGGGTCGTGCGGCCGTTCCTGGCCTTGCGCAGCGTCTTCTGGATCGCGGCTTCGGTGCGGCTGTCCAGGGCGCTGGTCGCCTCGTCCAGGATCAGGATGCACGGATCGGCCAGCAGGGCTCGGGCGATGCCCACCCGCTGACGTTCGCCGCCCGACAGCTTCAGTCCCCGTTCGCCGACCTTGGTCTGCATCCCGTCCGGCAAGCCGCGAATGAAGTCGGCCAGTTCCGCCGCCTCCGAGGCCGCCCACACCTGCGCCTCATCCGCCTCGGGCCGGGCGAAGGCGATGTTGGCGGCCAGGGTGTCGTTGAACAGCGCCACATCCTGAGGCACCAGCGCCACCGCCGATCGCAGCGAGGCCTGGGTCACTTCGCGCGCATCATGGCCGTCGATCAGCACGCGCCCTTCCTGCGGATCGAGCAGACGCAGCGCCAGTTTGACGATGGTGGACTTGCCCGCGCCCGATGGGCCGACCAGCGCCGTCGTGGTGCCCGGCGCGGCATAGAAGCTGACGTCCTCCAGCCCATTGGCCCGCGCGTCGTGGCGGAAGCCGACGGCCTCGAACGCTACCGACGCCCCGCGCGCATCGACCGGCCGCGGCAGGGTGACGGCGTTCGGCGCATCGGCGACCTGCGGCGTCTGTCGCGTCACCTTCAGCATCTCCTCCATGTCGATGAAGGACTGACGGATTTCCCGATAGGCGAAGCCCAGGATGTTGAGCGGCGCATATAGCGAGATCATGATCAGCACCGCCGCCGTCACATCGCCCGGCCCCATCCGACCGGCCGCCGCCTCGAATCCGGCCATCACCGCCATGACGCCCAGGCCCAGGTTCATTACCAGGGCCTGCATCCCGTTCAACATGTTCAGCGAACTGTTGGCCTTCAGCGACGCCTCGGCATAGTCGCCCAACGCGCGGTCATAAGTCTGAGCCGCGCGCGTCTCGGCGCCGAACGACTTGACCGTCTCATAGTTCAGCAGGGCGTCGACCGAGACGCCAGCGGCCTCGGAATCGGCCGCATTCATGATCCGGCGATGCTCCAACCGCCAGTTGGACATGGCGAAGGTGGCGGCGGTGTAGATGACGACCACGACCACCGCGACGGCGGCGAAGCGCCAGTCGTATTTGGCGCCCAGCACCCCGGCCGCCAGCACCAGCTCCACCCCCGTCGGAACCAAGTTGAAGGCCAGGATGCGCAGCAGGAAATCGACCGCGCGCGATCCCCGGTCCATCGTCCGCGACAGGGCGCCTGAGCGCTTGGTCTGGTGAAAATCCAGCGACAGGCTCAGCGCATGGGCGAAGGCCTCGGCCGCCGTCGCGCGCTGGGCGGCGGCACGCACCGGCGCGAACACCACGTCGGAGATCAGGGGCGAGGCCGCCGACAGGAACCGAACAAGCGTCCAGCCGATGGCGAAGGCCGCAAAGCCCAGGCCGACGGCGGTCGCGGCACCCTGCCCCGCCGCCAGACGGTTGACCGCCGCACCCAGCACCAGCGGCGCCATGACGCCCAGCCCCTTGCCCGCCAGCGTCAGCAGGATGGCCGAGATCAGCCGCAGTTTCAGGTGCGGTGCGCCTGAACGGGCGACCAGCCGCGCAAGGTCCGCCAACGCCGTCAGCGTCGGGGGTCCGTCCGTCTTGTCCTGTGTGCTCCCTGCCTGCTGCGCCTTGACCATCGGGTCACGCCTGCCGCCGGAGCGTTCGCCTCGCATCGCCATGATGCGCATATGGAAACCCATTGCGACCGGGGAAAGGCCACGCTGGCGCGCGAACGGGGATTAGTCGCTCAGCCCAGACCGGCGACCGCCTCGATCAACTCGTCCACGGCCGCTTCCTGCGTCGCCCATGAACAGACGAAGCGCACCGAACCGTCATCGAAGGCGTAGCAGGCCCAGCCCATTTCATTCAGGCGGGCATGCGCCTCTGGCGGCATCCGCACGAAGACGGCGTTCGCCTCCACCGGATGGGCCAGGACGAAGGGCGACCGCCCCGCGATGCCCGCCGCCAGTCGCTGCGCCATCAGATTGGCATGGGCGCCGCCCGATTCCCAATCGCCGCTTTCCAGCAACCCCAGCATCGGGCCCGACAACAGACGCGTCTTGGATGACGTCTGGCCCGCTTGTTTCAGCCGATTGTCCAATCGCCGCGCCAGGCTCTTGTCGAACAGCACGATCGCCTCGGCGCAGTTGGCGCCCGCCTTGGCTCCACCGAACACCAGCACGTCCACGCCCAGGCGCGGAATGTCTTTCAGGTCGAAACCGGCGGCGACCGCATTGGTCAGGCGCGCTCCGTCCATGTGAACGCCGTAGCCCAGCGCCTTGGCCGGTTCGATCAGGTGGCGCAGTTCTTCCTCGGTGTAGACCGAGCCATATTCCGTGGCCTGTGTCAGCGACAGGGCGGCGGGCGGCTGACGATGCCCGACTTCGGGTTCGCCCAACTGCGCCTGCAAGGCCAATGGATCGATCTTGCCCGAGAACCCCGGCAAACCGATCAGGCCGACGCCGTGACCGAAGAAACCGGGCGCGCCGGTCTCATCGGTGCAGATGTGCGCCGCATGATGAGCCAGCACCGCTTCATAGGGTTGGGCCAGCATCGACAGGGCGATGGCGTTGGCCGCCGTACCGCTGAACACGAACCGCACCTCGGCGTCGGCATCCAGACGCTGGCGAATCTGGTCGGCGGCGCGGGCGGTGACCTCGTCTGCGCCATAGGCGCGGGCGAATCCCTTGTTGGCGCGCACCAGGCCTTCAATGGCGCTCAGCGCCATGCCGGCGGTGTTGTCGGAGCCGAAATCGTAACGCATCAACGGTTCGTCGCCTTCAGATCGGCCGTATCGTCATCGACCGTGCGGACGCGCACGACCGGGACCACATCCTCATCGCCATAGGGCACGGCGACCTGATGCGGGAACGGAATCTCGATCCCGGCGGCGTCCAACGCCTCCTTGCCGCCCTGCATCAGATCGGCCTGGGTCTGCCACCAGTCGCCGACCTTGACCCAGGCGTGCAGCGTCACCTGCACCGAGCTGTCCAGCAAGCCCGTCACGCCGGTCCAGGGATGGGGATCGTGCAGCACCTTGTCGTGTGCGGCGGCCATATCCGCCAGGACGCAGCGCGCCTGGTTCAGATCGTCGCGATAGCCGACCGTGAAGTTGATCTCGATCCGGCGGGTCTGCTGGCCGGTCAGATTGGTCAGCGGGTCGCTCAGGACCTTGGAGTTCGGAATGACGATCTTGTGGTTGTTGGCGTTGGACAGTTGGGTCGTGAACAGGTCCAGTCGCTGCACCGTGCCGCTCATCCCGCCGACATCGACGACGTCGCCGACCCGGTAGGGCCGCAGCACCAGCAGCATGATCCCCGACGCCACGTTCGACAACGTGCCCTGCAACGCCAGACCTACCGCCAAGGACGCCGCGCCCAGCACGGCGATGATCGAGGTCGTCTGAACACCCAGGCGCTGGAGCACGGCGATCATGCCGATGATGAAGACCACCACCCGCACGACCTGGACCGCGAAGCTCAGGACCGTCGGATCGTGGCGGAATCCCTTGACCCTCGATAGCGTATTGCGCGCCCCGCGCGCCGCCCATTTCGCCGCAAAGACGGTGAGGACGAAGATCAGGATGGCGATTGTCAGGTTGATCGCGAAATCACCTGCCATGTCGGTCAGCTTGGCGATCACGGCGGCATCGATCGAAACGGCCTTGCGGCCCGCGGCCACCGCGTCGGCGACTTCGTTGGAAATAGGCAGAGACATGAGGTCGGGTCTAACGCCTGGCGCGACGATTGGAACCCCCGAAAGCCCGATTTCAGGCCTTTGCGATCCGCCCGCCGCCGCTTTCGATAGCGTCCAGCAGGTCCATCACGTCGTCGATGGTGTTGGCCTCTCGCGCCGGCTTGTCCCAGCGAATGCGGCTGACGCGCGGGAAGCGCATGGCCACACCGGACTTGTGCCGGGTCGAGCGATTCAGTCCTTCGAAGGCGATCTCCAGCACCAGGCCGAAGTCCCGCTCGGCTCGCACAGACCGCACCGGCCCGAACCGGTCGATGGTGTGATCGCGCACGAACTTGTCGAGCTGTTTCAACTCCTCGTCGGTGAAGCCGAAATAGGCCTTGCCCACCGGCGTCAGCGCCCCCTCCGGCGTCCAGACGCCGAAGGTGTAGTCGGAATAAAAGCTCGAGCGTTTGCCGTGCCCGCGCTGAGCGTACATCAGAACGGCGTCAACGACGTGCGGGTCGCGCTTCCATTTGAACCACGGTCCCTTGGGTCGCCCCGCCAGATAGGGGCTGTCCCAGCGTTTCAGCATCAGCCCCTCGGCCGCCGCCCCAACCGGCGGATCGGCTCGCAACCGCGCCAACTGATCCCAATCGGCATAATCGACCACCGGCGACAGGTGCAGTCGTTCGCCGGTATGACCATTGACCAGGGCCTCTAAGCGCGACCGACGCTCGCGCAGCGGCAGGCTGCGCAGATCCTCGCCGTCCTGGGCCAACAGGTCATAAGCGACCACCGCCGCCGGAAAGGCCTGCATCGCCTTGGCGTCCACCGACTTGCGATTAAGCCGCTGCTGAAGGTCCCCGAACGGCGCGACCGCCCCGTCGCGCCAGACGATCAGCTCGCCATCGATCGCGCCCTGAAACGCCAGGGCCTCCATCACATCGGGGAAAGCGGCCGAAATCTCGTCGCCGGTGCGGGAATAGAGCTTGCGGACCTCGCCCTCCAGCACCGCCTGAACCCGTATGCCGTCCCACTTCCATTCGGCCGCATAGTCGGCCGGCGACAGTTTGGGCAGGTCGACCGCTTCATCGATGGCGACGGCCAGCATAACGGGCCGGAACCGGCCGGGCGCATCCGGGCTGGGCCGCTCCGCCCTGCCCTCCAGCCAGGCGAACAGGTCGGCGTAGGGCGGCTCCACCGCGTGCCAGACCTCCTCGATGGCCGAGGCGTCCAACGCCTCCAGCGTCATCTGCGCCTCGTCACCCTCCGGCGAAGGCGGCGCCATCACCGCGTCCGGGCGCATCATGGCCGCCGCCGTCTTGGCCAGCCGCGCCGACAGCCCCACGCGCAAGGCCCCGGTCATCAGCTTCAGCAGCGCCCAGCGCCCTTTCGGCTCCAGCGCATCGAGCCAGCCTTCCAGAAGACCGCGCACCTCCGTCCGCGTCGCGGTCCTTAGCGCCTCGACGACCTCGGCCAATTCGGGCTCGCGGTTTGGCCGATGGTCCGGGGTCACGGGCCAGATCAGGGCCACCGTCTCCGCCAGATCCCCCACATAGTCGTAGGACCAGCCGAACAGCACGCTGTCGACCCGCCCCTCGACCGCCTTTCGGATCATGGCCGGCTTGGCCGCGTCGAACGTCAGGTCGCCGGTCAGGGCCGCCAGCGCCCATCCCCGATCCGGATCGGGCGTCGCTCTCAGATAGTCGCGCACCAGCACCAGCTTCGCATTGCGCGAAGCCGTCAGGGACAGGCGGTCCAGTAGCTCGGCGAAGGCGCGCATCGTCATCCATCTTGGGCGCCGGAAGCGTCGCCGTCCTCTTCAGAACGAAAAACGCCCCGGAGGTTTCCCTCCGGGGCGCATCTCAAATCCTCAGCAGATCAGTTGAACAATCCGGCGATCACGGCGGTGATCAGGCCGCCGGCGACGGCGGCGAGCACCACGTCATTACCGCTGCGGACGTATTGATAGCCACGGGGCGGGGCACGCAGGCCATAGCGGTTGTAGTCATTCACCACATAGGCGTTCGTCCGGTAGTAGGACGGCATCCGCTGGCCATAGCTCCAGGTCCGAACCGCATAGCCGCGCGGCGGGACATAGCGCGGGGCGTTGTAACGACGTTCCGCACGCTGCCAGCGCTCATAGGCGCGTTGTTGCTGGCGATAGTCGCGACGATCCTCACGCAGTTCGCGGCGGTAGTCGCGGCGATCCTGGCGATAGTCCCGACGATCGTAGTGGTCAGCACCCGGACCGTGACGTGCAGCGGGACCATGCGGACCGTGGGGCGGCATGGGTTGGGCCGACGCTGCGCCAGCAGCGCCCAGCGCGCCGGCGGCCATGACCGAAGCGATTGCGGTGGTCAGGATCTTTTTCATGATCGTGTCTCCATCTGCGCCGAAGAACGTCGGCTTGGATGCAGTTATGGAGCACGGCGACTGAGGCGCACCTGAACCGGCGTCATCGGCCCAGGTTCATGTCGGGAACACAGGATCGCCGCAATCAGGCGGCGACCGAGGTCTCTGACGACGGCAGAGCCATCTGCGCGACCGCGTCGCGACCGCCGCCGACGCGCCCCATCAGGGCGGCCAGGGCGCCGAAATCGATCGGTTTGTTCAGATAGGCGTCGGCGCCCGCCTCAAGACCGGCTTCGTGATCCTCATGACGCGCCGAGGCCGACAGGACCACGATCGGAGTGCCAGCGTTCTGGCCGCCTTCGCGGATCATGCGTGTCGCGGTCAGTCCGTCCATCACCGGCATGTTCACATCCATGATGATCAGGTCGAACGGCTGGTCCTTGGCGATATCGACCGCGACCTGACCATTTTCGGCCGTCGAAGTGACGTGGCTGGCCGAGCTCATCCAGGCCTCCAGGATCATGCGGTTCACAGGGTGATCCTCGACCACCAGGACGCGCAGCGATTCGCCGCCTTCGATCTCGGCATGAACCTCGGCAGCCGCGACGGGCTTGGCCCATTCCACGACCTCGGCCTCGATTTCCAGGGTGAAGCACGAGCCCTCGGCGAGCTTGGACGTCACGGTGATGTCGCCGCCCATGATGTTGGCCATGCGCCGTGCGATAGTCAGGCCCAGACCCGTGCCGCCAAAGCGGCGCGTGGACGAGGTGTCGACCTGGGTGAAGGGCATGAACAACCGCTCCAGATCGGCCGCCGCAATTCCTGCGCCGCTGTCCTGGACGACAAACTCGAACCGCACGCGCTGATCCGACACGCGGTGTCCGCGCACGAGATAGTGGATCTCCCCGGCCTCGGTGAACTTGACCGCATTAGACAGCAGGTTCTGCACCACCTGGCAGACGCGTAGCGGATCGCCGCGCACCACTGTCGGGATCTCGCCCTCCACGGTCGTGACGAACGTCAGGCCCTTGGCTTCGGCCTGCGCTTCAAAGGGTCCAGTGATGCGCTTGTTCAAACCGTCGATGACGATATCGACGACCTCGAAATTCATCTTGCCAGCCTCGATCTTGGTCATGTCGAGGATGTCGTTCAGCAGCGACAACAGATTGTCGCCGGAGTTGCGAATGATCGACAGATATTCGCGCTGCGTCGTCTCCAATCGCGTCGCGCTGAGCAGTTGGGCCGCGCCCAGCACGCCGTTCATCGGGGTGCGCAGCTCGTGCGAGATCACGCCCAGGAAGTTCGACTTGGCGTCATTGGCGGCATTGGCCTTGTCGCGGGCCGCTTCCAGTTCCTCGATCAGATGCGCTTGGTGCGACTGGAAGGCCCGGATGCGGTCTTCGCGCAGCAAGGTCATGGTCACCAGCACAAACAGACCCGCCGCCGTAAACGGCAGGACCGCCAGCATCGACCAGAAGGCGTTGGTGCCCCAAAGGCTGAACAGAATGATCGTCGCCGCCGCACCATAGGGCGAAGAGATGATCAGGGCCTGACGCGGCGAACTGCGAAGCTGAGCGAAGACCAGCACATAGCCGGAAATCAGCAGGGCAAGGGCCAGGGGGCGTCCGAACTCGGTGGGCGAGAACCAGGCCATCAGAGGCGCAATGGCCCAGGCGCCGGTCGTCACCGTGGCCACGATCGGGAAGATCACGCCCCAGTTGGTGCCGACGCGATGGCTCAGACGATGCTCGACCAGTCCCCGCAGCGACCCAGCCGCCAGAGTGCCGCCGAACCAAAGGAGCGCCGGCCACAGGCCCACCGTGCCCAGCAGGCCCACGGCCCAGGACGTGATGATCATGTAGCGAAGATACTGGGTCTGCAGAATGGCCGTCAGGGCCTGGGCTGCGTCGCCGGCGCGTTGATCGCCTTCGAGCGCCCTCGCGACGCCATCGGATTCCACCATAAGCCCAGATCCCCACGTTCTGTTTGGTCGAATGACGCTAAAACGAAGGTTCTAAGACGATGTGAACGCAGTTCTCTCGCTCAACTCGCCTCCTCCGGGGTCAGCGCCTTGATCGAAAGAGCGTGGACCGGTCCGGCCATCTCGTCCTTCAGCAGGGCGTTGACCGCGCGCTGTCGCGCCAGCCGCGACTGCCCCTGGAAAGCGGCGGACACGATCACCAGATTGAAATGGCTTTCGCCGCCAGGCTTGGCGTCCATTCCGCCTTCATGATGATGTCCGGCGTGGCGCCAGCTGTCGTCTTCGACCTCCAGACGCAATGGCGACAGCCCTGCCGTCAGTTTTGCACGAATAATCGTCGCCACCGGGCCCTCAGACATGATCGATTCCTTGATGCTGTCCCAATCGGGCTTACACTTCGGCTGATGTCCGCCTCCTTTCAATACAAGCCGCGCTTCACCGACATTCGGGTGAAGCCGCCCAAGCCCGAGGAAGAGGCGGCGAAGGCCGACGTCCTTCACCTGAAGCCGGGCGAAAAGCCATGCCAGTGGCCCGACTGTCGCCGGGCCGCCGCCGCCAAGGCGCCCAAGTCGCGCGAGCGGCTGAACGACTTCTACGAATTCTGCCAGCCGCACGCCGGCGAATACAACAAGGGCTGGAACTTCTACGCCGGCATGAGCGAAGGCCAGATCCGCGCCGCCCAGGAAAACGAGGCCATGACCGGCGGGCGCCCGACCTGGGAGATTCAGGCCGGCAAGTTCACGCGCGAGGCGGCCGCCTTCGCCGCCAAGATGGGCACCTCGAACACCACCGGCGCCGGCTCATGGCGCGACAGCTTCGGCCTTTTCGGTCGCAAGGGCGATCAGGCGCCGCAGTCCGCGACCGAGGACCGCCGCATCGGCAAGCTGGAACGCGCCGCCTTGGCCGACCTCGATCTGGACCCGGGCGCCGACAAGGCGAAGATCAAGGCTCAGTATCACGAGCTGCTGAAGCGATTTCACCCTGACACCAACAGCGGCGACCGCAGCGCCGAGGCAAAGCTGCAACGCGTGATCAAGGCCTGGAAGACGCTGAGAAAGGCCGGTCTGGCCTGACGGCCTAGTCGGCGTAGATCATCTTGCGTGTCATGCCGCCGTCCACGGTCAGCACCTGGCCCGTCACGAAACTCGCTTCGGCGAGATAGAGCACAGCACCGGCGATATCCTCGGCGCGGCCGACGCGGCCGACCGGGTGCTGTTCGTGATCGACAGAACGCAGATCCTCGCCATCCGAAATCCAGCCGGGCGCAATGGCATTCACGCGGATTCGAGGGCCTTCGCTAATCGCCAGGGCGTGCGTCAGGGCGAACAGCGCACCCTTGGACGCTGCATAGGCCTCGGTGTGCGGCTCGGACATGAATGCGCGCGTCGAGATCATGTTCACGATGGCGCCGCCCTCGTTCAGCATCGGAATGGCGGCGCGGCTCATCAGGAAGGCGCCAGTCAGATGGCTGTCGATGATGTTGCGCCAGTCCGCCAGCGACAGCTTAGCCAGGGGGCCGTTCACCGGATCGGCGATGCCCCCGTTGTTGACCAGCAGGTCCAGCGACGACCAGCTCAGCGTCTCGAACGCCTGTTTGACTGAATCCTCATCACCCAGATTGCAGTCGATGTGACGGGCGTCCCCCTCGCTCGGTTTCAGGTCGAAGGAGGCGACCTCCCATCCGTTGGCCAGCAGGGCGTTACAGACGCCCGTTCCGATAAGGCCTGATCCGCCCGTGACAATCGCTTTTTTCATGGTGCCGAAACCGGCGACGGCCGGCTTGGTTGCGCCGGATCAGGGCTGACCGGCGGCCTGGCTGGTTGCGGCGGCCATCATCGGGCTCGACGGCTCGCGGAAATAGCGATCGATCCCGTCCGCCACCGACTTCATCAGGCGACGGCGCGCGCGCTCGTCAGTCAGAAGCCGCTCGTCCTCGGGGTTCGTGATGAAGCCCATTTCCAGCAGCACGGCCGGCACGTCGGGCGCCAGGAGGACAGCCAGGCCCGCATCGCGATGGCTGCGGCGAAGCAGAGGATGGTCCGATCCCTCTAGGTGGGTCAGCAAGACCCGCGCGAACTGGGCCGAGCGGTTCTGGGTCGCGCGCTGAGTCATGTCGAGCAGGATGCGATCAACCGACGGATCGCGCCCCGGCAGATGCAGCTCGCGATGCCAGTTGTCGCCGCGCGTGAACTCGCGCACGGCCCGGCCCGCGCCCTGCTCCGACAAGGTATAGACGCTGGCCCCGCGCAGCGCCGGATCGGCGCCGGCGTCGGCGTGCAAGGAAATGAACAGATCGGCGTCCGCCTGACGCGCGATTGACACACGGCGATAGAGGTCGACGTAGCGGTCGTCGGTCCGGGTCAGGCGCACGCGATAGCGGCCGTTCTTCTCAAGCTCGGCCTTCAAGGCCAGGGCTGCGGCCAAAGTGACCTGCTTTTCCTGGGCGCTTGCGCCGCTGGCGCCCGGATCATTGCCGCCATGGCCGGCGTCGATGACGATCAGGGGGCGTTCTGCGCGACGCGGCGGCGCGCTGGCGCGCGGCGCCGGCGTGGTCGAGGCGCGCGCGGCGGCTCCCGTCGCCTTCAGGTCCACGACATAACGATAATGGCTGACGCCGTCGCCGGGCGGCAGCAGGAAGCGCCGTTCGATCTCGCTGCCGCGCGCCAGTTCTAGCTGAACTCGCGACGAACCGCCGGACGACGTAACTTCATAAGAGCGCACTAGGCCCGAACCGCCACCGTTTAGACCACGCCCTGGCGCAACACCGCTGAGGGCCAGCACCACCCGGCCTTCGCCGCCCGCGTCGATGACGCGTCCTTGCGCCGTCTTGTCCAGATCGATGACGACGCGGGTCCGATCGCCATCGGCGCCGAAGCGCACCGCCAACACATCGCCCTGCGCGCCCCAGGCGAAACCGCGCGTTGCGGACAGACCGCCCATGCAGATGACCACGAAGGCCAGGGCGGTCATCGCCCACTCCTTCGCGCGCCAGCGCATCAGACCTGTCAAAACGCGACCGCTCATCTGCGTCGGCGAACCCGGTTTAAGCCTACTTGAACCCCATCATGACAGAGGCTCGTATTCAGGGGGTTAAGGCGAGCGCCTTTTAATTCTCCCGTTGCATGACTATGCTGTGACCGCTCGCGAACCGATCGCGCCGATTTCGCCTCTGCGAATCTTGGCGCGCCCTCCTCGCGGCGTTGACTTTCACCAATCCTAGAACCGCCCCGGCCTGGCCGATGGTTCGAAGAGCGGACCAGGGACGCGGCCTTCCCAAGGGATTGGCGCGCCCGGTTCAGGACCGACGACTTAATGGGCCTTTCCGCCTGCGTTCCCCAACGGCTTGATCAAGCCTTCTTCGCCGTTCTCGGCGAGGGGATGTCGCGCGCGCCGGCCCTCACCTTCATTCGGCGAGCCGCCATGACCCTGTCCGGAGATCCGGGACGGTCGGCCTGCGCGCGCCAGAGAGAGACTTTCCATGTCAAAGACAATGCTGATCGATGCGGCGCATCCCGAGGAGACCCGGGTCGCCATCGTGGACGGGCGCAAGATTGAGGAATTCGATTTCGAATCCCGTGCGAAGCGCCAGCTTCGCGGCAACATCTACCTCGCCAAGGTCACTCGCGTAGAGCCCAGCCTGCAGGCCGCCTTCATTGAATACGGCGGCAATCGCCACGGCTTCCTCGCCTTCAACGAAATCCACCCCGACTACTACCAGATCCCCGTCGCCGACCGCGAAGCCATCATGGCCGAGGCGCATGACGATGAGGACGAAGACGATCTCGACCGCGAATCGACCGGCGATGACGTCGACCCCGAATCGGCGCTGGCCGACGAGGAGCGGCTGAAGCGCCGCCTGATGCGTCGCTACAAGATCCAGGACGTCATCAAGCGCCGCCAGATCCTGCTGGTCCAGGTCGTCAAGGACGAGCGCGGCGCCAAGGGCGCGGCCCTGACCACCTGGCTGTCGCTGGCCGGCCGCTACTGCGTGCTGATGCCTAACACCGGCAAGGGCGGCGGCATTTCGCGCAAGATCACGAACACCTCTGACCGTCGTCGCCTGAAGAGCGCCGTCTCGGCCCTGGAAGTGCCCAAGGGCATGGGCCTGATCATCCGCACGGCGGGCGCCAAGCGCACCAAGGCCGAGATCAAGCGCGACTATCAATATCTGCTGCGCCTGTGGGAAACGATCCGCGAGACCACCCTCGCCTCTCACGCCCCCTCGGTGATCTACGAGGAAGAGAACCTGGTCCGCCGCGCCGTGCGCGACATGTTCGACAAGGATTTCGACGGCATTCAGGTCGAGGGCGTCGAGGGCTTCAAGGAAGCGCGCGACTTCATGCGCGTGCTGATGCCGGCCCAGGCCAAGAAGGTTCACCTGTATCGCGGCTCGCGCCCCCTGTTCGCGGCCAACGGCATCGAGGAACTGCTGACGCAGATCCACCAACCGGTGGTGCCGCTGAAATCCGGCGGCTATCTGGTCATCAACCAGACCGAAGCCCTGGTGGCTATCGACGTCAACTCGGGTCGCGCCACCAAGGAACGCAACGTCGAGCAGACGGCCTTCAAGACCAATATGGAAGCGGCCGAAGAAGCCGCCCGCCAACTGCGCTTGCGCGACCTCGCCGGCCTGGTCGTCATCGACTTCATCGACATGGATGAAGGCAAGAACAACCGCGCCGTCGAGCGCGTGCTGAAGGAGGCCCTGTCCTCCGACCGCGCCCGCATCCAGATGGGCCGCATCTCGCCCTTCGGCCTGATGGAGATCAGCCGCCAGCGTCGTCGTCTGGGCGTGATCGAGGGCGCCACCGAAGCCTGCCCGCACTGCCAGGGCACGGGCCGCATTCGCTCGGCCGAATCCGCGGCTCTGATGACCTTGCGCGCGGTAGACATCGAGGCCGGCAAGAACGGCGCGGGCGTGGTGGTGCTGAAGGTCTGCACCGCCGTAGGCCTGTACATCCTGAACCACAAGCGCGCCTATCTGCAGTCGCTCCTGGAACGTCGCGGCCTGAACGTCATCGTCCAGATCGACGACAGCCTGGGTCAGGGCGAACACAATATCGAGCGCACCGAGACGAACGAGGACTTCGTCGCGCCCGAGATCGAGATGCCCAACCTCGACGACGACTTCGACGCCTCGCTGTACGAAGACGAGGATGAGGACGACGACGAGGAGATCATCGCCGACGACGATGACGACACCGTCGAATCCCTGGATCGCGAAGACAGCGACGACGACGAACCGCGCGAACGCTCGGAGCGTCACGAGGGTGGTCGCGATCGCGGCCGTGGGCGCAACCGTCGCCGTCGCGGCGGTCGTCGCGACGAGGAAACCTCCGAAGTCGAGGCCGTCGATGCGGTCAGCGCCGACGACGCCTCGGACGATGAGGAAGACGAAAACGGCCGCCGCCGTCGCCGTGGCCGCCGTGGCGGTCGCCGCGTCCGTGAGGATGGCGAGCGCGACGTCTACACCTGGGTCCGCGGCCGCACGCCGTCGCTGGACGACCCCTATGTCTGGTTCGACCCGCTGAACCCTGGCCGCTCGGAAGGTCGTCCGGAACGCGGCGAGCGCCCCGAGCGGGCTGAACGCCCCGCTGTCGCTCAGTCCGAGGTCGAAGGCCTGGATGTCGTCGCCAACAACGGGGCCGGCGAAGGCTCTGGTGAGGAAGGCGGCCGTTCGCGCCGTCGTCGTCGTCGCGGTCGCGGCCGTGGCGACGGTTCCGTCAGCCACGAGATCAAGGTCGAGAACCGCGCCACCAACGAAGGCATGCCGCCCGACGGCTCGCCCGAGACGCCCATGGCCGTCATGGTCGAGCCGACCGAGGCCGTCGAGCCAGCCGCCCCGGCCATCGCGCCCGAACCTCAGCGTCGTCGCGTGCGCCGCAAGTCGGCCAGCGCCAATGTCGAGATCGCGACCGAACCGCATCCCGACACCGCCATCGAGCCGAACGAGGCCACGGTCCAAGGCGCGGCGGTGGAGCTGGACGTGACCCCGCACGAGGCGCTGGCCGCCGAACCGGCCGAGGTCGCCCCGGTCGCCCCCCCGACGGCGGTTCCAGTGACCGAGGCCGTGCTGGCCGAACCCTTCGTCGCCCCCACGCCGGAGATCGACGTTCAGGCCATAATCGCCGAAGACCCGAACCAGATCGTCGCACCGCCCGAAAAGCCCAAGCGCGGGTGGTGGCGCCGCTGATCGGTCACGATTAGACTGTCTGGATACAGGCGGGGGCCGGTCGTTGTTGGAGTAGAGCCATGAGGTGGCTTCCCCGATCTGCATCCCGCGTTCTGGCGGCGGCGGCGACGGCCTTGATGGCTGTTTCCGTCGCCGGCCAGGCCTCCGCGCAAAACCTGATCCGCGACACCGAGGTCGAGGGCATCGTGCGCGAATGGGCCGACCCGGTCTTCGTGGCCATGGGGCTGAACCCGAACGACATCGAAGTTCTGTTGGTCAACGACAACGACCTGAACGCCTTTGCAACACGCGGGCGGATCATGGGCGTCAACACCGGCCTGATCCTGCGCACCAAGACGCCCGGCGAACTGCTGGGCGTGATGGCGCACGAGGCAGGCCACATCAAGAACCGCCACACCCTGCGCGACGGGGCCGAGAACGCCGGCAAACAGCCGATGTTCATGACCATGGCGCTGGGCGCCCTGGCGATCGCCGCCGGCGCGCCGGACGCAGGCGTGGCCCTGCTCGGCTCCAGCCAGTATTTCGGCGCTCTCGGCGCGCTGCATTATATGCAGAGCCAGGAAGGTGAAGCCGACCTCTCGGGCGCGCGGGCGCTTGAGGCGGCTGGCGAATCCGGCGCCGGTCTGGTGTCCTTCTTCGAAAACTTCCGCTCGCAGGAGGTCTTCTCCGACGCCCGCCGCTATCCCTATTTCCGCAGCCACCCCCTGTCGTCGAACCGCATCGAGAGCCTGCGTCGCTATGTGCAGGAACAGCCGCACTACGACCATCGCGACAGCCCCGAACGTATGGCGCAGCACGCTCTGATCCTGGCCAAGATCCACGCCTTCATGGATGCGCCGAACGCCACCCTGCGCGACTATCCGTCAACCGACACCTCCCTGCCCGGCCGCTATGCGCGGGCCATCGCCTGGTATCGCGACGGCCAGACGGACAAGGCGCTGACGGCGGTGGATGCGCTGATCGCCGGCGACGTGAACAACCCCTATTTCCAGGAACTGAAGGGCCAGATCCTGTTCGAGGAAGGTCGCCCGGCCGAGGCCGTCGCCGCCCACCGCGAGGCGGTCCGCCTGAAGCCCGACGCCCCCCTGCTGCGCGTCAACCTGGCCCACGCCCTGATTGAAACCAACGACAAGGCCAATCTGGACGAGGCCATCGATCAGCTGAAACACGCCGTCGTCGCCGAGAAGGACAACACCATGGCGTGGCGCCTTCTGGCCCAGGCCTATGCCTCCCAGGGCAAGGAGGGCGAGGCGCGACTGGCCTCGGCGGAATACTATTTCGCCGGCGGGGATGAGAAGCAGGCCACCCAGTTCGCCCTGCGCGCCCGCTCCATGCTGAATCCCGGTTCGATCGAATGGCGCCGCGCCGTCGATATCGTCCTGGCCTCGGGCGCCACGCCCGACGATCTCAACGACCTGGACCGCCGTGACGCCGCGCGCCGGCCCGCGACCCTCAACTGACCCCTACCGCGAACTGCGAGCTTGAATGACCGACGACGCCCCCACGCCTGCGCCCGAACTCAAGACCGCCAAGCCGGGATGGCTCAGCGGCGGCCGCGCCGGCTATCTGGCGCTGGGCCTGTCGGTCATCGCGCTGGGCTTTTCTGCCGCCCCCTATCTGACCGGCGAATCGAACGTCCGCGCCTATCTGCTGGAGCATCCCGAGGTCTTGCAGGAGGCGCAGATGGCGCTCCAGACCAAGGACGCCGAGGCCGCCGTCGAGGAGACGAACCAGGCCGCCGCCGCCAACGCCGGCCTTCTGGCGCCCGACGCCCGCGATCCGGCCTTCGGTCCGGCGAACGCCAAGGTCACGGTGATCGAGTTCTTCGACTTCCGCTGCCCCGGCTGCAAGGCCGTGGCCCACGACTATCGCGCCCTGATGGCCGCCCATCCGGAGGTCCGCTTCGTCTTCAAGGACTGGCCCATCCTGGACCGCGGCGACGACATCACTTCGCAATACGCCGCCCGCGCCGCCTTGGCCGCGCACCAGCAGGGCAAGTATCTGGAGGTCTATGACGCCCTGATGACCGAGCGGGCGTTGTCGATCGAAGCGATCGACGCCATCCTGGCCGCGCACGGCGTGGACATGGCCCGCGCCAAGGCCGCGATCGCCGCGCCCGACACCACCCGCCACATCGCCGACATCCACACCACGGCCGCCGCCCTGCGTCTGCGCGGCACGCCGACCTTCTTCGTCAACGGCAAGGCCAGCCCCGGCATCGACCCGGCCGAAATCGGCAAACTGATCGAAGCAGCGAAGAAATAGGCATCCCTCTCCCATTGGGAGAGGGCTTGAGCGCACGGCGGCGATAGCCGTCGTTCTGGCGCGAAAGGGTGAGGGTCGGGTCTTTCGACCTAGCCCACCGACCAACCCTCATCCGGCCCTCCGGGCCACCTTCTCCCAATGGGAGAAGGAAAGATGTTAAGCCTCACCCAGAGTCATCTGTCCGCCGATCCATTCGACACCGGCGTGGCGCAGGGCGTCATTGGCCGCCGTCTCGTCGCCCAGCGCCTGTTCGGCGCGGTAGAGGACGTAGTAGCTGTAGGGATCATTCGGCCAATCCTTCAGCAGTTCGCCGATCTTGGCCTTGGCGCCCGCCGCATCGCCGGACGCCAGCATGGCTGCGGCCAGGCTGCGGCGCGTCGGATACCAGATCATGGGCGGATCGCCGCCCTCGGGCGCCATGGCCTGGATCTCCGCCGCCCGCCCATAGGCGGCGATGGCGGCGGGATAGTCATGATCGGTCATGGCCGCGCGGCCTTCCAGCACCTTCTGGAACAGTTCGGCGAAACCGGTCTGACGATCCGCCATCGGGCCCTTGAACGCCTGGTCCGCCAGCAGGGCGGCGATGGCCTGGGCCTCGACCCGAACCGCCGCCGCATCGCCGCGCCGCGCCGCGGCCTCACCCCGTGCATAGCGCCAACCGACCCGCATCAGCGGACGGCCCACGTCGGGCTCGGCCAGGGCCGCGACCTGGGCGTCCGATCCGAACCGGCCGTAAAGCGCATAGGCGTCCGCCGCCATCACCTGACGATAGACGACATAGCCGTCCTCGCCCGCCTCGGGCGGTCCCGCCAGCTGCGGATAGGTCGCCATATACCAGTCGGCCAGCTCCAGCCCCCGCTCGGCCCCGCCCGCCATCAGGGCGCCGCCCATGCCGAAATGGATGTTGTGGGCATGCAGCCGCATGCCGCGAATGCCGCCGGGCGGCCCGACCAGTTGGTCGTAGCTCTTGTCCAGCGCCACGGCGTTGACGTTGGACATCATCGCATCCTTGTAGCGCCCGACTCGATAGAAAGTGTGCGACGGCATATGCACCAGATGGCTGGCGCCCGGCGCCAGCAGGGCCAGCCGCTCGCCATAGGCCAGCGCCCTGTGCGGATCGTCCGACCATTCGGTCAGGTGGATGTACAGGTGAATGGCGCCCGGATCGTTCGGCTTGACCGTCAGGGCGTGCTCCAGGATCGCCATGGCGCGGGTTACGGCCGGATCGGTCGCCTTGCCGTCCTTGTCCCACCATTCGCCCTCGGGCTGGAGCATCCAGGCGTCGGCGGTGATCGAGGCGACCGATACGTCGTCGGCGTGACGCTTTGCGATCCGGTCCATGGCGCGGGCGTAACGCAGGGCGCGGGTCTTCTCCTTGCCGGAATAGCGCTGGATCAGGGCGTCGATCATCTGCCGCTGCATCGGCGTGGCGTCTCGGGCCAGACGCCTTGCGTCACGTGCAACGCGGAGGCCTGTAGCGATCGATTCGGGATCGCCGCCGCCGCCATTCAGGTTCGGCCCGATCGCCCAGGCCTCGCCCCAGGCGCACATGCCGCACGACGGGTCCAACTGCCTCGCCTTCCTGAACGCCCGCACCGATTCCGAATGCTCGAACGCCCAGCGCAGACGCACGCCGTGGTCGAACCAGGCCTGGGCCTCGGGATTCTTCGTATCGACCGCGAAGCCCTCGTCGCCGAAGCCCGGGGCCATGACCATATCGCGTGTCGGCTGGACATCGCCGACGGCCCCGACCCGGCCGCAGACCTGCGGATTGGTGATCAGCGCTAGGGTCGCCGCCGTCGCTGTGGCGTCGGCGACCGCCACGGGCGCAATCAGACAGGCGACCGAAACCGTCGCGACCCACAGACTCTTGCGCATCTTCGCCCCTCTTCCTCTGGCGACCAGTGTGCGCTCAAATCGTCGGCTCGCCAATCACCCCATCAGGGCATAGTGACGGGCAAGGTGTCTTGCGCCCGCCCCTCGCCGGCCGGCGCCGCGATCCCGAGCATTCGCGCCAGGAAGGGCTGCACATCGACGCTGTCCAGATCGGTCAGACGACGCCCGGCGACCACACCCGGCCCGTGGGCGATGAAGATCGCCGCCATCTCCGGCGCCTGATTGTCATAACCGTGGGCGCCGCCCGCCCGCGTCACCGGCCGATCTCGCGTCGCCGTCAGCCAGCCTGTCTCGACCAGACAGACGATCTGCGCCACGCGCGGATTGGAACCATAGGCCAGTCGCGCCGGCACATCGGCCTTGTTCCAGCATTCCATATGCGGATGGCGCCCAACCAGATTCTGCTGCACCTCGGCCTCGCGGCCCGGCGCCGGATCGGCGGTCAGGACCGCTCCGCCATAGCCGATCTTCAGCGCAGCCGGATCGATGATGTCGTCGATCCACACGACCCGCTCCGGCGAGGTCGCGGCCATGCCGTGATCCGATACCACGACCAGCATCGTGCGATCATAAAGCCCCCTCGCCTTCAGCCCCTCGATCAACCGTGCCATCGAGGCGTCCACCGATGCGGCGGCGGCGCGCGTCTCGGCTGAATCGGGGCCGTTGCGATGACCGGCGGTATCGACGATGTCGAAATAGAGCGTCTCCAGCTTCGGTCGCTGATCCAACGGCAGGTCCAGCCACGACAGCAGACGATCCACGCGCGCATCGCCCGGCATTCCCTGGTCGAACGGCGCCCACTGGCTGGGCCTTACGCCGTGGATCTCGACCTCCGATCCCGGCCAGAACATGGTGCCGGTGCGCACGCCGGCCTTTTCGGCCGTGACCCAGATCGGCTCGCCCTGATCCCAGAAGCCGCTTTCCTTGCTGGCCATGGTGAAGGCGCCCAGTTGCGCGTCGGCGAACCGGTTGCCGACCACCCCGTGATGGTCCGGGTGCAGTCCCGTCACCAGCGTATAATGGTTGGGGAAGGTCACGCTGGGGAACGACGGCCGCATCGACCCGAACGCGCCGCCGGCGACCAGTCCATCCAGCACCGGCGTCTGCCCCTTGCCCAGATAGTCGGGCGAGAAGCCGTCGATCGACACCAGGATGATCAGATCGGGACGGCTCGTCTGCGCGGCCTGCTCGACAATCGGAGATGGACGGGCGGATTGCGGGGCTCCGGCGCAGGACGCGACGGCGAAGGCGGCGGCCACGGCAAGGCTGGCGGCGACGAAACGAGACATGAACTTACTCCAAGGCGACACTGAACCATTGCCTAAACTTAATGGACGACAGCCACGCGACGGCTTGTGCGACCGGCGTTCACTCGCCAAGCTTGGCGTATGGAAACCGTCATCGACATTCGCGGACTGACCAAGACCTACGGGACGGTAAAGGCCTTGGACGGCCTGACCTTGTCGATCCCGCGCGGCGGGGTCTACGGCATTCTGGGTCCCAATGGTGCGGGCAAATCGACGCTGTTTCGCACCCTGCTGGGTCTGATTCGGCCGACTGAGGGCGAGGCTGTGGTGATGGGCGGTCGGATCGGCGATCCGGCCTCCATGCGTCGCATGGGCTCGATGATCGAGACGCCGCGCTTTCCGCCGTTCATGACCGCCCGCCAGGTGCTGGAATGGCTGGCCCGCGCCCACGGCGGCGTATCCTCGGCCGAGATCGACAACTGGCTGCAACGGGTCGGCCTGACCGAGGCGGCCAACCGGCGCGTTAAGGGCTTTTCGGTCGGCATGCTGCAACGCCTTGGCGTCGCCGCCGCCCTGATGACCAAGCCGGATCTGGTCATTTTGGATGAACCGACCAGCGGCATGGATCCGCCCGGCATTCAGGAGATGCGAGCCCTGATCCGCAGCCTGGCCGACCACGACGGCGTGACGGTCATCCTGGCCAGCCACCAGCTTCAGGAGGTCCAGCGCGTCTGCGACCGCGTCGCCATCTTCAACAAGGGCAAGGTGATCACCGAGGGTCGCGTCTCCGACCTGACCGCCTCGGGCGAGCGTCTGCGCCTGTCCGTCACGCCGCTGGCCAAGGCCATGTCCGTGCTGGGCGACCGCGCGACGCTTGAGGGCGACGTGATCGTGGCCGCCGTGCCTCGCGCCGAGGCCGCCACCGCCATCAAGGCCCTGGTCGAGGGCGGCGTCGATATCGAAGAGGCCCGTTGGATTGGCGCGGACCTGGAAGACGTCTTCATGAGCGAAACCGGCTGGACCGGCGTGCAGGAGCAAAACCGTGCTGGCTGACGCGATCCGTTCCGAAACCTACCGCCTGTCCAAGAACCGCACCGCCCTGTTCTGGAGCGTGCTGTTCATCCCGATCATGGGCGTAATCCTGGCCACCCTGGGCTTCGTGGTCGCCAAGGCCAATGAGGCGAAACTGGCCGGCAAGCTGCCGCCCGACATGATGAAGGGCGGCCCGCTCGATCTGGGGATGGCCCTGGTCAAGAGCGCGGGCGACTTCGCCAATCCGGCTATCCTGATGTTCGTCCTGATCGGTGCAGCTACCATCTATGCCGGCGACTATCGCTGGGAGACCTGGCGGCTAATCAGCGCGCGCAACACCCGACCGAATCTGCTGACCGGCAAGGTCGCGGTCGTGGGTCTGGTGATCGTGCTGGCGACCATCGCCGCCCTGATCTCCGACATGATCGCCAGTGTAATCCAGGCGGCGGTGTTCGGCCGCCCCCTCACCTTCTCAATGAACGGCGCAGCGGCGGCGGACTTCGGGCTTCTAACCCTGACCTCCTGGGCGCGCATTCTGCAGTTCACCATGCTCGGCCTCCTGGCGGCCGTGGTGACGCGCTCGTTGCTGGCGGCCCTGTTTGCGCCGCTGGTGATCGGCGTGGCCCAGTTCTTCCTGCCCCAACTGCTGCTGCCGGCGGGCGTGACGCCGGACGGCTGGCTTCTGCCGCTGCTGTCGCCGGGCATGGCCACCGACCTGCTCAAAGCCGCCATCGAGGGCGGCGCATCGGCGGCGCAACTGCCAGACCATGCCGTACTCAAAGGTGTCCTCAGCCTGGCCCTCTGGATTGGCGTCCCCTTCGCCGCCTCCATCGTCTGGTTCAACCGCCAGGATTTGTCTAAGGAATAGGCGGCGACGGACTGCGCGCGCCTTCCGCAACCAGCCAGTCGCGGAAGGCGTCCACCGCCGCGTCCTTGCGGCCTTCCGGCCGCAGAAAGACAAACCGGGACGGCCGCTCGACGAAACCGAACGGCGCGGCCAACCGGCCGGCCATCACGTCTGGCGCCACGAAGGCCCAAGGCGCGATACCAACGCCCAATCCAGCGATCGCCGCCTCCACCAGCGAATGATTATGCGCGAATTCTCGCTCCATCGCCGCCGGCGGCAGGGTCACGCCGGCCAGTTCAGCCCAAACCGACCACGCCCGACGGAAGGTCGCCGAATGCAGCCGCGGCGCGCCAGTTAAGGCTTCCATCGTTGGCAGCTGAGCCATCATGGATGGCGATCCGACCGGTCCCTGATGTTGAGCCAAGAAGCGCGTCGCTTCGGTTCGCGCATGAAGCTGATCCGGCTCCACGATACGGATGGCGCCGTCGAAACGATCGCGCCGATAATCGACCGGCGCATAAGATTCCGACAGCCTAACGCGCACGTCAGGATGCACTTCCAGAAATGACGGCAAGCGCGGGATCAGCCATTTCAAGGCGAAGGTGCCCAGACAGGAAATCTCGATCTCCCGCACCGCGCCCTGCCGCGCGGCCTCGACCGCATCCATGATCGCGCTAAACGCTGGCGTCAGGCCCTCGGCCAGCTTTGCCCCAGTCTCGGTCAGCGTCAGCGCATGGCGTGGCCCGGTCACCAGAGCCACGCCCAGTGAGGCCTGCAGCGCCGCGATCTGACGGCTGACCGCCCCGTGGGTGACACACAACTCGGCTGATGCACGGGTCATGCTGCCGTGCCGAGCGAACACCTCGAAGGTTCGCAGCGCATTCAGCGGCGGCGGCGCGCGACCCGACATGTGACCTCCCCTCACAGACCTCCACCCGCTTAATCGATTTCGCCGTCGTCGCCTATCGGCTTCAAGCTTGACGATGCCGCTTCCGAACCCACCGCCCGAACCACCACGCCGCTCGCTTCAGGATCAGATCGCCTACGGCCTATGCATTCTGCTCATATGGAGCATGGCGATCGCCGCGTTCTGGGACGGCTAAAGCCGTTTCTCCATGAAGACGTCCGCGCGCGCATAGGGCGTGGGCCGTGGCGGCAGATGCAGGAAGCCGGCGCCTTCATACAGAGCGATCGCGGGCTTGAGGGCGCTATTGGTTTCCAGATAGAGCCGGGCGGCGCCCATTTCCCGCGCCGCCGCTTCGCAGGCGTCCAGCAGGCGTCGCGCCAGCCCCAGGCCGCGCGCGGCGGGCGTGACCGTCATCTTGCAGACCTCCACCCCGTCGTCGGTCGGGACCATGGCGCAACAGCCCATGGCCTCACCATCCTTCTCAGCGATGAAGATGCGCCCGCCCTTGTCCAGGAACACGCCCTGCGGATCATCGATAGCCAGCCGATCCTTGGCTTCGATGGTGAAGCCGCCCTCGACTAGCCAGGCGGTGTTCAACTGCGCCCAGGCGGCGGCGTGATCGAAACGGAAATCGACGATGGCGCCAGTCATTCACCCCTCATGTCCGGTTTCCACGCAAAGCAAAAGGGCGGTCGGATCGCTCCGACCGCCCTTCCGGCGTTTGGTCAAACGACCAAATCTTAGTCTTCGTCGTTGCCTTCGAAGGCCAAGACCGGACCGGAGTCCTTACCCTTGGCTTCGACGTCGCGATCGACGAACTCGATGACGGCCATCGGGGCGTTGTCGCCGTGGCGGAAGCCGGCCTTCATGATGCGGATATAGCCGCCGTTACGCTCGCTGTAGCGCGGGCCAAGCGTTTCGAACAGCTTGCCGACTTGCGGCACGTCCCGGACCTGGCTGATGGCCTGACGACGCGCGTGCAGGTCGCCCTTCTTGGCGAGGGTGACCAGCTTCTCGACGAAGGGACGCAGTTCCTTCGCCTTGGGCAGGGTCGTGGTGATCTGCTCGTGCTTGATCAGCGAGGCGGCCATGTTGGCGAACATGGCGGTGCGGTGGCTGCTCGTGCGACCGAGTTTACGATGGGCGGCGCCGTGGCGCATCTGGGTCTCTCCTACTCCGGAACCGGTATCCTCAATCGGACCTGGAACCGTAATCTTCTAACCGCCCCGACATTCTCCCGAAGGAGACGGGCGGAGGGTTGAACTTAGATCTGGTCGTCGAACTTCTTGGCCAGATCTTCGATGTTTTCGGGCGGCCAGTTCGGCACGTCCATGCCGAGGCTGAGGCCCATCGTCGTGAGAACTTCCTTGATCTCGTTCAACGACTTGCGGCCGAAGTTCGGGGTGCGAAGCATTTCGCCCTCGGTCTTCTGGATCAGGTCGCCGATGTAGACGATGTTGTCGTTCTTCAGGCAGTTGGCCGAACGAACCGACAGTTCCAGCTCGTCCACCTTTTTCAACAGCGCCGGGTTGAAGGGCAGGTCGGGCTTGCCGTCCGACTGCTCGACAGCCTTCTTGGGCTCTTCGAAGGTGATGAAGATCTGGAGCTGGTCCTGCAGGATGCGCGCGGCGTAAGCCACGGCGTCAACCGGCGTGACCGCACCGTTGGTTTCGACTTCCAGCAACAGCTTATCGTAGTCCAGCGACTGACCCTGACGGGTCGGCTCGACGCGGTAAGCCACCTTCTTGACCGGCGAATACAGGGCGTCGACGGCGATCAGGCCGATCGGCGCATCTTCCGGACGGTTCAGCTCGGCGGCGACGTAGCCCTTGCCGTTCTGGACGGTCAGTTCCATGCGCACCGATGCGCCGTCGTCCAGCGTGCAGATGACGTGGTCGGGGTTCAGAACCTCGATGTCCGCCGGCACGTCGATCTGGCCGGCCGTCACCGGACCGGGGCCCGTGGCGCGCAGGGTCATGCGCTTGGGGCCTTCGGCGTGCATACGCAGCGCCAGTTGCTTGATGTTCAGGACGATGTCGACCACGTCTTCGCGAACGCCTTCCAGCGACGAGAATTCATGAACGACGCCGTCGATCTGGATGGCCGTGACGGCCGCGCCTTGCAGCGAGGACAGCAGAACGCGACGGAGCGCGTTGCCGAGCGTCACGCCGAAGCCACGCTCGAGGGGTTCGGCCACCAGGCGCGCCTTGCGCTGGGCGTCGGAACCGATCTCGATCTGCGGCTTCTCGGGACGGATCAGCTCTTGCCAGTTTCTTTCGATCATTTTGTCCCTCGAACGGGTTTCGCCTGCTCCGGCCTTGTCGACGAGGCCATGGTGGAGCGGACGGAGATTGGGGGTGCCTTAGAACGCTATCGCTTAGACGCGACGACGCTTGGGCGGACGGCAACCATTGTGCGGCATCGGCGTGACGTCGCGGATGGTCGTGATCGTCAGACCGACCGACTGCAGCGCGCGCAGGGCCGATTCACGGCCGGAGCCCGGTCCCGAGACGTTCACTTCCAGCGTCTTCACGCCGTGTTCCTGGGCCTTCTTGCCAGCGTCTTCCGCAGCCATCTGAGCGGCGTAAGGGGTCGACTTACGCGAACCCTTGAAGCCCATGTGACCCGCCGAAGACCACGAGATCGCGTTGCCCTGGGCATCGGTGATCGTGATCATGGTGTTGTTGAACGAAGCATTCACGTGGGCGACGCCCGAGGTGATGTTCTTGCGCTCGCGCTTCTTTACGCGACCCGGTTCCTTGGCCATGTGTCTGTCTTACTTCTTCTTGCCGGCGATCGGCTTGGCGGGACCCTTGCGGGTGCGGGCGTTCGTGTGGGTGCGCTGACCGCGGACCGGCAGGCCCTTACGGTGACGCAGACCGCGATAGCAGGCCAGATCCATCAGACGCTTGATGTTCATCGACGTCTCGCGGCGCAGGTCGCCCTCGACGGTGTGATCCTTGTCGATCGTTTCGCGGATCGACAGGACTTCGGCGTCCGTCAGCTGGTTCACCCGGCGAGCGGGCTCGATGCCCACCTTCTCGGTGATGTCCTTGGCGGCGGCGGGGCCGATGCCATGGATATACTGAAGCGCGATCTCTACGCGCTTGTTGGTCGGGATGTTGACGCCAGCAATACGGGCCACGAAATTCTCCAGATACGCGTTAGTCAGACGCAACAAACGCTCCGGTTAACAAACCAGGAGCGTGGCGCCCTTCGCGGGAAGGCGCCCTTATACAGATGATTCACCGGGCGTCAACATCCGCTCCCGCGCGGCGCGGCTTCAGCGTGGTGGGCGGCCGAAATCTACGCCGACGGTGACCCGCTGACCCTCGACGGGGCGACCGTCTTCGGTCGGGGGCTGAAAGCGGAAATAGCCGGACACCTGCAAGCCGGCCGCGCCGAAGCCCAGACCGGGGGGCGTCTCTTGAACGACGCGGCAACCGTCCAGCCGGCTGTCCAGGCGAATAACGCAGGACAGTTCGACCCGGCCGTAACGGCTGCGGGCGCCCGGCGGATGATTGGCGCGAATCTGGCCGATGGTGGGGCCGGTGACCAGACGCGGTCCGGTCGAGCCGCTGCCGGGGCCAGACCCAGAGCCGACGCCGGATCCGCTGCCTGTCCCCTGCCCGCCCTGGCCGAAGCCGGGTTGCGGCGACAGCGACGGTGCGATCCCGACGACGGGCGCAGGCTCCGGCGCCTTGACAGGCGGGGCGGGAACTTCGCGCGGGCGTTCCTTGGGCGGAGGCGGCGGCGTGTGAATGACGGATGGCGCAGCGGGGGCGCCGCCGCCGGTCTCGGGTGCCGGGGGTTCGTTGGATATCAGCGGCGGCGGATCGTAGAGCACGACCTCAAACGGCGGCGGCTCGACTACGGGCGTCGGCGCCGGCCCCCTCACCTGTCCCAGCCACAGGAACAAGCCGATTTCCGCGACGGCGACGCCGACGAATATCCCCGCCATGCGCCAGCGACGCAGGCGGGTCTTTTGGGGTTTGGGATCGTCCAACTCAGTCATCAGGCGATCAACGCCCGAAAACGCAAATCAGGCCAGGGCCTCGTCGATCGCCTTGGCGACGGACTCGATCGAGCCCATGCCGTCGGCTTCGGTCAACTTGCCCTGGGCTTCATAGTAGGGAAGTAGCGGCGCGGTGTTGCGGTTGTAGGCCTCGAGCCGGACCTTGAAGGATTCGGGATTGTCGTCCGGACGGCCCTGTTCGGCGAAGCGCTTGGCGATCCGTTCGGTCAGGGCCGCGTCGTCGACCTTCAGGCGGACGACGGCGTCGATCTGAACACCGCGCTTGGCCAGCATCTCGTCCAGCGCCTCGGCCTGGGCCACGGTGCGGGGGAAGCCGTCAAAGATGGCGCCGCCGGCGGCCTCGGCCTCCGGCAGGCGATCCTCGATCAGGGCGATGACGATCTCGTCGGTGACCAGATCGCCGCGCGCCAGCACGTCCTTGACCTTGAGGCCCAGCTCCGAGCCCGAGGCGATGGCCGCGCGCAGCATGTCGCCGGTGGAGAGCTGGACCATGCCCTTCTCTTCCACCAGCCGCTTGGCCTGGGTGCCCTTGCCCGCCGCCGGCGGTCCGAACAGGATCAAGTTCATGCTTCAGCCCTCCCCTGGGCGTCTGACAACCTAAGACTTAGCGGCGAACGGGCGTGGGAGCGCCGCGACCGCCGCGACCACGCAGCTTGGCCTTCTTGATCAGGCCTTCGTACTGGTGCGCCAGCAGTTGGGACTGGATCTGGGCCACAGTGTCCATGGTGACCGAGACGACGATCAAGATAGACGTTCCGCCAAAGTACAGGCTGTTGCCGAACTGGCTGACGATGAACTCCGGCAGCAGGCAGACTGCGGTGATGTAGGCGGCGCCGATCACGGTCAGGCGGGTCAGGACATAGTCCAGATATTCCGCCGTGCGCTTGCCCGGACGGATGCCCGGGAGGAAGCCGCCGTATTTGCGCAGGTTCTCGGCCGTATCCTCGGGATTGAAGGTGATCGAGGTGTAGAAGAAGCAGAAGAAGACGATCAGGGCGGCATACAGCGCCATGAACAGCGGCTGGCCGTGCGTCAGCTGAGCCGTCACCAGCGGCAGCCAGCTCATCCAGCTGGGCAGGTCGGCGTTAGCCGTCATGGTCGCAACCGTCGTCGGCAGCATCAGCAGCGACGAGGCGAAGATCGGCGGGATCACGCCGGCGGTGTTGACCTTCAGCGGCAGGAACGAACGCTCGCCGCCGGCCATGCGGTTGCCTTCCTGGCGCTTCGGATACTGGATCAAAAGACGGCGCTGGGCGCGTTCCATGAAGACGATGAAGACCACGGTGGCCACGGCCAGGATGGCGATGAACAGCAGGGCGAAGGCCGACATCTGGCCTTGTTGGGCCAGGCCCAGCAGGCGGGCGATGGTGGACGGCAGGACCGCCACGATACCGGCGAAGATGATCAGCGAGATGCCGTTGCCGACGCCGCGCGCCGTCACCTGCTCACCCAACCACATCAGGAACATGGTGCCGCCGGTCAGGGTCACGACGGTCGAGATGATGAAGAAGATGCCGGGGTTGTCGACCAGGCCGGCCGTGCTGTTCAGGCCCGCGGCGATGCCGAAGGACTGCGCCAGCGCCAGGAACACCGTCAGATAACGCGTGTACTGGTTCAGCTGCTTGCGTCCGCTTTCGCCGCCTTCCTTCTTCAGCTTCTCCCAGGGCGGATACACCGTGCCCATCAGCTGCACGATGATCGAGGCCGAGATGTAGGGCATCACGTTCAGAGCGAAGATGGCCATACGCTCGACCGCGCCGCCCGAGAACATGTTGAACATGTCCAGGATGCCGCGCTGACCGTCCGGGTTCTGGAAGAACTGCAGGAAGGCCTGCGAGTTGATGCCCGGGATCGGGACATAGGTGCCGATGCGATAGACCAGAAGCGCGCCCAGCGTGAACAGCAGGCGTTTATGCAGCTCGGTCGCTTTCGCGAACGAGCCCATATTCATATTGGCGGCGAGTTGTTCTGCGGCCGAAGCCATTATGCGTCCCCACGACTGATTGAGTCGTCAGATAGGCGGAAAGCGGCCCTCATGCGAGGGCCGCTTCCGTTCTTTCGTCGTCGCAGATGTAATCAGGTCACGACCTAATCGCCGCGACGACGCGTGACTTAGGCTTTGGCGGCGGTGCGCTTGGTGCGGGCCGAGATTTTGTTCTCGTCGCCGCGCGGCGCCTTGGGAGCCGGAGCCTTGCCCTTGGCGGCGTTGCGCTTCTCGACTCGCGCGGCGGCCTTGGCTTCGGCTTCGATGCGTTGCTCGACGACCGAGCCGCCAGCGGCCTCGATGGCCTTCTTGGCGCCGGCGGTGGCCGACCAAACGACCAGGTTCAGCGCTTGCTTCAGTTCGCCGGTGCCCAGCAGACGCACGCCGTCCTTTACGCGACGGATCACGCCGGCGGCGACCAGGGCGTCGCCCTTCAGTTCGGACTTGGCGTCCAGCTTGCCGGCGTCTACGGCGTCTTGCAGGCGCCACAGGTTCACTTCAGCCAGCTTCAGAGCATTGGCGTTGTTGAAGCCGCGCTTGGGCATACGCATGTACAGCGGCATTTGGCCGCCTTCGAAGCCGCCGATGGCGACGCCCGAACGCGACTTCTGACCCTTGACGCCACGGCCAGCGGTCTTGCCCTTGCCCGAACCGGGGCCACGGCCGACGCGCATGCGCTTCTTGTGGGCGCCTTCGTTGTCGCGGATTTCGTTCAGTTTCATGTGCCTGATCCTTTCGGGTGCTAGCGCCCGGACATCGTCCGGACTCGGCTTGGAAAAATGAAGGGCCGCTGATAGGCGACCCTCTGGATATTCGCAAGTGCAGAAACGCCCTCCCCCGGGTTCGGGAGAGGGCGAAACGGCTTACTTTTCGACGATCTCGGTCAGGTGGGCGACCTTGGCGATCATCCCGCGAACCGAAGGCGTGTCTTCCAGGGTCGATTCACGACCCAAGCGGTTCAGGCCCAGGCCCACCAAGGTGGCGCGCTGGTCGTTCTTACGGCGGATCGGCGAACCGGTCTGCTTGACGGTGAGCGTTTTCTTCTCAGCCATGACTTAGGACTCCACGGCTTCGGGCGCCGAGGCGCCGTCGTTGCGGCGGCCCATCAGATCCGCGACCTTCTTGCCGCGCTTGGACGCGACTTGACGGGGCGAGGACTGGACCTTCAGCGCTTCGAACGTCGCGCGGATCATGTTGTAGGGGTTCGACGAACCGGTCGACTTGCCCACGACGTCCTGGACGCCGAGGGTTTCGAGCACGGCGCGCATCGGACCGCCCGCGATGACGCCGGTCCCGGGAGGGGCGGCGCGCATCATGATCTTGCCGGCGCCCCAACGGCCGTTGCCGTCGTGGTGCAGCGTGCGGTTCTCGCGCAGCGGAACGCGGATCATCGTCTTCTTGGCTTCTTCGGTCGCCTTGCGGATGGCTTCCGGCACTTCGCGCGCCTTGCCGTGACCGAAGCCGACGCGACCCTTGCCGTCGCCGACGACCATCAGAGCTGCGAAGCTGAAGCGACGGCCGCCTTTGACGGTGGCGGCGACGCGGTTGATGTGCACCAGCTTCTCGACGATGTCGGAATCCGGCCCATCAGCAGCGGGACCGTTGCGGTTGTCACGACGGTTGCGATCGTTGCCGCCGCCGCCGCGTTGGGGTTGTTGCGCCATCTGTCGCGTCCCTTAGAAGTTCAGGCCGGCTTCACGCGCGGCTTCCGCCAGCGCCTTCACCCGTCCATGATAGATGTACTCGCCACGGTCGAAGACGACGTCCTTGACGCCCTTCTCGATGGCGCGTTCGGCGATCAGCTTGCCGATCGCGGCGGCCGCAGCCGTGTCCGAACCGCGCTTGCCCTTGCCGCCTTCCAGCGACGAGGCAGCCACGACGGTCACGCCTTGGGCGTCGTCGATGATCTGGGCCGAGATGTTCTTGTCCGAACGGTAGACCGACAGACGCAGACGACCGTTGGCGACAGCCTTCAGGCGGCGACGCGTGCGCTCCGAGCGACGCTTGGCTTGTTGTCGAAGAGAAAGAGCCATGACTTACTTCTTCTTGCCTTCCTTGCGACGGACCTTCTCGCCCGCGTAACGGACGCCCTTGCCCTTGTAGGGCTCCGGCGGACGCAGCTTGCGGATGACCGAGGCGATCTGACCGACGGCTTGCTTGTCAGCGCCCGAGATCTTGATCTCGGTCTGCTTCGGCACAGCGAAGCTGACGCCGGCCGGCGGAGCGATATCGACTTCGTGCGAGAAGCCGAGTTGCAGCGAAAGGGCGTCGCCCTTCATCGCGGCGCGGTAACCCACGCCGACCAGCTCCAGCGACTTTTCGAAGCCCGTGGTGACGCCGACGACCATGTTGTCGACCAGGGTGCGCGACAGACCCCACATCGCGCGAGCGCGAGGCGTGTCCGAACGCGGCGTCAGCGACAGTTCGTCGCCTTCCTGCTTGACTTCGATCTCGTCGGCGACGGTCCAGGCGCTCTCGCCCTTGGGTCCCTTGACGGTGACGTTCTGGCCGTCGAGCGTGACAGTCACGCCCTTCGGCACGGCGATGGTTTTCTTGCCAATACGGGACATATCAGTAGACCCTGCAGAGGACTTCGCCGCCGACGTTAGCGTCGCGGGCGGAAGCGTCGGACATGACGCCCTTCGAAGTCGAGAGGATCGAGATGCCGAGGCCGTTCTTGACGGGCTTCAGATCGCCGATCGCCGAATAGACGCGGCGGCCCGGCTTGGACACGCGCGCGATCTCAGCGATGACGGGCTGACCGTCAAAGTACTTGAGCTCGATCTCGAACTGCGGAAACTCACCCGGGTTCTGAACCAGGTTGTAGCCGCGGATGTAGCCTTCGTCCTGCAGCACGTCGAGGACGCGCTGGCGCAGACGCGAGGCCGGGGTCAGCACCTTGGAACGCTTGCGGGTCGCCGCGTTCTTGATGCGAGCGATCATGTCGCTCAGGGGATCGTTGATCATCATGTCTGTTCGCTCCCCTTACCAGCTGGACTTCGTCAGGCCGGGAATCTGGCCCAGGTTGCCCAGTTCACGCAGCGCAATCCGGCTCATCTTGAGCTTGCGGTAGAACGCCCGCGGACGACCCGTCACTTCGCAGCGGTTGCGAATGCGGCTCGGCGCAGAGTTGCGCGGCAGTTCGGCCAGCTTCAGGCGCGCGTCGAAGCGCTCCTCCAGCGGCAGGTTTTCGTCGTTGGCGGTCGCCTTGAGGGCGGCCCGCTTCGCGGCATACTTCGCAACCAGGGCCTTGACGGCTTCATTGCGGTTTACGGCGCTTTTCTTAGCCATTGTGCTCTTCCCTTCCCGCTCAGTTCTTCACGAACGGGAACTTGAACTCGGTGAGGAGAGCCTTGGCTTCCTCATCGGTCTTGGCCGTGGTGCAGACGACAATGTCCATGCCCCACATCTGATCGATCTGGTCGTAGTTGATCTCCGGGAACACGATGTGCTCCTTCAGACCCGTGGCGTAGTTGCCGCGACCATCGAAGGACGTGCCCTTCAGACCACGGAAATCCTTCACGCGCGGCAGCGCGATCGTGATGAACCGGTCCAGGAACTCGTACATCTGGTCGCCACGCAGGGTGACCTTGCCGCCGATGACCATGCCTTCGCGCAGCTTGAAGCCGGCGATGGAGTTACGGGCCTTGGTGGCGACGGCCTTCTGACCGGCGATGGCGGTCAGATCCTTGAGGGCGGTGTTCGCCTTCTTGGAGTCTGCGACGGCTTCGCCGATGCCCATGTTCAGGACGATCTTGTCCAGCTTGGGCACCTGCATTTCGTTCGTGTAGCCGAACTTTTCTTTCATCACCTGGCGGATGCGAGCGTGATACTCGTCCTTGAGGCGCGGAGTGTACTTTTCGGTAGCCATCAGATGACGTCTCCCGTCGTCTTGGCGATGCGGACCTTCTTGTCCCCATCGATCTTGAAGCCGACGCGGGTCGCCTTGCCGTTGGCGTCGGCGATCGCGACGTTCGACAGGTGAAGCGAGGCTTCCTTGTTCTTGATGCCGCCCTGCGGGTCAGCCTGGCTCGGGCGCGTGTGGCGCTGAACCATGTTGACGCCTTCGACGAGGACGCGGTTTTCGGTGGGCAGGACTTTCAGCACGTTACCCGTGCGGCCTTTGTCCTTGCCGGTGAGGACGACGACGCGGTCGCCCTTCTTGATCTTGGCGGCCATGTTACAGGACCTCCGGAGCCAGCGAGATGATCTTCATGTGGTTCTTGGCGCGCAGTTCGCGAGGAACCGGGCCGAAGATCCGCGTGCCGACAGGCTCGTTCTGCTTGTTGACGATGACGGCGGCCGACTTGTCAAAGCGGATGACCGAGCCGTCCTTGCGTTGGATGTCCTTGGCGGTGCGCACGACGATGGCGCGAACGACGTCGCCCTTCTTCACACGGCCGCGCGGGATGGCTTCCTTCACGGAGGCGACGATTGTGTCGCCGATCGAGGCGTAGCGGCGCTTGGAGCCGCCCAACACCTTGATGCACATGACCCGGCGGGCGCCCGAATTATCGGCCACTTCCAGGTTAGTTTGCATCTGGATCATAAGATCAGATCCTTCTGATTACGAGGCGGAGGCGTTGGAAAGGACTTCCCAGCGCTTCAGTTTGGACTTGGGGGCGCACTCGACGATGCGAGCGATGTCGCCGACCTTGAGCGCGTTGGCTTCGTCGTGCGCGTGGTACTTCTTGGACGACCGGACGGTCTTCTTCAGAAGCGGGTGAAGCAGGGTGCGCTCCACCTTCACAACGACAGTCTTCTCGCCCTTGTCGGACACGACCACGCCTTCAAGAATTCGCTTGGGCATATTCGTTTCCTTACGAGGCCGCACGCTTCTCGCGCAGAAGCGTCGAGATGCGAGCGATGTCTTTGCGGACTTCACCAACGCGGTGAGTCTTTTCCATTTGGCCGGTGGCCGCCTGGAAGCGCAGGTTGAACTGTTCCTTCTTGAGCTTCAGCAGCTCGTCGGACAGTTGGTCGGTCGTTTGCGACCGCAGATCGGCGATCTTGGTCATTAGGCGGCAGCCTCCACATGCGCGACGCCGGCGTCGATACGGGTCACGACCTTGGTGCGGACCGGCAGCTTGGCGGCGCCGAGACGGAGTGCTTCGCGGGCGACATCGTCCGGCACGCCGTCGATTTCAAACAGGATACGGCCTGGGTGGCAACGCGCGGCCCAGTGGTCCACGGCGCCCTTGCCCTTACCCATCCGGACTTCGGCCGGCTTGCCCGTGACGGGCAGGTCGGGGAAGACGCGGATCCAGACGCGGCCCTGACGCTTCATCTGGCGAGTGATCGCGCGGCGAGCCGCTTCGATCTGACGCGCGGTGATGCGTTCCGGCTCCAGCGTCTTCAGGCCATACGACCCGAAGTTCAGCGAGAAACCGCCCTTGGCCGAGCCATGGATCCGGCCCTTGAAGGCCTTGCGGTATTTGGTCTTCTTCGGTTGCAACATGACTTAGTTCTCACGTCCCCGGTCGCGACGCGGACCGCGGTCGCCACGGGGGCCGCCGCGTTCGCGGCCTTCGTTCGAGGACGGACCCGACGCTTCCTGGGCCCAACGCTTGTCCTGCGCCATGGGATCGTGCTCCAGCACTTCACCCTTAAAGACCCAGACCTTCACGCCGATGATGCCGTAGGTCGTCTTGGCTTCATAGAAACCATAGTCGATGTCGGCGCGCAGCGTGTGAAGCGGCACGCGACCTTCGCGGTACCATTCCATACGAGCGATTTCCGCGCCGCCCAGACGACCCGAGACATTCATACGAATACCCTTGGCGCCCAGGCGCATGGCCGACTGCATCGAACGCTTCATGGCGCGACGGAAAGCCACGCGGCGCTCCAGCTGCTGCGCGATGTTCTCGGCGATCAGCTGCGCATCGGTTTCCGGCTTGCGGACTTCGATGATGTTCAGGTGAACTTCACCCTCGGTGCGCGCCGAGATGTCCTTGCGGAGCTTCTCGATGTCAGCGCCCTTCTTGCCGATCACGACGCCCGGACGGGCGGCGTAGATGGTGATGCGGCACTTCTTGTGCGGGCGCTCGATGATGATGCGCGACACGCCGGCGGCGGCCAGGCGTTCCCGCAGCCACTCGCGCAGCTTCAGGTCCTGGTGCAGCAGGCGGGAGTAGTCGGCGCCGGCGGCGAACCAGCGGCTGTCCCACGTGCGGTTCACGCCGAGGCGCAGACCGACCGGATTGATTTTCTGTCCCATCAGGCGGCCTCGCCGGCTTCACGGACCACGATGGTGATCTCGCTGAACGGTTTCAGGATGCGCGACGAACGACCGCGAGCACGGCTCGCGAAACGCTTCATCACCAGGTTCTTGCCCACGAAGGCCTCGGCGACGACGAGATTGTCGATGTCGAGGTTGTGGTTGTTCTCGGCGTTCGAGATCGCCGAATACAGGACCTTGCGGACGTCGCCAGCGATGCGCTTACGGCTGAATTCCAGCTCGTTCAGCGCCTTCTGGACCGGCATGCCGCGGATCGAAGCGGCGACCAGGTTCAGCTTTTGCGGGCTGATACGCACGTTGACCAGCTTGGCGCGGGCCTCGGTCGGGGCGACCCGACGCTCGTTTTTTGTCTGGGCCATCAGTTACTTCCTTTTGGCCTTCTTGTCCGCCGCGTGACCCGGGAAGTTCCGGGTCGGGGCAAACTCGCCGAGCTTCATGCCGACCATCTCTTCCGAGACCGACACGGGCACGTGCTTCTGACCGTTATGGACGCCGAACGTCAGACCGACGAACTGCGGCAGGATGGTGGAGCGGCGCGACCAGGTCTTGATCACGTCCTTGCGGCCCGACGATTGAACGGCGTCGGCCTTCTTGAGCAGATACCCGTCGACAAACGGGCCTTTCCAGGAGGAGCGGGCCATTCTTAGCGAGCCTTCTTAACGTGGCGGGTACGGATGATATACTTGTCCGTAGCCTTGTTCTTGCGGGTACGAGTGCCCTTGGTGTCCTTGCCCCACGGCGTGACGGGGGTACGACCACCAGAGGTCCGGCCTTCACCACCACCATGCGGGTGGTCGATCGGGTTCATGGCGACGCCGCGAACGTGCGGACGCCAGCCCATGTGACGCTTGCGACCAGCCTTGCCCAGGTTCTGGTTCATGTGATCGGGATTCGACACCGCGCCCACCGTGGCGATGCAGCCGTCCAGGACCATGCGCAGTTCGCCCGAGCCGAGACGGATCTGGGCGTAGCCCTGATCGCGACCGACCAGCTGGGCGTAGGCGCCGGCCGAACGGGCCAGCTGGGCGCCCTTGCCCGGCTTCATTTCGATGTTGTGGATGATCGTACCCACCGGCATCGAACGGAGCGGCATGGCGTTGCCCGGCTTCACGTCGGTCTTTTCGCCCGCGACGATCGTGTCGCCCGCCTTAAGGCGTTGCGGCGCGATGATGTAGGTCTTCTCGCCGTCCTCGTAGGTCACGAGAGCGATGAAGGCCGTGCGGTTCGGATCGTATTCCAGACGCTCGACCGTGCCGACCATGTCCCACTTGCGACGCTTGAAGTCGATCTTGCGGTACAGGGTCTTGGCGCCGCCGCCACGGAAGCGGACCGCGATGCGACCGCCCTGCCCGCGTCCGCCCGACTTGGTCAGGCCTTCGGTCAGCGACTTTTCCGGACGGCCCTTGTGGAGTTCCGAACGGTCAACCAGCACGAGGGCGCGACGGCCCGGCGAGGTCGGATTGTAATGTTTCAAGGCCATCTGATCAGAGCCCCGTGGTGACGTCGATCGACTGGCCGTCAGCCAGCGTCACGATCGCTTTTTTGATGTCGACCCGGCGACCCAGGATACCCCGGAAGCGCTTGGTCTTGCCCTTTTGAACCAGGGTGTTGACCTTCAGGACGTTGACTTTGAACAGGCTTTCGACCGCAGCGGCGATCTCGTCCTTGGTCGCCGTGTCGGCGACGCGGAAGACGACCTTGTTCTGCTCGGACAGGATCGTGGCCTTTTCGGTGATCACCGGGGCCAGGATGGTGTCGTAGTGCTTGGCGGTAGGTTGAGCGGCCATTACGCGGCTTCCTTATCGCTGAAGCGGGCTTCGATGGCCTCGATGGCGGCCTTCGTCAGCACCAGCTTGTCAGCCCGCAGGATGTCATAGACGTTCAGGCCGGCGTTCGGCAGCACGTCGATGTGCGGGATGTTGCGTGCGGCCAGGCCGAAGTTCGCATCGACTTCGGGACCCGCGATGATGAGCGCCTTGGTCCAGCCCAGCTTGCCGAGCGTTTCGCGCAGCGAAGCGGTCTTGGCTTCCTTGACCGAGACGGTGTCGACCACGATCAGGTCGCCCGACTTGGCCTTGGAGGACAGGGCGTGACGCAGAGCCAGCGCGCGGATCTTCTTCGGCAGCGAGAAGCCGTGATCGCGAACGATCGGGCCGAAGGCGCGCGAACCGCCGACGAACTGCGGTGCACGGCGCGAACCGTGACGAGCGCCGCCGGTGCCCTTTTGCTTGTACATCTTCTTACCCGTACGAGAGTTCTCGTTGCGGGTCTGAACCTTGTGCGTACCGGCGCGGCGCTTGGCCAGTTGCCAGTTGACGGTGCGGGCCAGGATGTCGCCGCGGATGTCGGAGATGCCGAAGACGGCGTCCGACAGTTCCACGTCGCCAGCAGCCTTGCCGTCGAGTTGGATGACAGAGAGTTTCATTACGCTTCACCGCCTTCGGTCGCTTCGACAGGGGCTTCTTCAGCCGGGGTCGAGGCGGGTTGAGCAGCAGACTTGCTCGACTTCAGCGCGCCGGGGAACGGAGCGTCGGCCGGGCGAGCCTTCTTGATGGCGTCGCGAACCTTGACGTAGCTGCCGTCGTGACCGGGGACAGCGCCCTTGATCAGGATCAGGCCACGCTCGGCGTCCACGCGGACGACGGTCAGGTTCTGGGTGGTGACGGTCTCGGCGCCGTAGTGGCCGGCCATCTTCTTGCCGGGGAACGTGCGACCCGGGTCCTGACGGTTACCCGTCGAACCGTGCGAACGGTGCGAGACCGAAACGCCGTGGGTGGCGCGAAGGCCGCCGAAGTTCCAGCGCTTCATGGCGCCGGCGAAACCCTTACCGATGGTCTCGCCCTGGATGTCGACCTTCTGGCCCACCAGGAAGTGTTCGGCCGACAGTTCGGCGCCCACGTCCAGCAGACCGTCCGCATCGACGCGGAACTCGGTCACATAGGCTTTCGGTTCGACTTCCGCCTTGGCGAAGGTCTCGCGTTGAGCCTTGTTGGTGTTCTTAGCCTTCTTCGTGCCAGCGCCCAGCTGGAGAGCGACGTAGCCGTCACGCTCCTGGGTACGTTGGCCGACGACTTGGCAGCCGTCGAGCTGCAGCACAGTGACCGGTACGTGCGCGCCGTCATCGGCGAACACGCGGGTCATGCCCAGCTTCTTGGCGATCACGCCCGTGCGCATCGGATCCCGCCTCTTTCTACTTTAAATCTTGATCTCGACGTCCACGCCGGCGGACAGGTCGAGCTTCATGAGCGCGTCCACGGTCTGCGGGGTGGGGTCGACGATGTCGAGCACGCGTTTGTGCGTGCGGATTTCAAACTGCTCACGCGACTTCTTATCGACGTGCGGAGAGCGGTTCACGGTGAACTTCTCGATCAGGGTCGGCAGCGGAATCGGACCGCGAACGGTCGCGCCGGTGCGCTTGGCGGTATTAACGATCTCGCGCGTCGAAAAATCGAGGACGCGGTGATCAAAGGCCTTGAGCCTGATGCGGATGCTTTGATCCATATCGGTGCTTACTTCCAATGCGGTCGGAGGACCGCGTCCCTGTGAACCATTTCAAAGACCGAAGGCCTTCGGGCAAAAAGCCCTCAGGGAACGCAAATCCGCAAAAACGATCGGCCCACGCAGTCGCCCGCGAAGGCCGTTGATATCCCAAGAAGCTGCAAAGAACAGTGACTTAGGTCGTTCTTGCGAACCGCGTTTGCAGCGAACTGCACAGCCGGTCCAACAAGAGTGGTGGCTTATGCCTATCGATTCTGATTTCGTCAAGCGCGCAAACCCGGGCTGAGACAGTATTTCGACGTGGTCTTTCCCGAGGGCTGCGCACGGCGCGACGACACATTCGGCGGCGACGTCGGCGCGTTGCACACCCTCTTTATAGTGGATGAGCGCGACTGCGGCGCGCGCTTAACGACTTGCCCCACAGATCGCCAAGTCGTGACACATTCTCGCCGCAACGCGTGGCTGTTGCGCAACAACCTTGCGATCCCAAGCCAATCGAACGTCGGTTTATTGCTCCGCTTCGTTTTAGCCTGATAGCAGCGCCCCTCCCCGGACCCCCATCCGGGTGCAGACTGCTAAGGACAAAAGAAAAATGAAGACGATCCTCCTCGCCACGGCCGCCGCCGCCGCCCTGTTCGCCGCCCCGGCCTTCGCTCAAGACGCCATCGGTTCGATCGGCGTGACCTATTCCAACCCGTCCATCGAAGTCGCTGGCGACGACGTCGACGCCGACGTCTGGACCGTTGACGGCTCGGTCGCCCTGCCGGCCCAGGACTGGACCGTGACCCTGAACGGCGCGATCGACTACACCAAGGCCTTTGGCGAAGAAGACGTCACCGGCGCCGCCGCCGCTCACCTGACCAAGATGTGGTCCTCCGACGTTCGCGCCGGCGCCTTCGTCGCCGCCAACGGCATCGGCAGCGGCAATGAGCCGATCTGGACCGTCGGCGCAGAAGCGCAGAAGTACCTGTCGAACGCCACCCTGACCGGCCAAGTCGCCTACACGACCGCTGACAACGTGGACGCCGACATCTGGACCGTCGGCGCCGACGCCGTCTTCTACGTCATGCCGAACCTGCGCCTGAACGCGGGCATCGCCTACAACAACGTCGACTTCTCGGGCGGCGACACCGACGCCTGGACCTACGGCGTGGGCGCCGAATACGAGTTCGAGAACACCCCGTTCTCGCTGGGCGCCGCCTACACCCGCGCCGACATCGATTCGCTGGACGTCGACACTTGGTCGGTCGGCCTGCGCTATTCGTTCGGCGGCGGTCTGCAAGCGCGTGACCGCGCCGGCGCCAACCTGGGCGTCTCGGCCATCTCCAGCGTCCTGAGCGTCTTCTAAGCGTCTCGGACCTGATCCATGCGAAGAGCCCCGGCGGAGCAATCCGCCGGGGCTTTTTGTTTGGCCGGAAAAGACCCCCGGGGTTCCACGACCGGGGGCCTTCTCGTCGCTCGGGTCTTACTGCCCGATCTGCAAGGTTCCCGATCCGACGACGGAGCGAGAGACCGATCCCGTGGCCGAGGCGACGCGGACGCTGCCCGATCCGGCGATCGCCACGTCCAGGTCGCGCGTGGCGCCGCCGTAGCGGACATCGCCCGAGCCGCCGATGGCGACCGACAGCTTGTCCATTCGGCCCTGCCGCACATTCACACCGCCCGAGCCGCCGATGGACAGTTCGCTGCGTCCGCCGGCGCTGGCCACCTCGACATTGCCCGATCCACCGACGGCCGCCTTCAGGGTTCCGGTTGCTCCGGCCGAGATGGAGCCAGACCCGCCGACGCTGGCGTTCAGCGATCGAGACGTGCCCGTGCGGATCGCGCCTGATCCGCCAAGGCCCAGCTCCACATCGCCGTCCACATTGGCCACGTTCCAGTTGCCGCAGCCGCCATTGTCCAACTCGACCGATCGCGCGCCGCGTCCGACCGAGCCGAAGACCGCGCCGCTGGCGCTGACATCCACGACGCGCGGCGTGCGCACTACGATCAAAGGCGCGTCTTCCAGACGGATGCGGCCCAGGTCGCGCACCTCGACCGTCGCGCCCTGCCCGGGCTGGCTCGCATCGCTGCGGCCGGAGTTGCAGCCGCGAATGGCGCTGTTGCCGCCCCACATGCCGTTACGGCGCAGGCCGCCGTCGATCTTGACGTCATTGCCGTCGCGGCGAACCTGGATGGCCGGCAGACGCGTCTGGCCTTGCGTGACCTCGACGCCGATATCCTGACGATCCTCGACGATGACCACCACGCGGGCGACGGCGTTGCGGATCTCGACCTCGGCGGCCGAAGCGGGCGCGGCGACGAACCCGGTCAGGGTGGCGACGGCGGCGGCGGCGATCAGTGCGGTTTTCATGAGCGGTGTTCCCTTCCCGAATGTGAGCAGAAGGTGCGCGTCGCCCGCGCCCAAGTCATTTTAACTCGAGGTCATGAACTCGAATTAACGCCCCGAGCTCATGACGTCGCGTTCAGCGCGCCCGCGCCGTCCGCCGCGCCGATCTCCGGCTCGAAGTCGCGCTCGAAATTGGCGATCTTGCTCTTCATCGCGCCCGCCTTCTTCAGCGCCAGCGACGCGGCCCAGCGCGCCGCCAGCTCCGGCGTCGTCATGCCGTCGGTGAAGCGCGGCCGCCCGCCCCGGCTGCGGATCACCGCATTGGTGAACAGCGCCCCGTTCCTGAACCGCGACGGCCAGGTCTGGAAATCCATCGACAGGCTGACGCAAAAGCGATCCAGATTCTCCACCCGGTGCGGCGCATACAGCGGCCAGGTCAGGGCGCGGCCTGGCTCCAGATCCATGACCTGCGCATCCTGTTCGAACGCCAGCGTGTAAGGCAGCTCTTCGGTCGTTTGGCGCGCGACCACCTGTTCCATGTTTCGCTCGGGCAGATGCCCCTCGTCACCGGGATAGACGAACAGCCGCTTGCGCCCACGCAGATGAAACAACATCACGCCCGCCGCGTCGAAATGATAGGGCACGCGCGCCTTGGGCGACGACAGGATCAGCTGCCCCGCGTTCCGCACCGCCCGCATCCCCGGGTAGGTCGCCTGGATCGCCGCGAAATCCTTCATCGCCGCCGCCCACAGCTCGGGCCAGCCGGTCTCGACCCCGCGCAGATTGACCCACAGCCGACCCTGTTTGATCGCCTCCAGCAGCTCCTCACCTGACAGCCGCCCGCGCGCGCCGGTGCGCAAGGACACCTGCCCCTCCTCGTCGTAGTCATACAGGTTGATGTCGAACAGCTCGGCCGGATAGCGATCCAGCACGGCGGCCAGCGCCGCGTCCTCGGCGAATCCTTGCTCGATCAGAGTGTGGGCGTGGGTCTTGGCCTCGGCGATCGGGCCCGGATAGCGTGTGCGGCGTTGGGTCATGCCGATGTCCTCAAACGTGGGCGACGCGCGCCGGCGTCTTCTTCTTGGCGGCCGCCTTCTGGACAGCCGACCGTGCGGCGACCGCCGCGCCCCTCAGCCGCCCGACGGGCGTCGCCTCGCACGCTTCGATGGTGGCCCAGCGCCGACGCAGGGACGCCCGCACCGCCTCGCCGCGTCCGCCCGCCCTGTTCAGCGCCGCGACCGTGATGTCGCCTAGCGCCTGGATCACGCCCGGCTGCATCACCACGGCTTCGCGCACCGTCTGGCGGGCGTTGACGAAGTATTTCTTGTAGGTCTCGCCCTCGAAGCCGAAGTCGAACACCCGGAAGCCCTCGGCCGCCGCCAGCCGCATTGTGTCCATGCTGAGCAGGATGCCCGGCGAACACCGCGCCAGCGTCGGCTCATAGGCCGGGAACCAGAAATGGTAATGCCGCCCGGCATGCAGCGAGAACTCGGTCGCCACCAGCTTGTCGCCCGCATGCATGGCCGCCATCGAGGCGCCGAAGCCTTCTCGCGCCTCGCTCATCAGAGCGTGCAGCAGATCCCGCGTCCAGCCGCAGGCGAAGATGTCATGCAGGCCCGAGCGCCGATACTGCGCCGCCTTCAGCGCGATCAGATGATCCAGCAGCGCCGGATCTCTGAGACCCCGCTCCACCCGGATCGGCCCCAGTTCGGCCTCCAGGCTGCGGCGCGCCCGCTCCTTGTCCTTGAAGTATTTGCCAAAGGTCTTGCGTCGCTCGGCGTACCAGTCGTCATAGCCCGCCTCGGGCATGGCCACCTGCACCGTCTCACGCGCTTGGCCGGTTTCGCCTGCGCCGATCCAGCCGGGCACGTTCAGCCGCTTGGCGCTCAACAGCCGCGCCACGTCTTCCAGCGTGATCGTCTCGTCCGCCGGGGCGATCACGCCGTGATAGTCGTTCATCGGCGCGCCAAGCGGCTGCACCGCTCCGCCGCGTCGCTGATGCGGGAAGAAGCCGACGATCTCACCGTCTCGCCGGAACACGGCGATCGCAGCACCGGGGCAGACCCGCGAGGCGACCTCGGCATAATCCCAGCGGAAATAGGGGCTGGCCAGATCGGGATTGCCAGCCGTCCACGCACGCCACAGGGCGACGGCGGCGGCATCCATCGCCGCCGCGTCCATGATCTCGACCTGCAGCATTCCGGCCATACGCATCCTCTCGGGGCCTTGCGCAGCAAGGTCCATTCCACATCGCACCCTGCCCTATGCGCGTTTCATCAGGGTTCACCGTCATGGTGAATGCACGTTGAAGGAGCCGCGGTCGCCCTGGCGCGTTTGAGTGACCCAAGGAGAAGACCATGACCGATCAACGCCCTGACAGCAAAGCCGTCGAGAACGAGAACCTGCGGCCGGATGCCGACGGCCAGCCGCCGCGCCCGGCGACCGAGCCCAAGGGTTCAAAGGATTCGTCCAACTCCGGCGAAACCGAAACCGACCCCGCGACCGGCGAACCCAACTGAACACCGACCGCCTGCACTCACCGTCTCGAAAGTCTCTTATGAATCGTCCCGCCTACCTCGCCGCACTCGCTGTTCTCGCTCTGGGCGCCTGTTCGCCGAAGGAAAAGAACACAGCCGCCCCAGCGGCGCAGACGGCCGAGGCCGCGCAAGTGGGCCAAACCGGCCCGCTCTCCCGAGACGCCATCGAAAACACCGCCTATGCGCCGCCGCCGGCCGCACAAGAGGGCCAGCCGGCCAGCCCGAATGCCGCCCAGCAGCAGCCGCAGCCCGCCCTGATCCGCGCCCAGGTTCTTCTGGAACGCGCCCGCTTCTCGCCCGGCGCGATCGACGGCCTGGCGGGGTCGAACATGCGCCAGGCCATCTCGGCGTTTCAGGAAGCGAACGGCATGACGGTGAACGGCGAGTTGAACGCCGACGTGATGGGAAGACTGCGCGCCGCCGCCGGACCAGGCGCGGTGACCACCACCTACACCATCACGCAGCAGGACATCGCCGGACCCTACCTCGGCGTCGTCCCCACGGAGCTGGAAGCTCAGGGTCAGGCGGCCCACATGGGCTATGCCAATATCGTCGAGGCCTTGGCCGAGCGCTTCCACGTCACCGAGGCCTTGCTGCGCGCCATGAACCCCGGCGCCGACTTCAATCGCGTGGGCCAAGGCCTGCTTGTCCCCGCCGTCAACACCGCGCCCCTGCCCGCCGACGTGGACCACATCGACGTCGACAAGAGCGAAGGTTCGGTCAAGGCGTTCGACGCCGACGGCAAGCTGATCGCCTACTTCCCCGCCACCATCGGCAGCGGCGACAATCCCACCCCGACTGGCACGGTCAAGGTCAATGGCGTGGCGCGAAACCCGGACTACACCTACGACCCGTCGAAACTCAGCTATGGCGACGGCAAGAAGAAGGTCGTCGTCAAACCCGGCTCGAACAATCCGGTGGGGGTCGTCTGGATCGATCTGAACAAGCCCAGCTACGGCATCCACGGCACGCCGGACCCGCATCTGGTCGGCAAGACGGCCTCGCACGGCTGCGTGCGCCTGACCAACTGGGACGCCTGGATGCTGGCTGACAAGGTCAAACCGGGCGTCACTGTCCGCTTTATCTAGTGGACGGCGCCGAACGGCGTCCCGTCCCAGAAGTCGCAGTGGTGGCGCTCGAAGAAGCCGTCGTCCATCACATCGCCCTCCGGCTTGAACACCCGCACCGGCCCCGCACCTTCGACGCGGGGCCATTCGGCGGCGAAGGCCGAACTGCCGAACGTCGCCCATAGCCTTTGCATCCGCTCAGACAGCGCCTTTTGCTCCGGCGTGAACCGCTTGGGATCAGCAAACACCCAGCGCGTGCCGAACACATAGGCCAGTTCGCTGGCGTGATAGGCGCCCAGATCCAGACCGACAATCCAGTCGGGCAAGACGAACGGCGCCTCGCGATCGGCGAACTCATAGCCCCACACCGGCACATGCTGGGCCAGCAGTCGTCGCAAAGCTTGTGACGGACAGGCGAACCTCTGGTCCGTGAAGTTCGCAGCGATGGCATAGGCGGGCCCGTCCTCACCCACTGGATAGCGCGCCAGCACCCGCTCACCCTGGTCGCCGTACATCCAGATCGTCTCCTTCTGATAGCGATCCATGTCCTGCACCTCGTTGGCGAACAGCCGCCCCTCATCGAGGTTCGTCCCGACGAGGACGGGCACGCGCGTGAACCGTCCCTCGCGGATCGCGACCGCCGGGTTTTCCGGCACAGTGGCGTCCGTGTGCACCGGTCCCCACGATCCCGGCCCGTTGATGCCCGCCCTCAATGACGCCGCGCGCGACAGCCGCCAGGCCGGCAGCGCCTTTAAGCAAGCGATCTGATCCTCGCCGGTGCAGCCAAGCCTTTCGCTGAACATCGGCCCCGACTGGGCCGCATCCTGCGCCCTGACCAGGGACGACGGCTCTAGGCACCCGCCGCTCTGCATGATGACCCGTTGATACAGGCCCTCCGACTGCGGCGACGCCATCAGGTAACAGGCCGTCCAGGCTCCCGCGCTCTCGGCGAACAGGGTGACATCGCCCGGGTCGCCGCCGAAGGCTGCAATGTTACGATGCACCCACTTCAGCGCCGCCTGCTGATCCATCAGGCCGAAGTTGCCGCCGAAGCCTTCGCCGGTCGCCTGAAACCCCGGATGCGCCAGCCAGCCCAGCGCGCCGAGCCGATAGTTCATCGTCACGACCACCCGACCCTGCTCGCGCGCCAGTTTCGACGGATCGTAGTTGGCGCCCGCCCCCACGGTGAAGGCCCCGCCGGGGATATAGATCATAACGGGTCGCGGCTCGGTCGCACCCCCGCCCGGCGCATAGATGTTCAGATACAGACAGTCCTCGGACCCGACGACGATCCCGCCGCCGCCGCCCAGGATCGAGCGTCGCCCGATCGCCTGGGTGCAGTCCGCACCGATCCGCGTCGCATCTCGAACACCCTGCCATGCCGCGACCGGCTGCGGCGCGCGCCAGCGCCGTTCGCCGACCGGGGCCGCCGCGAACGGCACGCCGAGGAACGCTCGCGTCCCCGCCCCATCGACGCCGCGCACCGTCCCGAATTCGGTTGTCGCCAACACCGGCTGGGCGTCCTTGGCGAACCGGACCTGATCGACCTTGCCGGGATGGGTGGCGCAGGCCGACAGGGCGACAAGGCACGCAAGCAACGAGATCAGACGCATCGTGAACCTTGGCTTTTTGGCAGACGATCCTAACGCCTGAGCGTGGGGCTCGTTGCGGGCGCTGGTGGCTCACCCACAGCAAAACGGCCCCCGGATTGCTCCGGGGGCCGTTCTGTTACGCTACTGTGTCTCTCGGCCTATGCGCGCCTCGCGGAGGCGCGCGACTTGAGGCCGGTCTTCTTACTCGACGATCTTGGCGACGACGCCGGCACCGACGGTGCGGCCGCCTTCACGGATGGCGAAGCGCAGGCCTTGGTCCATGGCGATCGGGGTGATCAGCTCGACGTTCAGCTCGGCGTTGTCGCCCGGGTGCGGAAGTAGAACTGCGGGCGATAGTTCGTGAAGAACGGGGTGTGACGACCGCCTTCTTCCTTGGTCAGGATGTAGGCTTCGGCCAGGAACTTGGTGTGCGGGGTGATGGAGCCCGGCTTGCACAGCACTTGGCCGCGCTCGACGTCTTCACGCTTGGTGCCGCGCAGCAGAACGCCGACGTTGTCGCCCGCTTGACCTTGGTCCAGCAGCTTGCGGAACATTTCCACGCCCGTGCAGGTCGTCTTCTGGACCGGACGGATGCCGACGATCTCGACTTCCTCACCGACCTTGACGATGCCCTTCTCGACGCGGCCCGTGACCACGGTGCCGCGGCCCGAGATCGAGAACACGTCTTCGACCGGCATCAGGAACGGCAGGTCGACCGGACGCTCCGGCTGCGGGATGTAGGCGTCGACGGTTTCCATCAGGGCCAGAACGCGCTGTTCGCCGATTTCCGGGTTCACGCCGTCGGTCGCGGCCTTGGCCGAGCCCTTGGTGATCGGAATGTCGTCGCCGGGGAACTGGTACGAGCTGAGCAGCTCGCGCACTTCCATCTCGACCAGCTCGAGCAGCTCTTCGTCGTCGACCAGGTCGACCTTGTTCATGAAGACCACCAGGGCCGGCACGCCGACCTGACGGGCCAGCAAGATGTGCTCGCGGGTCTGCGGCATCGGGCCGTCAGCGGCCGACACCACCAGGATCGCGCCGTCCATCTGCGCGGCGCCGGTGATCATGTTCTTCACATAGTCGGCGTGGCCGGGGCAGTCGACGTGGGCGTAGTGACGGTTGGCCGTCTCATATTCCACGTGCGCGGTGTTGATCGTGATGCCGCGCGCCTTCTCTTCCGGCGCAGCGTCGATGTCGGCGTAGTTCATCGCCTTCGCGCCGCCGGCCTTCGCCAGCGTCATCGTGATCGCAGCCGTCAACGTCGTCTTGCCGTGGTCAACGTGACCAATCGTGCCGATGTTGCAGTGCGGCTTCGTCCGTTCGAACTTTTCCTTGGCCATNCGTGATCGCAGCCGTCAACGTCGTCTTGCCGTGGTCAACGTGACCAATCGTGCCGATGTTGCAGTGCGGCTTCGTCCGTTCGAACTTTTCCTTGGCCATTTTCTAGCTCCTAAGGTCCCCGAACCGGGGTTCCTGCAGTTTGGGGGTTAAGGACGCCCGGTCCTTACGGTCCGGGCGCATATAGGCGGGCTTTCCGAAAAGGGAAAGCTTAGGCGTACTTCTTGATTACTTCGTCGGCGACGTGTTGCGGCACCGGCTCGTAGTGGTCGTATTGCATGGTGAACTGAGCGCGGCCCTGCGACATGCCGCGCAGCGTGTTCACATAGCCGAACATGTTGGCCAGCGGCACGAAGGCGTTCACGACGGTGGCGTTGCCGCGCATGTCCTGACCCTGGATCATGCCGCGACGGCCGTTCAGGTCGCCGATGACCGACCCGAGGTATTCCTCGGGGGTCACGACTTCCACCGCCATGATCGGCTCGAGCAGCTTGGGCGAACCCTTCTCCTTCAGTTCGCGGAAGGCGGCGCGCGACGCGATTTCGAACGCCAGCACGCTGGAGTCGACGTCGTGGTACTTGCCGTCCGTCAGGGTCGCCTTGAAGTCGATCAGCGGGAAGCCGGCCAGCAGGCCGTTGTCCTTGGCCGAGTTCAGGCCCTTTTCGACGCCGGGGATGTATTCCTTCGGCACCGCGCCGCCGACGATCGAGTTCTCGAACACGAAGCCCGAGCCCGGCTCGCCGGGTTCGAAGGTGATCATGACGCGGGCGAATTGGCCCGTACCGCCGGTCTGCTTCTTGTGCGTGTAATCGATGTCGACCTTGCGGCCCAGCGATTCACGATAGGCGACCTGCGGCGCGCCGATGTTGGCCTCGACCTTGTAGGTGCGCTTCAAGATGTCGATCTTGATGTCCAGGTGCAGCTCGCCCATGCCCTTCAGGATCGTCTGGCCCGACTCGTGGTCGGTCGAGACGGTGAAGGAGGGATCTTCCGAGGCCAGCTTGGCCAGGGCGACGCCCAGCTTCTCCTGGTCGCCCTTGGTCTTGGGCTCGACCGAGATCTCGATGACCGGCGCCGGGAACTCCATTTTCTCCAGGATGACGGGCGACTTGATCGGGTCGCACAGGGTGTCGCCCGTGCGGGTTTCCTTCAGGCCTGCCAGGGCGACGATGTCGCCGGCGTAGGCTTCCTTGACGTCTTCACGGTTGTTGGAGTGCATCTGCAGCATCCGGCCGACGCGCTCTTTCTTGTCGCGGCTGGAGTTCAGCAGCGACTGACCGGTTTCCATCTTGCCCGAATACAGGCGGCAGAAGGTCAGCGAGCCGACGAAGGGGTCGTCCATGATCTTGAAGGCCAGGACCGACAGGGGCTCTTCGTCCGAAGCCTTACGCACGACGGGCTCTTCGGTCTTGAAGTCGATGCCCGGCGTCGGCGGGATGTCCAGCGGCGACGGCAGATAGTCGACGACGGCGTCCAGCAGCGTCTGCACGCCCTTGTTCTTGAAGGCCGAGCCGCACAGGATCGGATAGAAGGCGCCGGTCAGAACGGCCTTACGGATGCACTTCTTGATGGTGGCTTCGTCGGGCTCGTTGCCCTCGAGGTAGGCTTCCATCGCCTCGTCGTCCAGCTCGACGGCGTTGTCGATCAGGTACTGACGCGCAGCGATCGCCTTGTCCATCAGGTCGTCGGGGATCGGCACGTCCTTGTAGGAAGCGCCCAGGCCGTCGTTGTCCCAGACCACGCCGGTCATGCGGACCAGATCGACCAGACCCGACAGCGAGGACTCAGCGCCGATCGGGAACTGGATCGGCACGGCCTTGGCGCCCAGACGGTCGCGGATCGATTCGACCGAGGCGTCGAAGTCGGCGCCGATCTTGTCCATCTTGTTGACGTAGACGATGCGCGGCACCTTGTACTTGTCGGCCTGGCGCCAAACGGTTTCCGTCTGCGGCTCGACGCCGGCGTTGCCGTCCAGCACGGTCACGGCGCCGTCGAGGACGCGCAGCGAACGCTCAACCTCAATGGTGAAGTCCACGTGGCCTGGGGTGTCGATGATGTTCAGACGCTTGCCTTGCCAGAAGGCGGTCGTCGCGGCGGACGTGATGGTGATGCCGCGCTCCTGCTCCTGGTCCATCCAGTCCATGGTCGCAGCGCCGTCGTGGACTTCGCCGATCTTGTGGGATTTACCGGTGTAATACAGGATCCGCTCGGTCGTCGTCGTCTTGCCCGCGTCGATGTGGGCCATGATGCCGAAGTTGCGGTAGTCCTCGAGCTTGTGAGTGCGGGCCATGAAAGCGTGCCTTGAAAATTTCAGGACGCTCAGGTGCGCCCTCGGAAGGATGTCGGTGTTCGGATAAGCGAGCGCGGGCGATTTAACTTAAACCGCCCGCGCCGGAAACCCTTAGATAGTCAGCGCAGATGACGCTTTGAAGGCGTTACCAGCGATAGTGGCTGAAGGCGCGGTTGGCTTCGGCCATCTTGTGGGTGTCTTCACGCTTCTTGACCGCGGTGCCGCGGTTGTTCGAGGCGTCCAGCAGTTCGGCGGCCAGCTTCTCGGTCATGGTGTTCTCGCCACGCTTGCGCGCAGCGTTCACCAGCCAGCGGATGGCCAGGGCGCGGCGACGGTCCGGACGGACTTCGACGGGCACCTGATAGGTGGCGCCGCCGACGCGACGCGAGCGCACTTCGACCGACGGGGAGACGTTTTCCAGGGCGGCGTGGAAGGTCGCGACCGGCTCTTGGTCCTTCTTCTTCTCGGCCAGGATGTCGAAGGCGCCGTACACGATGTTTTCGGCGACGGCCTTCTTACCTTCGTACATGACGTAGTTCATGAACTTGGTGACGACCAGGTCCCCGAACTTGGGATCCGGCAGAACTTCACGTTTCTGGGCGCGGTGACGACGCGACATGGGGTATTCCTTGCAGTGCCCGACCAACGCCGGGAAGATCTCGAAAAGGCCTCCGGGCGCGACGGCCCGGAGAAGAATGGCTTACTTCGGACGCTTGGCGCCGTAGTGCGAACGACGCTGCTTACGGTCCTTGACGCCTTGGGTATCCAGAACGCCGCGCAGGATGTGATAGCGAACGCCGGGCAAGTCCTTCACGCGGCCGCCGCGGATCAGAACAACCGAGTGTTCTTGCAGGTTGTGGCCTTCGCCGGGGATATAGCACACGGCTTCGTAGCCGTTCTTGGCCAGACGGACCTTGGCGACCTTACGCAGAGCCGAGTTCGGCTTCTTCGGGGTCGTGGTGTAAACGCGGGTGCAGACGCCGCGACGCTGGGGCGAACCCTCCAGAGCCGGCACCTTGTTGCGGGTGGGCTTGGGCTTGCGCGGCTTGCGGATCAGCTGGTTGATCGTAGGCATTCGAAACTCGTCTCGACTTCTGATGGAGGCGTGTGTCTTTCGACCGAAGCGCCTCTCGCCTTCTTGTGAACGGGGGACCATCCCCTCGCCCGGGTGTCATCGAGACTGAGAGCGCGACCACCCAAACAGAAAAACCGGAACGCGCGCTTTGGGCGTTCCGGCGGGCACAGCCCGTCCGTTGGATTGTCACGATCTCAGCGACCGGCGAACCGGCCACGCCTCGAAAGTGGGCGGCTTCTACGCCCGATGGGCCGGAAGGTCAAGGCGGAGACGTTAACGCTCCAGAATGCAGCCCCTTTAATGAAGTCTGCCGGTCTTCAATAGAGCGACCTTTCGCCTGAAACCCGCCACGCTTCGCGCTCAGCTTGACGAGACGACCAACCGGGGATGGGTCATGGCGGGGCTGGCCCGAACAGGGGCGATTGCGCTCTCGCTTGCGGTGAACGCAGGCCTTCTGACGCTGCTCGCGTTGGAGGACCGCCGCCCGGCGCCGCGTCGGATTTGGGGACAAGCGCCGCTCTACATCGAGATCGAGCCTGTGATAATTAGGGCCAAGGCCCGCACAGCGTCGGCGGCTGTGCCGCAAGCGGAGGACCAGCGTCGGGCGTCAGTCCCTTCGCGCGACTCCGTGCCTGCGAGACCGGCGCCGACCGTGACGCCGACATCGGATCGTCCGGCCGCGCCCGCGCTGGACGGTCCGACCAAGCCAATCACCCGACGCCGCCTGGCCGACGGGGAACGCGACGCGCAATGGCGAACCGGATTGCCGCCCCGAAATGGCACGGTCCACGCAAGACCGGCACGTTTGCCGTGCGCTGGCAAGCGCAGCCGCTGATTCATCGCCGCCGATGTTGCGCTCCGGCGATGAGGAAAGGACGGCGGGCTTTGCAAAAGAAGCCGCCGTCAAGAAGCGCTGGCGCGACTACCGCGAGGGCGACGGCGCCTACCCCGGGCTGCAGTCCCTATTCGGTAGGAACTGACGATGGCTGTTGTTGACCTCTTAACTGGGACGACGACGCCGACGAAGTCCCCCCGCCGTCTTGACTGGCGCAAGGCGGGCTTTGCGGCCGCAGCAGTCGGGCTGAATGCGGGCGCCGTGGCGCTTCTATCCCTAACCGATCCAGGGCTGCGCGCTCGTTCGCTGCGGCCTGCGCCGATGATCGTCTATCTTGAGGACGCCTAGCCGTCCCTGGTCCGCGCGCCAAGGAGCCCGTCTGTCACGTCCTCTGAGGACGCCATGGCCGCCCCCCCGACCCGCGCAGACGTCGCAAGCGGATTCGCCGGACAGAGGCGATCCGGCGACGTCGGCGCCCCCGCCCACGTCTTTGAGCCAAGCGAAAGCAGACGACGAGATCGACCCCCGCTGGCGAGTCGATGGCCCTCTTGCGGGGCCGAGACTGTCTTCCCTTTCGCGCAACGCCCCGCACCGCCTCGCGCCCGACGACCGCCGCCGCTGCGAAGAGCGCTGGAGCGGCGGTGAAACAACGCCTGTCATCCGGGGAACGGGCAATGCCGATCGCGACGCCGCCTTAGCGCGACAGGGGGCGCGTCGTCTGGCGGCCTGGGAAATGCAGCGCGCCGATCCGCCACGCGTCCGAAGATCGTGCGAAGATCCTAACCCCGTGGCAGGGTGCGCCGACGTGGATATCCGGATCGAACTCTTTTCCTCGCGGGACGGCTTGCTGCCCAATCTCAGAAAGCGTCGCGAATGACCGCAGCCTCCGCGCCCTCCCCTGGCCCATGGCCGCGACGAACTCGTCCGGACTGGCGCAAGGTCGCCTTGGCCACAGCCTCGGTCGCCATCAACGCAGGGCTGATCGCCACCCTGTCTCTCACCGCGCTGGGGATCGACGCTCCGCCGAGCGCGCCCTATTCACGCCCCCTCTACATCGACATCAGCCCACGCCCTCTGCTGCCGAACGAGCGGCCCCGCCCTGCGATGCAGACGCCCGAGCCCGTCGCCATGTCCGCATCGCGTGACGCTAGCGGCATCGACGCCGCTCCCACAGACAGGGTCGCGTCCGCTCCGGACAGTCGCCCCACCTCGATTCGTCCGCGGATCGCCGCGCCCACGCCCCAAGGCGCGCCCGCGCCGCCGGGCGCCTGGACGGTCAATCCGAACGATCGCGCCGGCGCCATGTCCCGTGTCCTGCGTCAGGGCCTGATCGGCTGCACCACGCCGCAACAGCTCAACGCCGCCGAGCGCGCAAACTGCCTCCAAGACGCCGAGCGGCGCGGCCGCAACGCCGCCCCGATCACCGGCACGGGCAACCCCGAACGCGACGCCGCCTTTGCGCGCGAAGGCGCGCGGCGTCTGGCTGAATGGGAGGCGGGCCGTCGTCCTCTGTCCGGCGGCGTCGGCGTGGTGGGCCCGGCGGACTGCGTCGGCTCGAACTTCGGCACAGGCTGCGCCGGCGCGCAGTTGAATCCCTCGCTGGCGCCCGACTCGACCCGCAACGTCCAGACCCGACGCGACGGCCACCGGGCCGGCGGCGCACCGATCACGCCAGGTGCTTCAGCCCCGATAGAGCGGTGGAAAGATTGAGGTCAGTGATCCTGGCAATAGGCGTCATGCATGGCCGCGCCGAGATTGAGCATCATCGTCTTGGCTTCAACGACGACGAAGAGCGACAAAATCACGGCCGTTAGGCCCCACAGCACCTTGTCAGCTTTCGTCATGGCGGCCCTCTACACAACCTTGGCTCAGTTCACCGCAATCGGAGCACGCGTCAAGTCATAGAAAAAGGGCGACGCCGTCGCCGGCGCCGCCCTCTTCGTATCTTCGCTCGAGAAGCGTGAAATCAGCTCTCGCTGCTCTCCAGCTCCAGTTGCAGATCGGCCGGCAGCGGCTCGATCGCCTCTTCCAGAGCCGAGGTCAGTTCTGCATCCCGCTCGTTGGCGATCTTCTGCAGGCTGCGCAGGTAGGCGCCGGTGCCGGCCGGGATCAGGCGGCCGACGATGACGTTTTCCTTCAGGCCTTCCAGCATGTCCTTCTTGCCGTGGACCGAGGCGTCGGTGAGGACGCGAGTGGTCTCCTGGAAGGACGCCGCCGAGATGAAGCTGCGGGTTTGCAGCGACGCCTTGGTGATGCCCAGCAGGACGGGCTGGGTGGTGGCCAGACGGCCGCCACGCTTCTCGACCTTGGCGTTTTCCAGAACGGCTTCGGCGACTTCGACGGTGTCGCCGCGGATCAAGGTGGTTTCACCCGAATCCAGCACTTCCACCTTCTGCAGCATCTGACGCACGATGACTTCGATGTGCTTGTCGTTGATCGGCACGCCCTGCAGTCGATAGACCTCCTGCACTTCGTTCACCAGATACTCGGCCAGCGCCTCGACGCCCTGGATGCGCAGCAGATCGTGCGGATCCGGGTTGCCGTCGATGATGTAGTCGCCCTTCTGGATCAGATCGCCGTCGTGGACGGAGATGTGCTTTCCTTTCGGGATCAGGAACTCGACCGGTTCGCCCTGCACGCCGTCGGCGTTGGGCTCGGGCGTGATCTTGATGCGACGCTTGTTCTTGTAGTCGCGGCCGAATTCGACGCGACCATCCATCTCGGCGATGACCGCGCAGTCCTTCGGACGACGCGCTTCGAACAGTTCGGCGACGCGCGGCAGACCGCCGGTGATGTCGCGGGTCTTGGCGCCTTCGGTCGGAACGCGAGCGATGATCTCGCCCGGCTTGACCTCATCGCCGTTCGACACGGACAGAACCGCGCCCACGGGCAGCAGATAGCGGGCGTCCGAACCGGAAGACAGCTTGGCGTAGGCGTCGCCCAGGGTGACGCCCATGGCCGGACGCAGGTCCGAGCCGCGCGGGCTGGCGCGCCAGTCGCTGACGACGCGCTGGGCGATGCCCGTCGCTTCGTCGGTTTCTTCCTTGACCGACAGGCCTTCGACGAGGTCTTCGAAGCGCACGACGCCGCCGACTTCCGTCAGGATCGGGGTGGTATAGGGGTCCCACTCCGCCAGGCGTTGGTTCTTCTTGACCTCGTCACCGTCCTTGACGCGGATGCGGGCGCCGTAAGGAGCCTTGTGCGTCTCGCGGTCCTTGCCGTCGACGACCACGGTCACGATGACGTTGCGGCTCATGGCCACCAGGTCGCCGTGGGCCGCGACGACGGTCGGGCCGGTGACCTTGGCCGTACCGGCGTTGGTCGCTTCCATGAAGGAGGTTTCCGCCACCTGGGCCGTACCGCCGATGTGGAAGGTCCGCATCGTCAGCTGGGTGCCCGGCTCGCCGATCGACTGGGCGGCGATGACGCCGACCGCTTCGCCGATGTTGACGTTTGTGCCGCGCGCCAGGTCACGGCCGTAGCAGTGGGCGCAGATGCCGGCTTCGGCCTCGCAGGTCAGGGCCGAACGGACCTTGACCGACTGGACGCCCGCAGCCTCGACGGCCTCGGCGACTTCTTCCACCAGATAGGTGTCGGCGGGGAACAGGACGGTATCGGTGCCCGGCTCCTTGATGTCCTCGGCCGCATAGCGACCCAGGATGCGCTGACCCAGCGAGACCAGCACGTCGCCGCCTTCCATCACCGCACGCAGGGTAATGCCGCGCGTCGAGCCGCAATCCTGCTCGGTGACGATGGAGTCCTGCGCCACGTCCACCAGACGGCGGGTCAGGTAACCCGAGTTGGCGGTCTTCAGCGCGGTGTCGGCCAGACCCTTACGGGCGCCGTGGGTGGAGTTGAAGTATTCAAGGACGGTCAGGCCTTCCTTGAAGTTCGAGGTGATCGGCGTCTCGATGATCTCGCCGGACGGCTTGGCCATCAGGCCGCGCATGCCGCCCAGTTGCTTCATCTGCGCCTGCGAACCACGGGCGCCGGAGTTGGCCATCATGAAGACCGAGTTGATGTCGGGGTTTTCACCCTCGATCAGCACGCGCGGTTGCGCGATCTCGCCCATCATGGCGTCGGCGATCCGGTCCGTGGCCTTGGACCAGGCGTCGACCACCTTGTTGTATTTCTCGCCGCGCGTGATCAGGCCGTCGGCGTACTGTTGCTCGTACTCCTCGACCTGGGTGCGGGTCTCGGCGACCAGCTCGACCTTCTTGGCCGGGATCACGATGTCGTCCTTGCCGAACGAAATGCCGGCCTTGGCGGCTTCACGGAAGCCCAGGCCCATCATCTGGTCGGCGAAGATGACCGTCGCCTTCTGACCGCAGTGGCGATAGACCACGTCGATCAGATTGCCGATTTCCTTCTTGGTCAGGTTCTTCTCGAGCAGGCGATAGCCGACGTTCGGGTTACGCGGCAGCAGGGCGGCCAGCTTCATGCGACCAGGCGTGGTGTCGATGACCTTGGTCACCTCATTGCCTTCGGCGTCCTGTTCCGTCCAGCGCGCCTTGATGCGCGTGTGCAGGGTGACGACCTTGGCGTCCAGCGCCGCATCGATCTCGCCGATGTTAGCGAACAGCTTGCCTTCACCCGGCTCGCCGTCCTTGACCAGCGACAGATAGTACAGGCCCAGGACGATGTCCTGCGACGGCACGATGATCGGCTTGCCGTTGGCGGGCGACAGGATGTTGTTGGTCGACATCATCAGGACGCGCGCTTCCAGCTGGGCCTCGAGGCTCAGCGGGACGTGAACGGCCATCTGGTCGCCGTCGAAGTCGGCGTTGAAGGCGGTGCAGACCAGCGGGTGCAGGCGGATGGCCTTGCCCTCGATCAGCTTGGGCTCGAACGCCTGGATGCCCAGACGGTGAAGCGTCGGCGCGCGGTTCAGCAGAACCGGGTGCTCGCGGATGACCTCGTCCAGGATGTCCCAGACGGCGGGCTGCTCGCGCTCGACCATGCGCTTGGATTGCTTGACGGTGCCCGACAGGCCCTTGGCGTCCAGGCGTGCATAGATGAACGGCTTGAACAGCTCCAGCGCCATCTTCTTGGGCAGGCCGCATTCGTGCAGCTTCAGTTCCGGACCCACGGTGATGACCGAACGGCCCGAATAGTCGACGCGCTTGCCTAGCAGGTTCTGACGGAAGCGACCCTGCTTGCCCTTCAGCATGTCGGCCAGCGACTTCAGCGGACGCTTGTTGGCGCCCGTGATCACGCGACCGCGACGGCCGTTGTCGAACAGGGCGTCGACGGACTCCTGCAGCATCCGCTTTTCGTTACGGATGATGATGTCCGGCGCGCGCAGTTCCATCAGGCGCTTCAGGCGGTTGTTGCGGTTGATGACGCGGCGATACAGGTCGTTCAGGTCGGAGGTCGCGAAACGACCGCCGTCCAGCGGCACCAGCGGACGCAGTTCCGGCGGAATGACCGGCACGATCGTCAGAATCATCCACTCGGGCTTGTTGCCCGATTCCAGGAAGGCCTCGATCAGCTTCAGGCGCTTGGACGCCTTCTTGGCCTTCATTTCCGAGGGATTGTCGGCCAGCTCGGCGCGGTGCTTTTCAGCTTCCGCGTTCAGGTCGATGCCCATCAGCAGGTTGCGGACGGCCTCGGCGCCGATCTCGGCGGTGAAGCCGTCATCGCCGAACTCTTCTTGGTAGCGATAGAACTCGTCTTCCGTCAGCAGTTGGTTCTGCTTCAGCGGGGTCAGGCCCGGCTCGGTGACGATGTAGTTTTCGAAGTACAGGACGCGCTCGACGTCCTTCAGCGCCATATCCAGCATCAGCGAGATGCGGCTGGGCAGCGACTTCAGGAACCAGATGTGGGCGACCGGCGCAGCCAGGTCGATGTGACCCATGCGCTCGCGGCGAACGCGGGCCAGGGTGACTTCGACGCCGCACTTCTCGCAGATGATGCCCTTGTACTTCATGCGCTTGTACTTGCCGCACAGGCATTCGTAGTCCTTGGTCGGGCCAAAGATACGCGCGCAGAACAGGCCGTCACGCTCGGGCTTGAACGTACGGTAGTTGATGGTTTCCGGCTTCTTGATCTCGCCGAACGACCACGAACGGATCTTCTCGGGCGAGGCCAGGGCGATCTTGATCTGGTCGAAGGTCGGGGTGACCGGGACCGGGTTGAAGATGTTCAGGACTTCCTGGTTCATCTTGATTCCTTCTGCGGGGCTGACCCGCGAAAATTATTCAGAACGGAAAAAAGCGGAGGGATCGCCCTCCCCCGCCGTGGCGAGAGAGGGCTCGTGATCCGGATCAGCTGTTCCCCAGCTCCACGTTCAGACCCAGCGAACGCATTTCCTTGATGAGCACGTTGAAGCTCTCGGGAATGCCGGCCTCGAAGCTGTCGTCGCCACGGACGATGGCCTCGTAGACCTTGGTCCGGCCGGCCACGTCGTCGGACTTCACCGTCAGCATCTCCTGCAGGGTGTAGGCGGCGCCGTAAGCTTCCAGAGCCCAGACCTCCATTTCCCCGAAGCGCTGGCCGCCGAACTGCGCCTTGCCGCCCAACGGCTGCTGGGTGACCAGCGAGTACGGGCCGATGGAGCGGGCGTGGATCTTGTCGTCGACCAGGTGGTGCAGCTTCAGCATGTAGATGTAGCCGACCGTGACCGGACGCTTGAACTGCTCGCCGGTCTGACCGTCGTACAGGATCGACTGGGCCGACTTGTTCAGCCCCGCCTCTTCCAGCAGACGCTCGATGTCGCCGATGTGCGCGCCGTCGAAGACCGGGGTCGCGAAGGGGACGCCCTTGGACAGGTTCTTCGCCAGTTCGATCAGCTCTTCCTCATCCTGCGGCAGCGGGGTTTCCGGGCCGTAGATATGGGTCAGACGATCAATCAGCGCCTGCTTCTGACCACCCGCTTGCCAGGCTTCCAGCAGACCGGAGATCTGCTTGCCCAGACCCGCGGCGGCCCAACCCAGGTGGGTTTCGAAGATCTGTCCAATGTTCATGCGCGACGGCACGCCCAGCGGGTTCAGAACGACGTCGACGTGCGTGCCGTCTTCCAGGTGCGGCATGTCCTCGATCGGCAGGATCTTGGAAATGACGCCCTTGTTGCCGTGACGGCCGGCCATCTTGTCGCCGGGCTGCAGCTTGCGCTTCACGGCCACGAAGACCTTGACCATCTTCATCACGCCGGGGGGCAGTTCGTCGCCGCGTTGCAGCTTCTCGACCTTGTCTTCGAAACGACGGTCCAGTTGCTTGCGAGCGTCCTCGAACTGGCGCTTCATCGCTTCCAGCTCGCCCATGGCCTTTTCGTCGTCCAGGGCGATCTGCCACCACAGACCACGGCTGACCTCGGCCAGCTTCTCTTCGGTCAGTTCGCCGCGGCCGATGCCCTTGGGCCCCGACACGGCGTTCTTGCCCACGATCAGCGGCTTCAGGCGGCCATAGACGTTACGCTCGAGGATCTTGAGCTCGTCGTCGCGGTCCTTGCCCAGACGTTCGATCTCGGCGCGTTCGATCGCCATGGCGCGCTCGTCCTTGTCGACGCCGTGACGGTTGAAGACGCGAACGTCGACGATCGTGCCGGCGACGCCGGGCGGCAGGCGCAGGGAGGTGTCGCGCACATCCGAAGCCTTCTCGCCGAAGATGGCGCGCAGCAGCTTCTCTTCCGGCGTCATCGGGCTTTCGCCCTTCGGCGTGACCTTGCCGACCAGGATGTCGCCCGGCTGAACCTCGGCGCCGATGGCCACGATGCCCGCTTCGTCGAGGTTGCGCAGGGCTTCCTCGCCGACGTTGGGGATGTCGCGCGTGATTTCCTCAGGGCCAAGCTTCGTATCGCGGGCGGCGACTTCGAACTCTTCCAGGTGGATCGAGGTAAAGACGTCGTCGCGCACGATGCGCTCGGAGATCAGGATGGAGTCTTCGAAGTTGTAGCCGTTCCAGGGCATGAAGGCGACCAGGGCGTTGCGGCCCAGAGCCAGTTCGCCCAGGTCCGTCGACGGACCGTCGGCGATCACGTCGCCGCCCTTCACCTGATCGCCCACGCGCACGATCGGGCGCTGGTTGATGCAGGTCGACTGGTTCGAACGCTGGAACTTCGACAGGCGGTAGATGTCGACGCCCGAGCGGGCGGCGTCCACGTCGCCGGTGGCGCGAACGACGATCCGGGTGCCGTCGATCTGTTCGACGACGCCGTCACGACGGGCGACCACGACGGCCCCGGAGTCCACGGCCACGACCGCTTCCATGCCGGTGCCGACCAGCGGCGCGTCCGACTGCACCAGAGGCACGGCCTGACGTTGCATGTTGGCGCCCATCAGCGCGCGGTTGGCGTCGTCGTTTTCCAGGAACGGGATCAGGGCCGCAGCGACCGAAACGACCTGTTTCGGCGACACGTCCATCATGTCCACGGCGTCCTTGTTCAGGAGCTGGGATTCACCGTTGATCCGGCCGGGAACCAGGTCCTCGACGATCTGACCGTTCTTCAGTTCGATGTTGGCCTGAGCGATCGTGTACTTCGACTCTTCCATGGCCGAGATGTAGACCACCTCGCCCTGGGCCTGGCCGTCCTTCACGCGGCGGTAGGGGCTCTCGATGAAGCCGTATTTGTTGACGCGCGCGTGGGTGGCCAGCGAGTTGATCAGGCCGATGTTCGGGCCTTCCGGCGTTTCGATCGGGCAGATCCGGCCGTAGTGGGTCGGGTGCACGTCGCGGACTTCGAAGCCCGCGCGCTCACGCGTCAAACCACCCGGGCCAAGCGCCGACAGACGACGCTTGTGGGTGATTTCCGACAGCGGGTTCGTCTGGTCCATGAACTGCGAAAGCTGCGACGAACCGAAGAACTCGCGAACCGCGGCGGCGGCCGGCTTGGCGTTGATCAGGTCGTGCGGCATGACCGTGTCGATATCGACCGAGGACATGCGCTCCTTGATGGCGCGCTCCATCCGCAGCAGACCGACGCGGTACTGGTTTTCGAGCAGCTCGCCGACCGAACGGACCCGGCGGTTGCCCAGGTTGTCGATGTCGTCGATCTCGCCGCGGCCGTCCTTCAGCCCGACCAGGATCTGCAGCACCTTCAGCACGTCTTCCTTCCGCAGCACGCGGATCTCGTCGGAGACCTCGGGGCTTTCCAGACGCATGTTCATCTTGACCCGGCCGACAGCCGACAGGTCGTAGCGTTCGCTGTCGAAGAACAGCGAGTTGAACATGGCCTCGGCGGCTTCCGGGGTGGGCGGCTCGCCCGGGCGCATCACGCGATAGACGTCGAACAGGGCGTCCTCGCGGTTGTCGTTCTTGTCCACGCGCAGGGTGTTGCGCATGTAGGCGCCGACCGTGACGTGGTCGATGTCCAGCACTTCGATGGTGGTGAAGCTGTTTTGCTCCAGCACTTCGATGGTCGGGGCGTCCAGTTCGTCGCCGGCCTCGGCGAAGATTTCGCCGGTCTCGAAGTTGACGGCGTCATTGGCCAGATACTTGGTTACCAGGGCGTCGGCGGCCAGCGACAGCGAGGTCGTCGTTTCGCCCAGCTTCTTGGCGGCGCGGGCGCTGATCTTCTGACCGGCCTGGGCGACCACTTCGCCGGTGTCGGCGTCGATCAGGTCGAACTCCGGCTTAACCCCGCGCCAGCGCTCGGCCTTGTAGGGCGTGACCCAGCCTTCGCCGCGCTTCTCGTAAGGCACGGTCTCATAGAAGGTCTTCAAGATTTCTTCGCCGTCCATGCCCAGACCCATCAGGAAGGTCGTGGCGGGCAGCTTGCGGCGGCGGTCGATGCGGACATAGACCACGTCCTTGGCGTCGAACTCGAAGTCGAGCCACGAGCCGCGGTACGGGATCACGCGGGCCGCGAATAGCAGCTTGCCCGAGGAGTGCGTCTTGCCCTTGTCGTGATCGAAGAAGACGCCCGGCGAACGGTGCATCTGCGAGACGATCACGCGCTCGGTGCCGTTGACGATGAAGGTGCCCTTATCCGTCATGAGCGGGATGTCGCCCATGTAGACGTCCTGCTCCTTGATGTCCTTGACCGAACGGGCTCCCGTTTCCTCGTCGGTTTCGAACACGATCAGGCGCAGCTTGACCTTCAGCGGCGCGGCATAGGTCATGTCGCGCTGAATGCACTCTTCGACGTCGTACTTCGGCTCTTCGAACTCGTACGAGACGTATTCCAGGATGGCGCGCTCGTTGAAGTCCTTGATCGGGAACACCGACTTGAAGACCGCCTCGATGCCCTGCTCCTTGCGGACGCCCGGACGGACCTCGCGCTGCAGGAACTGTTCGTAGGAAGCGCGCTGAACCTCGATCAGGTTCGGCATCGCGATCGCTTCGGGAATACGCCCGAAGGATTTGCGGATGCGCTTCTTGCCGGTGAACGAGGTGGCGGAAGCGATCTGACCGTTGATGGCGAGATCGTGGGCGACGTCAGTCATTCAGTGTTTCCCATGGCGCACGCCCCGGGGAAGACGTGCGTGAAATGCAGCAGCCACGGCGCGCGTTTCCGCGTCCGCAGCCAGGGTTTCGGCATCCACCCTCGGCCCGCTGCCGGGCCAGGACGCCTGAAATGGACCGGCTCCCTGGGAAGGAGCCGCGCCTTCGCTCGGTCGGAGGGCGACGGACCGGGCCTCGGCGCTTGCGCGCAGACTCATATGGAGTGTTGCGGAGCGCGCACATATACGCGCATTCGCGACGAAATAAAGGCCCCAGGGAACCTTTTCGACAGAGCCGAGCAATCTCGTTGCGAGCGACGATGGCCTGATCTAGCGTCGCCTTATGACACGGATCGCCCTGCCCCTGCTCGCCGCCCTCGCCCTTTCCGCCTGCGCCACCCATCGCGAGCCGGTGACCTATGCCGAGACGGCTTCGGCCGCCGCGCGCGCCGCCGATCAGGTCAATGGCCAGGGCGCCCTGACGCCGCAGCAGGCCTGGGACGCCGGCAATACCGCCTACCTCGCCTGGAACGGCGCCCGGCGCGGCTGGACGACCACCGAAAGCGGCCTGCAATATCGCCGCGTCGGCAAGGCCCACCCCGAGGGCGCTCAGCCGAAGGCGACCGACACGGTCAAGGTCCACTATCGCGGGACCTTCATCGACGGGCGCGAGTTCGACAGTTCCTACGCCCGCAACGAACCGGCCGAGTTCCCGCTCAATCGCGTCATCAAGGGCTGGACCGAGGGCGTGGCCCTGATGCGCGTCGGGGAAATCTACGAGTTCGTCATCCCCGCCACGCTGGGCTACGGCTCGCGCTGGGTCGGCGGCGACGAACTGCCGCCCAACTCCACCCTGCGCTTCTCGGTCGAACTGCTGGACGTCAAGCCGGGTTGAAGACCGAAACAGGATGGCTGGCGACCGCGCTCCATCCTATTTCGACACCCTGACCACAGCCTATTCAACGGCTTGGGCGCTCGAAGCGTCATTGTTCCGGCCATAGGCGTCGTCGCCCGCATCATGGGCCGCATGACCGATGACCTCTCCGATCCCAATCCGAATTCGCCCGACTGGACCCGACGGTCCGCCGCAACCTGGGCCGCGGCCCGTAAAGACTATCTCGCCGGGGGGTTCGCCCAGGAGGTCTGCGCGCGCCACGGCCTCAGTCTGTCGACCTTCCGTTGGCGCGCTCGCACGGAAGGCTGGCGCCGTTCGGACCAGCCGCACGGCGCGGTTTTCGAACCGCTCGACGCCTATGAGTTGGACGCCATAGACCAGCGCCTGCCCTGCAACGCCGCCGACATGGCGCGTCTGGCCTGGGCCAATGCTTCACGGGCGATGATCGACGGCAAGCTGATCGAGGCGCGGGGCTGGTCCCGGCTGCACAAGGATCTGGAGGCCATCGCCAAGATCGACGACCATGCCGTGCGCTACTACCGGGGCATGGCCAACGACCCGAAACGACAGCACAATCTGCCCACCACGCCGCCCCTGCGTCCGATGGAGGAGGACTGATCCAAATTACACCTCCTTGCATTTTGCACGCGTTTTCTGGGTGCAGTGCAATTTCGGATCAGCGCTGACGCTTGACGCCCTGCCCCCTGCGTCGGACTGTCGCGGCTCCCCAGTCGCTTGAAGAGTCCTCGATGATCCGTTCTTGCCTGCGCGCCGCCCCTCTCGGCCTCGCTCTTCTGCTCGTCTCGACCGCCCCGGCCGCCCTGGCGCAGCAGGCCTCGACCACGCCGCCGGCCCTGCCTGCGCCCCTGCCCGCGATTCCGGAAGCGCGGGACGTCGCCTATCCCGGCGTCATCACCCTGGACGTCGACGCCACCAATTTGGCCCAGCACATCTTTGCGGTGAAGGAAACGATCCCGGTCGCCCAGGCGGGACCGATGACCCTGTTCTTCCCCGAATGGCTGCCGGGCAACCACGGCCCCGTCGGCCCCATCGCGCAGCTGGCCGGCATCGAGATCACCGCGAACGGCCAGCGGGTGCAGTGGGTGCGCGACACCCTGCATCCCTTCGCCTACCACGTGGTCGTCCCGGCCGGTGCGACCGCGCTGGACATCACCCTGCAGCACCTGTCGCCGACGACCGGCAATCAGGGCCGCATCACGATGACGCCCGAGATGCTGAACATCCAGTGGGAGAAGATGCTGCTCTATCCCGCCGGCCACTGGTCGCGGAACATCACGGTCCAGCCCACGGTCAAATTCCCGGCCGGATGGCAGTTCGGCACGGCGCTCGAGCCCGAAAGCAAGGCCGGCGACGTCCAGACGTTCAAGCCCGTCAATCTGGAAGTGCTGATCGACAGCCCGGTCTTCGCCGGCGTCCACTATCGCCAGATCGACCTCGATCCCGGCGGCCGCTCGCCCGTTCGCGCCAACATCGTCGCGGACAAGGCCGACAGCCTGAACGCCACCGACGAGCAGATCCAGATCCTGCGCAATCTGGTCGCCCAGATGGACCGCCTGTATGGCGCGCGCCATTTCGACCACTACGACTTCCTGATCGCCATGACGGACAAGCTGGGCGGCATCGGGCTGGAGCATCACCGCAGTTCGGAAAACTCGGTCGATCCCGCCTTCTTCACCGGCTGGGACACCCACCTGTCCGACCGCGACCTGCTCAGCCACGAGATGAACCACTCCTGGGACGGCAAATGGCGTCGGCCCGCCGACCAGTATGTGCCCAACTTCAACTCGCCCCTGCAGAACAGCCTGCTGTGGGTCTATGAGGGCCAGACCCAGTACTATGGTCAGGTCATCGCCGCCCGCTCGGGCCTGCTCAGCAAGCAACAGGCGATGGATGCCCTGGCCATGACCGCCGCGACCTTCGACACGCGCGTCGGCCGCGAATGGCGCGCGATGCAGGACACCACCAACGACCCCATCATCAGCCAGCGCCAGCCCAAGGGCTGGCTGTCATGGCAGCGCGACGAGGACTACTATTCGGAGGGCCAGCTGATCTGGCTCGACGTCGACACGACGATCCGCGAAAAGACCGGCGGCCGGAAGTCGCTCGACGACTTCGCCCGCGCCTTCTACGGCGTCCAGGACGGCAGCTATACGCCGGCCCCCTATACGTTCGAGGATGTGGTCGCGGCCCTGAACGGCGTCGTCGCCAATGACTGGGCGACCTTCCTGCGCACCCGCCTGGACGCCGACGGCCCTGAGGCCCGCGCCCCGCTGGACGGTCTGGCGCGCGGCGGCTGGCGCCTAGCCTTCACGGACAAGCCCACCGACTACATGAAGACCCTGTACGCCGAGCTGAAACGCAACGACTTCACCTATTCGCTGGGCTTCCAGACCGGCGAAGGCAACAAGATCCGCAGCGTCCAGTGGAACGGTCTGGCCTTCAAGTCGGGCCTGGCCGCCGGGATGGAGATCGTCGCCGTCAACGGGCAGGCCGCCAGCGCCGAACGCCTGGCAGAGGCCGTCACCGCCGCCAAGGACCCATCGACGCCCATCACCCTGATCGTCAAGGACGACGAGCAATACCGCACCGTCGTCTTCGACTACCACGACGGCCTGCGCTACCCCCGCCTGGAACGCATCCCCGGCACACCTGATCGCCTGGGCGACATCCTGACGCCCCGCCGGCGCTGACGGCGTACGTCTCCTCCCGATCGGTCGCGAGAGGGAGGAGACACAACGCCACGCTTGACGCATCGCCCCTCGCCCCCGACGGTGCGGCTTCCTCGCCGAACCGGATGACCGAATGCCGCGTACCCGCCTGACCGCCGCCTGCCTCGCCGTTCTGATGACGGCCGCCGCTTCGCCAGTTCTGGCCCAGAGTTTCCAGTCCACTCCGGTCGTCATCGATGCGACCCAGGCGCCGCTGGCCCTGCCCCGCGCCCAGCCGGCCATCCCGGCGCCCCAGGACAAGCCCTATCCGGGCGTGATCCATTACCGCGCCGACATCACCGACCTGGACCGCCGCATCATCCGCGTCAGCCAGACCATCCCGGTCGCCAGCCCGGGCCCGCTGACCCTGCTCTATCCGAAGTTCCTGCCCGGCAACCACGCCGCCACCGGCCCGATCCAACTGCTGTCCGGCCTGACCGTCACCGCCAATGGCCAGCGGATGGAGTGGCTGCGCGACACGCTGGATCCTTACGCCTTCCACCTCGACATCCCGGCGGGCGTGACCAGCATCGACGTGCAGTTCCAGCAACTGACTCAGCCCGACAGTTCCAACTGGCGCGTGCTGATGACCCCGGCCATGGTCAATCTGCAGTGGGAAAAGGCCATCCTCTATCCGGCCGGCTATTTCAGCCGCCAGATCCAGGTCGCCCCGTCGGTGGTCCTGCCCGCCGGCTGGAAATACGGCACCGCCCTGACCACGGCGTCTCAGGACGGCGACGTGGCGGCCTTCGCCCCGACCGACCTCTACACCCTGATCGACAGCCCCATCTTCGCGGGCGCGCACTATCGCCGCGTCGACATCGACCCCAGCGGTGAGCGCGTCCACTTGAACATCCTGGCCGACGAGGCCAAGGGTCTGGCCGCCACCGACGACCAGCTGAAACTGTTCGAGAACATGGTTCAGCAGGCCGACCGCCTGTTCGGCGCCCGTCACTTCGACAACTACGAATTCCTGTTCGCCCTGACCGATCAGATGGGCGGCATCGGGCTGGAGCATCATCGCTCGTCCGAGAACACCGGCGCGCCCGACTTCTTCACCAACTGGAGCAAGAGCGCCGGCGATCGGGGTCTGCTGCCCCACGAATACACCCACTCCTGGAACGGCAAGTTCATGCGTCCGGCGGACGAGCTGACCGCCAACCACAACGTCCCGACCCAGAACACCCTGCTGTGGGTTTATGAAGGTCAGACCGAATACTGGGGCGATGTGCTGGCCGCCCGGTCGGGCCTGCATTCGAAGGACGTGGCCCTGGCCACCCTGGCCAGCGTCGCCGCCTTCTATGACAACCAGCCGGGTCGCCAGTGGCGCGCCTTGCAGGATACCAACAACCACAATCTGCTGGGCTATCGCGTGCCGGGCCAGTTCACCTCATGGATGCGCGGCACAGGCGACTACTACCGCGAAAGCCTGCTGGTCTGGCTGGACGCCGACACCCTGATCCGCGAGGGCACCAATGGCCGCAAGTCGCTGGATGATTTCGCCAGGGGCTTCTACGGTCACGACGACGGCGAATGGGCGCCTCAGGGCTACACCTTCGAAGATGTCGTCGCGGCCCTGAATGCGGTCTATCCCCACGACTGGGCCGCCTTCCTGCGCACCCGTCTGGACGCCGTCGGTCCCGACGCCCGCGCGCCGCTGGCCGGGATCGAGCGTGGCGGCTGGCGACTGACCTACACCGACACGCCCTCGGCGGCGGAGAAGTCGGTCCAGAGCGGCTGGGCCAACGACTTCCAATATTCGCTGGGCTTCACCCTGTCGGGCGACAAGCTGACCAACATCCGCTGGGGCGGGCCCGCCTTCGAGCAAGGCCTCGGCGCCGGCTGGAGCCTGGTCGCCGTCAACGGCAAGGCCGGCTCGGCCGAGGTGTTGCGCAACACCGTCACGGCGGCGAAAGGGACCGACGCCCCGATCGAACTGTTGCTGAAATCCGGCGATCGCTTCCGCACGGTGGCCTTCAATTACCACGACGGCCTGCGCTACCCGCGGCTGGAACGGGTCGAGGGCGCGCCGGATCGCCTGTCCGACATCCTCGCGCCTCGCCGGCGCTAAAAGCGTCTCCTCCCCGCCTCGCGGGGAGGAGACACGCCCCTTACTTTAACAGCTTCAGCAACGCCTCGGCCGCCGCGTGCGACGAGCCGGGGTTCTGCCCGGTCACCAGCTTGCCGTCGGTCAGCACATAGGAGCCCCAGTCCGGCCCCTTGGAGTAGTCGCCGCCGTTGGCGGTCAGCACGTTCTCGACCAGGAACGGCACCACGTCGGTCAGGCCCACGGCCTCCTCCTCGGAGTTGGTGAAGCCGGTCACCTTGCGGCCGTTGACCAGCGGCTTGCCGTCCGGTCCGTTCACCGACTTCAGCACGCCGGGCGCATGACAAACGAAGCCGGTCGGCTTGTCAGCCTTGGCGAAGGCCTCGATCAGGGCGATGGAGTCGGCGTCGTTCGCCAGGTCCCACAGCGGTCCGTGGCCGCCGGGATAGAAGACGGCGTCGAAATCCTCGGCCTTCACCGACGACAGGACGACGGTCGAGGCCAAGGCGGCCTGGGCTTCGGGGTCGGCCTTGAACCGGCGCGTATCGTCGGTCTGGGCGTCGGGGTCGTCGCTCTTGGGGTCCAGCGGCGGCTGACCGCCCTTGGGCGAGGCCAGCACGATCTCCGCGCCCGCATCCTTCAGCGCGTAATAGGGCGCCGCCAGTTCTTCCAGCCAGAAGCCGGTCTTCTTGCCCGTGTCGCCGAGTTGATCGTGCGACGTCAGCACCAACAGAATTTTCATAGGGGATGGCTCCGTCTTGGGGTGTCCACAGATGGGAAGCCGCACGGCGCCGCTCAAGACTGGCCTCGATGCCGAAAACATCCCACCCTGCCGGCCTCGATCAGCGGAGACGACGTCGCATGAAGCCTTGGTTCGGTCTGTTCGCCGCCCTGATGGGCCTGATGATCTTCAGCCCGTCGGCGCAGGCAGCCGGCCCCTGCAACATCGGACAGGCGGGCGCGACTCAGGCCGTCGCCATCGGCCGCAGCGGACGCACGATGCGGATCCACCTGCCCATGGGTTTTGACCCCGCAAGGCCGGCGCCTCTGGTCTTCCTGCTGCATGGCAGCGGCGGCACCGGAGAGAAGATGCTGGCGTCTTCCGGCTTGGCTGAAGCGGCGGATCGGCACGGCTTCATCGTCGCCGCGCCCGACGCCGGCATTCCGATCGATCAAGGTTTCGTCTGGAACATCCCCGGCGTGCCGACCGTCACCGGCGCAGTCCCCGGTCCCGGCGATGCCGACGACGTCGCCTATCTGACGGGAGCCATCGATTATCTGGCTGACCAGGGCTGCGTCGATGACAGCCGCATCTATGCGACGGGCTTGTCGGGCGGCGGGCGGATGGCGTCCTGGCTGGGTTGCGTCGCCGCCGACCGTTTCGCCGCCATCGCTCCGGTCGTCGGCTTGCGCGCCGGCAATCCCAGAAAGGACCGCCCGCAGCAACCCGATCCCGCCACCTGCCGCCCTTCGCGCCCCATGCCGGTCATCGCCTTCGCCGGCGACGCCGACACGACCAATCCGATCCAGGGCGGCGGCGCAGGCTATTGGAGCTACACCATGCACGCCGCCGAACAGCGCTGGGCCCAGCTGAACGGCTGCACCCATGTGCGAGACACCCGCTGGATCACCGACAAGATCTATGAAGAGGGCTACTCAGCCTGCCGCGACGGCGCGGACGTGGTGGGCCGCATCACCGCCGGCGGCGGCCACAGCTGGGTCGCCGACAACGACGCCCTGTGGGCCTTTTTCGCCGCACGTTCGCTCCGCTAAGAACCGGCCGATGGCTCTGCTGAGATTTGAGATTTGGGAAACAGCGAACTCACAAAAGTGCGCTGCCGTCAGTGAGGCGTGGGATCGTCTCCGGGATCCCGATGCTCGCTTTGTCGAAGCCTTCTATGCATCAACACAAGAAGAAGCGATGGCCTACCGCAACAGGCGCAATGGCTGGCGGCCCTACGAACCCGTTCGCGGATTGACCGACCAGATATTTAGCGACGCTCAGCATGTTGAACAGGAAGCTTACCTATCCGTCCGCGCAGTCAGATAACTAAGATGTCCGCCAAGGGCCTCAACAGCGCTCCGCGCGGTAGGCCCCAAAAGAAAAGACCCGGCGGTTTCCCGCCAGGTCTTCCCGATCTTCAGCAAATGCCGAAAGTCAGATCTTACTTGATCTGGACCTTGGCGCCGGCTTCCGTCAGCTTCTTGGCGACTTCGTCGGCGGCTTGCTTGGAGACGTTCTCGACGACGTTCTGCGGAGCGCCTTCGACCAGGTCCTTGGCTTCCTTCAGACCCAGGTCCGAACGGACGCCGCGGACTTCCTTGATCACGTTGATCTTCTTGTCGCCGCCGTCGACCAGGACGACGGTGAATTCGGTTTGCTCTTCGGCAGCTTCAGCCGGAGCGCCGCCGCCGGCGGCCGGAGCAGCCATGGCGACCGGAGCAGCGGCGCTGACGCCCCACTTTTCTTCCAGCAGCTTGGAGAGTTCAGCAGCTTCGAGGACGGTCAGAGCGGACAGGTCTTCGACGATCTTGGCGAGGTCAGCCATTGTCAGTTTTCCTTCGGAGGATTGGTTTTAGAGAGTGATGCAGAGATGAAAGGCTGGGCCGCTTACGCGGCTTCCTTGGTGGCGTAGGCGTTGAACACGCGAGCCAGCTGACCGGCGGGTGCTTGCAGCACGCCGGCGATACGGGTCGCAGGCGCGTTGAGCAGGCCGATGAGTTGACCGCGAACCTCGTCGAGCGTCGGGAGCTTGGACAGTGCGTCCACGCCCTTTTGGTCGACGATGGTCGAGCCCATGAAGCCGCCGACGATCTTGAAGCGATCGTTGGCCTTGGCGAACTCGGTGGCGACCTTGGCGGCCGTACCGGGGTTCTCGGAATAGGCGATGCCCACGGGACCCTTGAACAGGTTGTGGTAGTCGCTGCCTTCCTCGGCTTCGAGCGCCTTCAGCGCCAGGCGGTTCTTGACCACCTTGAACGCGCCGCCTTCTTTACGAAGACGGCCACGCAGATCTTCCATTTCCGCAACGGTCAGACCCAGGTTGTGGGTCACGACCACGCTGCCGGCGTCGGCGAAAACGCCCTTGAGCGATTCGATAGACTCGGCTTTTTGAGCGCGATCCATTGCGGTCTCCAGTCTTGGTATTCGCCGCCGGGCTTATTCCCGACGACGGATTGGCCAAAGCGCGTCGCATCGCTGCGAAACGTCGGGCCGGTCGTATTGTCCGAAGGATGCGTCTGACGGCGTCCGTCCCGGAATGCGGGCTGACAGCGCAAGGTCGCGTCCCCATCTCCCCACGGCGTCAGAGGGCTCTCTGACAGTTATGGCCTGGGTGACCCCCACGCCCCGAAGTTCTCGGACAGGACCGTCAGAAGATGAACCTCCGACGGGAAGCGGCGCTCTTACAGGCGCCGTCGTTGGAAATCAACCCGGCTTAACGCCGGCTGGGCTTGGCGCCGGTCTGTTCGGCCTCGCCGCAGTCGAACCGGGCGCAATAGTTGCTCTCGAACTCCTCCAGAAGGTTCGTCATCGCTGCGGTCTCGACCTCCTGTGAGGCCATGCTCAAGGATATCGTCTTGGCTGCAACAGAGCGCCCGACAGCCGTGCGATAGAATGCGATCTGAGCGAAGAGTTCTTCTTCAGTGAAGACGGAACCGTAGATTGGGGCCAAGTCATCCATGAACCGCTCGATCATTCTGCTAGCCATAGACGGCATGTTAGTGCGGACCCAAATCGCTTCTTCGCCGCCCTTCTTATCCAGTTCGCCCATCTGCGCGACCATTACGCGCTCGAACTCCTTCATGAAGTTCGGTCCGACGGACAGATCGATCAGTTCGCGCGCCAAGGCGCTGCGGCGGGCCAAGCCGGCATCCTGCGGCGCAGGCTCGACGCGCGTGACGACGACTGTTTCCGACTGAGCCGCCGTCTGCGCGTGCGCGCCTGTCGCGCTCAGACCCAGCGCCAGACCCAGCGACGCAGCTAGCGCCTGTTTGCGTGTGATGATCATGATGGCCTCCCCCGCTCTCTTATCGGAACGCTCAGGCCCGCAGGCCACTCGAATTCGACCGACTGTTGCTCAATCTTCCAGCGGCGTGGCGTCGAAGTCGCGGATCAGCGCGGCCAGGTCGGGCTCATGAACCAGATCCGCCGCCTCGCTCAGGCTCATCCAGCGGCGCTCGCGCTGATGCGCTTCGGGCCAGGCGCCCATCTGGATCAGCACTTCCAGCGGATAGACCGACACCACGCACTGGCGCACGCCGCCGTCTTTCAGACCCTTGGCGTATCGGAAGACGCCGATGGACTGAGTGTCGACGTCGCCCTTCACCCCCGCCTCCTCCATCGCCTCCTGGGCGGCGGCCTCGGGATCGCTCTTGCCGACCATCCGCCCGCCCTTGGGGATCACCCAGCGTCGCGTTTCGCGCGAGGTGATCATCAGGATGCGACGCTCGCCGTCCTCCAGCCGCCACGGCAGGGCCGCGACCTGCCGGGTCTCGGAGCGGGTGGTGCGTTTCGACCGGGCCTGGGCCACGCCTCAGCCCTCGCCCATCGCGTGATGGGTCCTGCCGATTCGTGCTGGCGCTCGCCCAATCTTCACGTCTGGTTCCAGGTCTGCCGGTCGCGGCCGCCCTCGAAACGGGATCGCGACGCCTGCGTCAAGTTGTCAGACCACGGACGGTCCCATTTTATTTCTCGCCGGGCGCCTTGGCCTTGGGATCGCCCAGCACGTCCTGACGATACAGCATGGTGATCAGGGTGTGCAGCACCAGCGCCAGCGGCGTGGCGAACAGCACGCCCAGCGGCCCGAACAGGGTGCCGATGCCCACCACGGCGAAGATGCCCAGCACGACGGGCAGGTTCGCGACGTTCTTCTGCACCATCGGCGTGATGAAGTTGCTCTCCAGCTGGGACACAACGACATACAGCGCCAGCGTCATCAGGGCCGTCTGCCACCCTTGCGTGGCGCCAACCAGCACGGCCGGCACGGTGGAGACGATGGGGCCCACGATCGGCACGAACTGCGCCAGTCCCGTCAGCAGACCCAGCCCCAGCGCCGACGGCACGCCGATGATGGCCAAACCGACGCCCGTCAGCGTCCCGACCAGGACCATCGAGAACAGCTGCGCCTTCAGCCAGCCCTTCAACGCCTTGCCACAGCTGTTCAGCACTTCGCGCATTCGCGGCCGCCGATCCATGGGCAGCATGGACAGAAGCCCCTCGCGCGACTTGGCGGGTTCGATCGCAAGAAAGACCCCCGCAACCACGACCAGAACCAGGGTGGTGACGCCCGATGCGAGACCCAGGGCGAACTTCTGCGCGACCTGCAACGCTTGACCGGCGCGGCCGCCCAGCCCCTGCAACTGTTCCAGCAGCTGCGCGGCATAGGGTTGGGCTTGGATCCAGGACTGAACCTGCTCCCACCCTTGCGGCACCACGGCCGACAGGGCCACGACCTGTTCGGTGATCTGGGTTCCGAACAGGGTCAGAACGCCTGCCAGCACCGCAATCACGATCAGCAGCGACAGGAAGACGGCCAGCGGATCCGGCGCCTTCAGCCAGCGCACGATGGGATCGGCCAGGGCGCGCAGGATCACCGACACCACGATGGCTCCGAAGATCAGCAGCCACAGCGTCTGCAAGGTCACGATCAGCTGGACCGCGAAATAGGCCGCCACCAGCACGATGGCGCCGAACGCGAGGCGCCCCTTCCACGGATCGTGCCCGCCCACACCGGGCTTGTCGCCCATCAGTTTGCCCAGTCCGAACATATCGCCCCCTTCAAGGTCGCGACAGGAACGCGGGTCGAGCGTGGCCGTTCGCCGCACGCGATAAAAAAGTCAGTGGGCGTCGGAGGCTCGCTGATCGTAGGCCGTTTGCGCGGCCGCGACTTCCGGCATCCGGGTCTCGGCCCAGTCGATGATCGACTGCATCGCCGCCATCAGGGTTCGGCCCAGCGGCGTGACCGCATAGGTCACCGACACCGGCACGGTGGCCACGACAGAGCGTGACACCAGCCCGTCGCGCTCCAGCGATTTCAGCGTCTGGCTCAGCATCTTCTGCGACACCCCATCGACCCGCTGCTTCAGGGCGTTGAACCGGATCGGCCCCTCTCCAAGCACGATCAGGATCAGGGTGCTCCACTTGTCAGCGACGCGGTCCAGCAGCTGGCGCGTCGGACAGTTCGCCGCGAACACATCGCCGCGCAGCCAGGTTTCGTGAAGGTGACCAGGTGTCTGAGAGGTGCCGTCTTGCATGGTCGCATCCCATATCGCACCTGGTATCCATTGGATACCCAAAGGAGCCTTCCATGAAAGTCGCAGTCCTCGGCGCCAGCGGTCGCGCCGGCTCGGAAATCACCAAGGAACTGGTCGCGCGCGGTCACACGGTCACCGCCATCGCCCGCAAGCCGGAAGCGATTCCGAGCGCCACCGGCGTCACGCCTGTCGCCGGCGACGCCTCGGACGCCGCCGCGCTCGCCGACCTGATCAAGGGTTCGGACGCGGTCATCAGCGCCCTGCACTTCGATGTTCCCGCCGCGACGATCCTCGGCGCGCTGAAGACCGCCGGCGTCCCGCGCCTGCTCGTCACCGGCGGCGCCGCCAGCCTGGAGGTCGCGCCCGGCGTCCTGCTGTTCGACACGCCGCAGTTTCCGGGCGAATGGAAGCCCATCGCCAAGGGCGGCATCACCTTCCTGGACGACCTGCGTCAGGAAACGGACATCGACTGGACTTTCTTCTCCCCCGCCGCCCTGATCGAGGAAACGCCGCGCCTGGGCCGCTATCGCACCGGGACCGACCAACTGGTCGTGGACGCCAACGGCGACAGCAAGATCGGCTTCTCCGACTACGCCATCGCCATGGTCGACGAACTGGAGAACCCCAAGCACAGCCGCGCCCGCTTCACCGCCGCCTACTGATCCGGGCAAGAAAAAACGGCGGGGATCGCTCCCCGCCGTTCTTCAGTGTGGCTTGTCTTTCGACTTAGGCGCCCAGCGAGGCCGGGTCGACCTTGAAGCCCGGGCCCATCGTCGAGGACAGGCTGATACGCTTCACATAGGTGCCCTTGGCGCCCGACGGCTTGGAACGCACCAGGGCGTCCACGATGGCCTTCACGTTGGCTTCCAGGGCGTCCTGGCTGAACGAGACCTTGCCGATGCCGGCGTGGACGATGCCCGCCTTCTCGACGCGGAACTCGACGGCGCCGCCCTTGGCGTCCTTGACGGCCTGGGCCACGTTCGGGGTCACGGTGCCGACCTTGGGGTTCGGCATCAGGCCGCGCGGGCCCAGCACCTTACCCAGACGGCCGACCAGGGCCATCATGTCCGGCGACGCGATCACGCGGTCGAACTCCATGAAGCCGCCGGCGATCTTTTCGTACAGATCTTCGGCGCCGACGTGTTCGGCGCCGGCTGCGGTGGCTTCAGCAGCCTTGGCGTCCTTGGCGAAGACGGCGACGCGAACGTCACGGCCGGTGCCCGACGGCAGGTTGACGACGCCACGGACCTGTTGGTCGGCGTGACGCGGATCGACGCCCAGGTTGACCGAGATTTCCAGCGACTCGTCGAACTTGGCCTTGGCGTTTTCCTTGGCCAGCTTGATGGCGTCGGAGAACGGCAGCAGGTCCTGGGTCACGCCGGTGCGGGCCTTGAAGGCCTTGGTTTGCTTGGCCATGGTTTAGCCCTCCACCACTTCGAGGCCCATCGCGCGGGCGGAGCCTTCGATGATCTTGGCCGCCGCGTCGAGGTCGTTGGCGTTCAGATCCTTCATCTTCTTTTCGGCGATCTCGCGCAGTTGCGCCTGCGTGATCTTGCCGGCGACTTCACGGCCGACCAGCTTCGAACCCGACTTCAGGCCCGTGGCCTGCTTCAGGTACCAAGTCGCTGGCGGCGTCTTGGTGATGAAGGTGAACGACTTGTCCTGATAGACGGTGATCACGGTCGGAAGCGGGGTGCCCTTGGCTTCCTTCTCGGTGCGCGCGTTGAACTCCTTGCAGAAGCCCATGATGTTCACGCCGCGCTGACCCAGAGCCGGGCCGATCGGGGGCGAAGGCGTGGCCGAACCGGCCGGCACTTGCAGCTTGATATAGCCGAGAATCTTCTTGGCCATTGGTCTCTCCTATGAATGATCCCGGACGTGATCCGGGACCGGTGAGCCGTGGTGCGGCATGGCTGCCTCCCACGGATTTGACGCTCCACGAACCAAGGCCCGCCGAGCGAAGGCGCGCGTGTAACAGAGGGGGGATGGAAAGGCAACGCACCGCCCCGCCCTCGCCGCAGAAACGAAAAAGCCGCGCCCTTTCGGACGCGGCTTGAAATCTCGACAGGGGCGTGAGCCTCAGCCCGCGACCTTCTCCACCTGGGCGTATTCCAGTTCGACCGGTGTGGCGCGGCCGAAGATGGACACGGCGACGCGCAGGCGGGCGTGTTCTTCGTCCACGCTCTCGACCGAACCGTCGAAGCTGGCGAACGGGCCGTCGATCACCTTGACCTTCTCGCCGATGTCGAAGCGGATGGTGGGCTTCGGACGCTCGACGCCCTCTTCCACGGCGCCGATGATGTTCTGAACTTCACGCTCGGAGACCGGCAGGGGCTTGGTGCCGCCCGCGGCGCCCAGGAAGCCCGTGACCTTCGGCGTGTTCTTGACCAAGTGGTAGGCCTGGTCGGTCATTTCCATCTTCACCAGCACATAGCCGGGGAAGAACTTGCGTTCCGAGTTCACCTTGCGGCCGCGACGGATCTCGACGACGTCCTCGGTCGGAACCAGGATTTCGGAGAAGGCGTCTTCCAGGCCCTGTTGCTTGGCCTGGTCACGCAGCTGCTCGGCGACCTTCTTCTCGAAGTTCGAGTAGGCGTTGACGATGTACCACTTGTGGCGCGGATTGGCGGGCTTTGCGGGCGCTGCATCGGTCATGGGCGCGTCTTTCTCAGGATCCGAGAGCGATGATGTAGCGGAAGGCGTAGCCCAGGCCGGTGTCCACGATCCAGAAGAAGATCGAGGCGATGATGACCATGATGAAGACCATCACCGAGGTGATCCAGGTCTCCTTGCGGCTGGGCCAGACGATCTTGCGGCCTTCGGCGCGCACCTGGCTCAGGAACTGGCCGGGGCTGGTGCGGGGCTTCTTGGGCTCGGGCGAATCGACCGTGATGGCGGCGGCGCCGGCCGCCTGAGGCTTGGCGCCCATCTGGGGCTTCGCGCTGCCTTGAGGCCGCTTGCCGGGAGTTTTGGCCTTGGCCATCAGTTGCTCTTCACACAATTGTTCCTGTCGCCCCAGATGGGAAGTCCCATCCGGAAGCGACAGGGGGGATTGGCAGGAGTTGGGGGACTCGAACCCACGACCCCCGGTTTTGGAGACCGGTGCTCTACCAGCTGAGCTAAACTCCTAGACAACCGCGCAAACCCGAAAGGTCCGTGCGTTCGCCAGAGGGGGGCGTATGCCCGACACCGCCCGCCTTTTCAAGGGCGATGTGACACTTGCGATCAGTCTTCCAGATGCGCGGCGATGGCGTCGCGCTCGTCCTGTGCCTTCACCAGTTCCTTGAAGATCAGCTTGTCGATGCGGCGGTCGTCCATATCCACGACCTCGACCTCGAATCGGCCGACCTGCAGCACTTCGCCCTCGTCCGGGACGCGCGAGATCTGGTGCAGAATCAGGCCGGCGACAGTGTGGAAGCCTTCATGCTCGCCGAAGTCTTCGCCCAGGGTGTCGGCAAGGTCATCGAGGTCGGTTTGGCCGTCCACCAGCCAGGTGCCGTCCGCGCGTTGATGGATCCAGGCCTGCTCTTCGTCATGGCCCTCGTCGAAGTCGCCGGCGATCATCTCCAGAATGTCGGTCGCCGTCACCACGCCTTCGAAGGCGCCGTATTCGTCGACGATGAAGGCCATGTGGACCCGCGAGCCCTTCAGGATTTCCAGCGCTTTCAGCACCGAGGTCGACTGAGGAATGAAGGCCGGCTCCGCGACCAGCGGCTCCACATCGATCTTGCCGGTCGTCAGCAGGGCGTCCAGCAGGTCCTTCTTGTGCACCAGCCCCAGCGGATTATCGACGTCGTTCTCGCGCGCCACGACGATGCGCGAATAGGGGCAGGTTCGGATTTCCTCGCGCACAACCTCCTCGGGGTCGTCCAAGGCGATCCAGAACACCTCGTGGCGCGGCGTCATGGCCACCCGCACCGGACGGTCGCCCAGGCGCATGATCTCCTCGATCATCTCCTGCTCTTCCGGTTCGATCAGGCCGGCGGAGGTGCCCTCGGCCAGAATCGTAGCCACCTCTTCCTGGGTCACGTCCGATCCGTCGCGATCCTTGACGCCCAGCAGCTTCAGAATTCCCGAGGTCGAGGCGGTCAGCAGCAGGACGAAGGGCTTCAGCACGATCGCCAACGTCGAGATGGGCTTGGCCATCTTGGACGCCACCGTCTCGGGGAAGATCAGCGCCAGACGCTTTGGCACCAGTTCGCCGATGATCAGCGAGACATAGGTGATGCACACGACCACCAGGGCCGTGGCGAAGAATTCGGTGTATTGAGCCAGCGCCGGGAAAGCGACTTCCAGAATGCGATCCAGTTCGCCCGCGATGGTCGCCTGACCATAGGCGCCCGCCAGAATGCCGATCAGAGTGATGCCCACCTGAACCGCGGACAGGAACTGAGTCGGTTCTTCCGACAGTTTCAGCGCCGCCCGGGCCCCCCGGTCGCCCCGTTCCGCCCTCGCCTGCAGCTTGGATTTCCGCGAGGAGACGACCGCCAATTCAGTCATGGCGAACAAGCCGTTGAGCACCACCAGGAGCAGAACGACAGCAATAGCGATGAGTAACATCTAGGGGGTTTTGGGGACCGACGCGGCGCGACAGACGGCGTCCGCAGCGCTACATTAGGGCAGGATCGCGACCAGCGCCACGTTTTCCTTTGCGCTCAGCCCGTCCGCCCGGCTTCGACCGAGCCGTAAGCGCCCGAAACCGGCCGGCCATTGGCGTTATACTGGGTCGCGCAGGCGCTCATGCCCAGCACGGTGCCGATGAAGATACCCAGTCGAATGGCGCGTCGCATTTGGTTACCGAAAGATTAACGTCCGATCCGAACGTAAATCCCGGTCAGCGGTTGCAGGCAATCGTGCTCGCCTTGGGCGCGAGCACAAAAAAGGGGGACGCCGCTAAGCATCCCCCCTTTTTTCGTCCTGGATCAGATCTCGCCGATCACACCTTGATCGGAAGGGCCGTGCGGATGTGGACGTCCTTCAGTTGGCGCTCCTCGGCCTCGGTCGGGGCGTTCATCAGCAGATCCTCGCCCTGCTGGTTCAGCGGGAAGGCGATGACCTCGCGGATGGCCGTCTCGCCGGCCAGCAGCATGACGATGCGGTCGATGCCGGGGGCCAGACCGCCGTGCGGCGGCGCGCCAAAGCGGAAGGCGTTCAGCATGCCGCCGAACTGCTCCTCGACCACCGAGGCGTCATAGCCGGCGATCTCGAAGGCCTTCAGCATGATCTCGGCCTTGTGGTTCCGGATCGCGCCCGAGCACAGCTCATAGCCGTTGCAGACGATGTCGTACTGATAGGCGCGGATGGTCAGCGGGTCCTGGGTCTCCAGAGCCTCCAGCCCGCCCTGCGGCATGGAAAAGGGGTTGTGGCTGAAGTCGACCTTCTTCTCTTCTTCCGACCATTCGAACATGGGGAAGTCGACGATCCAGCAGAATTTGAACTGGTCTTCGTCCACCAGCTTCAGCTCGGTGCCCACGCGGGTGCGGGCCAGGCCGGCGAACTTGGCGAAGGTCGCAGGCAGGCCGGCGACGAAGAAGGCGGCGTCGCCCTGCCCCAGACCCAGCGACGACATCAGGACCTCGGTCGGTTCCTGACCCAGGTTCTTGGCGATCGGGCCGCCCCAAGCGCCCTGGTCTTCGGACCAGAAGATATAGCCCAGGCCCGGTTGGCCCTCGCCCTGCGCCCAGCTGTTCATGCGGTCGCAGAAGGCGCGCGAACCGCCCATGGGGGCCGGAATGGCCCAGACGGCGTTCTTGTCGTCCGCGCCCAGGATTTTGGCGAAGAGGCCGAAGCCGCCGTCGCGGAAGTGATCAGACACCACCTGCATCTTGATCGGGTTGCGCAGGTCCGGCTTGTCCGAACCGTACCAGGCCATCGACTGGGCGTAGGTCAGGCGCTCGAAACCCTTGTGTTCGAACGTCTCGCCGAAGTCGTTGGTGAAGGTATGGACGCCGTCGATGGCCGAGACCGGCTTGCCCTCGCCGAACTCCTCGAACACGCCGTGCATCAGCGGCTCGATGGCGGCGAAGACGTCTTCCTGCGTCACGAAGCTCATCTCGACGTCGAGCTGATAGAACTCCAGCGAACGATCGGCGCGCAGGTCTTCGTCACGGAAGCACGGCGCGATCTGGAAATAGCGATCAAAGCCCGAGACCATGAGCAGCTGTTTGAACTGCTGCGGCGCCTGGGGCAGCGCATAGAACTTGCCCGGATGCAGTCGCGACGGCACTAGGAAGTCGCGCGCGCCTTCCGGCGACGAGGCCGTCAGGATCGGCGTCTGATACTCCAGGAAGCCCTGATCGACCATGCGGCGGCGGATCGAGGAAATCACCTTGGAGCGCAGCACGATGTTCTTGTGCAGTCGCTCGCGGCGCAGATCCAGGAAGCGGTTGGCCAGGCGGATATCCTCGGGATATTCCTGATCCCCAAAGACCGGCATCGGCAGTTCGGCGGCTTCGGACAGCACCTCGACGCCCTGGACGCGCACCTCGACCTCGCCGGTCGGCAGGTTGGGGTTCACCACGGAGGCGTCGCGGGCGACCACCTCGCCATCGACCTTGATCACGCTCTCGGCGCGCAGACGCTCCACGGCGGCGAAGCCCGGCGTCTCGGGGTGCAGAACCAGCTGCGTCAGGCCGTAGTGGTCGCGCAGGTCGATGAACAGCAGACCGCCGTGGTCGCGCTTGCGGTGAACCCAGCCCGACAGGCGAACAGCGGAACCAGCGTCAGAGGCGCGCAGGGCGCCGCAGGTGTGAGAGCGATAGGCGTGCATGAAACGAACCGTCTGGAGTCTCTGGGCGGTGGAATCCGACGCCGTCGGCGCCCGAAATCGAAGCGGCGTAGGGCGCATCATCGCCCCGGAAAGTCAAGGTTTCAGCCGTTGCAAAGCCTGCCGCCGCGCATGATATCTGACGCTTCCATCCCGCCCGAGGCCGCCATGTTCATCGTCACCATCACCTACACCCAGCCCATCGAAGCTATCGAGGCGCGGACGGTCGAGCATCGCGCGTGGCTGGATCAGCATGTCGCCAGCGGCCTGATCATCGCCGCCGGGCCGATGGTCCCGCGCACCGGCGGCATTCTGTTGGTGCGCAGCGGCGGGACCAAGCAAGAGCTGGAGACCCTGCTGAAGGACGATCCATTCCAGGTTCACGGCCTGGCCGATTACACGGTGACCGAGTTCAAGGCCGGCAAACTGAACCCCGCCCTGGCCGAATTCGCCTGATTTCATCCACAGGGGCGCGGTTCGCTCCCCGCAACCAACAGAGCGGACCTGACGCGGTTAACGCCGGCCTCTGCTATGACAGGCGCATGTCCGCGCTGAGCGCCCTGCCCCCGACGACGACCGACCAGCTGCGTCTGCCGCTGGAGCGGCCGGTTGCGGGCGAGGCCTTCGTGACGTCAGACAGCAATGCCGAGGCCGTGCGCGTTCTGGCCCGCTGGCCCGACGGCGTGGGCGCGGTGCTGGCGCTGCACGGCCCCCCGGGATCGGGCAAGAGCCGCCTCGCCGCCGACTGGGCCGAACGGATCGGCGCCGTGCCGCTGAACGGCGCCGAGGCCGCCTTCATCGACCCGCTGGAGCTGGAAGGCCGGCCGGTCCTGCTGGACCGCGCCGCCGACGCCGACGACGAAAGCCTGTTTCATCTGATCAACCTGGCCAACTCCGGCGGGGGCGCCCTTCTGCTGGTGTCCCGCTCGGCCCCGCGTCAGTGGTCGGTCGATCTGCCCGACCTGCGTTCGCGGCTGGACGCCGTGCGCGCCGTCGCCATCGCCGCGCCCGACGACGCGGTCCTGTCGGCCATCCTGCGCGCCCGCTTCGCCGAACGCAGCATCACCCCATCCGACGACGTGATCGACTATCTGGTCCGCCGCCTGGACCGCTCGGCCGAGACCGCCGCTGCGGTGGTCGAACGTCTGGACGCCCTCCACCGCCCGGTCACGCGCGTTCTGGCGCGTCAGGTGCTGGACGCCATGGACGCCGCCGCCGACTGATCCGCGACATTTTCCTCGGCGCCAGCTTGCGGCCGTCACACACGCGCGCGAGAACCGGTTCATGACCGACGCCGCGATCCATGACGACACCCGAGGCGAAGAGGTTCCCGCCTCTCGCGCCCCCCAACTGGCGCTGAGCGAAGAGCTGATGGCCTCGCCCAGCCGGTTCTTCAATCGCGAAACCTCGTGGCTGGCGTTCAACGAACGCGTGCTGGAAGAAGCGGCCAACCCCAACCACCCGCTGCTGGAGCGGCTGCGATTCCTGTCCATCTCGGCCAATAATCTGGACGAGTTCTTCATGACCCGCGTCGCCGGTCTGAAGGGCCAGTTGCGAGAACGTCTGCGCGTCTTGTCCGCCGACGGCCTGACGCCCGCCGAACAGCTGGAGCGCATCAACATCGCCGCCGGCGAGCTGATGGCCGAACAGCAGCTGCGCTGGCGCCAGCTGAAGAAGGAGCTGACGGTCGCCGGCATCGAGATCGTCGATCGCCAGAAGATCACCAAGACCGAGCGCGAGCGTTTGGAACCCGAGTTCCTGAACCAGCTCTTCGCCGTCCTGACGCCGCTCGCCATCGACCCGGCCCACCCCTTCCCCTTCCTGCCCAACCTGGGCTTCTCCCTAGCGCTGAAGCTGAAGCGCAAGGGCGAGACCAAGACCTTCTACGCCCTGGTGCCGGTGCCGACCCAGGTGCGTCGGTTCTGGGAACTTCCGACCGACGGCCGTTCCACGCCGGGGCACAAGCGGTTCATCACGCTTGAAAACGTGCTGCTGCTGTTCATCGACCACCTGTTCCCCGGCTGCGAGGTTCAGGAAAAGGGCGTGCTGCGCCTGATCCGCGACTCGGACATCGAGATCGAGGAAGAGGCCGAAGATCTGGTGCTGGAGTTCGAGGAGGCGCTGAAGCAGCGTCGCCTGGGCTCGGTGGTGCGCGTCAAGATCGAGGCGTCCATGCCTGTCGATCTGCGCGATTTCATCGTCGGCGAGCTGGAGGCCGCGCCCCAGGACGTGGTTCTGGTCGACGGCATGCTGGGTCTGGCCCAGCTGTCGGACCTGATCCCCGGCGGCCATCCGGACCTGAAGTTCAAGGGGTATGAGCCGCGCTATCCCGAACGCGTACGCGACAATGGCGGCGACGTCTTCGCGGCCATTCGCGAAAAGGATCTGCTGATCCACCACCCGTTCGAGAGCTTTGACGTGGTGGTTCAGTTTCTGCGTCAGGCGGCGCGCGACCCCAACGTCATCGCAATCAAACAGACGCTGTATCGCACCTCGAAAGACAGCCCCATCGTCGCCGCCCTGATCGAGGCGGCCGAGAACGGCAAGAACGTCACCGCCCTGGTCGAACTGAAGGCCCGCTTCGACGAAGAGGCCAATCTGCGCTGGGCGCGAGCGATGGAGCGGGCCGGCGTCCACGTCGTCTTCGGCTTCGTCGAATATAAGACCCACGCCAAGGTCAGTGTCGTGGTCCGGCGCGAGGGAGAGGGCTTGCGCACCTACTGCCACTTCGGCACCGGCAACTATCACCCCGTAACGGCCAAGGTTTACACCGACTTGTCGCTGTTCTCCTGCGACCCCGTCCTGGGGCGCGATGCGACGCGGGTGTTCAACTACATCACCGGCTATGCGACGCCGGACCACCTCGAAGCCTTGGTCGTCTCGCCGCTGAACATGAAGGCTACGCTGATCGAACTGATCGGTAAGGAGATGTCGGCCGCCGCCATGGGCAAACCCGCCGCCATCTGGGTCAAGCTGAACGCCCTGGTTGATGTCGAAATCATCGACGCCCTTTACCGGGCCAGCCAGTGGGGCGTGCGGATCGATCTGGTGGTGCGCGGCATCTGCTGCCTGCGTCCCGGCGTGCCGGGTCTGTCGGAGAATATCCGGGTCAAGTCGATCGTCGGCCGCTTCCTGGAACACAGCCGCATCGTCTGTTTCGCCAATGGCAAGGACCTGCCGCATGACAAGGCCAAGGTCTTCATTTCTTCGGCCGACTGGATGACGCGAAACCTGGATCGCCGGGTCGAGTTGATGACGCCGATCCGCAACGCCACCGTCCACGATCAGGTGCTGGACCAGATCATGGTCGCCAATCTGAAGGACGATGCACAAAGCTGGGTGCTGGACGCCGAAGGGCGCTATACACGCGTCACCCCCGCCGATCCTGAGCGGCCCTTCTCGGCCCACAAATACTTCATGACCAATCCCAGCCTGTCCGGGCGCGGCCGTAAGGCCAAGAGCCTGCCCGCCGTCCTGCGCTACGAGCGTCCAGGCCGCTGATGCCCGACATCACGCTTACCGACCGCGACATCGCCGCGATCGACATCGGTTCAAACTCGGTTCGACTGGTCCTGTACCGGTTGGAAGGCCGCGCGATCTGGACCGTCTATAATGAGAAGGTTCTGGCCGGCCTGGGCCGCGACCTGCCGACGACCCGCAAACTGTCGCACGAGGGCGTGGTCATGGCGATGACGGCGCTGCGCCGTTTCGCCGCCGTGCTGGAAGGCGTGCGGCCTGACGCGACCCTGATCGCCGCCACCGCCGCCGTGCGCGAAGCCCTGGACGGGCCGGAGTTCTGTGAACGGGTCGCCGCCGAGACCGGCCTCCAGATCCGCGTCCTGTCGGGTGAGGAAGAGGCCAAATATGCGGCCATGGGCGTATTGGCCGGCGCCCCCCTGGCTCACGGCGTCTCGGCCGACATGGGCGGCGCCAGTCTGGAGCTGACCCGGCTGAACGGAGATGGCGTCGAGAACGGTCTGACCCTGCCGCTGGGTCCGTTTGCTCTGGCTGACGGCAAGGCCTTCGACGCCGAGCGCATCAAGGCCCGTATCGATCAGGCCCTGAAACCGGTCGCAGCCCAGTTCAAGAGCGAGCGCCTCTACGCCGTGGGCGGTGCCTGGCGCACCTTGGCCCAGGTCCATATGGGTTTGAAATCCTATCCGCTGAAAGTCGTGCATCAGTATCAGATGTCGGCCGATGAGGCGCTGGAGACCGCGCGTCTGGTGGCGCAGCAGTCGGCGGCCAGCTTGGCCAAACTGCCCGGCGTATCGAAGAAGCGCGCCGAAACCTTGCCCTACGCCGGCCTGGTGCTTGAGGCGTTGATCAAACATCTGGGTCTCAAACAGATCGAGATGTCGGCCTGGGGCGTGCGCGAAGGCCTGCTGTTCGAGACGCTGGACGAGGCGACGCGGACTGCCGATCCGCTGCTGGCCGGCTGCACCGCCCTGGGCGGTCGTCAGGGCGTGGCTCCCGCCCTGCCCGGCGCGCTCAACGGCTGGATTTCAGAAATCGTCGCCGCCCTGCCCGAGGTGTTCGGCGAGAAACGCGACGCTGTACTGGTCAGCGCCGCCTGCCGTCTGGCGGACCTGGGCGCGCGGCTGCACCCGGATCACAGGCTGGAGCTTGTCTTCGACCAGGTGCTGCGGGCGCCCGTCGCGGGCATCAGCCACACGGAACGCGCCTTTCTGGCCACCGCGATGAACGCCCGCTACGGCGGCGCCCCCGCCACGCCGCAGCCCGAGGTCATCGATCGCCTGCTCGACGCCGCCGCCGCCAAACGCGCCCGCGCCCTCGGCCTGGCGATCCGTCTTGCCTGCGATCTGTCCGGGCGCTCGCCCCAGCTGATGGCCAACGCCACCGCCAAGGTCAAAAGCGGCGACCTGCGCCTGACCGCGACCGAAGGCTACGCTGACGTCCTCCTGGGCGAACAGACCAAGAAGCGCGCCAAGGCGCTCGCCGAGGCGATGGACCTGGGGCTGAAGATATAAGGCGATCAGCCCGTCTCCTCCCCATCTTATGGGGAGGTGGCGCGCCCTCCGCGCCGGGACGGAGGGGTTCTCCAACGCATCATAGGCGCCCGCGGGACTTCAAGAGCCCCTCTACCGCTTCGCGGTCCCCCTCCCCATTGCATGGGGAGGAGACGCTCGCCCCTACTCGATCTCGACGACTTCCACCCGCGCGCCGTTCAGCACCAGGGCGATCTCGCCGCGCTTCAGCTTCAGCGCATCCTCGCCGAAGATCTGGCGGCGCCAGCCCTTCATGGCGTCGATGTCGGCGTCGTCACTGATGGCGATCTTTTCCAGGTCCGACACGGTGGCGATCAGCTTGGAGGCCACGCCGGCGTTGTCGCTCTTGGCCTTAAGCAGAACCTTCAACAATTCCACCACCGACGGCGGGGCCGGCTGGCGGTGGGCGGGGCGCTCCATCTCGGGCGCATGCGACTCGGGATCGGCCAGAACCCGCTTCAGCTCCTCAGCCAGTTCCAGACCCAGCCGTGAGCCACCGAAACCCTTGGGCACCGAGCGCAGGCGATTGAAAGCCTCGACATCCGTCGGAGTCTGCTGGGCGATCTCGTCGATGCCCTCGTCCTTCAGGATGCGGCCGCGCGGCTGGTCGCGCTCCTGCGCCGCCCGCTCGCGCCAGACGGCGACGGCCTTGAACGCCGCCAGATATTTGGCCGAGAACTTCTTGGGCTTCAGCCGCTTCCAGGCGTTTTCGGGATTGGTGTCGTAGAGGGCCGGATCGGTCAGGCTCTCCATCTCCGACATCACCCACTCTAGTCGGCCTTCCTTTTGCAGCCGATCGCGCAGCTTGGGGTAAAGCGCCGCAAGGTGGGTCACATCGCCCAGCGCATAGACCAGTTGGTTCTCCGACAACGGCCGGCGCGCCCAGTCGGTGAAGCGGCTGCCCTTGTCCACCTCGATGCGCAGCATCTGCCGCACCAGCGAATCATAGGCCACTTGCTCGCCGAAGCCCGCCGCCATGGCGGCGACCTGGGTGTCGAACATCGGCTTGGGCATGGTCCCCAGGCGCACGAAGATTTCCACGTCCTGGCGACAGGCGTGGAAGACCTTCACGATCTTCTCGTCGCGCAACAGCGCTAGGAACGGCTCCAGATCCAGCCCCTCGGCCATCGGGTCGATGATGGCGGCGTGATCGGCCGAGGCCGCCTGAATCAGGCAGAGCTTCGGCCAATAGGTCGTTTCCCGCATGAACTCGGTGTCGACCGTGATGAAAGGAGCGTTGGCTACGCGGGCGCAGAAATCGGCCAGCGCCTCGGTGGTGGTGATCGGCGTCATTCCGATGCTATAGCCCCGCGCATCCTACCTGTGGCAAGAGCCGCGCTGCATTTCCGCCCCGATTCAGGCCCGAGATCCCATGAGCGACACCCAAAAGCCTCTCGAAAACGGTCTGACCTACGCCGATGCGGGCGTGGACATCGACGCGGGCGAAATGCTGGTCGAACATATCAAGCCGCTGGCGAAATCGACGGCGCGCCCCGGATCGGAGCCCTCGCTAGGCGGATTCGGCGCCCTGTTCGACCTGAAAGCCGCCGGCTTCCAAGACCCGCTGATCGTCACCACGACCGACGGCGTCGGCACCAAGCTGAAGATCGCGATCGAGACCGGCCGTCATGACGGCGTCGGCGTCGACCTGGTCGCCATGTGCGTCAACGACCTGTTGGCCCAGGGCGCCGAACCTCTGCTGTTCCTCGACTATTACGCGACCGGCCGGCTCGAGATCGACGCCGCCCGCCGCGTCGTCGCCGGCATCGCCGAGGGCTGTCGCCAGGCCGGCTGCGCTCTGGTCGGGGGCGAGACGGCCGAAATGCCGGGCATGTACACCGAGGGCGACTACGATCTGGCCGGGTTCAGTCTCGGCGCCGTCGAGCGCGGCCACGCCCTGCCCTATCTGGATCGCCAGGCGGCCGGCGACGTCATCATCGGCCTGGCCTCCACCGGCCCTCATTCCAACGGCTATTCTCTGGTGCGCAAGGTGGTCGAGAAGTCCGGCCTGGCCTGGGGCGACGACGCCCCCTTCGCCAAGGACCGCTCGCTGGCCCAGGCCCTGATGGAGCCCACCCGCATCTATGTGAAGCCGGTGCTGCCGATCATGAAGGCGGGCCTGGTCAAGGGCGCGGCCCACATCACCGGCGGCGGCCTGATCGAAAACCCGCCCCGCTGCATCGCCGAGGGTCTGCACGCCCGCTTCGACTGGAACGCCTGGCCCATGCCCGCCGTCTTCCAGTGGCTGGCCGAAACCGGCGGCATCAGCGACCATGAGATGCGCCGCACCTTCAACTGCGGCGTCGGTTTCATCCTGATCGTCTCGCCCGAGAACGCTGAGCCGGTGCTGGCGGCCCTGCTAAACGCCGGCGAAGTCGCCTTCGTGTGCGGACAACTGGAAGCGGCCTAAGCCGCTCCCAGGTCCCGCGGGGCTTACCGGACCCCGCCGTTCGCCGTCTCGGCGTAGAAGCGCGACAGGTCGGCGTGCAGCTTCACCAGAGCGTCGTGACTGAGGTACATCATGTGCCCGCCCTCATAGTAGGTGAACTCCAGGTTCGGCCGCAGGCTGGGCTCCAGCATCATTTGCGCCAGATCGAACTCGGTCGAGAAGAAGGGCGTGGCGGCGTCATAATAGCCGTTCAGCGACATCACCTTCAGATACGGATTTCGTCGCATCGCCGTGGCTAGATCGATGGCCGTATTCGGCGTGGTTTGCGGCCCTCCCACCGGCGGACGGTGGCTCCAGTTCCAGTTGAAGCCCGGCAGGCCCCGCGCCGACATTCGGTATTCGACGTCGGTCTTGTAGTTCAGTTCATTGGCCACGTAGTCGCGGAAGATGCCGAAATAGGCCCCCGTCACGGCCGAGCTGGACGGATCATCCTCTGGCTCGCCGCCCGCCGCATCTTCATCCAGACCCATGTAGCGGGTGTCCAGCCGCCCGATCGTCTGGCGCCGGTCGCGCAGCAACTCCTTGCGGAAGGCGCCGAGATCCACGCGCATATTCGCGTTGTCGATGAAGGTGGTCGACAGGCCGGTCAGGTCGCTCATCTGGCGCACGATGTCCGCGCGCTCGGCGTCAGAGATCATGTGCCCCTTGGCCAGGGCCGAGGCGTAAGGCCCCAACGCGAAGTCACGCGCGCGCTGGACCTGTTCTTCGACCGTCGCGGCCGGGTTCGCCAGCTTGCGATGATACCAGGCCGTCGCCGCATAGGTCGGCAACAGGGTGACGAAGTTTTGCGGATAGCCTGGCTGACGCACGCCATAGTTCATGATCGACGACAGCAGCACCACGCCGTTCAGCGACATCCCGCGATCTTCAAGCTGGAACGCCACCGCACCGGTGCGCAGCGTGCCGTAGGATTCGCCGATGATGTATTTCGGGCTGGACCAACGGCTGAACTTGGTCGTGTAGCGCATGATGGCGCGGGCGAAGGCGTCGGCGTCTCCATCCACGCCCCAGAAGGTCGAGCCCGGCGTCTCGCCCAACGGACGCGAGAAGCCCGCGCCAACCATGTCGATGAAAACCAGGTCCGTCTGATCAAGCAGAGTCTGGTCGTTCGGGCCGAAGGCGAAGGGCGCCGGCCGCACCACGGTCGGCTCATCGGTCTGGACCCGCATCGGCCCAAACGAGCCCATATGCAGCCATACGGTCGGCGAGCCTGGTCCGCCGTTGTAGAGATAGGTCACCGGCCGCGTCCCGACCGGCTGACCGTCCAGCGTATAGGCGGTGTAGAACAGGCTGGCGGTCGGCATCCCCGCGTCATCGCGGATCGTCAGGGTGCCCGCCGTCGCCTTGTAGCGCAGAGTCTTGCCGTGGGCGTTGACCGAATGGGCCGTCGTGACTTCGGTCTCCTCGACCGGTGCGCGCGCCCAGTCCTTTTCGATCGCCTCGGCGTTGGCGTTGCGGAACCGGTCGGTTGCGGATCGCATCGCGGCGCCCCCGCCATTGTTGCTGCTGCTGTTAGTCCCGCTTTCCTGGGCCAGCGCCGCCACGGGCGCGCCCAGCATCGCGGCGATGGCCGCGAGGCAGATCAGTCTCTTCATGCGATAGTCCCCTGTACGCACCGACCCACGACCCCTCGCCATGCGGTTGGCGTTACACGCTAACGCCCGAATCCTGCCGACAACAAGGGCGGATCGCGTTTGAAACTTGCCAATGGTCGCCCGCCCCGTCATGCGAGGCGCCATGTCACCCCAAGCCGCCCCGCCCGTCCGCGTCGCCGTCCTGATCTCGGGGGCGGGCTCCAACATGGCGGCTCTGATCGACGCCGGTCAGGCGCCGGACAGAGGCTATGAGGTCGTGCTCGTGCTGTCGAATATCGAAGGCGCGGGCGGTCTGGCGATTGCGGCGGCCAAGGGCGTGGCGACGGCGACCGTGGCGCACAAACCGTTCGGCAAGGATCGCGAGGCGCATGAGCGGGCGGTGGACGCCGTCCTTCGCGACGCTGGCGCCGAGGTTGTGGCTCTGGCCGGCTATATGCGTGTTCTGACGCCTTGGCTCGTCGGCGGCTGGCGCGAGCGGATGCTGAACATCCACCCCAGCCTGCTGCCCCTCTATCCGGGTCTGGACACCCACGCCCGCGCCATCACCGCCGGCGACGCCGAGGCCGGCTGCACGGTCCATCTGGTGACCGAAGGCGTCGATGAAGGCCCCATCCTGGGCCAGGCGCGCGTGCCGATCGTCGAGGGCGACACGGCCGAGGCTCTGGCCGAACGGGTCAAGACGGCGGAGCATCAGCTTTACCCGCAGGTGCTGTCTGACTTTTGCCGAGAGCTGCCCCGCCCTTAGCGGCGCGAAGATTACAAAAACGTCATGCGACAGACCGCCGCACCGGCGCAATGGTGCGCCCGACCTCAATCGGGACCCTCTCTATCCATGACTCGCATTCGTCTGATGGCCGCCTGCTCGGCCTGTATCGTCGTCGCTCTCACCGGCGGCGCGGCCTCGGCCCAGGACGCTTCGGCCCAGAACGCTTCGGCCCAGCATTCGCACGGCATGGCCGGCGCGGCCCACAGCCCCTTCGGCGCCTGGGGCTTCGATCTGGCCGGTCGCAACACCTCGGTTAAGCCCGGCGACGACTTCAACGAATACGCCAACGGAACCTATCTGCGCACGACCGAGATTCCGGCCGACAAGTCGCGCTTCGGCCCGTTCGACGTCCTGTATGAGAACGCCCAGTCCCAGCTGAAATCGATCATCGAAACCAGCGCCGCCAATCCCGCCAACGAGAACGCCCGCAAGGTCGGCGCCCTATACGCCAGCTTCATGGACGAGGCGAAGATCGAACAGCTGGGCGCAACGCCGCTGGCCGCCGACCTCGCCGCCGTGAAGGCGGTGACCGACCACGCCGGCATGGCGCGCCTGATGGGCGAAAGCCATTCGGGCTTCGGCGGCTCCCTGTTCGGCATCGACGTGTTCGAGGATCTGAAGAACCCCAATCTGAACTCGGCCTATCTGGGTCAGGGGTCGCTGGGCCTGCCGGACCGCGACTACTATCTGAAGCCCGACTTCGCCGCCCAGCGCGAGGCCTATCTGGCCTATCTGACAACCACCCTGACCGCCATCGGCTGGGCCGATCCGGCCAAGACCGCCGCCGACATCCTCGCCTTCGAAACCAAGGTCGCCGACAAGCAGTGGACGACCGTCGAGCGTCGCCAGATCGACAAGCTGTACAACCCGGCCAAGGCCTCGGACCTGGCGACCCTGGCTCCCGGCTTCGACTGGGCCGGCTTCCTGGCCGGCGCCCAGGTGTCGGATGTCGACACCTTGGTGCTGATGGAAAACACCGCCATCCCCGCCATCGCCCAGGTGTTCGCCGACACCCCAATCGAGACCCTGAAGGCCTGGCAGGCGTTCAACGTCGTCGATCAGGCCAGCCCCTATCTGTCCAAGGCCTTCGTCGACGCCCGCTTCGACTTCCGCGGTAAGACCCTACGCGGTCAGCCCGAAAACCGTCCCCGCTGGAATCGGGGCGTGGCCCTGGTCGACGGCCAGCTGGGCGAGGTCCTGGCCCAGGAATATGTCCGCCTGCACTTCCCCGCCTCGTCCAAGGCCCAGATGGAAGCCCTGGTCGGCAACATCCGCGACGCCATGACGGAGCGGCTGAAGACCCTGGACTGGATGAGCGAGCCCACGCGCGAGCAGGCCCTGTACAAGATGTCCAAGTTCGGGGTGAAGATCGGCTATCCCGACAAATGGCGCTCGTATGACGGCCTGGAGCTGAAGGCCGACGACCTGTACGGCAACGTCGAACGCTCATCGGCCTTCGAATGGGCGTACAAGCGCGGCAAGATCGGCAAGCCGGTCGATCCGCTGGAATGGGGCATGACGCCCCAGACGGTGAACGCCTACTACAACCCGCCGCGCAACGAGATTGTCTTCCCGGCCGCCATCCTGCAGGCGCCCTTCTTCGATCCGAACGCGGACCCGGCCGTCAACTACGGCGGCATCGGCGCGGTCATCGGCCACGAAATCACCCACGGCTTCGACGATCAGGGCCGCAAGTCCGACGGCGACGGCGTGCTGCGCGACTGGTGGACGCCGGAAGACGCCGCCCGCTTCGAGGCGCGCGCCAAGGTGCTGGGCGACATCTACGACAAGCTGGAGCCGATCCCCGGCGTGCACGTCAACGGCGACCTGACGATGGGCGAGAACATCGCCGACCTGGGCGGCCTGCTGCTGGCCCTGGACGCCTATCACAAGTCTCTGGACGGCCAGCCGGCGCCGGTCATCGACGGGCTTACGGGCGATCAGCGCGTCTTCCTGGGCTGGGCGCAGGTCTGGCGCGAGAAGTCGCGCGAGGCGGCGCTGAAGGAGCAGTTGACCACCGACCCGCACTCGCCCGGCCCGGTGCGCGCCGCGACCTCGCCGCGCAATATCGACGCCTGGTATGCGGCCTTCGGCGTCTCGCCGGACCAGAAGGAATATATTGCGCCCGAGGCCCGCGCCCGCATCTGGTAAGGGCGCCGGACGTCGAACGTAGAAAAGGCCCGGAGCGAACGCTCCGGGCCTTTTTGTCATCCGGGCTTTCGCCCCAGACTGAGCCTGATTTAGCGGGGCTTGGTCGCCGCGCCGGCGACGGCGCCGATGGCGGCGCCGGCCACGGTCGAACCCGTGTTGCCGCCGATGACCTGACCGGCGACGGCGCCGCCCAGGGCGCCGGTGGCGGCGCGTTGTTCCATCGTTTGGCCGCAGGCGGCCAGCAGGGCCACGACGCCGATGACGGGGGCCAGTTTGATCATGGTCTTCATGGGTCTTCTCCGGGAGACGAACGAGATAATGACCACCAAACGACAAGGCCCGCGTCCGGTTCCGGGCGCGGGCCTATATAGTCACGCTATGCGAGAGGGTTCGCTCTCGCATCGCTTTGTTTCGGCGCTACGCTCGGGACGCGGTCCCTCGCGACTTGAGCGCTTAGCCGACGATCTGGTCGTCGGTGAAGAACTGCGCGATCTCGATCTTGGCGTTGTCCTGGCTGTCCGAACCGTGGACCGAGTTTTCACCGATCGACAGGGCGAACTGCTTGCGGATGGTGCCTTCGGCGGCCTGTTCCGGGTTGGTGGCGCCCATGACTTCACGATAGGCGGCGACGGCGTTGTCGCCTTCCAGCACCTGAACGACGACCGGCTCGGCCGTCATCTGCTCGACCAGCTCGCCGTAGAACGGGCGCTCGGCGTGCACTTCGTAAAATTTCTTGGCTTGCTCGGTCGTCAGCTTGACGCGGCGCTGGGCCACGATGCGCAGGCCGGCGCCTTCGATCACGGCGTTGATCGCGCCGGTCAGGTTGCGGCGCGTGGCGTCGGGCTTGATGATCGAGAAGGTACGTTCGGTCATGGGAATTGACTTCTTGTTGGGAGATTGAGTGTCGCGGGCTTATAGCGACCACCTCCCGCGTTTCCAACCGTCCCTTTTTGCATCCCTGACGCCCGCCGCATGGCGACCTGCCGATTGAGGGACGCCGACCAACCGAAGAACCTTCGCCGCAATGCTTCAGATCACCGACCTGACCTTCAACGCCTGGGGCCGCAAGTTTCTCGTGGACGCCTCCGTCAGCCTGCCGCCCGGCTCCAAGGTCGGTCTGGTCGGCCGCAACGGCATCGGCAAGTCGACCCTGTTCAAGCTGATCCTGGGCGAGCTTCACGCCGCCGGCGACGAGATCAGCCTGCCCAAGACCGCCCGTATCGGCTCGGTCGATCAGGAGCATCCGGCGACCCCCGTCAGCGTCATCGACACGATCCTTGAGGCCGACGTCGAGCGCCACACCCTGCTGGGCCGGCTCGAGACTGCGGAACCGGAAGAGATGGGCGAGATCTGGTCGCGCCTGATCGAGATCGACGCCGACGCCGCGCCTGCGCGCGCCGCCGAAATCCTGGTCGGCCTGGGCTTCGATCAGGAAAACCAGGCCCGGCCGATGTCGGAGTTCTCGGGCGGCTGGCGGATGCGCGTCGCCCTGGCCGCCGCCCTGTTCGCCGAGCCCGACATGCTGCTGCTGGACGAACCGACCAACTACCTCGACCTGGAAGGCGCCCTGTGGCTGGAGGCGCGGCTGAAGAAATACCCGCACACCGCCCTTATCATCTCCCACGACCGCGAGATGCTGAACGAGGTCTGTACCCACATCCTGCACCTCGCGAACCACACCCTGACCCTCTACACCGGCAACTACGACGCCTTCGAAAAGGCTCGCGCCGAAAAGGCCCGGCTGCAACTGTCGGCCAAGGCCAAGCAGGACGCCGAGCGCGCCCACCTTCAGGCCTTCGTCGATCGCTTCAAGGCCAAGGCGTCCAAGGCCGCCCAGGCCCAGTCGCGCATGAAGCGGCTGGAGAAGATGCAGCCGGTCGCCACCACGATCGAGGAGCGAGTCGCCCCCTTCACCCTGCCCTCGCCGCCGCGCCCGCTGGCGCCGCCGCTGATCCGGCTGGAGCGGGCCAATGTCGGCTATGAGCCGGGCAAGCCGATCCTGCGCAACCTGAACCTTCGTATGGACCTGGACGACCGCATCGGCCTGCTGGGCGTCAACGGCGCCGGCAAGTCCACCTTCGCCAAGATGATCGCCGGCGCTCTGGACGTGTCCGAGGGCGAACTTCACCGCGACAGGAAGATGCGCGTCGGCTGGTTCCACCAGCACCAGATCGAGGCGATGGATCCGACCGACACGCCGCTGGAGATCATCCGCCGCGCCATGCCCGACGCGCCCGAAAGCGCCCGCCGCTCCAAACTGGCCCAGTTCGGCCTGGGCTATGAGAAGCAGGAGACCACGGTCGACAGCCTGTCGGGCGGCGAACGTGCGCGTCTGCTGCTGAACATGGTGGCGATGGATGCGCCCCACGTCCTGATCCTCGACGAACCGACCAACCACCTGGACATCGACAGTCGTCGCGCCCTGCTGGATGCGCTGAACGACTACAACGGCGCCGTCATCCTGATCACCCACGACCGTTCGCTGATGGAGATGGTGGCGGATCGCCTGTGGCTGGCCGCCGACGGCACGGTGAAACCCTTTGACGGCGACATGGACGACTACGCCAAGTTCGTCCTGGACCGCGCGAAACAGGCCATCGCCAAGCCCAGCCAGATCAAGAAGGAAGAGGCCAAGGCGAACTCAGGCGCCCCTCAAGCAGAGAGCGCCAATTCTTCAAAAGGCGGGGGCGCGAACGATAGGGGCAACAAGAAGCGATCTGGCCCTTCGCCCTCGACCCTGCGTCACGCGGTCAAGAAGGCGGAGGAGACCATGACCCGCCTGACGGCCGAGATCGCCCGTATCGACGACGACATGGCCACCGCCTCGGTCAGCAATCCCAAGGCCTTGGAAGGTCTGACCCGCGCCCGCGCCAAGACCGAGGCGGATCTCGCCGCCGCCGAAGCCGCCTGGGTCGCCGCCGAAGAAGCCCTCGCCGAAGTCGCATGAAACCGATCGAATTCTCCAAGGAAGAACGCGTGGCGATCACCGCCAAACTGCGCGACTACTTCGCCCGCGAACTGGATCACGAACTCGGCCAGCTTCCGGCCGAGATGCTGCTGGACTTCATCGGCAAGGAGATCGGCGGCGCCTTTTACAATCGCGGCGTCCACGACGCCCAGCAACTGGTCCAGCAGAAGGCCGAGGACATCGTCGAGGCGCTGTATGGCCTCGAACGCGCGGCCCCCACGCGCTGACCGGCCCGCATCGCTGAACAGGTCGGCGCAAACGAAAACCGCCCGGCGCATTCACGCCGGGCGGTTGGATCGGTCGGCGTTTCAGGCCGGAAGGTCTTCGGCCAGGATCGCCATTTCGAACATGAACGAGCCTTCCTCGTCCTCATCCTCGAAGACGATGCCGATGAACTCGTCGCCGACATAGACCTCGGCCGAGTCATTCTGCTTGGGGCGGGCCTTCACGATGATGCCGCCGGTGTTGAAGGTGCGCTTGAGGTGCGCCTCGATGCGCTTCAGGTCGGTGTCTTTCACGGGGGGCCTCATGGTCTGGACGTTGGCGGCGGACCCTAGAGACATCGGCGGTTCAGGGAAACCGGCGTCGCGCATTTTCCCGCTTCAGAGATACTTCATCCACCATTGCGAACTGCGCCGCTTGACCCCGCCGAACCACCGGCAGGCGAACCAGCAAGGCACGGCGACCAGGCCCGCCAGCAGCCACACCCAGCCTACGCCGGGCACGCCGAAGCCCTCGCCCTGATTGGCGCCGAACAGCATCAGGGCCGCCAGGTTCAGCAGATGCAGCCCGTAGAGGTGGATCAGATAGAAGAACAGCGGCGCCCCGCCAAAGACCGCCAGCACTCCAACCAACCGATCCGGCGCCTTTTCCAGCCCCGCCAGGATCAGCGCGCCAATCCCCAGCGTCAGCAGCAGAAAGTCGGCCGACGGCGGATATTTGGTCAGGTTCAGCACGCTCATCACCGTCTGGATCGGCGTCGCCTGCACGGCCCACGGCGCATCCCCATAGACATTGATCGCCCGCAGCACGACGAACAGGGCGAGCGCGCCCAGCCCCGTCAGCACCAGACGCTTCAGCCGCGTCTTCTGCCCGCCTGCGAACCACGGCCCAATGGCGTAGCCCAGCGCCGCCACCCCGATCCACGGCAGAAGCGGATAGGAGGTTCTCGCCTGACCGCCCCAAGCTAAGTCTATAAATCCGCGATCATGCAGCACGGCCCAGATCGCATGTCCCGGCTGCCCTGCCGCGACGGTGATCGGGTCCAGCAGATTGTGCCCCAGCACGATGACCAGCCCCACGGCGATCAGCACCGGGCGTGGCAGATGCACCAGGGCCGCCAGCGCGATCATCGACAGGCCGATGGCCCAGATCACCTGCAGATAGATCAACTCGGGCGTCATCGAGAAGGTCCAGGCGAAGTTGACCACCGTCAACTCCAGCACGACCAGAAACAGACCGCGTTTCAGCAGGAAGGCCGATGCCGCGCCGGCTCCGTTCCCGCCGCCCGCCTGCTTGTTTCCATAAAGCCAAGCCCCCAATCCCGTCAGGGCCACGAACACCGGCGCGCACAGATGGGCCGACAGCCGGGTGAAGAACAGTGCCGGCGAGGTCGTCTCCACATTCATCGGGTCCGAGACCTGGGCGTGGATGAAGAAGAACTCCCGCGCGTGATCGACCAGCATCAGCAGGATGACCAGCCCGCGCAGGGCGTCGATGGATCGGATCCGACCGACCGCACGGCTTGGCGCGGAAGTCGAAGAAGCGAAAGCGGGAACAAGCGTTGCAGCGGTTGACATCATCAGGCGGAAGCGGATAGCCGATACAGTATAACATTTCAAACGGAGCCTGCCTTGTCCCTCCTTCTGAGCTGCGCCGGCGCGTGCCTGCTGGTCGCCGCTGACGCCCCCGCCCCCGTCGCTGTCGCGGCGGTCGAGCCTGAAACGGTGGGGGAGATCGTCGTTCTGGGCCGCCGCTCGGCGCCGCGTGACCTGACTTTGGGCGCAGGAGCGATCACCGAGGCCATGTCGCCGTCCAGCCGCTCCATCGAGAACGATCTGATCAAGGCTGTGGGCGCGACGCGCCTGGCCGATGCGCTGGAGTTGGTGAGCGGGGTCAGCCAGCAGAACAATCGCGGCGGCGTCATGGACAACTTCGCCATCCGCGGCTTCTTGGGCACGCCCGACGGCGGCGCGGAATATTATGTCGACGGCTTCCTGGCCAACCGCGGCATGGCCCCGCCCCGCGACCCGGCGACGTCCGAACGAATCGAGGTGCTGAAGGGTCCGTCCGGCGCGTTGTTCGGCGACATCGATCCGGCCGGACGCATCAATATCGTCTCCAAGACCCCGCGCTTTGCGCCCGCCGCCGCCTTTACCGCCACGGTGGGATCGTTCGGCCTGCGTCGCGGCGAACTGGACCTGACCGGCCCGATCAACGACTCCCTGGCCGGACGGCTTGTGGTGGCGGGCGAGACCTCGAACGGTTGGCGCGACTATGTCGGCCTGGACCGCACCGTGGTGGCGCCGTCCCTGACCTGGCGTCCCACCGACGATCTGCGCCTAACCTATGTGGGCGAGTTCACCACCTTCACGACCCTGTTCGACCGGGGAATGCCGGCGATCAACGGCGACGCGCTGCTCCTGCCGCCCTCGAACTACTACGGCGAGCCCGGCGACGGCGTGACCCGCTTCCGCAACAAACGGCACCAGATCACCGGCGAATACCGGATCAATGACGACTGGAGCCTGAACGGCGGCGTCGCCTGGCGCGGCGGCTCGCTAAAGGGTCTGTCGAGCGACCATTCGCGTCTGGTCGGCGACCAGCTGTGGCGTCAGCGTCGCGGACGCGACTTCTCGGTCGAGGACCTGTCGGCGCGGCTGGAGCTTAACGGCGTGGTCGAAACGGGACTGGGCGTTCACAACCTCGGTTTCGGGGTGAAGGCCTATCAGCTGACCTATGGCGAGAAGTGGCTGCGAATCAATCCGACTGCGGCCAATCCCTATCCGATCAACGTGCTCAATCCTGTCTATGGCGCGGTCACGTCGCCGACGCCCCTGCCTTTCACCGACAATCTGGAAACGCGCGACGTCGTCACCCTGTACGCCCAGGATCTGTGGGAGGTGAACGATCGTCTCAGCCTGCTGGCCGGGCTGCGCTTCGACGACTACGACCAGACCATCCGAAACAATCGCACCGGCGCCGTCGGCGAGGCCAGCGACACGCCCATGAAGTACCGCCTCGCCGCCCGCTATCGCCTGACCGACAACCTGACCGCCCACGCCAGCTATGGTCAGTCGTTCGTGCTGAACTCGGGCACGGGCCGAGACGGCTCCGGCTTCGCGCCCGAGGATGGCAAGGGCTACGAGATCGGTCTCGCCGGCGCCTGGGACGGACTGGACCTCGCCGCCACCGTCTTTGACATCGAGAAGTCGAACATTCTGACGACCGATCCCGTCGATCCCAACTTCCTGGCCCCGGTCGGCAAGCTGACGACGCGCGGAATCGAACTGGACGGCGCCTTGAAGATCGACGACGCCTGGCAGGTGGTGGCCAACTACGGCTGGACCGACGCGAAGGCCGACGACAGCGCCTTCGCCACCGACGCCGTGCTGAACGTCCCCGAACATTCCGGCTCGCTGTTCGTGATCGGTCGCTTCCCCACCATCCACGGCACGACCTGGTCATTCATGACCGGCGCGGCCTACGTCGGCGACCGGGCCGGCGGCCTGGCGCTCGGCGCGCCAGAACTGCCTGCCTATTGGAAGGCCAAAGCGGCGCTGGACTACGGACTGACGCCCCAGGTCACCGCCCGCGTCGAGGTCGACAACCTGTTTGACGAGCGTTACGCCGCCAGCTCCTACAGCGCCTTGTGGATCTACCCCGGCGCCCCGCGCAGCGTCCGCGCCTCGCTCAGGATCGCTCTGTGAGATCGGGTCAGATGACGAAGTCGTACACCACATCGGCCAGGGTGTGATCCATGGTGCGGGCCGGTTCGGCGTTGGTCGGGCAGTTGACCAGCCGGGCCGGCACCCCCGCCACGGTGCAGCCGGACGGCACGGCCTTCAGCACCACCGAGCCGGAGGCCACCTTGGCGTAGTCGCCGACATGGATATTGCCCAGCACCTTTGCCCCGGCGCCCAACAGGACGCCCTTGCCGATCTTGGGGTGGCGGTCGCCGCGTTCGGCGCCCGTCCCGCCCAGGGTCACGCCGTGCAGCATCGACACGTCGTCGCCGACCACCGCCGTCTCGCCGATGACGATGCCCGTGCCGTGATCCAGAAACAGCCCCTTGCCCATCTGCGCGGCCGGATGGATGTCCAGCTGGAACAGTTCGGAAATCCGGCTCTGGAAGTGGAAGGCCAGCGTCTCGCGCCCCTGTCCCCACAGCCAGTGCGCCACGCGCCAGCCCTGTAGGGCCTGGAAGCCTTTGAAATACAGGAAGGGCTGCAACAGGTTGCGGATCGCCGGGTCGCGTTCGGCCACAGCCTGCAGATCGGCCTCCGCCGCCTCGACCATCGACGGGTCGGCCTTGAACGCCGACAGACAGACTTCGCGCACCGACATGGCGCTCATCTCGCCGTCCGCCAGCTTGCGCGCGATCTGGAAGCTCAGCGCGCCCGCCAGGTCGTCGTGCGACAGGATCACCGCATTCATCTGCGAACCCAGTTGCGGCTCCTCGCGCGACGCCGCCTCGGCGGAGGCGCGCAGCTGACGCCACACGGTGTTCATTTCGAGTTCTGCGACGACTTCCAGCTTGGCCATGACCGGCTCCTTCGGCGACATCATACGCGCCCCAGCAAGGCGCGCGCCAGCGCCTCGGGCAGTTCGCCGTTCATCGCCATATGATAGGCCTTGTAGGCCGTCGCCACCGTCAGGCTGTCGCGCACCGTTCCCCGCCCGATCTCGTCCAGCAGATCCAGGAACGACACGCGCACCACGGCGATGATCTCGGTGGGATCGGGATCGGTCGCCGCGGGCGACAGGCCCCAGGCGATCCAGGTCATGCCGATCTCGTCGGTGATGGAGTTCGACATCTCGACCTCCAGCGCCGGCAGCCAGTGTTTGGCCTGCAATCCGGCCTCCTCGGCCAGTTCGCGCCGGATGCCGTTGAAAGGATCCTCATCCAGCGGCGCACCGCCTTCGGGCATTTCCCAGCTGTAATTGGCGTGGGCGAACCGCTGCTGTCCCACCAGGGTGACCGTCCCGTCGTCGTGGACGGGCAGGACGCCGGTCCCGACGTTCTTGAACCGCACGACGGCATAGTCGGCCTTAATCCCCGTCGGCGCCGTCGCCGGATGGCGGGTCAGCGCCATCCAAGGGCTGTCGAACACCGTCTCGGTTCCGTCGCTGCACCAGGCCGGCGGCTTCGTCAGCCCTTCGGCCCATTTCGGTTCGTCGGATTTGCGCATGGGCCACCTATGGCGAAGACGCGGATGAAAGCCTAGCTAGACGGCATGGTCGCGCTCAACGAACCCCTGCCCCCGCCCGTTCCCTCAAAAGATTTCCGCGACCGCCTAACACAGCGGCGCTCCGCCCCGGCCCAGGCCCTGGTCGCGCCCGGCCCGTCCGAGGCCGAACTGGACGAGATCCTGACGCTGGGCGCCCGCACACCCGACCATGGCAAGCTGTTCCCGTGGCGTTTCGTCGTCCTGGGGCCTCAATCGCGCGCCGACATCGCCGCCCGCCTCGCCGTGCTGGTCGAACTCAGGAACGGCCCGGCCAAAGATCAGGCCGTGCTCGCCAAGCTGACCGCCGCGCCCGTCACCATCCTGGTCGTCTCGACGCCAGTCGAAGGATCCAAGCCGATCTGGGAGCAACAGCTGTCGGCCGGCGCCGTCTGCATGAACCTGGAACACGCCGCCTCCGGCTTCGGCTATTCGTCCAGCTGGATCACCGACTGGTACAGCTACGACCCGCAAGGCGTCGCCCTGTTCGGCCTGACCGAGGGCGAGAGCGTCGCCGGCTTCATCCACATCGGCACGCTGAACGAACCCGCGCTGGAACGCCCGCGTCCCGACCTGGCCGCCAAGGTCACACGCCTGCCGTAAGCGGGTGACATAAGGTCGCCCCAAGTCGGTTTGACCTCGACCGACCCCGCCTTCCTCCCCCAAGGCCTTCGTATGGATTCCCTGTTGCAAGCCGTGGGCGATTTCGTCGCCCGCAACCATATGTGGGCCGGCGTCATGCTGGGCCTGGTCGTGTTCGTCGAGTCGCTGGCGGTCGTCGGCGCCTTCGTGCCCGCCACCGGCCTGCTGGTCGCGGCGGGCGGCCTGATCGCGGCCGGCGTGCTGGACCCCGTCAATGTCATCGTCGGTTGCGTCATCGGCGCAGTGATCGGCGACGCCATCTCCTACTGGGCCGGACGTCGACTGGGCGTGCGCTTCCTCCAGCGCCCGATGTTCAAGGCGCACCGCCGGCGCATCGCCTGGACGCGTTTGTACTGCCGTCGCTACGGCGTCATGTCGATCTTCGTCGGCCGCTTCTTCGGGCCCTTGCGCGCCTTCGTGCCGCTGACCCTGGGAATGCTCAGGATGCGTCAGCGCGCCTTCCAGTTCGGCAATGTCACATCCGGCATCGTCTGGGTGCTGGCCATGCTGGCGCCGGGCTATCTCGCCGCTCAAGGTCTGGCGAAGATGGAAGTCCTCAGCGAGGCCCACGGCCCCACCCTGCTGATCGGCGGCCTCGCCGTGACCATCCTGGTCGTCGCCGTGGTCTATCGCCTGGTGAAGGCCCGCATGAGCCGCAAGTCCGCCGTCATGCGCGGGGCGCTGCAGGGCCGCTAGGCTCCTCTTCCGGTCGGTGCACCAACGAGACCAGCACCACCGAGATGATCATCAGCAGGAACCAGCTGCCCAGCTTGGCCAGGGACACCATTTCCCACCCGTCGGCCTGCCCCGGATAGACCCAGGCCCGCCCCAGCGTGCCCAGGTTCTCGGCGAACCAGATGAACAGCGCCACCAGGAAATAACCCAGCAGCAGCGGCATCGATCGCCGCTTCCGATCCGCCGTGAAATAGAACCATCCCCGCCCGAACAACATGGCGGTCGCGATGAACAGCGCGATGCGCACGTCCGGCAGCCAGTGATGGGCGAAGAAGTTGACGTAGATCGCCGCCGCCAGCACCCAGGTCGTCCACAGCGGCGGATACCTCCGCACCCGGATGTGGAAGATGCGCTGCACCCGCGCGATATAACTGCCCACCGCCGCATACATGAAGCCCGAGAATAGCGGCACCGCCCCGATCCGCAGCAGACTGTCCTCGGGATAGACCCACGACCCGTGCGCGGTCTTGAACAGTTCCATGATCGTCCCCGCCACATGGAACAGGAAGATCACCCGCGCCTCTTCCCAGCTCTCCAGCCGGAAGATCAGCATCGCCGCCTGGATCGCCACCGCCCCGACCGCCAGAAAGTCGTAGCGCGACACCGGCGCCCCCTCCGGCCAAAGCAGAAACGTCCCCAGGATCAGGGCCAGCATCAGCCCCCCGAACATACACGCCCACCCCTGCTTCAGTCCGAACCACAGGAACTCATAGGCCTGGCGCCGCGCCCGCGACCCATCCGCCCACGCCTCCGCCCGCGTCATCAGACGACGGCCCCAGACTTCGAGCGGAAGTGCGTGGTTCATCGCATTATCCGTGACGGCGCAGCGAAAAACTTCAAGAGCGGACCGCTATACCGCTAAGGCGCATCAACCGCACAAGGGAACCCGACAGCGAATTTCCTGTTCGACATCAGTCTTTAACGCCTGCCGCCTTAGACTTACCGGCCAGTAGGAGAAGCTTATGTCTTGCGCAGGCTGTAAGGATGGGGCGGGGTTTGAACTGCCGATCACCATGGCGTTCCAGCCGATCGTCGATGTGACGACCCAGACGGTCTTCGCCTACGAGGCCCTGGTGCGGGGCAAGGACGGCCGGGGCGCGGGTCAGGTTCTGTCGCATATCTCCCACGACAACCGCTATGCCTTCGATCAGCTATGCCGCACGACCGCCATCGATCTCGCCGCCGGTCTGGATATGACGGCGGGCGGCGCCAGCCTGTCGATCAACTTCCTGCCCAACGCCGTTTATGAGCCGCGCGCTTGCATCCGCGCCACCCTGGCGGCGGCGATGCGCACCAACTTCCCGGTGGATCGGATCATCTTCGAGTTCACCGAGAGCGAGGTGATGGACACGGACCACATCCTCAACATCCTGCGATCCTATCGCGCCATGGGCTTCAAGACCGCCATCGACGACTTCGGCGCCGGCTATGCGGGTCTGGGCCTGCTCACCCTGTTCCAGCCCGACATCGTCAAGCTGGACATGGCCCTGGTTCGCGACATCGACACCAACACGGTCAAGCGCACTATCGTGCGCAACACGCTGAACATGCTGCGGGACCTGGGCATCCAGCCGGTCTGCGAGGGCATCGAAACCCTGGCCGAACACGATGTCCTGCGCGACCTCGGCGTCGATCTGATGCAGGGCTATCTGCTGGCGAAGCCGGCGCTGGAAGCCTTGTCTCCTGTCGCCTGGCCTGACCAGGCTGCGCCTGTGGCCCTAAGCGCCTGATCGCCACGCGCCCGCCGCTGAACGGCGGACGCGCGACCTCCACTATCCCCGCCCGCGATAAGTCGGCACGCCCTGGTCCGGCAGCCATAGCCCCTCGGGCGGCGCGCCGGTCTGCCAGAAGACGTCGATCGGGATGCCGCCGCGCGGATACCAGTATCCCCCGATCCTCAGCCATTTGGGCTCAAGCAGGTCGGCCAGCTTGCGGCCGATGGCGACGGTGCAGTCCTCGTGGAAGGCGCCGTGATTGCGGAAACTGGTCAGATACAGCTTCAGGCTCTTGGACTCGACCAGCCAGTCGCCCGGCGCATAGTCGATGACGATGTGGGCGAAGTCCGGCTGGCCCGTCACCGGGCAAAGGCTGGTGAACTCCGGCGCCGTGAACCGGGCCAGATACAGCGTATCCGCATGCGGGTTCGGCACCCGCTCCAGCACCGCCGTCTCGGGACTGGTCGGAGCGGCGGTCTGGGCGCCGAGCTGGCTGAGGTTGTCGGTATAGTGGGTCATGCCGGGCATTTAGGCGCTTGCGACGCGTATGAAAATCCTCCCTCGCTCCACTTCCCTCTCCCATTGGGGGAGGGATTGAGCGCACGGCGGCGTCAGCCGGCGTCATTGCGCGAAATGGTGAGGGTCGGATGGCGTGATCTGGCCAACCGACCGACCCTCATCCGGCCCTCCGGGCCACCTTCTCTCAACGGGAGAAGGGAGACGACCAACCAGCCATCGTAATCCCGAACAGCTTCCCCCACCCTTTCAACGCCTTCGCCGCGACCAGGGTCAATCGACCGACCCTACGCCCGAACCATCGTATGATGGCCGGTTTTCACCCGCCGTCGCCGCCTGCCCGCCCTCACCCCGCCTCCGACGCGAGATTAGACGAATTAGACTCATTTTTTCGCTCCACCGTCTGAAATCCCCGCGATTGCCTTCCCCGGCGACAGCCCGCTAAGCGTAGCGAAAGAAAACCAAAGGAGACGTCCGTGGCCATTCCCGCTTCGCTGCAAAAAGGTCTGATCCTGCCGATCATTTCGGCCCCGATGTTTCTGGTGTCTGGACCGGATCTGGTGGTCGAGGCCTGCAATACGGGCGTGATCGGCACCTTCCCGTCGCTGAACCAGCGCACGACCGAGGGCTATCGGGACTGGATTCAGGAGATCAAGGGTCGGCTGAAGCCCGAGGCCGCGGCTTTCGGCGTCAACCACATCGTCCACCCGACCAACCCCCGGCTGATGGCCGACATGATGGTGTCGGTCGAGGAGAAGGTGCCGCTGATCATCACCTCCCTGGGCGCCGTGCGCGACGTGGTCGACGCGGTCCATGGCTACGGCGGTCAGGTCTTCCATGACATCGCCAACATTCGCCATGCGCGAAAGGCGGCCGAGGCGGGCGTCGACGGTCTGATCCTGGTCGCCAACGGCGCGGGCGGCCATGCAGGCATCATCAACCCCTTCGCCCTGGTCAATGAGGTCCGCAGCTTCTTCAAGGGGACCATCATCCTGTCGGGCGCGCTTTCGACGGGTCAGGACGTGGCGGCCGCCCTGATGCTGGGCGCTGACTTCGCCTATATGGGCACGCGCTTCATCAACACGACCGAGGCCATGGCCGCCGACGCCTACAAGCAGATGGTCATCGACAGCGGCGCGACCGACATCGTCCACACGCCCGCCGTGTCCGGCATCCCCGCCAACTTCATGAGCAAGTCGCTGATCGAGAACGGCATCGATCCGAAGACCTTGCCCGAGCACAAGCTGGACATGGGCGACGAGGCTAAGGCCTGGAAGACCGTCTGGTCCGCCGGCCAGGGCGCGGGCGCCATCCACGACGTCCTGCCGACCGCCGAACTGGTCGCGCGCCTGCGACAAGAGTTCGCTCAGGCCACGGAGGAATTCGCCATCAAGGCCGGAGCACGCTAAAGGCGGCGCAAATCCGCTTCTCTCGCGCTGGAGCCCCCATGATCCGCACGACCGTCCTCGCCGCCCTCTCCGTCTCCGCGCTCGCCGTTGCGCTGCCGGCCGCCGCCCAGTCGGCGCCTGGGTCCGCCCCGACGTCCGCGCGCGACGCCTGGTCCTTCGAACTGGGCGCGGGCACGGACAACCGCTCCAAGGATGCGTCCAAGTCCGGCAACGACGGCTACGCCTTCGGCTCGGCGACCTGGGAAAGCGCGGATGGCCTGTTTTACGTCGGCCCCGGTTTCCAGACGATCCAGGCCGGCGGCTCCAACGTCGAGGCCGAGTTCGTGGTCGGCTATCAGCCTGAAGCCTTTGGCTATCGGTTCGACTTCAACGTCGCCTACAAGAACCGCCTCGACGCCGAAGCCGGCTATGATCAGGACGCCTGGGAGATCACCGGCAACGCCAGCCGCTCGATCGGCCCGGCCAGCGCGCGACTGCAGGTCCAGTATTCGCCCGACGCCGCCGGCTCGACCGACAGCTTCACCTGGGTCGAGGGCCGCCTGGGCTGGGACTTCACGCCCCAGCTGAACGGCACAGTCGCCGTCGGTCGTCGCGAACAGAATGGCGCGCCCGATTACACCGGCTGGAACGCCGGCGTGACCTACGCCCTCAACGACGCCCTGGAGCTGGACCTGCGCTACTACGACACCGACGCCCACACCTTCGGCGAACAGTATGAGGACGCCTTGGTCGCCAAGGTCGCCTACGCCTTCTGATCGCCAGCCCCTTGCGCAACGGTTGTCGGGCGCCCATCTAGGTCTGGTCGATCTCTCTGCGTAACGCCGCTGCTCCCTTTGCATCACGCACCGAGGTCCAAAAGCCGATCCCATTCAGACCCGACAGGCCGACCAGGGATCCCTCCCTGCGGTCAACGCCAGACGGAGGTCTCCAAATGGCTACCGGCACTGTAAAATGGTACAACCCCACCAAAGGCTACGGCTTCATCGCGCCCGATGACGGCGGCAAGGACGTCTTCGTCCACGCCTCGGCCGTCGAAACGTCGAGCGTCGGCTCGCTGAACGAAGGCCAGAAGATTTCCTACGAAATCGAGCGCGATTCGCGCTCCGGCAAAGAGTCCGCCGGTCGCCTTACGGCGGCGGAGTAGGACACGCTCCAAGCGTCCAACACGAACGAGCCGGCCCCGACCAGGGCCGGCGTGATCGCCTTCGACGGCGAGGTCATCAAACTGATGCCGCTCGGCGGCCGTCGCGTTCGCCTGGACAACGGCCACCTGATCACGGTCCTGCCCTCGCTGGGCGCCCAGACGGGCGTCTCGCTGCTGGGCGACCGCGTGACGGCGGAAATCGCCTTCAATCAGCTGAAGGGCTGGCGCCTGTCGCGCCAGCCCTGAGGCTTCTGCATACGGATGCCGACATGACCCCGCTCGCCGACATGATCCCCGCGATGACCGACGCCGACCTGACGACGCTGCGCGCCAACGCCGCCCGCCTGGCCGAACACGGCGCCTCGACCCAGGTCATGGCCGCCAGCGACATCATCCCGGTCATCGACACCGAAATGGCTCGCCGCGCGGCCCTGCCCAAGCCCGCAAAGGCCCCGGTCAAGCGCGCCGCCCCCAAGAAGAAGCTGCCGCCGGTCACCGGCCACCAGACAGCCCTTCCGTCCAGCTGAGATCAGCCCAAGGCCTGATCCAGATCCGCGATCAGGTCCTCGACATTCTCGACCCCGACCGACAGCCGGATCAGGTTGTCGGTCACGCCGCCCGCCTCGCGCACCTCCTTGGGCACGCTGGCGTGGGTCATGATGGCCGGGTGGTTCACCAGGCTTTCGACCCCGCCTAGCGACTCGGCCAGGGTGAAGACCTGAACCCGCTCCAGCACCCGCTTGGTGCGCTCCAGATCGCCCTCCAGGATCACCGTCACCATCCCGCCGAACCCGCCGTGCATCTGGCGCGCGGCCAGCTCATGCTGAGGGTGAGCGATCAGGCCGGGATAGATCACCTTGGCGATCCCCGCGCGCGTTTCAAGCCAGCGCGCGATGGTCAGCGCGTTCTCGCAGTGCGCCTTCATCCGCAGCGCCAGCGTCTTTAAGCCCCGGTTGGCCAAGAACGCGTCGAACGGCCCCATGATCCCGCCGACCGAGTTCTGCAGGAACTTGATCCGCGTCGCCACCTCGGCGTCGGCTGTCACCAGCACGCCGCCGATGATGTCCGAATGGCCGTTCAGGTACTTGGTCGCCGAGTGCATGACCACGTCCGCCCCCAGGCTCAGCGGCTGCTGGCAGAACGGGGTGGCGAAGGTGTTGTCCACGACCAGCAGCAACCCATGCGCCTTGGCCACCTTCGACAGGGCGGCGATATCGGCCAGCTTCATCAGGGGATTGGTGGGCGTCTCGACCCACAGCATCTTGGTCTTCGGGGTGATCGCCGCCTCGACCGCCGCGATGTCGCTCAGGTCCACATAGGCGAAGTCCAGCCCCATGGTCCGCCGACGCACCCGCTCGAACAGTCGCCACGAGCCGCCGTACAGGTCGTCGCCCGTGACGATGTGATCGCCCGCATCCAGCAACTCCAGCGCCGTCGAGGTCGCCGCCATGCCCGAGCCGAAGCCAAACCCGTGCGTGCCGCCCTCCAGGTCCGCGATACAGGCCTCGAACGCCTCGCGCGTCGGGTTTTTGCCCCGCGCATACTCATAACCCTTGTTCACGCCCGGGCTTTCCTGGGCGTAGGTCGAGGTGGCGTAGATCGGCGTCATCACCGCGCCCGTCGTCGGGTCAGGATGTTGGCCCGCATGGATCGCGCGGGTCGAAAAGCCCTGGCTGTTCTTCTTGTCGCTCATGGACTTACCGATTCAGGCTGAGGTGGTTGATCAGGTCGGTGCGGGTGATCAGGCCGACGAACCGCTCGCCGTCCAGCACGATGGCCACGCGGTCGCGGTCGAAGACAGGGATCAGGGCGTCCAGCGGCTCATTGACCTGAAGCGTGTCCAGATCGCGCGTCATGGCCGAGGCCACCGGCTTGGCGAACCGCTCCTTCCGCGTGATCTCGTCAGTGTTCATGATGCGGATCAGGTCGCTTTCGTCCAAGATCCCGACCAGCCGGCCGTCTTCGATGATCGGCAGTTGCGATACGTCGGCGCCCTTCATCCGCTTGAAGGCGGTGTCCAGGGTATCGCCCGGCCCGGCGACGACGACATCGCCCTTCTCGTATTTGCGGTTGATCAGGTCCGACAGGTCGCCGTGCAGCTCGCGCTCGCCCAGGCCCTGATCCGCCAGCCAGGCGTCGTTATAGACCTTGGACAGATATTTGGCCCCAGTGTCGCAGACGAAGGTGACGCAGGTCTTGGCCTCGGTCTGCTCGCGGCACCAGCGCAGGGCCGAGGCGATCAGTGTGCCCGACGACGACCCCGCCAGAATGCCTTCTTTCAACAGCAGCTCGCGCGCCGTGGCGATCGCCTCCGCATCCGGGATCGAATAGGCCTTGTCGATCAGGCTCATGTCCGCCGTGTCGGGCACGAAATTCTGACCGATGCCCTCGACCGTATAGCTGCCGTCCGGCCCCGGCACGCCGTCGTTGACGATGCCGGCCAGGGTCGATCCGACCGGATCGGCCAGGATGATCTGCGCCTTCGAGCCGACGCTCTTCAGGTAGCGCGCCACGCCGGTGATCGTCCCGCCCGAGCCGATGCCGGCGACGAAGGCGTCGATGTCGCCGCCCGTCTGCTCCCAGATTTCCGGCCCCGTCGTCTTCACATGGGCCTCGGCGTTCGACTGGTTGGCGAACTGGTTGACGTAATAGGCGCCCGGAATGGCTTGGGACAGACGCTCGGCCATGTCGGTGTAATATTCCGGGTGCCCGTGCGGCACGTCCGAACGCGTCAGGCGAACATCGGCGCCCATCGCCCTGAGATGCTGGATCTTTTCCTTCGACATCTTGTCCGGGATGACTAGAAGCACCTTATATCCCCTGGCCCGGCCGACCAACGTCAGCGCCAGGCCCGTGTTGCCCGCTGTCGCCTCGACGATCGTGCCGCCCGCCTTCAGCCAGCCTTCCTTCTCGGCCGCATCCAGCATCTCGACCGCGATCCGGTCCTTGATCGAACCGCCGGGGTTCTGGGACTCCAGCTTCAGCAGCAGGCGGCACGGGCCGGTGTCGATCTTCGTCACCTCCACCATCGGCGTCTTGCCGATCAGATCCAGCGGCGACGAGACGGTCGCGCTCAGGGCGGGGGCGGTCAGGGACATCGAAAACTCCATTCGGGGCGGGCGGAAGCTGAAGCCCCGCCGTCACATGGTCAACTCACGCAAGATTTGACCCCTCAAGATTTACTCAAGGGCGCGGTTCCGCGCTACGAAAGACATAATGACCAAATCATCCAAGAGGCCGCCCGCCGGTCTCCCCGACAAAGACACCCTCGTCGCCTTTCTGCGCGAGGCCGGATCGGCCGAGAAGACCGACATCGCGCGCCATTTCGGGCTGAAAGGCGGTGACCGCCGGGCCTTGCGCGAAATGATCCGCGAGCTGGAAGCCGAAGGGCGACTGGGCAAACGCGGTCGCAAAGGCTTTTCCGAAGCCGGCGCCCTGCCCCCCGTCGGCGTCGCCGATGTGATCGAACGCGACGGCGACGGCGAACTGTATGTGCGCCTGGTCGAGGCCACTCCCGACGCCCCGCGCGCCATTCTGATGCCCGACAAGTCCAAGGCCGCCCCTGGCCTGGGCGATCGCGTGCTGGTGAAGTTCCAGCGCGGCGCAGAGGGTTGGGAAGCCCGGCTGATCAAGAAGCTGGACGTGGGGACCAATCGCGTCCTGGGCGTGATCCGCAAGTCGGCGCGCGAAACCCGCGTCGAGCCGGTCGATCGCCGCTCCAAGGACGTACTGCTGGTGCCCCAGGCCCAGTCCGGCGACCTGCGTGACGGCGACCTGGTTCTGGCCGCGATTGAGAAAGGCGACCAGCGCTATGGTCCCAAGCGCGGCAAGATCCTGGAGCACATCGGCAAGGAGGATGATCCCCGCGCCGCCTCCCTGATCGCTATCCATGCCCACGGCGTCCCGACCGGCTTCTCCGAAGCGGTCGAACGCGAGGCCGAGGATCAGGCCCTGCCGACTCTGAAGGGGCGCGAGGACCTGCGCGAGGTCCCCTTCATCACCATCGACCCCGCCGATGCGCGCGACCACGACGACGCCGTCTATGCGGCGCGCGACGAGGATCCAAAAAATGAGGGCGGCTGGATCGTCTGGGTCGCCATCGCCGACGTCGCCGCCTACGTCCGCCCCGGCAGCCAGCTGGACCGCGAGGCGCGCGACAAGGGCAACTCGACCTATTTCCCCGATCGCGTCGAGCCGATGCTGCCGGAAGTGCTGTCGAACGGTCTGTGCAGCCTGAAGGAGGGCGAGAACCGCGCCTGTCTCGCCGTGCGGATGGTCTTCGACAAGGACGGACGAAAGACCGGCCACCGGTTCGTGCGCGGCCTGATGCGGTCGCACGCCAAGCTCAGCTACGAGCAGGCGCAGGCCGCCATTGATGGGCAAACTGATGACACGACCGGCCCGATCATGGAGGCGATCCTCTATCCGCTGTGGAACGCCTATCACGCCATGCTGAAGGGCCGCCTGAAGCGCAGTCCGCTGCAGATCGAATCGGCCGAACGCCGCATCCGCATGGCGCCCGCCAATGAACAAGGAGGGGGCGGCATCGCCTCCATCGAAAAGCGCGCTTCGCTGGAGGCGCACCGGCTGATCGAAGAGATGATGATCCAGGCCAACGTCTGCGCCGCCGAAACGCTGGAGCAGAAGAAGACGCCGCTGATCTATCGCGTCCACGACACGCCCAGTCAGGAGAAGATCTTCAACCTGGCCGACTTCCTGTCGACCATCGGCAAGCCCTGGAACAAGGGCGAGCCCGGTACGACCAAACGGTTCAACAAGCTGCTGGACGAGACCCGCGACACCGAACACGCCGATGTGGTCAACGAGGTGGTCCTGCGCAGCCAGATGCAGGCGATCTACTCTCCTGAGAACATCGGCCACTTCGGCCTGAACCTGGATCGTTATGCCCACTTCACCTCGCCGATCCGGCGTTACTCCGACCTGATCGTTCACCGCGGCCTGATCCGGGCGCTGAACCTGGGCAAGGACGGACTGACCGACCGCGAGATCGCCGAACTGCCGGCCATCGCCGAGGGCGTTACGATGACCGAGCGCCGGTCGATGGCCGCCGAGCGCGACGCCATGGATCGCTATATCGCCGCCTATCTGGAAGAGCACGTCGGCGCGACCTTCGCCGGGCGGATCACAGGCGTGACGCGGTTCGGCCTGTTCATTCGTCTGGAGGACACGGGCGCGGACGGCCTGGTGCCCGTCTCGACGATCGGCAGCGAATACTTCACCCACGACGACCGCGCCCACGCCCTGGTCGGCGAACGCACGGGTAAACGCTTCACCCTGGGCCGCATGGTGGAGGTTAAGCTGCGCGAGGCGACCCCCGTCACGGGCGGCCTGGTGTTCGAAATGCTCAGCGAGCCCGACCCCCGCGATCCCAACGCCCCCGCGCCCCGCTATGGCATTCGCGGACGCGGTGGCGACGGCCCGCCGATGCGCGGCAAGAACCGGCCCGGCGGCCCCAAGCCCCGCAACGGCTCCAAACCCTCCGGCGGCCTGAAGGGCGTGAGGAAGGGCAAGCGCAAGTGACCCCCTTCGACGCCGCTCAGGATCTGGCCGACGCCCCGCGTGTCGGCGGGGCTCGGCGCCCGAAGGATGCGGCGACGCTGATCCTGACGCGCGGCGGCGATCGGCCAGAGGTGCTGATGGGGCGGCGCGCGCCGGGCCATGTGTTCATGGCGTCGAAATGGGTGTTTCCGGGCGGGCGGATCGACCGCAGCGACTTCACCGCCGCCGCGACGGGTGAGTTGTCGGGCGACGTTGCGCGGCGACTGGAAGGCGAACTGCCCGCTCGCCGTGCGCGCGCCCTGGCCCTGACGGCGGTGCGCGAGACGTTCGAGGAGACAGGGCTGATTCTGGGGAGGCCGGCGCCCCGCGCCTCCATCGCCGGCCCGTGGCGTGAGTATCGCCAAGCGGGCGCCCTGCCCGATCTGTCGGTTCTGTCATATGTGGCGCGCGCCATTACGCCGCCGGGCCGGACCCGCCGGTTCGACGCCCGCTTCTTCATGGCACCGGCCGATGCCTTACTGAGCCCGGAGCCGACCGCAGGATCGGGCGAACTGGACGAGATCGCCTGGCTGCCGTTGGACGAGGCGCGCGCGCTGGATCTGCCGGCCATCACCCGTTTCGTGCTGGGGGAGTTGGCCGAGCGGCTGGAATACCCGAAACGCCCCCTGCCCTTCGTTCGGATGGTGCGGGGTCGGCACACGGTCGAGCACAGGGACTGACATGGCCGGAACGACGATCACCCTGCGCCTGACGATCGCCGATCCGGTCGCGGGCGTCGCCTACAGCCTGCAGAACAAGGCGAACATGCCGGTCGAGCCGCGCATCGCCGCCGACGGTCCGATCAGCTTCGACGCGCCCGTCACCGTGTCCGAGGATGGCCGCCTGACCGGCCCCTTCGTGCGGCGCGAGGGCGCAACGCGGCGGTTCGTCTATATTGCGATCGGCACGTCAGCAGGGCAGCACGTCAGCGAATGGAGCCGACGCGCCAAAATCGACGTCCACGACATTCCCGCCGATCTGCTGGCCCAGGCGCGCCAGGGCGAGGTGCTGGAAGTCGTCCTGCCCGGCCGCACCAAGGACGGCGGCCCCGCCTGCGCCACCGTGCGGCCGATCCAGGCCTGGCGCGCAGTCTGACCCTAGTCGGCCATCGGCTTGGTCAGGTCGAACTCCACGCGGAAATGCCGGTTGGGACGACGCAGTTCGTAGGCGAACACTCGGTCGGGATGAACCTCCATCGCCCAGGTATTGGTGGTCGAGACGGCCGCGTCGTTTTCGTTGAACAGGGCGATCGATTCGGCGTCGACCGGGAATTCCTGACGCTCGGCCGTGCCGGCGTTGACCGTATCGCCGCCATACCAATGCAGCACGTCGGTCGTGCCGTCCGCATGTCGGTGATCGTGCTTCAGCCGAAGGCCCGTGTCGGTCTTGGTCACGACCCAGGTGCGCGAACGATCCGACCCCACGGCGAAGGGAATACGCACCTCGTCCGGCGAACAGTCGCGGACCTGCATGACCAGCTGCTCGCTGGCGAACTTGGCGTCGGCGGCGTCGGTGGTGACGACACGGCCTTCGAATCGTTGGCCGCACAGGGCGGTCAACCGCGCCATGAAATCGTCCTGGGACTGAGCCGGATCGGCCGTTGCGACGCCGACGCATGACAAGGACATCAGGGCCGCAGCGGCCAGCAGGGATGCGATTTTCATGCGGTCAGACTATATGTGCGTTCCGCCTCATCAACGTGGCATCGCGCCCGTTGACTTTGGGGCGATCCTGAGTATGTTCCGCGCCTCTTATTTTAAGCGGCTTTCGCCGTCGCAGAGGTAATTCCGATGGCCAAACCGGCTTCCATCAAGATCCGCCTGAACTCCACGGCCGACACCGGCTTCTTCTATGTCACCAAGAAGAACGCCCGCACCATGACCGAGAAAATGGTCGTCAAGAAGTACGATCCCGTCGTGCGCAAGCACGTCGAGTTCAAGGAAGGCAAGATCAAGTAAGTCCTTGATCCGCTGAGAATTGAAAACGCCCGGCTGGTCTCCAGCCGGGCGTTTTTCGTTGTCTGGACGCCCTTGTTACGCCGCCTTGGCGATGACCCGGTTGCGGCCGGCGGCCTTAGCCTCATAGACCCCTTCGTCGGCGCGCTTCAGCAAGCCCTCGGGCGTATCGCCGTCGCCGGTCGTGGCGGCCACGCCGATCGAGATGGTGATGGTGATCTGCTCCTTGCCACCCATGACGCGGAACGGCGCGGAGGCGACGTCGCGGCGAATCCGTTCGGCGACGCGGCCGGCGTCTTCCAGACTGGCGCCCGGCATGACCACCACGAACTCCTCGCCGCCCATGCGGCACGGCAGGTCCACGGCCCGGACATTGGTGGCCAGGCGCACGGCGAACTCCACCAGCACCTCGTCGCCGGCGTCGTGGCCGAAGCTGTCGTTGACCGACTTGAAGTGGTCGATGTCCAGAACCAGCACGGCCACCTGGGCTCCGCCTTGGGCCGCACGACCCACGAGCGCCTGTAGCTGGCCAGTCATGTAGCGCCGGTTATGCAGGCCGGTCAGGGCGTCGGTGACGGCCATTTCCATGCTGCTGTCCAGCTTCTGGCGCAGGAAATCGGTGTAGCGTTTGCGCCGGATCTGGGTGCGAACCCGCGCCGACAGTTCTTCGGTATCAACGGGGCGCGGTAGGATGTCGGCAGCGCCCAGTTCCAGCGCCTTGATCATGCGTGGCCGTTCGGTCGGCTCCACGATCGCCAGGATCGGCGCGCGGCGGGCATCGCCCGACTTGGCCTGGGCGACGATCCGAAGGCCGTCGAAGCTGGCGGCGGCGACGTTGACGATGATCAAATCCAGCGCGCCCTTGGCCGCGACCAGCGCCGCCTCGGGATCGGTTTCGATGGCGACGCGATGTTCGCCGCCCAGTTCCTGGGCGATCTTCTCGGCCTGACGCTGGTCGTCGTCGACGATCAGAACGCGCCCGCCCTCGCTACGCAGCCGCGCGGCATTGTCCGAATCGACGCCCAAGCGACGGCCGCTTTCCTCTCGCTCGCGCAGCTCGTCCATGACGTGCTTCAGCCGCGTCAGCGACTTGACCCGCGCGAACAGGATGACGTCGTCGATGGGCTTGGTCAGGAAATCGTCGGCGCCAGCCTCAAGCCCCTTGATCCGATCCTCGCGCCCGTCCAGCGCCGTGACCAGCACGACGGGAATATGGCGCGTCTCGGCCTGGGCCTTGAGCCGTCGGCACGTCTCGAACCCGTCCATGCCGGGCATCATGACGTCCAGCAGGATCAGGTCCGGCTGGTGCTCGGCGGCGATGGTCAGGGCCGACGCGCCGTCGTTGCAGGTCAGCACATCGTAATATTCGATGGTCAGCTTGGCTTCGAGCAGGCGGACGTTCACGTCCACATCGTCGACGACGAGGATACGGGCGCTCATCCGAGGTGCTGCCGGATGGTTTCGAGGAAATGCATGACCGAGATGGGCTTGGAGATATAGGCCTCGCAGCCGCCCTGACGGATCCGCTCCTCATCGCCCTTCATGGCGAAGGCGGTGACGGCGATGACGGGGATGTGGTTCAGCTCCTCGTCGTCCTTCAGCCATTTGGTGACTTCCAGGCCCGAGATTTCGGGCAACTGGATATCCATCAGGATCAGGTCGGGATGATGGGCGCGCGCCAGGGCGAGCGCCTGCAAACCCTCGCGGGTCTGCAGGGTCTCATAGCCCTGGGAATCGAGCAGATCATGAAAAAGCTTCATGTTCAGCTCGTTATCCTCGACGATGAGGACTTTCTTGGACATCATCACCTGACCTGCGCGCCCCTCGAACGCGGGACGCCTCGTTGGTCGCATTCGTAGGCGCCCAGTCTTAAGTTGGGGTGAAGCCAACCTTACGGAGACCTTAAACGTGGCCATCAAGGCCATCTGTCGCGACTGCTTGTGGACCGGCGAAGATCCCGCCGGGCCGCGCGAGAACCGCTGTCCGGCGTGCGGATCGCGGCGCGTAGTCGCAGACGCCGAACTGGACCAGCTGTCGATCGCCCACATGGACTGCGACGCCTTCTACGCCTCGGTAGAGAAGCGTGACCGGCCCGAACTGCGCGACAAGCCGGTGATCGTCGGCGGCGGAAAGCGCGGCGTGGTCTCCACCGCCTGCTATGTCGCGCGCCAGTATGGCGTCGGCTCGGCCATGCCCATGTTCAAGGCGCTGAAGGCCTGTCCCGAGGCCGTTGTGATCAGGCCGGACTTCACCAAATACGTCTTCGAATCGCAGCGCATTCTGGGGGCGTTGGGACAGCTGACGCCCTTGATCCAGCCGTTGTCGCTGGATGAGGCCTGGGTCGATCTGTCTGGCACGGAGCGGCTGAACGGCGGCCCGCCGGCGCTGCAGCTGATCCGCTTCCAGAAACAGATCGAGGAGGAAACCGGCCTAACCGTCTCCATCGGCCTGGCCCCCAACCGCTTCCTGGCCAAGATGGCGTCGGAGATGGACAAGCCGCGCGGTTTCTCCGTCGTCGGGGCCGCCAACGCACAGGCCCTGTTGGCGCCGCGCCCCGTCACCGCCCTGCCCGGCGTCGGGCCGGTATTCGGCAAGGCGCTACGCAGCGACGGCTATTCGACCATCGGCGATCTTGCGCAGGCGGACGTGCGCGACCTGGTCAAACGCTACGGCGAATCCGGTTTGCGCCTGCACGATCTGGCCCACGCCCGCGACGCCCGCGCCGTGAACCCCGAGCGCGATCGCAAGGGAATGAGCGCCGAAACCACGTTCAACGAAGACCTGACGTCGGCCGAGGCGCTGGAGGCCGAGCTATGGCCCCTGTGCGAGAAGCTGGCGTCAAAGGCCCGTCGCGACGGGGTCGCCAGCCGGGTGCTGGTGCTCAAGCTGCGGCGCATCGACTTCAAGATCGTGACCCGACGCATCACCCTGCCCGACCCGGTCCAGACGGCCCGCGCCCTGTTCGCAGCGGGGCGCGATCTGCTGAAACCCGAGCTGGGCCGCCCCTATCGTCTGATCGGCATCGGCATGGCGGACGTGCAGGACGCGGAGGACGCGCCCGCCGGCCTGTTCCAGACCAGTGAGACGCGCGCCTTGAAGACAGAGCGCGCCATCGATGTGCTGCGCGAGAAGTTCGGCAAGGACGCCGTGGTGGCGGGCCGTGCGTTGAAGCCGTAGGACAGGGCATGGATCTCGCCAAACGCGCCTATGACCATGGCTTTCGCCTGGACCCGATCGTCCGCAGTCTGCTGGACACGGACTTCTACAAGCTGCTGATGCTGCAGATGATCTGGCGCGAGCATCGCGACGTTCCGGTCGTCTTCCAGGTCATCAACCGCACCAAGGCTGTGCGTCTGGCTGACGAGATCGATATCGACGCGCTGCGCGAGCAGCTGGATCACGCCCGATCCCTCAGCTTCACCAACAAGGAACTGGTCTGGCTGGCGGGCAACAGCTTCTATGGCGTGAAGCAGATCTTCTCGCCCGACTTCATCGCCTGGCTGACCGATTATCGCCTGCCCGACTACGACTTGTCAGTTCAGGACGGGCAGTATGTGCTGACCTTCTCGGGCGCCTGGGCCGAGGTGACGCTGTGGGAGATCCCGGCGCTGGCGATCCTGAACGAACTGCGCTGCCGCGTCGGGATGCGGCGGCTGGGCCGGTTCGAGCTGGACATCCTGTATTCGCGCGCCAAGACGCGGCTGTGGTCCAAGGTCGAGCGGCTGCGGCTCTTGCCCGACCTCGCCCTGTCCGACTTCGGCACGCGGCGGCGGCACGGCTTCCTTTGGCAACGCTGGTGCATTCAGGCGTTGAAGGAGGGGCTGGGCAAATCCTTCATCGGCACATCCAACGTCCTGCACGCCATGGAGAACGATCTGGAAGCCATCGGCACCAACGGCCACGAACTGCCGATGGTTCTAGCGGCCCTGGCGCCCGACGACGCGGCGTTGGCCCAGGTGCCGTATGCGGTGCTGGACGAATGGCGCAGGCACTATGCGGGCAATCTGCTGATCGTCCTGCCCGACGCTTTCGGCACCGAGGCCTTTCTGGAGCAGGCGCCCGATTGGGTGGCGGACTGGACCGGGTTCCGTCCCGACTCGGCCCCGCCGATCCCGGCCGGCGACCGCCTGATCGACTGGTGGCGCGCGCATGGGCGCGACCCGAAAGAGAAGCTGCTGATCTTCTCGGACGGGATGGACATCGACGGGATCGAGGCGACCCACGCTCATTTCCACAGTCGCGCGCGTCTCAGCTTCGGCTGGGGCACCAATCTGACCAATGATTTCCGCGACTGTTCGCCCGCCTTCGCGCCTGAACTGGAGCCGATCTCCCTGGTGTGCAAGGTGGTCGAGGCCGGCGGTCGCCCCGCCATCAAACTGTCGGACAATCCGGCGAAAGCGGTCGGCGATCCCGGCGAGATCGAACGCTATCGCCGTGTCTTCGGTGTGCGCGGTCTGACGGCTCAACCCGTCACGGTCTGAAACCCGGCCTTAAGCCCGCCGTGCGACAAGGCGGGAATGAGCGCCTTTCTCGACAAGATGCGTCGCCGCGCCGGCCGCTATCTCGATGTCCGTCCTGCCGACGTGCGGCCCGCGCGCGGCGTCCTCAGCCTGTCGTTCGACGACATCCCGGCATCGGCCTGGACCGAGGCCGGACCGATCCTGGCTCAACACGGGGTCAAGGCAACCTACTATGTCTGCGGCGGACTGTCGGGCGGTCGCAATCTGGACCTGCCCCAGTTTGAGGTGGAGCATCTGCAAGCGCTCCATGAGGCCGGGCATGAAGTCGGTTGCCACACCTATGAACATGTCTCGACCCTGACCCTGTCGCCGGCCCGGCTAGACGCCAGCCTGGCCCGCAACGCCGCCTGGGTGGCCGAGCGGTTGGACGGATACGAAATGCAGACCTTCGCCTATCCCTTCGGCGATTGCGCCCTCGGATCGAAAGCCGTGATCGACAAACGTTTCCTGTGCGGGCGCGGCGTACGCGACGGGATCAACGCCGGGCGTTCGGATCGCAATCTGCTGCAGGCCATCGGCCTGGAGAGCCGTCGTCTGCCCGGCTACGACCTAGAGACGCTGGTTTCGGAGACGGCGGCCTCGAACGGCTGGCTGATCGCCTATGGCCACGATGTCAGCGACGCGCCGACGCCGTATGGTTGCCGTCCGGAGGACATCGATCGGTTGATCCGACTGGCCAGCGCGGCCGACTTGGACATTCAACCGGTCGCGGCGGCGTGGCGGATGGCGACAGCCTGAGGGATCAGGCCGCCTTGCGCCGGTCCGCCCAGGCGATCAGCTCCTTGCGGGGCCAGATCATCAGCCAAGACCGCGCGGTGTACTCCCCGCTGTCGATCAGCGCCTTGCGCGACGCCGACGCCGTCGCCGCCCGTTCGGTGTGGATCTCGCCCGGTCCTTGGTGGACCATGAAGGCGCCGCCGTTCAGCGGGTTGAGCCGCAGGTGCGCCAGGCGGGGGCTGATCTCGGTCAGTGGCGGATCGTAGAACCAGCTCGAGCCGATCATGCCCGCCAATTCAGGCCGCGCGCGGCACAGCTCGGCCGCCGTGGCCCAGGCCTCGTTCCAGCCGTCCTCGTTGAAGCCGCGCAGCCACCGGCTTTCGGTGTGCACCTCCAGCCAAGGCTCGCGCTTCGCGCCCGCCGCCAGATAGCGAAACAGCGGTTTGACGCCCCAACCATCGCGGACGTGTTTGACGATCTGGCCCGGCCCTACCGGCGACGACAGGTCTATGACCTGGCTCTTGGCCCCCGGCACGCTGAGCGCCAGGGTGAAGCGCACGTCCTTGGACCAATGGTCGAAAACGTAGTCGCCTTCAGCCTTGTCCAGAAAACCCGCCAACTGTTCGATCCAGTAGGGATAGAGGGCCATCACCTCGGCCGGCAGTGCCATCGCCGCGGCGCGGTCGGGCAGTTGCAACGCCCAGGCGGCGACCAGGCCGCGACGCATACCGTCGGATGCATCAGCGCCCAACAGCGCATCTACCGCCTTGGCCGGCATTTCGAAATCCCAATGCGGCGCCGCCTCGGCGGCCTTCTGCGCGGCCGGGACCACGGCGGCATCCACGCGCGCCCGGTCGTCAGGAGACAACCGCGCCAGCACGGCATGGAAGGCGGCGACGTCGGGGGTCAGGTGCATATCCATGATCGCACCATGACACGGCGCGGTTGGCGAACCTTTAAAGCGCGCCGAACGGGTGACGCCGCCCTTGCCCCGCGCTAAACCGCGCCCAGATAAACAGGAGCCCCCATGAGCATCGAAGCCCGCATCGCCGAACTCGGCCTCACCCTGCCGGAACCCGCCAAGCCGGTGGCCAGCTATGTCTCCTATGTCCGTTCGGGCAATCAGGTCACCATCTCGGGCCAGCTGTCGAACGACGCGAACGGCGGGATCAAGGGCACGGTTGGCGTGGACGTGACGCCGGAGCAGGCGCTGGAAGCCGCGCGCCTGTGCGGTCTGAACCTGATCGCCCAGATCAAGGCCGCCTGCGATGGCGATCTGGACCGGGTGGTCCGCATCGTGAAGCTGGGCGGCTTCGTTCAGGCCGGTCCCGACTTCACCGCCATTCCCGCCGTCATCAACGGCTGCTCGGACATGATGGTCGAGGTCTTCGGCGACGCAGGCAAGCACGCCCGCTCGGCCGTCGGCGTGTACAAGCTGCCGCTCGGCTTCGCCGTCGAGATCGATGCGATCGTGGAGATCCGCTGATCTTTCAGATCTCGGTTCACGAAGAGATCGCCGACATCGGCCGTGAGGCCTGGGACGCGTGCGCGCTGCCCACCGGCGATCCCTTTGTCTCCTACGACTTCTTGCACGCGTGCGAGGCCTCTGGCAGCGCCGCGCCGCGCCAGGGCTGGGCCCCACGCCACTTGGCCCTGAGGGGTGAAGACAACGCGGTGCTGGGCGTCATGCCCCTCTATCTGAAGGGCAACAGCCAGGGCGAGTATGTCTTCGACCATAGCTGGGCCGACGCCTATGAACGGGCCGGCGGCCGATATTATCCCAAGCTGCTGGGCGCCGTGCCCTTTACGCCCGCGACCGGCCCGCGCTTCCTGAACCATCCCGAGACCGACGCCGCGACGGTGCGTCAGGCCCTAATCCAGGGGGCGGTGACCTTGGTCGAACGGCTGGGCGTCTCCTCCCTGCACGTCAACTTTCCGACCGAAGCCGACTGGTCCGCCATGACCGAGGCGGACCTGCTGCCGCGCCAGGACATCCAATTCATTTGGCGCAATAACGGCTATCGGACCTTCGACGATTTCCTGGCCGCCCTGTCGGCCAGCCGCCGCAAGACCATCAAGCGCGAGCGCCGCGACGCCCAGGCCGATCTGGATATCCGCGTCCTGACCGGCGCCGATATCACTGAGGCGCACTGGGAAGCCTTCTTCGCCTTCTACATGGACACCGGCTCGCGCAAATGGGGCCGGCCCTATCTGACGCGCGACTTCTTCAGTCGCATCGGCGCGACCATGGCCGACCGGATCGCCCTGGTCATGGCGTTTCGGGATGAAACGCCCATCGCCGGCGCTCTGAATTTCATCGGCCGAGACGCGCTTTACGGCCGTCAGTGGGGCACGCTGGAAGACGTGCCGTTCCTGCATTTCGAGCTTTGCTACTATAAGGCTATCGAGTTCGCCATTTCGCGTGGCCTGTCCCGCGTCGAAGCCGGGGCCCAAGGCGACCACAAGATCGCGCGCGGCTACCTGCCCTCCCCCGTCTATTCCGCCCATTTCATCGCCGACCCCGCCCTGCGCGATCCCGTCGCCCGCTATCTGGACGGCGAACGGCCGGCTGTCGCGGCGGAGATGCGGGCGATGACGGAAGAACTGTCGCCCTACAAGCAGGCGTAGAAAAAGGCCCGGCTGCTGCCAGCCGGGCCTTTCGCCATCACCATTTTAAGGATCAGGCCGTCTCTTCTTCCTCGGCCTTCGCGGGCGCGCTGACGCTCGTGATGTCGAAGTCGATCTTGCCGTCCTTCAGCTGGACCCTGACGTGTCCGCCGCGCGTCAGGCGGCCGAACAGGATGTCGTCGGCCAGCGGCTTCTTGATCGAGTCCTGGATAACCCGCGCCAGCGGACGCGCGCCGTACAGTTCGTCGAAGCCGTTCTTGGCCAGCCAGTCGGCGGCTTCGTCGGTCAGTTCGATGGTGATGTTGCGGTCCGCCAGCTGGGCTTCCAGCTGAAGGACGAACTTGGTCACCACCGAGCGGATCGTGTCGGCCTGCAACGGCTTGAAGGCCACGATGGCGTCCAGGCGATTGCGGAACTCCGGCGCAAACAGGCGCTGGATGGCCTTGTCATCCTCGCCCTCGACCTTGCCCCGGCCGAAGCCGATGGAGGCGCGGGCGTTGTCAGCGGCGCCGGCATTGGTGGTCATGATCAGGATGACGTTCCTGAAATCGACCTTTTTGCCGACCGCATCGGTCAGCATGCCGTTGTCCATCACCTGCAGCAGGATGTTGTAGACATCCGGGTGCGCCTTCTCGATCTCATCCAACAGCACGACGGCGTGCGGATGCTGATCGACGGCGTCGGTCAGAAGCCCGCCCTGGTCATGGCCGACGTAGCCGGGAGGCGCGCCGATCAGACGGCTGACCGTGTGGCGCTCCATATATTCCGACATGTCGAAGCGCTGCATCTCGATGCCCAAGGTGGCGGCGAGTTGCTTGGCGACTTCGGTCTTGCCGACGCCGGTCGGGCCGCTGAAAAGGAAGCTGCCGATCGGCTTGTTCGGATCGCGCAGACCCGCCCGCGCCAGCTTCATGGCCGCCGACACCTGTTCGATCGCTTGCTCCTGACCAAAGACCGCACGCTTCAGATCGGTTTCCAACTCGCGCAGGCTTTCGGTATCGGACTTGGACACTGACTTGGCCGGGATGCGGGCCATCTTAGCGATGACGGCCTCGACTTCCTTCTGCCCGATGACCTTCTTCCTCTTGGATTCGGTCAGCAGCATCTGCGACGCCCCGGCCTCGTCGATGACGTCGATCGCCTTGTCCGGCAGTTTGCGGTCGGTCATGTAGCGCGCAGACAGCTCCACCGCCGTGCGCACGGCGCTGTCGGTGTAGCGGACCTTGTGGTGCTGCTCATAGTAGGTCTTCAGGCCCTTCAGGATCTTCACCGTATCCTCGACCGTCGGCTCGTTGACGTCGATCTTCTGGAAGCGACGCACCAAGGCGCGGTCCTTCTCGAAGTGCTGGCGATATTCCTTGTAGGTCGTCGATCCCATGCAGCGCAGCGTGCCGGACGCAAGGGCCGGTTTCAGCAGGTTCGAGGCATCCATCGCCCCGCCCGAGGTCGCGCCCGCGCCGATCACCGTGTGGATCTCGTCGATGAAGAGCACGGCGTTGTCGTGGTTCTCCAGTTCCTTGACCACCTGTTTCAGGCGTTCCTCGAAGTCGCCGCGATAGCGGGTGCCGGCCAGAAGAGCGCCCATGTCCAGCGAATAGATGGTGGCGTCCTTCAGGACGTCGGGCACTTCGCCGTTGACGATCTTGCGGGCCAAACCTTCGGCGATGGCGGTCTTGCCGACGCCGGGATCCCCCACCAGAAGCGGGTTGTTCTTGGTCCGACGGCAGAGGATCTGGATCGAGCGATCCACCTCGGCCTGACGACCGATCAGGGGATCGACCTTGCCCTGGCGCGACTTCTCGTTGAGGTCGACGCAATAGGCTTCCAGCGCCTCGCCGCCCTGTTTGACGGCGGAAGCATCCTCGGCCTCTTCGGGCGAAGCGCCCTTGGCCGGACGGGCCTCGTTGGCGCCCGCCTTCTTGGCGATGCCGTGGGCGATGAAGTTGACCGCGTCGTAGCGCGTCATGTCCTGCTCTTGCAGGAAATAGGCGGCGTGGCTCTCGCGCTCGGAGAAGATGGCGACCAGCACGTTGGCGCCGGACACTTCCTCGCGGCCGGACGACTGGACGTGGATCACCGCGCGCTGGATCACGCGCTGGAAACCGGCGGTCGGCTTGGCGTCCTCGCCGTCGCTGGTGGCCAGGGCGGCCAGGTCGTTGTCGACATAGAGGGTCAACGCCGCTTTCAACGCCGACAGATCGACGTTGCAGGCCTGCATGACGCCGGTCGCATCGGGATCGTCGATCAGCGCGAGCAGCAGGTGCTCAAGCGTCGCATACTCGTGCCTGCGCGCATTGGCGTATCCCACCGCGCGGTGCAGGGTTTCTTCGAGAGGACGGGAAAATGAAGGCATAGGGAGGCTCCTCTCAGTCCTTTTCCATCGTGCATTGCAAAGGGTGCTGGTGGCGGCGCGCCGTCTCGATGACCTGCGCGACCTTGGTCTCGGCGACTTCGTAGGTGAAGACGCCGCAGACGCCGACGCCATGCTGATGCACATGCAGCATGATGCGGGTGGCCTCTTCCCGGCTCTTCTGGAAGAACCGCTCCAGCACATAGACGACGAATTCCATCGGCGAATAATCGTCGTTCAGAATCAGCACTCGATAGAGCGAGGGCTTTTGCAGCTTCGGCTTTGTTTCGGTGACGACGGCGGTTCCTTGACCGCCGCCGGTCTCACCGGGCCTTTGTATGGGCATTCGTGTTCCGTAATCGGGGAGTCGTCTTGGCTCTCAGATAGGGAATGATGGCCTGAATTGAAGCGGCGTCCAGTCACGGCTTTCGTGAAGGGCGTCTGACAAAGATTTCACGTGATCGCAGGCGGTCGACGGCTCAGGTTGAGCGCCTCAAGTTGAACAGCTCCCGATCGCCATGCCCGCCGCCCTCGTCGCCGCCCTTTCGCTCGCCGCCCTCTCCCAGCCTACGCCGCTGGAAACCGCCGTCATGGCGGCCGACGCGAAACTTTTCGCTGTCTTCTTCGAAGGCTGCGACCCGGCCGGACTTCGGGCCATGCTGACCGACGATTTCGAGTTTTTCGACGACCGCGGCGGACGGGTGGCCACCGACGCCGACGGCTTTGTCGCGCAATACGCCGCCCGCTGTCAGGACCGCAGCGCGCCAGACGCGTGGCGGACCCGGCGCGAGGCCCTGCGGCACGGTCTGGCGGTCTATCCCATCAACAACTACGGCGCGGTCGAAACGGGCGAGCACGTCTTTTACGAGCGGCAGGGCGACGGTCCGGAACGGCGCGTCGGTCGCGCCCGCTTCACGCAGATGTGGAATCAGGAGGGGGCCGAGTGGAAGCTGGCGCGGGTCTTCAGGTACGACCATTCCGCCCTGCCCTGACAGCAAAAAAGCCCCGGAGCGAACTCCGGGGCCTTCTCGATTCTTCAGGCGGTTCGCGGGATTAGCGAGCGGCCTGGAAGGTTTCGACTGAGGCGGTTACGCGCTCGTTGATCGGCTTGATGCTGTCCTTGACCGTGGCGGTGACGATCTCGTTCGTCTTGGTCAGCTCGGCGACATAGCGCTCCATCGACTTCTTGGCCCAGGCGGTCTGGAGCTCGAAGAACTCCTGCACCGAACGGGCGGTCGACAGTTCCTTGGAGGCGGCGACGCCGTCTTCCCACGAAGACTTGGCGAAGCCCAGCGCCTGTTGCGACAGGGCCTCGGCGCCTTTCTGGGCGACGGTGACCGACTCGACCATGGCTTCCAGGGTCTTCTTGCTGTGCGCGTTCAACTCGGCCATCGAGGCCGTCGATTTGTCGATGCCTTCACGGAAGGCCTGGGTGCCAGCGGCTTGCATGGTTTCGGCTTGCGCCTTGACCTTGGCGGCAGCCGAAGTTGCGGCGGCGGTGGCTTGGTCGGCGGTTTTCTTCACGGTTTCAGCGGCGTCGGCCATGATCGTCTCTCCGGTAGAAGGCCCTTGGGGACGGGCCTGAGGGCGGAAATAATGACGCGAGAGGATCTCGCAGACCCGCAATATGCTGCACATGCGAAGGTTTTTCAAGCGTTTTGTGCAATGCACAATATGATCGGCGATAACCTTGATCGGCCGGTCAAATTTGCGTTGACGCGCGGTTAACCACCACGAAACCCGCGCTTCCTATGCTAGCTGTTTGTTCGTGACGGCCGGGGGGCCTGTCGCACCCTGCTCACCGAGGGGTTGTCCCGCCCATGATTGCTTTTCTCCGCCGTGGCCTGTTCGCCGTCCTCGCGCTTTCGCTGGTTCTGGGCGCAAACGTCAGGCCGATCGAGGCCCAGACCGCCTACTCGGCCCAGGAGAACAGCCGCTACGCCGCCATCGTGATCGACGCCGCCACGGGCGAGGTCCTGTTCGCGCGAAACGCCGACAGCCGCCGCTATCCAGCGTCCCTGACCAAGATGATGACGCTGTATCTGACGTTCGAAGCGCTGTCTCAGGGCAAGGCCAATGTGAACGACGTGCTGACGATCTCGCCGCGCGCCGCGTCCCAGCCGCCATCGAAACTGGGCCTGGCTGCTGGCCAGACCATCACCCTGGACGACGCCATGCGCGCCACCGCCGTGCGGTCCGCCAACGACATGGCCCTGGCCATTGGCGAGCACATCGGCGGATCGGAAGCCCGCTTCACCAATATGATGACGCAGAAGGCCGCGCAGCTAGGCATGACCCAGACGCGCTACTACACCGCAAACGGCCTGCCGGACGCACGTCAGGTGACCTCCGCGCGCGACCAAGCCATTCTGGCGCGCGCGATCATGCGCGATTTCCCTCAGTACTACAGTTATTTCGGCCTTCACGACTGGGCCTACAACGGCCGCAACTATCGCAACACCAACGGCCTGCTGCCGACAGGGCGCGGCTATGACGGGATGAAGACCGGCTACACCAACGCCTCGGGCTACAACCTCGCCGCCTCGGCCGTGCGTGACGGGCGACGCCTGATCACCGTGGTCCTGGGCGGCCGTTCGACCGCCAGCCGCAACGCCCACGTCGCCGAACTCATGGACACCGGCTTCGAGGTCGAGCGCCGCCGCGCCCAGGGCGAGCGGATCCAGGTGGCCCAGACCTTCTTCGAGCAGCGCGGATTCGGCGTCGGGTCGGCGATCGCCGACGCCCCGATCGCCTATGCTTCGGTCAATGACGACGAGGACGGCGTCGGCGCGGAATCCACCGCTGTCGCCTATACGGCCGCACCGGCGCCCGCCGCCCTGCCGACCCGCGTCGCCCCTGCCCCGTCGGAGCGCGCAGCCAGCCAGCGGGCCGCCGCAGCGCTGCCGCCCATCGGTTCGGCGCCGGCCGCCTCCGCCGCTACGCGCGGGCCACGCAATGTCACCGCTTCGCTGAACGGCGCCCCGGCCAATGCCGCTGTCGCGCCGTCCACCACGCCCCGTCGTTCTGCGTCGTCTGCAACGCGTGAACCGACACGCGCCGCGCCCAGAACGCCGGCCGGTCGCTGGGCGGTGCAGGTCGGCGCCTTCCGCGAGGAAAAGGTGGCGACCGACTGGCTGACCGAGGTCAATCGCCGCTTCCGCGATCAGTTCGCCACCGCCGAACGCAACGTCCAGACCGCCGGCGACTGGTATCGCTCGCGCTTCGTCGGCCTGTCCGAAACCGGCGCAAAGTCCGCCTGCGAGGCGCTGGCTGCGCGTCGCGTTACCTGCATGGTCATCGGCCCCGACTGAACCAAAACCTCTAGAACAAATGTTCTTGCTTTGTTCTATCTGATGTCGCATCGTCCTTCCCATGGAAACCGCCAAGGGAAGAGGCGCGCGTTCGAATGTCAGCGGCCGCTACGAGCCTGAGCAGCATCAGTCGTTCGATGACGGCTGGACGCAAGACGACGCCGAGGCCGCGCCACTGCGCACAACCCTCACCCCTGAACACGCCCGCACCATCATTGCCCGGAACGACAGTCCGGACATCGGCTTCGACCGCTCCATCAACCCGTACAAAGGTTGCGAACATGGCTGCATCTACTGCTACGCCCGTCCGTCCCATGCCTGGATGGGCCTATCCCCGGGCCTGGATTTCGAGAGCCGGATCTTCTTCAAACCCCAGGCCGCAAGTCTGCTGGAACAGGCGTTCCTCGCACCCCGATACCGATGCAAGCGCATCCACATAGGCGGCAATACAGACCCCTATCAGCCGGTCGAACGTGATCTAAAGTCGACGCGCTCGATCCTGGAGGTCATGCAAAGATTCAGGCATCCGTTCAGCATCATCACCAAGTCGGTGTTGATCGCGCGCGATGCCGACGTTCTGGGCCCGATGGGCAAGGCGGGGCTGGCCTCGGCCTTCGTCTCCATCACCACCCTGGATCGTGGGCTGGCGCGGGCGATGGAGCCGCGCGCCTCCACCCCCGCCAAGCGGCTGGAGGCGATCAGCCGCCTGGCGGACGCCGGTTGTCCTGTCGGAGTCGGTTTCGCCCCCGTCATTCCCGGTCTGAACGACCATGAACTGGAAGCCATACTGGAAGCCGCCGCCAAGGCCGGGGCGACGCGGGCCATGTATGTCACCCTGCGTCTGCCGCTTGAGATCAAGGATCTGTTTCGGGAATGGCTGGCCGACGCCCGCCCGGATCGCGCCGCGCGCGTCATGTCCCTGATCCGCCAGACACGCGGAGGCAAGGATTATGACGCCGACTGGTCTCAGCGGATGAAGGGAACCGGCCCTGTCGCCGAACTGATCGGAACGCGGTTCAAGGCCGCCGTCAAACGCTACGGCCTCGACACGCCGCATCGCCTGCTGGACGAAACCCAGTTCCGCGTGCCCGCAGACGCCCGGCCTCAGCTGGAGTTGTTCGGCTAGTCGTCCGCCGCCGAAGGATCGATGGCGCGCGTGACCAGATCGCGCCAGGTCGGATCGGTGTCATCGACCAGATCGACATCCTCCATCAGGGCCACCGCGCCCTCGCCGTCCGGCAGGATCAGACCCAGGATTTCCATCTCCTCGCCATCGGCGCCGAGATGGCTTTCGGCCTGAACGGCCACCGCCGCCTGTTCGCCGTCCTCTTCCCACCAGATGACCGGCTGGGGCAGGTCCATGGCGATGGGACGCGGATCGTCGGTCTCGCCCAAGGCGAAGACGGCACGTCGCGCCTGAACGTCGTCCAGCGTCGCCACGGCGCCAGTGAACGGTGTCAGCCGCATCCAGTCGTCGGCGTCGAAACCGCCGCCGTCCTCTTCGCTCGTGTCGTCAAAGATCATCGTGTGAAAACCCCCACCAGTTCGACGTGCGAGGACCACAGGAACTGATCCACCGGCGTCACCTTCTCCAGGCGGAAACCGGCATCGATCAGCACCCGCGCATCACGCGTAAAGGTCTGAGGATTGCACGACACGCCCACGACGACGCCGGCCTTGGTGTCCGCGATCTGAGCCGTCTGGTCGATCGCGCCGGCCCGCGGCGGATCGAACACGATGGCGTCGCATCCCTTCAGGTCATAGGGATTCATTGGCCGACGAAACAGATCGCGCGCCTCGGCCGTGATGGCCTTCATTCCTTTGGCCGAACCGACGGCGGCCTTCAGCGCATCGATGCCCGGCTTGGATGCGTCCGCCGCGATCACCGGCGCGACCGTGGCCAACGGAAAGGTGAAGGTTCCCGCGCCGCAGAACAGGTCGGCGATCTTCTTGGCGCCCTTCACCGCCACCAGCGCGCGCGCAACCATCGCCGCCTCGGCCTGAGGGACCGCCTGCAGAAATCCACCCGCCGGTAGGGACACGGTGGCTGGGCCAAACGCCACCTTGGGCTGGCGCGCCATCACCAGGGTGTCGCCCACCAGGCTGAGGCGCGCCAGATCGGCCAGGTGCGCGGCCTGAATGGCCTGCATCTGGGCGTCAGCCGACAGGCCGCCGCCCGAGCGCCTTTCGACCCCGGTCACATCGACGTCCAGCCCCGACAGGGTCCAGGTGACGTGCAGGGTTGGCGCCGATTTCGGATGTTCGAAAAAGGCGGCCGCGACCTGGGTCAGCGCCGGAATGGCCGCCACGATCCGGGGATCGGCGACCGGACAGGCCTTCACCTCGACCAGCCGCCAGGAGCGGCGCGCCTTGAAACCCAGCACAACCCGTCCATCCTGGGTGCGACGGGCATGAAGAGCCAGGCGGCGACGGCTGGCCGGCGGGGTCGCCACCGTCGCCTCGATCTCGGTCTCGATCCGCTCGCGCGCCAGGGCCAGGCGCACCTGTTCTCGCTTCCAATCCAGATACGGCTTTTCCGACCAATGCTGAAGCGAGCAGCCGCCACAGTCGCCATACTGGGGCGAGACCGGTGCGATCCGGTCAGGGCTGGGCGTGATGATCTCGACCTCTTCCAGCCGTCCGTCCGCGACGACGCCGCGCACCGTTTCGCCTGGCAAGGTCAGGCCGGCGAACACCGGGCCAGACGGCGTCTGGGCGACGCCGTCGCCCTGGCCGCCGACGCGGTCGATGGTGAAGATGTCCATCGGCGGGCTTCTAGCCGCAGGTCCCCCTTCGCTCAAGCCACAGGGCCATCGCGGCAGGTTCGCTGAACATGAACGAAGATGAACGAACCGATCAATTGCCGTTCAGCTTCGCTGAACATGAACGAAGATGAACGAACCGATCAATTGCCGTTCAGCTTCGCCGCCGTAAATCCTGGTGCAACGAGACACGAGGCTTTGCCGTTAACGTTTGACGGAAAACCGTTCGGTCCTCAGAGGGTTGGAAAATGCGTCTCACGAAAACATCGATCGCCGCCGTCGCCGCCCTGGCGTTCGGCGTCACGGCCGCCCCGCTCACGGCGTCGGCCCAGAACTATTACGGCAGCGGCTATAGCCAGAACTACGGCGCGGGCGCCTATAGCCGCTCGTACGATTACAACAGCGGCCGCTATTACGATCCTTGCGCCCGTGAGCGCCAAGGCCGCACCGGCGCCGGCGCGGTGATCGGCGGCGGCGCGGGCGCCGTCATCGGCTCGCAGCTCGCCGCACGCGGCCGTCGCACGGAGGGCAGCATCCTGGGCGGTGTGGTCGGCGCCGTGATCGGCTCACAGGTCGGTCGTTCCAGCTCGGACGCCTGCCGCAGCTATCAGAGCAGTTATGGCTCGAACGGTTACTACGCCCAGGGATACAGCCAACCGAGCTATGGCTACTACGACGATCGTTACACCGGCGATCAAGGCTATCGCTACGACGACTACGACCGTCGCGACGACTATGCCTACAGCGGTGGCGGCTATTACGACGACCGCTCGCGGCCGGTCGAATCCTATCAGAATTCAGACGGATGCCGTCTGGCGGAAAGCCAGATCCGTCTGCCCGATGGTCGCACGGACACCCGCTACGTCCGCACCTGCCCCGACCAGTACGGCCGCTATCGCGTCGTCGATTAATTTTCAGCCCCCCTGTCGATCGACGACGTGACGGAGCCGCCGGAGGAGCAATCCTTCGGCGGTTTATCTTTGTTCAGGGGGCTATCGGCCTTTGGCCTACTTGAGCCCAGCCTTGAAGCTATCGATCTTGGGGCTCGGGCTTAGTCAGCCCGGCTTCTTGGCCCAGAGCAGGAACTCGACATTGCCGTCGCCGCCGGTGATCGGACTTTCGGTTGTCGCCTGAACCGTCCAACCCAGCGCTTCCAGCCAGTTGCGCACGCGCTCCACGGCGGCCGCATGCGCCGCCGCATCCTTGATCACGCCCTTCTTGCCGCCGCCCGGGCCATCGGCCTCGAACTGAGGCTTGACCAAGGTAACCAGATCCGCGCCAGGCGTCGCTAGATCGAGCGCGACCGGGAGAACCTTGATCAGGCTGATGAAACTGGCGTCGCAGACGACCAGTGAGGGCGGCTGCGGGATCAGATCGATCGTAAGGTCCCGCGCATCGGTGCGCTCTAGATTGACCACGCGGGGATCGGACGCCACCCGTGCGTGCATCTGGCCGAAGCCGACATCGACGGCGAACACCTTGGCCGCGCCGCGGTTCAGCAAAACCTCGGTAAAGCCGCCGGTCGATGCGCCGACATCCAGCGCCACCCTGCCCTCGACGAGGACGGGCCACAGGGTCAGCGCGTGGTCCAGCTTTAGCGCGCCACGCCCGACCCAAGGGTGGGCGGGTTGGGCCTCCAGCGTGATGTCGTCCGCGAACTGTTCGGACGCCTTCCGCACCATCACGCCGTCGGCCAGAACCAGCCCCGCCTCGATCGCGGCGCGCGCTTGCGAGCGGCTGTCGAACAGGCCGCGTGCGACCAGAAGCTGATCAATCCGCGTCTTCACAGCCTTGCTTTCATCAGGGCGTCAAAGCGACGCCAGACGCGCCAGCGCCGCCTGTAGCTTGACCTTGCCCGCCTCGGCCTCGGCCAGCTTGGCGCGCTGTTCGTCGACGACTTCCGGCGCGGCGCGAGACACGAAGTTAGGATTGCCCAGCTTCTTGTTCACATGGCCGATGTCGCTGTCGAAGGCGGCGATTTCCTTCTCCAGACGGGCCCGTTCGGCGGTCAGATCGATGATGCCCGCCAAGGACAAGGCGATGGTCGAACCGCCGGACACGAAGGTCACCGCCCCTGTTGGCGCCGCGTCCGCCGAACCAACCTCGGACACCCGGCCCAGGGTCAGGATCAGATCGCGATGGCGGGCGATTCGCTCAACCGTCACGGCGTCGGGCGCGACAAAGGCCAGCGGCGGCTTGGCCGACGGCGGCACGTTCATTTCGGCGCGCAGACCGCGAATCTCGCCGACCAGATCGACCAGCCAGCCGATCTCAGCTTCGGCCGAAGCGTCGATGAAGGCGTCCGGCAGCACCGGCCACTCGGCGCCGATCAACAAGCCGTCGCGCGCCGGGCCTTCCCTGCCCAGTTCGGCCCACAGTTCCTCGGTGATGAAGGGCATGACCGGATGCAGCAGCTTGAGCGTCTGGTCCAGCGTCCAAGCCGTCATCGCCCGCGTCTCGGCCTTTGCGGCTTCATCGGCGCCTTGGAACACCGGTTTGGCTAGTTCCAGATACCAGTCGCAGAACACATTCCAGACGAAGCGATACAGTGCGCCCGCCGCATCGTCGAAGCGTCCCCCTTCGATGGCTTCGGACACCGCGCGTTCGGCCTTGGTCAGCTCGCCTCGGATCCAGCGGTTGATCGTCTGTTCGACGGTGGCGGGATCGAAGCCCTTGACGCGGCGCGCCTCGTTCATCTGGCTGAAGCGCGCAGCGTTCCACAGCTTGGTGCCGAAATTGCGATAGCCCTCGATCCGCTGCTTCGACAGTTTGATGTCCCGCGTGCCCGACAGGATCGCCATGGTGAAGCGCAGCGGATCGGCGCCCAGCTCGTCGATGATGCCCAGGGGATCGATGACGTTCCCCTTGGATTTGCTCATCTTCTGACCCTTCTCGTCGCGGACGAGGCCATTGATGATGACGCGCTTGAACGGGACCTCGCCCATGAAGTGCTGGCCCATCATCATCATCCGGGCGACCCAGAAGAAGATGATGTCCGCCGCCGTGACCAGGTCGCTGGTCGGATAGAACCGCTCCAGATCCTCGGTCTTCTCGGGCCAACCCATGGTCGAGAAGGGCCACAGGGCCGAGGAGAACCAGGTGTCGAGAACGTCCTCGTCCTGGGTCAGGGCGACCTCGGAATCGTAGTCCGCCATCGCCTGTTCGCGGGCGTCCTCTTCCGTTTCAGCCACATAGATTTCGCCGTTCGGGCCATACCAGGCCGGGATGCGGTGCCCCCACCAGAGCTGGCGTGAGATGCACCAAGGCTCGATGTTGCGCAGCCACTCGAAATAGATCTTCTCGTAGGACTTGGGCTCGAACACCGTATCGCCCTGCTCCACCGCCTTCAGCGCGGGCTGGGCCAGGACCTTGGCGTCGACGTACCACTGGTCGGTCAGCCACGGCTCGATGACCACGCCGGAGCGGTCGCCGTGCGGCACGACGTGTTTGGTTTTCTCGATCTCGCGCAGCCAGCCCTTTTCCTCGGCGCGGGCGACGATGGCCTTGCGCGCGGCGAAGCGGTCTTGACCGACGTAGTCCGCAGGCACGTCGGGCGTATCGACGTCGGTGATGCGTCCGAAAGCGTCGAGGATATTCAGCGACGGCAGGCCGGCTCGCTTGCCCACGCCGAAATCGTTGAAATCATGCGCCGGCGTGATCTTCACCGCGCCCGAACCCTTGGTCGGATCGGCATAGTCGTCAGCGACGATGGGGATGCAACGGCCGGTGATCGGCAGGGTCACGAACTTGCCGACCAGGCCGGCATAGCGTTCGTCATCCGGATGCACCGCCACGCCCGTGTCGCCCAGCATGGTCTCGGGCCGGGTCGTCGCGACGACGATGAAGTCACGCGTCTCGAATTCGGTCGCCTTGCCGTCCTCGTCGAAGGCGATGGGATGTTGATAGGTGACGCCGTCGGCCAGCGGATAGGCGAAATGCCAGTAGGCGCCGTCGACTTCGCGCTGCTCGACCTCCAGGTCCGAGATGGCGGTCTGGAAATGCGGGTCCCAGTTCACCAGCCGCTTGTCGCGATAGATCAGGCCTTCCTTATGCAGTTGCACGAAGACCTTGCGGACGGCGGCGTTTAGCCCCTCGTCCAGGGTGAACCGCTCGCGCGACCAGTCACACGATGCGCCGAGGCGGCGCAGTTGACGCACGATGGTCCCGCCGCTTTCGGCCTTCCATTCCCAGATTTTCTCGATGAAGGCGTCGCGGCCCATGTCGCGACGCCCCACATTGCCGGCGGCGGCCAGCTGGCGCTCCACCACCATCTGGGTGGCGATGCCGGCGTGGTCCGTGCCAGGCAGCCACAGCACCGCCTTGCCCTTCATCCGGTGATAGCGGGCAAGGACATCCTGCAGCGTATTGTTCAGTGCATGGCCGATATGCAGGCTGCCGGTCACGTTGGGCGGCGGAATGACGATCGAATAGGCCTCGGCGGCGCCGTCGGTGCGGGGCGCGAACAGGCCGCTCTCTTCCCACTGGGCATAAAGGCGGGGCTCGGCGGCCTGGGGTTCGAAAGTCTTCTCAAGCATCGGAATAGGTCTTTTGCAAAATGCGAAAGGGCGGCCCCTTCAGGAGCCGCCCCTCGGATTAGTCTGGGCTGAAGCGAAGGGCTAGGCGCTGCGCGCGATGCGTTCGACTTCCTTTTGTACCGCCGCCTGGACAATGCCGGGTAGGTTGGCGTCAAGCCAGTCCTTCAGCAGCGGGCGCAGCATCTCGGCGACCATCGCCTCGACCGTGTTGCCGCTGACGAAGGGCAGGTCGCCCGAGGCCGACGGAGCCGGCTCTGGCTTCTTGAAGCTGGCGGCCAGGCCCGCAAAGGCCGAGGCGGCGCTGGCGGCGGCGCTATCGCCGACCAGGGTGTCGTAGGCCGGGGCCGGCTCGGGAGCCGATTCGTAAGCCGGCGCGGGTTCAGGCTCGGGCTGATAGGGCGCGGGCGAATGCTCGACCACGTCTAGATCGCCGATGGTCTCGGCCGGCGCTTCATAGCGGTCGGTCAGTTCCAGCACGTCGTCTTCGACGGCGGCGGGTTCCGGCGTCGGCTCGACCGGGGCGGCGAAGACGGTTTCGGCCGCGATCGGCTCGGGAACCGGCTCAGGCGTGGCTTCCGGCATCGCGGCGGCCGGCGTCTCGGCCGGGGCCTCGTCTTCAGAGATGATCCGGCGAATCGACGCCAGAATCTCTTCCATGGTCGGTTCCTGGGCGGACTGATCGGTCATGGCGCAACCTTGGGCGAGGCCTGGGTAGAAGGGGTGGGCGCCGAACGATGGATCGCTCGAAACCTGTGCCTTGTCGTCGCATCTTCGTCCGTCGGAATCAACGGGCGGTTTCCGTCCGTATTCGACGCGGTCAGTTCTGCGGCGCCGTGCGCACGACCTCGCCCTTGAGCTGAGCGTCGATCGGCGCGTCGGCGGTGTCCGGCGTGGTCACGATCGGCGGCGAGGCCACGCGGTCCAGAGTCTCGATCACGCCATCCCACGGCAAACCGCCGCGTCCCTTGACCTGGTCGTAGTTCGTTACGGGATCATAGGCCTCGATCGTCGGGTTCAGCGCCGGGCCTTCCAACTGGCCCATGGCGGCCAGCAGCGAGGCGCGGGCGACGTATTCGGCGGCGCGGGCGCTGGCGACCGAAGTCTGGGCGTTCCGCAGAGCCAGTTCCTGATTCAGCACGTCCAGCGTGGTGCGCAGACCGACCTGGGCTTCCTGGCGGACGCCTTCGGCAGCGACCGATGCGGCGCGAACGGCTTCGGTGCCGGCGGCGACCGTGGCGCGGGTCGAGAGCACCTGGGCGTAGGCCGAACTGACATTCTGCAGCACGGTGCGGCGCTCACCCTCGATGCCGATCTGGGCCGCGTTGGCGCGCTCCAGAGCCTGGGCGACGCGCGAGCGGTTCAGGCCGCCGGTGAACAGCGGCACGGACAGGGTGGCGCCGGCCGTGAAGCTGCGGCGATCGGCCAGTTCGCCCAGATCGCCCAAATCGTTGGTCGATCCGCCGTAAGAGGCGGTAGCGCGCACCGACGGCAGATATTCCGAACGGGCGGCGGCGACGGCCGCCTCGGCGCTTTGCAGCTGATAGGTCGCGGCAAGCACAGCGGGATTGCGCTGCAACGCCGTCTCGATGGCGACGTCGAAGTCGCTGGGCACTTCCGGTAAGATAGGCGCGGCTTCCAGATCGGCCGGCGATTGGCCGACGACGGCGGCATAGGCGGCGCGCGACGTGGACAGCTGGGCTTGGGCGTTCGCCAGATCGGCCTCGGACTGCGCCTGCGAAGCTTCGGCCTGGGCCACGTCGGTGCGGGTGATCTCACCGACCTCGAAACGGGCGCTGGTTTCTTCCAGCTGGCGTTGCAGCACCGTCAGGTTCTCCTGACGGATACGCAGGATTTCCATGTCGCGGGTGACGTTCACATAGGCCTGGATCACCGACAGCATGACCGACTGCTCGATCTCACGCAGGTTCTCACGGCCGGCCAGGACGCTGGCGCGCGCCTGATCAATGGCGCGCGAGGTGCGACCGGCGGTCCAGACATTCTGGCTGACGCTGACGCCGACATTGGCGCCTTCGGTTTCGGACGATGAGGTCGTGACTTGGGTGTCGGGTATGCCGTCGCCGTTCGTATCGACGAACTGGGTCACGGCGGGAAAGTCGCTGCGGGTATAGTCCACGCCGGCCGAGGCGCCGATGGTCGGGCGCAGGCCCGACCGCGCTTGAACCACCGTCTCGTCCAGCGCACGCTGGTTGGCGCGCTGGGCCAGCAAGTTGGGGTTGGTCCGATAGGCCAGGGCGATGGCGTCCTGCAGCGTCTCGGCCCAGGCCGGCGCGCCCAGACCGGTCATCACGGCGACCACAGCGGCCGAAGCCAGAACACGCGAGCGTTTCAACATTGTCCGTCCTTGCGTGACGCTCCGAAGAACGCCCGAATGTTTTCTCAAGCGTAACTGCGGCCTGACCGAACCACACGCCAGTTAAGTTTTCTTCACGGTTGCGAACGGGATTTCCGTCGCAACCGCGCGTCTCTTTGGTCTTACAGCGCGAAAGTGGGGGCGGGCTTCAGCTCGGCAAGGACCGCTGGCGACGAATCAAACAGTTCGCGGCGCGACAGGCCTTCGCGCGTCTGAACATACAGGGCCGCCTTGCCGATGGCGCCGCGACGTTCGACCACGACGATCCGGCCGCCGGGACGCATGGCCGCGCCCCACGATTCGGGAAGGCTCTCGACGCCGCCTTCGGAAATGATCAGGTCCCAGCCTTCGCCGGTCGGCTGAGCCAGCGGCGCAACGACGGTCGCCACGCCCGCTTCAGACAGGGCCTCGCCGACCACGGCGAAAACGGCGTCGTCCGATTCCTGAGCCGTGACGCTGACGCCCATACGGGCGAGTAGCGCGGCGGCATAGGGCGCGGCGATCGCCAGGGCCTTCTCGCCTTCGCGTGCATCGGCCGCCTGCAGCAGCTTGGCGACGTCACGCGCCGGCATCAGGCGGCGCTCGCCCGCGATCACGACCGATTCTTCGGAATAGGCGGCGAAGGCGCGATCAGGCGCGCAGAACTTTTCACGCGGCACGGCCATCATGGCCAGGTGAATCGCGCGATCCGTCACGTCGTTCACTCGCACCTGCGAGTCGACCATGGCCTTGCGCTCTGCGGTGAAATCCATCTGTAGGGCAGCCTTCAACGATAATCCGGGAGGAAAACTCGCGCGCTTATAGGTCCGTGCGTTGCAGCGGACAATCCGATCTGATAGCGAACGCCCCTCGCGATGACCGCCCCCGAGAAATCGGGGACAAAAAGCGGCCTGATGGCGGAGTGGTGACGCAGAGGACTGCAAATCCTTGCACCCGGGTTCGATTCCCGGTCAGGCCTCCATCGCGACGATACGGACGAAGGCCGCCCCTCGGGGCGGCCTTCGCGTTTTCAGCTTCCAGTGAGCGCCGTCGTCGTCAGATGATGAAGCGCAACCGCACTCGTCGCCGCGACATTCAGCGAATCGAACCCGCCCGCCATAGCGATGCCGATCGGCCGGCAACGGTCGATCAAATCCTTGGGCAGCCCCGGACCTTCCGACCCCAGCATCAGAGCGACCGGTCCGGCGCGCCTGTAGTCCGAAAGCCGCTCGGTCGCCGAAGGCGTCAGCGCCAACACCTCGACGCCGGCCCGCTGCAGGGCCTCGATAATGTCTGTCGCGCCGGCCACGACGAACGGCGTGCGCAGCACCGCGCCGACCGAAACGCGAATCGCCTTGCGGTAAAAGGGGTCGCAGCAGGTCGGATCAAGCAGCACCGCCGTGGCGCCGAACGCGGCGGCGTTCCTGAACAAGCCGCCGACATTGTCGTGGTTGCCGATCCCGCTAGCCACGACGAACACGTCCTGCGACCCGATATCCGCCAGCACTTTGTCCAGCGACAGCGGCTCGGGCTTTTGGCCCAAGGCCAGAATGCCCCGATGCAGTTCGAATCCCGCGATCCGGTCCAGCACGGCTTGGCTCGCAACATAGACGGGCGTCGCGGACGGCAGAGACGTGATGACATCGCCCAAGGCCGCAACGCGCTTTTCCGCCAGCAGCAGCGACAAGGGCTGACAGCGCGATGCCATCGACGCCAGTCCACGCACCACCACCTCCCCTTCCGCGATGAACAGTCCCTGACGACCCGTCAGATCGCGCTCTCGGATATCGCGATAGGCCGCAACACGCGGGTCGTCGGGATCTTCGATAAATATCGTTTCGATTGGCTCGTTTTCCCATTGCAAGATCAGAACGGCCGCTGCTATACGCCCGCCTCCCGAGCAGATGTTCCGCAGTAGCTCAGTGGTAGAGCAGCCGACTGTTAATCGGCTGGTCGTAGGTTCGAATCCTACCTGCGGAGCCACTCGGGGTAAAGACTGAGGCCAGACAAGGCGTTAGGTCGAAAACTTTCCATAATACCTGATCCTTTTCGCACCGCGGCCGAGCTGTTGTGCGCGGGCGCGCCGCGCTCTGGTGTCGCTTTGACGCACCCCGCCCCTGCCCGTAGATCATAGCGAACCTTGGCCAACCTTGAGCGTTGGCAAAGCTATCCCTCACGATCCAGGAGAGACGCCCCGCCTCGATGTCCATCAGCTTCCTTCTCGTCGTCATCCTGGTCCTGCCGTTCCTTGGCGCCATCGTCGCGTCCGGCTTGCCGCGTCACGCACGCACCTCGGCCGCCATCTTGTCCTGGATCGTGGCCTTGGTCAGCCTGGGGTGTCTGGCTGCGCTATGGCCGATGTTCCAGGACGGGGAGACGCTGCGCTACGAAATCCCGTGGCTGCCGTCGCTGGGCGTCAATCTGGTGCTGCGACTGGATGGACTGTCGTGGCTGTTCAGCGCCCTGATCCTGGGGATCGGCGCCTTGGTGGTGCTGTATGCCCGCTACTACATGTCGCCGAAGGATCCGGTGCCGCGGTTCTTTTCCTTCCTGCTGGCCTTCATGGGCGCGATGCAAGGCGTGGTGCTGTCGGGCAATCTGATCCAGCTGGTCGTCTTCTGGGAGCTGACCAGCCTCTTCTCCTTCCTGTTGATTGGCTATTGGCACCAAAATCCCGCCGCGCGCGAAGGGTCCCGCATGGCGCTGACGGTGACGGCCATGGGCGGTATCGCCCTGCTGGTCGGCATGATTCTGATCGGGCGGATCGTCGGGAGCTACGACCTCGATGTCGTCTTGGCGTCGCGAGAGGCGATCCAGACCAGCCCGCTGTATCTGCCCGCGCTGATCCTTCTGCTGCTCGGCGCGATGACCAAGAGCGCACAGTTTCCGTTCCACTTCTGGCTGCCCCGCGCCATGGCCGCGCCGACGCCGGTCAGCGCCTATCTGCACTCTGCGACCATGGTGAAGGCGGGCATCTTCCTGCTGATCCGCTTCTGGCCCGTCCTGGCGGGGTCGGAGAGCTGGTATCTGATCGTCGGCGGAATGGGCTTGGCGACGCTGCTGCTCGGCGCCTGGTGCGCCATTTTCCAGCATGATCTCAAAGGTCTGCTGGCTTATTCGACGATCAGCCATCTGGGCCTGATCGTGCTGCTGTTGGGACTGGGCAGTCCGCTGGCCTGTATCGCGGCCATCTTCCACACGGTGAACCACGCCACCTTCAAGGCGTCGCTCTTCATGGCCGCCGGCATCATCGACCATGAAGCGGGCACGCGGGATATGCGCAAGCTCAGCGGTCTGTTCCGCTTCATGCCCTTCACGGCGACCCTGGCCATGGTGGCGGCAGCGGCGATGGCGGGCGTGCCGCTGCTGAACGGCTTTCTGTCCAAGGAAATGTTCCTGGCCGAGGCGGTGGCCAGCGCCCATACGCACGGCCTGAACATGCTGCTGCCCGCCCTGGCCACATTGGCCAGCGCCTTCAGCGTTCTGTATTCACTGCGGTTCATCCACGCGACCTTCTTCGGCCTGCCTCCGACCGAACTGGATCGCATCCCGCACGAGCCGCCCGCCTGGATGCGTCGCCCCGTCGAGGTGTTGGTCGCGCTGTGCCTGGTCGTCGGCATCTTCCCGGCTGTAACGGTGGGGCCGTTCCTGAAGAGCGCCGCCGTTTCAGTGCTGGGCTTTGACCTGCCCTATTACAGTCTGGCCCTGTGGCACGGGTTCAACCTGCCGCTGGTGCTGAGCCTTATCGCGCTCGCGGGCGGCGTGGGTCTCTATGTCGTCTTCGGCAAACGCATCAACGCCAACCCGCGCGGCGGACCGTGGGGCTGGAAGCGTCTGAACGGCGGCTGGTTGTTCGAGCGAACCATGACCGGCCTGTTCAAGGGCTCGGAGGCGATGGTTCGTCTGTTGGGGGCCACACGACAACAGGCACAGCTGAGGGCCATCGTCTTGGTCGCCCTGCTGGCGGGCGGGCTGGCGGCGATCGGCGCCGGATTGGTGATCCGCCCGATCATGCCGACATTGACCCTGTCAAACTGGGCCTTCGCCGGTCTGTGGCTGCTCGGCGCCAGTTGTGCAGTCGCAGCGGCATGGCAGGCGAAATATCACCGACTGGCCGCCGTGGTTCTAATGGGCGGCGCAGGTCTGGCCAGTTGCCTGTCCTTCGTCTGGCTGTCGGCGCCGGATCTGGCCGTGACCCAACTGCTGGTCGAGGTCGTAACCACCGTCCTGCTACTGCTGGGTCTGCGCTGGCTGCCGAAGCGGCTCGAGACCATTCGCCTGCCACAGGCCATGGAGAAGCGGTCTCGCCGCCGTCGCCGCATCGACCTGATCATCGCCGCCGCCGTCGGCGCGGCCTTGGCGGCCATTTCCTACGCCGTCATGACGCGACCATCGATCGAGGGGATATCGCGCTTCTTCGTCGAGCACGCCTATAAAGACGCGGGCGGGCGCAACATCGTCAACGTCATCCTGGTCGATTTCCGCGCCTTCGACACCTTCGGCGAGATCACGGTTCTGGGCATTGTGGGCCTGACCATCTTCGCCCTGCTGCGCCGCTTCCGTCCCGCCGACGACACCCTGTCAAATCCCAGTCAGCAGAGCGTGCAGGACGCCTCAGACCGCGATCACGAGACGCGATCGGAGGGCGACACGCTGAAGGAAACCATGCTGATCCCCCGCGTTGTCATGCGCTGGATCTTCCCCTTCATCATCCTGCTCGCCGTTCACCTGTTCCTGCGCGGGCACGACCTGCCGGGCGGCGGTTTTGCGGCGGGCGTGGCCCTGTCGATCGCCTTCATCCTGCAATATATGGCCTCGGGCGCCCGGTGGGTCGAAGAGCGGCTGGCCATCCGGCCCATCTTCTGGATCGGCGCGGGCCTGGTGATCGCCGCCATCAGCGGGATCGGATCGTGGCTGTTCGGTTATCCCTTCCTGGCCTCCTGGTTCCAGTATGCCGACCTGCCGATCCTGGGACGCGTGCCCTTGGCCAGCGCCGTGCTGTTCGACTTGGGCGTGGTCGTTCTGGTCGTGGGCGCCACGGTCCTGACCCTCGTCGCCCTAGCGCACCAGTCGCTGCGCAAGCCCAAACAGAGAGACAACGAGGAGGGTGAGCTGTCATGATGGAGCTGGTTCTCGCCCTCGCCATCGGCGTGCTGTCGGCCTCGGGTGTCTGGTTGCTGCTGCGCCCGCGCACCTTCCAGGTGATCATGGGGCTGTCGCTGCTGTCCTATGCGGTCAATATCTTCATCTTCGCCATGGGACGGCTGAGGTCGGGCGCGCCGCCGGTGCTGGCGGGCGAGGTCTCCGACCCCGCGCGCTACACCGACCCGACGCCGCAGGCGCTGGTCCTGACCGCGATCGTCATCAGCTTCGCCCTGACGGCGCTGTTCCTGGTCGTCATTCTGGCCGCCCGCGGCATCACCGGCAGCGACCATGTCGACGGCAAGGAGCCGGACGCATGATCGACTGGAACGCCCATCTGATCATCGGCCCCATCGTCCTGCCGATGATCATCGCCTCAGCCATGCTGCTGCTGGACGAGCGTCGCCGAACGCTGAAGGCGGCGCTTAGCTTGAGCGCTATGGCCGCCATTCTGATCATGGCCTTGGTTCTGCTGCACGAGAGCGCGAACGGCGCCGTGGGCGGCGGCGATACTGCGCGCGTCTATCGCCTGGGGTCGTGGGCTGCGCCCTACGGCATCGTCTTGGTGGCCGACCGGCTTTCGACGATGATGGTTGCGCTGACCAGCGTTCTGGGCGGATGCGCCCTGATCTTCGCCTTGGCGCGATGGGACCGGGCGGGGCCGCGCTTCCACGCCCTGTTCTTGCTTCTCATCATGGGGGTGAACGGCGCCCTGCTGACCGGCGACCTGTTCAACCTGTTCGTCTTTTTCGAGATCATGCTCGCCGCCTCGTACGGACTGGCCCTGCATGGGTCGGGCGAGGCGCGTGTGCGGGCAGGCGTGATCTATATCGCCGTCAATCTGACCGCGTCCTTGCTGTTCCTGATCGGCGTCAGCCTGATCTACGGGGTGACAGGCACGCTGAACATGGCGGATGTTGCAACGCGGGTTGCGACCATCTCAGTGGATGACCTGGGACTGTTTCATATCGGCGCGGCGGTGCTGGGCACGGCCTTTCTAATCAAGTGCGCCATGTGGCCCTTGGGGTTCTGGCTGACCCCGACCTATTCGGCAGCCAGCGCGCCGGCGGCGGCGGTCTTCGCCATCCTGTCCAAGGTCGGGGTCTATGTCGTCATCCGCCTCAGTCTGTTGCTGTTCGGCGCCGACGCGGGCGCCTCCGCCGGATTTGGCCTGACCTGGCTGTTCGTCGGCGGACTAGCGACCATAGCGTTCGGCACATTCGGCCTGATCGCCTCTCGCGATCTGTCGCGCGCCGCCGGATTCGGCGTGATGATTTCTTCCGGCACCGTTCTGGCCAGCCTGGGCGTCGGCGATGCAGCGACCCTCAGCGGCGCGCTCTTTTATCTGATTGGCTCCACCCTGGCCTGCGCAGCCCTGTTTTTGCTGGCCGAGATCCTCCAGCGTGGACGTGAGGCCGACGTTGGCGAGGCGCGCGCTGTTTTCGATGACGAATATCGTGATCCATTCGACGACGAAGAGCGCAATGAGCCGGGCCTAGTCATTCCGGCGGCCGTCGCGGCCCTGGGCGGGGCCTTTCTGATCTGCACCCTGATGGTTGCCGGCCTGCCGCCTTTGGCCGGCTTCGTCGGGAAACTTTCTATGATCAGCGCCTTGGTCGGCGTTGGCGATGCGGCGGCCTGGACGCTGGTCGCCGTACTTTCCGTGTCCAGCCTCGGCGCCTTGATCGGCCTGACGCGCCTGGGCGTCGGCGCTATCTGGACGCGCGACGAGGATGCGCCGGCATTCGTGGTGGGTGCGGCCGAGCTGACGGCGGTCGCAGCCCTGCTTGGCGCATGCGTGTTCTTGGCCATCTTCGCTGGCTCCGCCCTGATCTACACCGACCACACGGCGGCCTGGCTGGCTGACCCGCAAGGCTACATCCACGCGGTGCTGGGCGGGGGCGGTCGATGAGACGCATCCTCCCCTACCCCATCCTGTCACTAGGCCTGTTCGTCGCCTCAATCCTGCTCAGCGCCTCGGTCGCGCCGCCGTCTCTGGCGCTCGCAGTGCTGCTGGCCCTTCTTGCGCCGATCATCATGTTGGCGCTGGGCGTGGATCGCGTGCGGGTAAAGGCGCCGATGGCCATAATGCGCCTCGCCATCGACGTCGTCGGCGACATCGTGCGCTCCAACTGGGCGGTGTCGCACATCATTCTGGGGCGGCGACGGCATGAGCGCACATCCGGCTTCATCCACATCCCGCTGGATCTGCGCGACCGATATGGCCTGGCGGTCCTGGCCATCATCATCACCTCGACGCCCGGCACCTTGTGGGTCGAGTATGAGTCCGCCACCGGCCGTCTGCTGCTGCACGTGCTGGATCTCGTGGATGAAGAGACCTGGGTTCGGCTGATCAAGGATCGCTACGAGCGCCGGCTGATGGAGATTTTCGAATGACGGCGGCGGTGCTGACCTGGGGTCTGGGTCTGGCCCAGCTGATGCTGATCTGCGCCATGGGCCTGGCGGCATGGCGGATCATTCACGGTCCGCGCGCCCAGGATCGCGTCCTGGGCATGGACACCCTTTATCTCAACGGCATGCTGCTGGTGGTGGTGTTCGGCATCCGCACCAACAGCCAGCTTTATTTCGAGGCCGCCTTGGTGATCGGCATGTTGGGCTTCGCCGCCACCGTGGCGCTGGCCAAGTTCCTGATGCGCGGCGAGGTGATTGAATGACCCAAGCTGACGTTCCCGCATGGGCCGCGATCATCGTTGTCGCACTGGCCGTCATCGGCTCGGCCCTTTCGCTACTGGGCGCGGTTGGGCTGGTTCGGCTGAAAACCTTCTACGAGCGCGTCCATGCCCCGACGCTTGGCGCCACGCTGGGCATGGCGCTGGTCCTGCTGGCGTCGATCGTCTGGTTCACGACCGTCGAGCGGCGTTTCATGCCGCGCGAAATCCTGATCGGCCTGTTCCTGACGGTCACGACGCCGGTCACCCTGATCCTGCTCGCCCGCGCCGCCCTGTTCCGTGATCGCACCGACAGGGTCAAAGACACGCCGAGGAAGGGCTGATCGTCCGGCAAAAAAGAAGCCCGGCGGGGGCGCCGGGCTGCAAGCAGGTTCGGTGATGGTGTCCCTGAGGACAACCCATTCCTTAACCGAAATGGTTTCCAGATCGTTAAGCGCCTTCAGTCCGGCAGCCAGGTCGTCTGACGCCCAGATGGCTCGACAGGCCAAGTGATCCGCCAGCCCGCCCCCGCCCGCTCGACGACGAAGCCCGCAGTCGCCCCCGCGCCCGGATAGTCGAAGCTCTTTCCATTCACCGTGATCGTCGCCCCACCCGACTGTCCGATGACGGCCCGCCAGCGGCCGCGCCCGATCGCCGTCGGCGCCATATCTGCGCCGTTGATATTGACCGAGGGAGCCGCCCCATTCGTCCGGCCTGACGCCATCAGAGTCGCACCGTCCGAATCCACCGCATCCAGGTCTTCGCCGCCATCGAGGCGAACCGTCGGCTGGCCTGCGGCAATCAGGACGACGGGACCGGCTCCGCCCTGGATCACCACCAGGGTCTCGGGCGAGACGGCGGCGTCCTCGCCCACCTGCACCTCGGGCGTAAAGCGCACATCGCCGCTCAAAGGCGGCAGTCGCAGTTCGAAACGCCCCGCGCCGTCCGCCGTCGTCGCCACGGCCGCAGCGTCCGGCGCACGCAGCACGACGCGCGCATTGGGCCCCGCCCCGCCGCGCAGCACCAGAACGCCGCCGTCGCGCATCACGCCATCAATTTGGGGCGGGCGAACCCAGGGCGAGGCCTCGTCGGCCCCCGTCGGCCCCGCCACGCCGCCCTGCTGATCGGAACAGGCTGCGGCAGCCAGGACCGCGACACACGCGACCATCATCCGACGTTTCATCCTGCGCCTCTACGATATAGGACTGGCGACTCAGCGGCTTGAGCCTGTGTTAGCTTGAGCGCCGTCGGTTTGGCCATGGCCAGGCCGCGTATTCGTTTTCTTCGAGGCTCCATGTCCCTGCCCCCCGTTTCGTTCCTGCCGTTCGACGGCTCTTCCGTTTGCCTGTTCTGCGGCGCCTCCGAGACCGCCGACCCTTCCTATACTGAGGCGGCTTATGCGTTTGGCAAGGCGGCGGCCGAGGCCGGCTGGCGGCTGGTCTATGGCGGCGGTGGCGTGGGTCTGATGGGAGCCTCCGCGCGTGGCGCGCATGAGGCGGGCGGCCGGGTTGTCGGCATCATGCCGGCCTTCCTGCGCAGCCGCGAACGCCTGTTCGACGAGGTCGAAACGGTCGTCGTCACTTCGATGCACGAGCGTAAGCAACTGATGTACGACCAATCCGACGCCTTCGTGGTCGCGCCTGGCGGCATCGGCACCCTGGAAGAGGTTGTGGAGCTGCTGTCCTGGAAGCGGCTGGACCTGCACCACAAGCCAGTCGTCTTCCTGAACCTGAACGGCTTCTGGAATGGCTTCTTCGACCTGATGAAGCACAGCGTCGCAGAAGGAATGACGCCGCCGTCGTTCCTGGACGCCTGGACCGTCGCTGAAACCGTGGAAGAGGCAATGGCGCAGGTTCAGGCCGGCGACGATGCGCCGCAATTGAAACATGATCATCGATAAGTGATCATCGCTCATAATCCGCTGCGCGCGTCTTGACAGTTTTTATGGAAAACTGACATGGGAGCGGAGCGGCATGACGCCGTTCTTCATTTCGGAGAGTTTTCGATGCGCGCTTTGCTGATCGCCGCCGCCCTGTTCGCCGCCGCCCCTGCGGTCGCCCAAGCCCCCGCCGCCACCAGCCTGACGCTGGCCGACGCCGCCAAGGCGCCCGCACGCGCCACCATCATCGACGGTGCTCGTTGGTCCTGCGAAGGCGCGACCTGCACCGCAGCAGGCGGCACGGAACAGCCCGCGACGCGCGCCTGCCGCCGCGTTGTTCAGAAGTTCGGTCCCGTGACCGCCTTCTCCTACAAGGGTGTCGCCCTGAGCGCCGACGAACTGGCTGTCTGCAACGCCTAGACTGCGTGAGGCGGCTTAGGCCGCCTCACCTCTCAGACGACGCTGGATGGTTTCGCGACCGATCAGCGGGGCCATGGCCGCCATGTCCGGCCCGTGCTGCTGTCCCGTCAGCGCCAGACGCAGCGGCATGAACAGCGCCTTACCCTTCGCGCCCGTCTCGGCCTTGACGGCCGAGGTCCACGCGGACCAGGCGTTCTCGTCGATCACTTCCGGCAGCAGACGCAGCGCTGTTTCAATGAAGGTCGCATCTTCGATCACCGGTTGGATCGGACCACGGACGATCTGCGCCATGTCCGCGACGTCGGCGAACTTCGTCAGATTGCCCCGCATCGTATTCCAGAAGGCTTCGCCTAGATCGGCGCCGAGAGCCTGAAGACGCGGCTGCGCTGTCGCATAATCCATGACGTGCAGCGCCTGGGCGTTCAGTCGGTCCAGATCCGCCGTATCGTAACGCGCCGGCGAACGGCCCATCTTGGAGAAGGCGAAGCTCTGTCCCAGAGCCTCGACAGAGGCGCCGACTTCCAGCGGATCAGAGGTGCCTATCCGGCCAAGGTGGCTGGTGATCGCGATCGGCTCATAGCCTTGGTCGCGCATGTCGCTGATCGACAGCGATCCCAGACGCTTGGACAGGGCCGCGCCGTCGGCGCCGACCAGCAGCGGCATGTGGGCGAAGCCCGGAACCGCCGCGCCCAGCGCCTCGAAGATTTCGATCTGCGCCCCGGTGTTGGTGACGTGATCCTCGCCCCGGATGATGTGCGTGATGGCCATGTCGATGTCATCGACCACCGACGGCAGTGTGTAGAGGAACAGACCGTCCTCGCGGATCAGCACCGGGTCCGACATCGAGGCGGTGTCCACCTCCGCATGACCGCGCGCCAAGTCTTCCCAGGCGACGCGCTTGCCGTCCAGTTTGAAGCGCCAATGGGGGCGACGCCCTTCGGCTTCGTAGGCAGCCTTCTGCTCTTCGGTCAGTTCCAGCGCCGCGCGGTCATAGATCGGCGGCAGGCCGCGCGACAGTTGCACCTTGCGGCGACGGTCCAGCTCGTCGGCGGTCTCATAGGCGGCATATAGCCGCCCCGACGCCTTCAGCCTGGCGGCCGCTTCTTCGTAGCGATCGAACCGCTTGGACTGGTTGTAACGCTCGTCCCATGGCATCCCCAGCCAAGTCAGGTCGTCTTCGATCCCCTGTTCAAACTCGGGCGTGGAGCGCGCCAGGTCGGTGTCGTCGATGCGCAACACAAACGATCCGCCCTGCCCCTTGGCGAACATCCAGTTCACCAAGGCGGTGCGGACATTGCCGACATGCAGCTTACCCGTGGGCGACGGGGCGAAACGAACCTTGACGGACATGGATAGACGACCTCGAAAGCGAGGCGGCTAGGTCGCCCCGCAACCCGGCGAAGTCAAGGCGCGGAAGGCTTAAACCTCAGTCGTCGCGGTGAACGCGTTCGCGGCGTTCGTGGCGTTCCTGGGCTTCGACCGACAGCGTTGCCGTCGGACGGGCTTCCAGACGACCCAGGCTGATGGGTTCGCCCGTGTCCTCGCAGTAGCCGTAGGAACCATCCTCGATCCGGCGCAGCGCGTCGTCGATCTTGGAGATCAACTTGCGTTGTCGGTCGCGGGTGCGCAACTCCAGCGCGCGATCGGATTCCGAAGACGCCCGGTCCACCAGATCGGGGTGGTTTTCGGTCTCGGCCTTCAGATTGACGACCGTGCCCTTGGACTCGCGAAGGATCTCATCCTTCCAGGCCAGCAGCTTCTTCTTGAAATAGGCTTGCTGCCGTTCGTTCATGAACGGCTCGCTGTCAGACGGCCGATACGGGCCGGTTTCGTCGGACACAACGGACGCCAAGGCGCTCATCGATCTCACGCTCTCTAACACGCCCCCCTGTGGCGTAGATGGCCGTATAATCAGCCCGTCGAGTCGCGGCAACGCGGTTCTCGATTCCGTGATGAAAATAGGGCGACTAACCGCCTGACAGTGGCAAAAGTCACTCACTGCCAAAGCTTAGCCGCCTGATGTCAGACGATTATTTCGTATCAGGGGCGGTTGCGGCGCATTTCCGCCTTCGCCAGTTCGACTGAGGCGCGCAGGTCGATCTGATCCAGCAGGGCGCCCAAGTCCTTGTCGTCGTCGGCGGCGCGCTCCTCGCGCAGGCTCCGCGCCAGACGATCCAGAGCCCCCTCGTCGGCGTCGCCGTTCAGCAGTGCCAGCTTGATTTCGTCAAGGCGATCCAGAAGACCGCTGCCGCGCCGGATGGCGCGACGTCGCTTTTCCAACGGCCCCTCGACTCCTTGAAGGGCCATCAGGGCTGAGACGTCAGAGACTCCGCCCGTTGCTGCGCTGGCGGTCGTTGCAGCGGGCGCGGACGAAGCCGCAGTCTGCCCTAGCGAGAAGCCGCTGGCGGATCGCGTCGGACGTGTGCTGGCAGGCGTGCTGACGCCGTTGGGGCCGACAACCTTCATGTGCAGGTGCTCCGCGTCATGAAATCATGGATGACGGGCGGCGATGACTGTTTGGTTAACGCCCCGGCAAATCCTGCCGCTTCTCTGAACGTCAAAGGCCGACCGACATTGAATTCACATCGTTAATTCTCCGGCACGATCCTCGCACTGATGACGGCGTAACGTTGCGTGGACGCCTGACCGATGCAAAATCTGCTTGCCCGCCTGATCGCCTCCGTCGCCGCGACGCTCGTCGTCGCCGGCGGCGCGACCTCGGCGTTGGCCCAGTCGCAGTCGCGCATCAAGGACATCGCCGCCGTCGAGGGCGTGCGCGGCAACCAGTTGGTCGGCTACGGCATGGTCATGGGGCTGAACGGCACGGGCGATTCCTTACGCAATTGCCCCTTCACCCGCCAATCGCTGGAGGGCATGACCGAGCGACTGGGCGTCAACATTCGCGGCGCCAACGCCAACACCAAGAATATGGCCGCCGTCATGGTCACGGCCGACCTGCCCGCATTCGCCACGCCCGGCTCGCGCATCGACGTGTCGGTCGCCTCCATGTGCGACGCCAAGAGCTTGCTGGGCGGTTCGCTGGTTGTCACCAGCCTACAAGGCGCGGACGGTCAGGTCTACGCGGTGGCACAAGGCTCGGTCCAGACCGGCGCCGTCTCGGCGTCGGGTGGGTCGGGGTCTTCGGTGACGCGCGGCGTGCCGACCGCCGGCCGCATCGCCTCGGGCGCCCTGGTCGAGCGCGAGACCGGCTTCCAGATGGCCAATATGAACGAGGTGCGCCTGAACCTGCGCAACCCCGACTTCACCACCGCCCAGCGCGTCGCCGCCGTCGTCAACGCCGCCTATCCAGGGTCGGCCCTGGCCGAGAACGGCACCGTCGTGTCCCTGCGCGCGCCCGGCGAACTGGGCATGGCGGGGTTCATCAGCCGGATCGAGAACCTGGCCGTCAGCGTCGATACGCCCGCCAAGGTCATCATCGACGAGGTCAACGGCGTCATCGTCATGGGCGACGCCGTGCGCATCTCTCGCGTCGCCATCGCTCAGGGCAATCTAACCATATCGGTGGACGAGCAGCCGCAGGTCAGTCAGCCGGCGCCCTTCAGCCGGGGCCAGACCGCCGTCGTCCCTTCGACCCAAGTGAACGTCGAAGAGGATTTGGGCACCCAGATGCGGCTGGTCGGCGGTGGCGCCAACCTGTCCACCCTGGTCAACGGCCTGAACGCCCTGGGCGTCAGCCCGCGCGACATGATCAGCATCCTGCAGGCCATCAAGGCCGCCGGCGCCCTGCAGGCCGACATCGAGGTGATGTGAGCATGACCGACCTGACCGTCTCCGCCGATCTGCTGCGCCCTGCCGCGGCCGCGCCCACGGCGGCTAACCGAGACAAGATCGCGGAAACCGCCAAGGCCTTCGAGGCCACCTTCATCTCGCAAATGCTGAAGCCGATGTTCGAAGGCCTGTCGACCGACGGCCTGTTCGGCGGCGGCCAGGGCGAGGCGACATGGCGCAGCTTCATGCTGGACGAAATGGCCAAGTCCACGGTGAAGGCCGGCGGCATCGGCCTGAGCAACACCGTCATGGCCGAAATGCTGAAGATGCAGGAGGGCCGGCCATGAGCGACACCGAACTGGCCCAGGCGCGGGTTCGTCAGTTGACGACCCTGACCTTGCGCCTGACCGAGCGGCTGAAGGCCGAAACAGCCGCCTTCGCCGATGGCCGTCCTCAGGATGTGGCGGCCGGTCTGTCGGAAACTCAGGAGATGGCCAATCTCTACCGTCGCGATTCCGCCCATGTGAAGGCCAATCCGGCGCTGCTGAGCGGCGCTCCGCTCGAAGACCGCAGGACACTGGTCGACGCCACGCGTGAGTTCGACGCCGCCCTGACTCGTCACAGCCGCGCCGTCGACGCCGCGCGTCAAATCTCCGAGGGCCTGGTCCGCGCCATCGCGGCGGAAGTCACCGCTGCTCGCACACCCGCCTCCGCCTATGCCGCCGACGGCCGCGCCTCGCTAGGCGACGGACGCGCTGTCGCCCTGAACCGAATGGCCTGAAGCGCATGGCCTGAAGGGACGGCCCTTCGCCGTTCGCAGATCACGGTTCGCGTCCTAAGGGTCATTGCCTATTTTTTAAGCGACTGTGTGCCAGCATGGCCTCATGACGCTGACCACTCGCCTCCTAGGCCTGGCCTTCGCTTCCGCCGACACCCTGGTGGAGGTGGATCCGAAAGGCGTGGTCGCCTTTGCGATCGGCGCGGGCGCCGTGGCCGGCGAAGACGCAGGCGCGACCTGGACGGGCCGTCCCCTGCTCGAGCTGCTGCACGACGGCGCATCCACCCTGACCGCCCTGCAAGGCATGAAGGCCGGCGTGCGTATTCCCGCGACATCGATCCTGGTGGCGGCCGGTCCCGATCGCGTGCGCCGCGCCTCTTTCCGCGCCTTCGTGCTGCCGCAGATGGCGCCGGCCGTCTCCTGCGCCATCTCCTACGAAGGCCCGGCCTTTGCGCTGGAGGATTTGGAGACGCGTCCGCTTCTGGAACCGGAGGATTTTCTGGCCGACGCCGGGCGCGTGCTGGAGTCCAACCCCGACCTGGCCCTGTCCTTCCTCGACATCACTGGGTTGGAGAATGTCACCGGCGAAGCCGCCGACCGTCTGAACCGCCGCATCGAGGCCACGCTTCAATCCGCCGCCGTCGAGGGATCGAGCGCGTCGCAGGTCACCGGCGTCCGCTATGCCCTTCTCCGCGCCGCCAACGACCGCCGCGACATCGCCGCCGAAATCGTGGAGGCCGGTCGGGCCGAAGGCCTGTCGCTGGGAGCGGAGGCGTTCAGCTCGCCCGTCCCGCCCGGATCGGATTCCCTGTGCGTGCTGCGCGCCATGCGGTTCGCCATCGAAGGATGCCTGAAGGGCGACGGCCTCGCCAATCCGCAGATCGCCTTCGCAGACTCGCTGAAGCGCACCTTCCGCGACGCCGAGACCTTCCGCAGCCTGGTCAAGTCGCGCGAGTTCCAGGTCCACTATCAGCCTATCGTCCATCTGGATTCCCGAGCGGTCCATCACTTCGAGGCCCTGACCCGATTCAGCGGCAACAGCGGTCCCGCCGAAGCCATTCGCATGGCCGAGGAGCTGGACATGATCGAGTCATTCGATCTCGCGGTGGCGGAAAAGGTGCTGAAGCGGATGCGCCAGCCCGGCGCCGGACTGCTGAAGATGGCGATCAATGTCTCGGGCGCCTCGCTGGGCGACGACACCTATGTCGAGCAGTTGCTGCGCATGACCGCCGGCGCGCCCGAGGAACGTCGTCGCCTGATGGTCGAAGTGACCGAAACCTCCGCCGTCGCAGACATCGAAGCCGCCGACCGTCGCCTGGCCGCGCTGCGCGAAGCCGGCATCAAGGTCTGCATCGACGATTTCGGCGCGGGAGCCGCCGCCTTCGATTATCTGCGCAAACTGTCCGTGGACTCGGTCAAGATCGACGGGGCCATCGTGCGCGACATCCAGACCGACCAACGCTCCAAGGCTATGCTGCACAGCATCGTCGAAATGTGCCGTTCGATGAGGCTGGAAACCATCGCCGAGATGATCGAGACCGACGGTGTCGCATCCGAGCTCAAGGCGGCGGGCGTCGAATACGGCCAAGGCTGGCTGTTTGGCCGGGCCGAAGCCGAGCCGCGCACCCAACTGTCCAGCCCGTCGATGGTCCGTCGCAAGGGCGCCGTCGAGGCCTGGGGCTGACGACCTCAGAGCTGGACCGTGCGCGTGATCTTCAGCGCCGACAGGAAATCCACATCGTGGCTCACGATGATCAAGGCGCCGTCATAGGCGTTCAGCGCCTCTTCGACCGCCGCGATGGCGTCCAAGTCGAGGTGGTTCGTCGGCTCATCCAACACCAGCAACTGCGGAGGCGTCGCGCCTGTCATGACGCAGGCCAGACCCGCCCTCAGCCGCTCGCCGCCTGACAGCTCGCCGACCCGGCGCTGCGCGGCCGTATTGCGAAACAGGAAGCGAGCCAGCGCCGCTTGGGCGTCATTGACCGACCCTTGCGGATTCAATCGCCGCCACGCCTCCACCAGCGTTTCGTCCGGGCTCAGGATCTTGACCTCCTGATCCAGCAGCACCGCACGCACAGGCCGATCGACGGCGCCCGTCGTCGGTGAAAGATCGCCGGTGATCAGCCGCAGCAGGGTCGTCTTGCCCGCGCCGTTCGGTCCCGTGATCGCGACCCGTTCCGGCCCGACCAGGTTCAGGTCGACCGGCCCGACGATCGTCCGCCCCTCGGGTGTCGCCCAGCCGGCCTGGTCCATCGTCAGCACCGTCCGTCCCGTTGGCAGGCCGGTCGTCGGCATCGGGATCGCCAGCGTCCGCGTTCGCTCTACGCGCGCCTGGGCTGAGGCCAAGGCGTCCTGCGCGGCCGCGGCCTGACGTTCGGCCAGCAAGCCGCCGCGCCCGCCCGTGTTTTCAGCGCGCTCGGCCCGGGCACCCAGCAGGATTTTCGGCATGTCGCCCTTGGCAGCCTTGCGACGGCCGGCGGCGTCGCGGCGCGACTGGGCCTCCGCGCGCTGCTGAGCCTCGGCGCCAGTACGCGCGAGTTCGCGCTTGGCTTCGGCCAGATCCCGCGTCGCCGCCTCGCCCTCCAGCGCCTTTCGCTCAACATAGGCGTCATAGCCGCCGCCATAGCTGGCGACACCCAAGCTCGACACTTCAAGAATTCGGTCCATGCGGCGCAACAGGTTGCGATCATGGCTGACCACCACGACCCCTCCGTCCCAACGCGCGATGACATCGGCGACCAGCGCCCGCGCCTGCGCATCCAGATGATTGGTCGGCTCGTCCAGCAGGATCAAGTTGGGCCGGGTCAGCCTCAATCCAGCCAGCCGCAACCGCGTCTGCTCGCCCCCGCTGAGACTGGACGTCAGGCGTTCGTAGTCCAGGTCAGGCAGCCCGACATCTCTTAGGGCCTCGTCAAGACGAGTCTCCAGCGTCCAGTCCGCCTCGGCCAGATCGTCAGCCGTTCCCTGCCCCGCCAAAACCCGCGCCACAACAGCCAGCGCCGCTCCAAGGCCCAGGGTTTGAGCGACGGTCTCACCGGGGTTTGGCTCATACCGCTGATCCAACACGCCAATCGTGCCGGTTCGCGCGACTGCACCCTCGGCAGGCGCGGCTTCGCCCGAGATCAGGCGCAGAAGCGTGCTCTTGCCCGCGCCATTGCGACCGACGATGCCGGTTCGCTCAGGCCCGAACGTCAGGCTCAGATTGTCGAATAATGTGGCGCCGTCCGGCGTCCTAGAGGCGACCTTGTCGAGTGTCGCGAGTGCGGACGGGGACGCGTTTCGGCTTGGGCTGATTGGCATTGAGGATCACGAGCAGCATGGCGGACAGGGCGGAACCGGTGGCCAATGCGATGATCATGATCGTCAAACCTTCTGCAAAACGCGTCAGAACAGGGAGGATGGGTCGTAATCCCGCAATGCGCAAGTCTGGCGTCGAACACGGCCGCGTGAGAAGCTTGGCGTTGAGGAGACAATCATGAAGACCGTCATCACCCTCGCCATCGTCTCCACACTGGCTTGCGCCGCATGCGCGACTGCGCCGGACCGGCCGCCGTCAGCCCCGGATTACAGCGCCGTTCCGACCCAGGCGCCGACGCCCAACGCGCGGCTCTATGCCGCCTGCCTGGAGCAGGCCGCCGCAGCCGACGCCTATCGCCGCGCGGACAACGGGGACGGCGCAGAATATATGCTGTTTACCTGCACGGGTGCGCCGGCCGCCGCCTTCGCCAAGGCCTTGATCCCTTGGAGCGAGAAGATCGGATCGACATTCCAGCGTGACGGCCGCACGTTCCGCTCGACCGCAAAGGTCGAGGCCGACCTGTTCGGAGTCGATTCCTGCTCGACCGATGCGACGGGCGGAGACGCCATCTGCATCCTGTCATTCAACGCCGGCGACTTCCTCGACCAATAGGATGGCGACGGCTAGACCAGCCGTCATGCAAACCCGTTTCCGCATCGAAGACCCCGCCGGCGCCGCCGCGCGGCGCGAGGCCGCCGTCCAGCGCCTGCGGGACGAAACGGGCATAGAAGAAGCCATGATCGACGCCTTGGTCGAAGACTTCTACGCCCGCGTCCGCGACGATGCGCTGATCGGCCCGATTTTCGCGGACCGGATCACCGACTGGGCGCCGCACTTAGCGCAGATGAAGCTGTTCTGGTCGTCCGTCGCCCTGTCCACGGGCGTCTATCAGGGCCGGCCGATGCCGAAACACCTACCCCTTCCCATCGATGCGCGGCATTTCGATCGCTGGCTGGAGTTGTTCGCCGAAACTGCGCGTGCCCTGTGCCCGCCCATCGCCGCCGACCACTTCATTGAACGCGCCCGCCGCATCGCCGAAAGCCTTGAACTGGGTGTCGCCAACGCCAGTGGCGTGCTTCTGGCCAAGGGCGAGCGCTTCGTGCGCCCCACGCAATCGTGGACGCCCGAATGATGCGTCAGCCGCAATGTTCCTACTTTGTTCTTGCTTCAATCACGCAATTCGTCCCCATATAGCGATGTCGCGCCGGACCCGCCGGCCCTCCTCCGCGTTCTCCGGACAGCATGACCGAAAAGCACAACTTCATCCGCGTTCGCGGCGCCCGCGAGCACAATCTCAAGGGCGTGGATCTCGACATTCCGCGTGAACAGCTGGTGGTGATGACCGGCCTGTCGGGGTCGGGCAAATCCTCGCTGGCGTTCGACACCATCTATGCCGAAGGCCAGCGGCGCTATGTCGAGAGCCTGTCGGCCTATGCCCGCCAGTTTCTGGAGCTGATGGGCAAGCCGGACGTGGATCTGATCGAAGGCCTGTCGCCGGCCATCTCGATCGAGCAGAAGACGACGTCCAAGAACCCGCGCTCGACCGTCGGTACGGTGACGGAAATCCACGACTACATGCGCCTGCTGTGGGCGCGCGTCGGGGTGCCCTATTCGCCGGCGACCGGCCTGCCCATCGAGAGCCAGACCGTCAGCCAGATGGTCGACAAGCTGGTCGCCCTGCCCGATGGTGAGCGCATCCTGCTGCTCGCCCCCGTCGTTCGCGGCCGTAAGGGCGAGTACAAGAAGGAAATCGCCGAGTGGCAGCGTCAGGGCTTCCAGCGCCTGAAGATCGACGGGCAATTCTATCCGATCGACGAAGCGCCCACGCTGGACAAGAAGTTCAAGCACGACATCGACATCGTGGTGGACCGGATCGTCACCAAGCCGGATCAGGAAGCCCGCTACGCCGACAGCCTGCAGACGGCGCTGGGTCTGGCCGACGGCATCGCCAATGCCGAATGGGCCTCGACGGCGGAAGGTGAGACCGCGCCGCGCTCCATCCTGTTCTCCGAACGGTTCGCCTGCCCGGTGTCGGGCTTCACGATCAGTGAGATCGAGCCGCGCCTTTTCTCGTTCAACAACCCCTTCGGCGCCTGCCCGGTCTGCGACGGCCTGGGGGTCAAGCTGGCCTTTGATGCCGATCTGGTGATCCCGGACCGCGACAAGACCCTGCACAAGGGCGCCGTGGCGCCGTGGGCGCGTGGGCCGTCGCCGCTCTACACCCAGACGCTGCAGTCGCTCAGCCTCCACTATGGTTTCTCGATGGACAAGCCGTGGCGCGACCTGCCCGCCCAGGCGCACAAGGCCATCCTGCACGGCACGGGGTCCGAGAAGATCAAGTTCGTCTATGACGACAACGCCCGCAAATACGAGGTCTCCAAGCCGTTCGAGGGCGTGCTGCCAAACCTGGAGCGCCGCTGGCGCGAGACCGACAGCGCCTGGGTGCGCGAGGAACTGGCCCGCTATCAGTCCGAGACGCCCTGCGACGCCTGCCACGGCAAGCGGCTGAAGCCCGAGGCCCTGGCGGTCAAAGTCGGCGGCGAGGACATCGCCGACATCTCCACCCTGTCGATCTCCAAGGCCTATCTGTGGTTCTCGACGCTGGAAGAGAACCTGACCGAAAAGCAGATGGAGATCGCCCGGCGCATCCTGAAGGAAATCTGCGACCGGCTGCGGTTCCTGAACAACGTCGGCCTGGACTATCTGAACCTGTCCCGATCCTCCGGCACCCTGTCGGGCGGCGAGAGCCAGCGTATCCGCCTGGCGTCGCAGATCGGCTCGGGCCTGACTGGCGTCCTCTACGTGCTGGACGAGCCGTCCATCGGCCTGCACCAGCGCGACAACACCCGCCTGCTGGAAAGCCTGAAGGGCCTGCGCGATCTTGGTAACTCGGTCCTCGTGGTCGAGCATGACGAAGAAGCCATCCTGACCGCGGACTACGTCATCGACATGGGCCCGGCCGCCGGTGTTCATGGCGGCCAGGTCTGCGCCGAGGGCACGCCGGCTCAGGTCATGGCCAACCCCAAGTCCCTGACCGGCAAATACCTGACCGGCGAGCGCGAGATCGAAATCCCCGCCGAGGGTCGCCGCCCCATCAACCGCAGGCGTATGCTGAAAATCAGCGGCGCCAACGGCAACAATCTGAAGAGCGTCACCGGCGAAATCCCGGTCGGCGTCTTCACCTGCATCACCGGTGTCTCCGGCGGCGGCAAGTCCACCTTCACCATCGAGACCCTGTACAAGGCCGCCGCGCGTCGCCTGAACAATGCATCGGAGGCCCCTGCCCCGTTCGACCGGATCGAAGGGCTGGAGCATTTCGACAAAGTCATCGACATCGACCAGTCGCCCATCGGCCGCACCCCGCGCTCGAACCCCGCGACCTATACCGGCGCCTTCGGGCCTATCCGCGACTGGTACGCCGGCCTGCCGGAATCCAAGGCGCGCGGCTATGGCCCCGGGCGGTTCAGCTTCAACGTCAAGGGCGGGCGTTGCGAAGCCTGCCAAGGCGACGGCGTCATCAAGATCGAGATGCACTTCCTGCCGGACGTCTATGTCACCTGCGACGTCTGCAAGGGCAAACGCTACAACCGCGAGACGCTGGAGATTGTGTTCAAGGGCAAGTCCATTTCGGACGTGCTGGACATGACGGTCGAGGAGGCGGCGACCTTCTTCAAGGCCGTGCCGCCGATCCGCGACAAGATGCTGACGCTGGAACGGGTCGGCCTGGGCTACGTCAAGGTCGGCCAGCCGGCGACCACCCTGTCGGGCGGCGAGGCCCAGCGGGTCAAACTGTCCAAGGAGCTGTCCAAGCGCGCCACCGGCCGCACCCTGTACATCCTCGACGAGCCGACCACCGGCCTGCACTTCGAGGATACGCGCAAGCTGCTGGAAGTGCTGCAGGAACTGGTCGAGGCCGGGAACACCATTGTGGTGATCGAACACAACCTCGATGTCATCAAGGTCGCCGACTATCTGCTCGACTTCGGACCTGAAGGCGGCGACGGCGGCGGCGAGATCGTTGCGGTCGGCACGCCCGAACAGGTCGCGGACAACAAGGCCAGCTGGACCGGCAAATACCTCAAGGAGGTGCTGGATCGGCACGAGGACCGCCGCAAGGCGCGCGTGGCGGCCCTGGGCGGGTCCGTTGATCCTCCGGCCAAGAAGAAAAGGGTGAAGGCGTCGGCCTGATCGTCAGGAAAAGACGTCGGTCGACTGACCGCCTCGAAGCCCATTCCAGGCCGCTGCGAACGGGGCATACAGTACCGCGAGTTGCAGCGCGGCGAGGAAGGCGTTGACGATCGACGACACCAGGATCGCCGGCCAAGCCTGCATCAGGATCTGACCCAGTCCCTCGCCGTCGAAGCGCGCCAGCGTCTGGATGCCGCCGGTGGCGAGGTCTGCGGCTGCGCCGATGATCATGCCCAGGATGCTGACGATCAGGGACATGATGATGGCGATCACGGCCATGCCCAGCAGCGACCAGAAATGCCCCTTGGTGGCGGCGAACGATTCCACGATGGTGATCTTGCGGCGATCGATCGTCATCGGCACCGCGAGACTCAACTTGATCGCCAGCCAGACGATCAGCGCAAAGACGGCGAAGATCAGCAGCACGCCGGCCAAAATCAGCAGCGCCTGACCCGACGCCGCGCCGAAACCGATGGCCGCGCCGACCACCATCATGCCGACGCCCGACGCCAAGCCGACAGCCAAGCTGACGATCAGACTGACCGCCAGAACACGGACCTCATCCATACCGAGGCGCAGATAGCCCCACGACGACTCGTCCGGCCGCAAGACGGAGCGCGCCACCGCCGCGCTCAGCACCGCGCCGACCAGCAGGCCGATGGGCGCGGCCCAGATCAGGGCTCCGGCATAGGTCTGGCCTAGGGCCTGAAACTCCGCCATCGACGGGTTGGCCGACTGTTCCAGCGCTTCGCCGGCCGCCATCAGACTGGCCCACTTGTCTGCGCCCAGGCCGAACATGGCGACATAGACGGCCAGATAGACCAGGCCCCAGGCGACCGCGACGATCGGATGCCGGCGAACGACCCGGAAGCCTTCGAAGGCCGCGTCGGTGGCGGAAAAACTCATGACAACTCCGGGAGCAGATTCGCGGCGCACCCTAGCGCATCCGCAAGCCTACGTCCCGCACCGCCGCCGTCGCGGCATCATGCGTTCGATCGTCTCAGTTCGCGGAGGCGATCGTCCAGTCGGCGATCTGGGTGTTGATGTCGCGCGTCGCCGTGTCGAAGGCTGCAACGATGGCGGACACGCGATTGTCGCCGGCGGGCTGGGTCACGGTGAACACCCGCTCAACCGAGCGCCCTTCCTCGGGACGAATGGTCCCGCCGCCAGCGCGCCGTTCCGGGGTGGAGCGCAGCTGCGCCCGCGCGGTCACGACGACATCCGGCACGGCTCCCGGCGCGGCGTATCGAGCCTCGAAGGTCGTGACCGTGACTTGCAGGACCAGCGGCGGCGTCCCCGGCTCGCGGCGACCCAGCACGCGAATGCGATCCGCTCGGTTGGCGAAGGCCGCCTTCAAGCTGTCGTCGAACAGGGTCGAGGCCGGCGACACCCAGCGTGCGCCGCCAATATAGGCCGTCTCTAGACCCGTGACGCCGAGGATCTTGTCGTCGCCGGTCGCCTGCGGGAACTCGATGCGGCGGATCGAGACCGTTAGAGGCGCAGGCGTGTCGCCCACCGACGACGGCGCGGCCATCGGCAGGCCGAACCGATAGTTCTGCACCGGGTCCGGCGACGACAGCAGGGCGCATCCGCTCAGCGCGGTCAGGACAGCGGCGGGCGCCGCCAGTCGAAGGACAGGACGAAGGATCACGGCTGCACCTCCAGCTCTTTGGATTTCGGACGACCGATGAAGTCACGCGGGCTGGCGCGGACGTCGTCGATCAGGGATTGCAGAGACCGGGTGGCGTCTTGCAGCTCTTCAATCGTGCCGGTCAATTGCGGCAGGCTGGTCGTCGCAAAGTCACCCAAAGGACGCTCCAGCCCCGTGATCGAACGGTTGGCCGAGGCGATCGCCGTGCGGGCTTCCGCCGTCGCCGAGTTGATATTGGCGATGGCTTGGCGACCGTCCGTATTGATGATCTGACGCGTGTCGACGGCCAGGGCCTGGTATTCCTTCACCGCCGCGTTGGCGTTGGTCACGGCCTCTTCCAACTGCTGGAAGATGGCCTTGCGGGCTTCCAGTTCAGTCGTCAGCGCCTCGACGTTCTTCACACTGGTGGAGAAGCTGCGGATATTGTCATCGGACATGACGCGGTTGATCCGGTTCAGCGCATCCACGGTCTGGGCCAGAACCGTGCCCGAACCACTCAACAGTTCAGCGATCGGCGACGGCTGGCTTTGCAGCACTGGCACGACATTATCCGGATACTGCTCTTTCAGCAGGGCGCTGTTGGGCGAGCCGGCGGTGATCTGGATGTAGTTCAGACCGGTGATGCCTTGCGGCTCCAGCTGCGCGCGCGAGGTGACGCGCACCGGCGTCGTGCCGTCAACGCGGACACGGGCGATCACCTGGTCGCCGCGCTTGGTGTCGATGTTCAGGTCAGTGACCTCGCCGACGCGGATGCCGTTGAAATGCACCTCGCCGCCTTCGGACAGGCCATTCACCGGCCCATAGAAGACGATGTCGTACATGTCGTAGTCGCTGTTGAACTGCAGCCGGGCCAGCCAGATGGTGAACACCGCCAGGGCCGCCAGAAGGGCGACGGTGGCGATGCCGACGGCGGCGTAATGTGCGTCTCTTTCCATGATCCGCTCTCCTCAGGCGGCAGACTTGGTGGCTGCGCGTCCGCGCGGCCCCAGGAAATATTCTTTGATCCACGGATGGTCGGAGCCTTCCAGCTCCTGCACCGTGGCCTTTTCCACGACCCGCTTGTCCGCCAGCACCGCCACCTTGTCACAGATGGCATAGAGCGTATCGAGGTCGTGGGTGATCATGAAGACGGACAGACCGAGGTCGTCCGCCAGTTGCCGGATCAGATCGTCGAACGCGGCCGCGCCGATGGGGTCCAGACCCGCCGTCGGCTCGTCCAGAAACACCAGTTCCGGGTCCAGCGCCAGCGCACGCGCCAGGCCGGCGCGCTTCTTCATGCCGCCCGACAGCTCGGCGGGCTTCAGGTGGTGGTGCTCGGGCTTGAGGCCCACCATGGCGATCTTGAGTTCGGCCAATTCATAGATGATCGCTTTGGGCAGTTTGGTGTGCTCGACCAGTGGCGAGGCGACGTTCTCCAACACGCTCAACGACGAGAACAGCGCACCCTGCTGGAACAGGATGCCGGTGCGGCGCTCGATGTCCGCCGACTGATCGTCGGTCAGGGTCGCACGGTCGTAGCCCAGCACCTTCACCGATCCGCCCTCGGGCTCTTTCAGTCCGATGATGGTGTTCAGCAGTACGGTCTTGCCCGCGCCCGATCCGCCGACGACGCCCAGGACTTCGCCGCGCACCAGGTCGAGGTCGAGGTTCTCGTGGATGGTGCGCTCGCCGAACTGGCTCAACAGGCCGCGCACCTCGATCAGGTTTTCTGGCGCCTCGGTCATATGTTCAGCTCTAGGAACACCAGGGCGAACACGGCGTCCAGGAAGATGATGGCGAAGATGGCCTGAACCACGGCGGCCGTCACGCGCCGGCCCAGGCTTTCGACGTCGCCGGCGACCGACATGCCCTGACGGCAACCGATCGCGGCGATCACCAGGGCGAAGACCGGCGCCTTCACCAGACCGACCATCAGATGCTGGGCCATGGTGCCATCCTCGACCAGACGCTGGAAGAAGAAGGACGGACCAAGATTCAGCGAGCTCCAGCACACGACCAGACCGCCGACCAGACCGCCGATCATGCCCATGAAGGTCAGCAGCGGCAGCATCAGCACCAGGGACGCGACGCGCGGGATCACCAATGCCTGGAACGGATTGACGCCCATAACCTGCATGGCGTCGACCTCCTGGTTCATCCGCATCGATCCGATCTCGGCCGCAAAGGCCGAAGCCGAACGTCCAGCCAACAAGACCGAGGCGATGACTACCGCGAACTCACGGAACATAGCGACGCCGATCAGTTGAACCGCGAACACCTGGGCGCCGAAGTCGGTCAGCAGGTCCACGCCGATGAAGGCGATCACCGCGCCGATAAAGAAGTTGGTGATCATGACGATCGGAATGGCGTCCAGTCCGGCGCGCTCGGCCTGACTGACCCAGGCCGGCCAACGGATGCCGCCGGGGTGTTTGGCGGCTTCCACCACGGCGGCCATCAGCCGACCCAAGAAGGCCAGCGACAACATGGCCTCTCCGCCGAAATCGTAAACGCCACGGCCGATCTTGGCGAAGGTGCGCACGAAGGCGCTGGGGCGTTTCGGCGCCGGGGCGCTTTGGCGCTCCAGAAGTTCGATCATGTGGTAGATACGACCGGCCTCGGGTCGGTCCTTCCACTGACTCTTGGACAGGCGGCCGCTTGAGGCCTGCACCAAGGCTAGCGCGCCGGCGGTATCGAAGCGACCGAGATCCGAGGTGTCGATGCTGGCGATATCGCGGCCTTCCAGATCGCGGCTCAGTTCCGTCGGCAGACGACCCAGCGCCGTGGTCGTCCAGTCGCCGGTCAGGCGCAGACGGGCCTCGCCATCTCTATCGACGATTTCGTATGCAGCCGTGTTCATCGCGCCCCTGAAGACCGATCTGACATCGCGATTTTCCCCTGACGCTCTGAACAGACAGCCGAAATCCCTGCCGCGCTAATGGTCAAGCCGGCATTCGATGTCAACGCGCGATGACATTCGCGCGGATGTTTGTCGATCGACCGTGTCGAGATCGCCTCCCCCGATGAAACGTCCAACGGTCACGCTGGCGCTGATGCCAAACGCGGCCGAACGGGATTCGTTCTCGCGTCACCTCATACGACGCTGCACGGCCGTCAGATCCTCAATGAACAACCGTCTCGCCTCGGACTTCGCCGCCTCGTCCGGCAGACGCAGCAGATAGGAGGGGTGGACCGTCAGTACGGCGGTCGATCCGTCGCTCAGGTCGATCGGCGCGCCGCGTTCCTGCATCACAGCCGGCTTGCGACCCAGCAACGCCAAACCCGCCGTCGCCCCCAGGGCCAGCACGACCTGCGGCTTGATCAGCCTTCGCTCCGAATCCAGCCACCAGCGGCAGGCCTGAACCTCGCCCGCATTCGGCGTCTTGTGCAGGCGACGTTTGCCGCGCGGTTCGTGTTTGAAGTGTTTGACCGCGTTGGTGACATAGACGTCGGATCGATCAATGCCGGCCTCGGCCAAGGCGGCGTTCAGCACCTGTCCCGCCGGCCCGATGAAGGCGCGGCCCGCCAGATCCTCCTGATCGCCCGGCTGCTCGCCGACGATCATCAGACGCGCCGACTTCGGCCCCTCCCCGCACACGCCCTGCGTCGCGTCGCGGTAAAGCGGGCAACGGCGACAGGCCTGAACGCCGCCTGCGACATCGTCTAGGTTTTCGGGCACGGCCTCGGCGTCGGGACGCGCCAAATGGAGGTCAGGCGCGACGGCGCGCGCGAAACGCGGATTGGGCTGAGGAGACGGCGTGGCGACCATGGTCTCGGTTCGAACCGACGAGGCCGCGACCAGTTCCGGGATCAGGGCGGCTTCCGGCAGGTTCTTCCAATAGGACTTGGCCATCTCTCCGTGCATCGTCTTCACCTTCAGCCGCGCGGGATTGAAGGTCGAGGCGTAGTAGGTCTTCCAGAAATCCTCGATCTCGTCTTCGGCCGGCGCCATGTCGCGGGTGGCTGGCGGGCCGAACCGCAAGGCTTCTCCATCCCAAAAGGCCGAACCATCCGGCGTCAGGATCGACCAGCGCATGGTCGTGAATCGCCGCTCGAAGAAGGGCGCGGTCTTTTCCAAAACCCGATGCGGCGGCTCGAACCACGCCACCCAGGCCTCGCCCAGATCGTCATGCACCTGGCGAAAGCGAACGAAGGCCTTCATCTTGTGCGAAGCCCGGCTGACGTTCTTGACCCGCTCCAGCGCGTCGGCGACGTCCCGGTCTGAAATGACCTTGATCAGGTCCGGCTCATCCTTCAGCCGCCACAGCAGCCGATACATCAGATCGAAACGGTCAGCGGATCGATGCAGGATCAGGTTCTGGGCTAGGTCCACGAACTCTTTCGGGACGTTGAAAGCTCTGCGCTCATCCGGCGTCGGCGACGCCTCTTCGGCAATCGGCTGATCGAAAAGCCCGCCCTGTTCCATCGTCCCCGCCACGACGAACCGCGCCGCCGCAGGCTCCACACCCGCCAATCGAAACGCGCGCGCCGCTTTCCGCCAGCCGTCGAAGTCGGTCTCACCGTCCAGCGTCGCCACCGCCATCAGAACAGGCTCAACTGCTCGGGCGTTCGGCTGGTCACGCGCGCCTTGAGGTCCGCCGCGTCCGTCAGACCGCCTGGCGTCCAGTCCAGCGCCGTAATGAAGGGCCGAATCTTGGCAACCGATCGCGTCAGTCGTCCGACGTCCTCCAGCCGCAGGGTCCGATAGCGGCGCACCGAGACAATCCGGTCCACAGCTTTCACGCCCAGCCCCGGCACACGGAGCAGCATCTCGCGCGGCGCGCGGTTCACATCGACGGGAAATTGCTCGCGCTTGTTCAGAGCCCAAGCCAGTTTGGGGTCGACCGCCAGATCGAGCATGCCGTTCGATGCCCCCTCGCCAATCTCCGGCGCGGAGAAGCCATAGAACCGCATCAGCCAATCGGCCTGATACAGCCGATGCTCACGCATCAGCGGCGGCTTAGACAGCGGCAGGATCGAACTGGAGTCCGGGATGGGGCTGAACGCCGAATAATAGACGCGACGCAGGCCGTAACCGCCGTAGAGCGAAGCGCTGCGATCCAGGATTTCCGTATCCGGCGCGCCGTCGGCGCCGATGATCAGCTGGGTGCTCTGGCCGCCCGGCGCGAACTTCGGCGGTTTGATCTTTTCACGTTTGGCCGGCTTGGCCGCCTCGACGCCCAGGCGCACCTGGCTCATCGCCTTTTTAATGACCCCGACATCCTTTTGCGGCGCAAGTCGCGCCAGCGCCTCGTCGCGTGGAAGCTCGATATTGGCTGACAGGCGGTCGGCATACAGTCCCGCCATCTCCACCAGCTTCGGATCCGCCTCCGGGATCAGCTTCAGATGAATATAACCTCGGAAATCGTGGACTTCCCGCAGCGTCTTGGCCACCAGGACCAGCTGCTCCATCGTATAGTCGCCGGATCGAATGATGCCCGACGACAGAAAGAGGCCCTCGATATAGTCGCGCTTGTAGAAGTTGAGCGTCAGGTCGACGACCTCGTCGACATCGAAGCGCGCGCGCTCCACATTTGATGACACGCGATTGATGCAATAGGCGCAATCGTAGATGCAGAAGTTGGTCAGCAAGATTTTGAGGAGACTGATGCATCGACCGTCGGGCGTATAGGCGTGACAGATACCCATGCCCTCGGTCGAGCCGATCCCCTTGCCGTCGACGGAGTTTCGTTTCGACGTTCCGGACGACGAACAGGAGGCATCATACTTGGCGGCGTCAGCCAGAACGGAAAGTTTTCGACGCAGATCGAGACGGGCCATCGTTCATGATACGTTCCGGAACGACGTTTGGTCCAGCGTTGCCGTTTTCTTTTTTGAAACGACGACTTAACGCAGCAGATTGAGCAGCGACGTGCTCTTCAGCGAGTTGATGATCTGAGCCGAAGCCTCGATCGCCACCTGCGCCATCTGCAGATCGGTGATCGCCCGTGCCGGATCATAGCCGGACTTGTCCTGCATCATCTTCTGCAGGGCGGTCTTCTGATTTTCCTGGGCGTCCAGCGCCGTCTCGACGTGGTTTTGAATCAGACCATTCTTGGCCGTCTGGTTCGTCAGGCCCGCATTCGCCTTGTCCAGCTCGCCCATCTGCGCCTTCAGAAAAGCGGTGACGTTGGCGTCGGGCTGTCCCGTCAGAGTGCCGGCGCCAGCTGGCGTATAGGTCACGCCGCCGACGGTCACAGCCGTGCCGTTCTGGAAGGCCTGAATGTTGCGGAACACCTCAGTCAGCGGCCCGCCGATCTCGCTGGCCAGAAACCCGGTTTCGACCGTGGTCTTCTCGTCGATGCGCGACTTCTGCTTCAAGGTGTCGTTGGCGAAGGTCGCGGCGGTGGACGGCGCCGTCGTCAAATCGGCCATGGTCGCGGCTGTGGCGGGCGCGATGTCGCTTTGCCCCCCCGCAAACAGGTACGAGCCCTGGTGTTCCGCATTCAGTCCACCCTGCACCGTCTGATAGTTCAGACCGAGCTCGACCATCAGATTGTCGATCCGCCCGGCCGCCAGGCTGTTTGCAATGGCCTCGCGCGCCGCATTACCGCCTTCGTAGATGCGGCTCATGGCCAGATCCTGGGCGCTCAGACGCGCCTTCACGGCCTCGCCAGTGGAGATGAAGCCCTCCAGCCGCGCCTGTGTCGATGTCAGGCTGGTCAGCTGTTCGGCGCCTCGACCATAGCCAGACATATCGGTGGCGATCTTCTCGCTGTCGATCCGCTCCTGCGCCTGCTGCGCGCGGCCCTGCGCGTTCATCAGGCTGAGCAAGGCCGACTGGTAGTTCCCGTGGGTCGCGACGCGCGTCATTGCAGGATTCCGATCAGTACGTCGTACATGTCCTTGCTCGCCTGGATCAGGCGCGCAGAGGCGTTATAGGCTTGCTGGAAGGTGGTCATGTTGACCAGTTCCTCGTCCATGTTCACGCCTTCGGCCGAGGTGCGACGGCTGTCCGCCTCCTTGGCCAGGGCGCTTGCCGTTTCGCTGCGGGTCTTTGCGGCCGAGGCCTTACCGCCGATCTCGCCGGCGAAGTCCGCCGCATAGGACGACAGGGTCTTGGTCCCGCCGGCATTTCCGCCGGCCGCAGCGAAGGCGACGTTCTTCTTGCCCACATCCCCCAGCGCCAGGCCGCCGCGCCCATCGTTCTTGCTCAGCGCCGGCGTTCCCGCCGCTGCCGACAGGTTCAGTTGCGCCAGGGCCAGCTTGCCGGGGTCCTGCTGAATATCGCTGCGCACCGTGTAGGCGCCCGCCCGCGTCGATCCGGTCGCGCCCAGGCCGAACAGTTGCGACATTGAAACGCCGGACGGATCCTGGGTCGTATTGTCCTTCACGACGCTCATCGACGTCGCAGACGGGTCGTAGGCCTTGAATGACAGCTTGCCCGCAGCATCCAGGCTGAAGGCGCCATAGCGGCCAACGCCCGTGATGGGGTCGTTCAGCGCGCCCAGCATCTCGCCCATCGTTCCGGTCCCGGCGGGCACGGACACGGTGATGTCGCGAAGGCGCGCGCCCGATGGGCCGGCGAAGCGCAAGGTCAGGCTCTCGCCCGGATCGAACCCATGCTGAGACGTCAGGGTCAGGCCCGTCTCGTAGAAGGTCGGCGTGGTCGTAGTGACCAGGTCGTTCAGGCCGAACCAGTGCGAAAATCCGCGCCCGCCCTTCGTGCTGGGCGATGTCGCATCGTCGGCGATGGCCACGCCGTTTCCGGCCGCCCCGTCCAGGCGCAGTTGGCCATCCGAGAAGCTCGCCGTCGCCGTGCCGCCCAGTTGGGCGTTCAGCACGCTGAGGAAGGTGGTCGGATCGGCGGCGGCGCCGTTGATCGTCATCGTCCCGCCGGAAAAGACGATCCGGGCCGAGGCCTGCACCACGCCCGACGCATTGACCGTCGAGATGGTGGTCGTGCCGGTGAAGCCGGTCAGGGCGTTCTCGAGCGACTGTCCAACGTTGCGCCCCGTCAGGGTGGTCGGCGCAGGAACGCTGCTATTGGCGTTATGGGCGCGGTTCAGTTCGTCCGCGAGTTTGGCCGTCAACTCACCCAGGCGCGCGGCGGCAGCTGGCGCATCGACATCGCGCATCTCGACCAGACCCCGGATCTGACCGGACGACACGCCGTCCAACAGCGGCCAGCGCGTGCCGCTGGGCTCGGTGATCATGATGTCCGAGAAGGCCGTCATGGCGTCCACAGTGCCAGCCGCCTGGTACGACAGCGTCGCCGCCCCCTCGCCCACCAGGGTCGTGCCTGTGTTGGTGCGCAGCGTCACGCCGCCGTTCGAGCGCGCCTCGACCTTCACATCCATATATTTGGACAGTTCGTTGATCAGGCCAAGTTGGGCGTTCTGGGCGCCCGTCACATCCTCGTTCGTCACCGTGCCGGCGGCGATGGTTTTGTTCAGCTTGGCGATCTGTTCCAGCAGCGGATTGACCGTCTCGACCGCGCTCAGCAGCCGGCCGTCCGCCTCCTGACGCGCTGACTGGATCTGGGACGCGATGCCGGCGGCCTGATTGAAGATCGCCTGGGTCTTGTAGATGGTGTCCTGACGCCCGGCCGATGATGTCGGGCTTTCGGCCAGGGTCGCATAGGTGGCGAACAGCTTGTCGACCTGAGCGAAGAAGTTGGTGTCGCTGCTGGGATCGCCGAACTGGTTCTGGATCTGGTCGTACAGCTCATAGCGCACGGTCTGGCGCGCGGCGTCCGCCCCGGCGCTGAGGCTGGCCGCCTGCAGGAAACGGTCTGTCGCCAGACGCACCCGCGTGACGTCGACACCCGAACCATAGCCATTGGTGACGGCGGCCGACTGATCGGCGACCTTGCGGATGTATCCGGGCGTATCGACGTTGGCGATATTGTCGGCGGTGACACGCAACTGCGACTGGGCGGTCTTCAGCCCTGAGGTCGCAATGTTCATGATCGAGTTCAGCGACATTGACGCGTCTCCCCTGCCCTACCCGGCAACCGCTGCATCGCGACGCGCAGTTCTTGCCCAGCCACGCGCCGCGCCCGCTCGCATAAAGCGTTGTTTTTCCACAAGATTGTTGATCGGGCGGCCGTCATGATGGGAAAGACGCGCAAAGGTCGGGCCAATCGGATTCCGGGCATCCCGCGTGTCGCTGATCGGCAACGTGCGAAGCCGGGCAAAAAGTGGCGAGAGCGCGGCAATAACGACCGCCGCCCTTCGGGGCCACAGATCCCAAGGCTAAGTTTTGCATTGTTTTTGCTGACTTATTTTCTTGGCCCGACCCTTGCGTCGAGGGCGGCGAACTCTTGGGCGCAGCAGGCGCCGTCGTCGCTCCTTACGAAAGCCGCCGCGCTTCCATGTCCACCACCTCCGCCCTGCTCGCGCCTGCCCCTCTGGTTTCGACCGGAACGTCGGCTGCCGCTCTGGGCGCAGAGTCAGCCGATGCGGGCCTGTTCTCCAGCAAGGTCGCCGACGCGCTGAACACGGGCGTCCACGGCGCGCCTGTCGAACGGATGACGCCCGGCCGTCTGACGGGCGCTCGGTCGCTGGGCGTCATCATGGCCCAGCCCATGGCAACGGAACCGGGCACCGACACGCCGACCCCGACAACCGAAAGCGTCCCTACGATCTTGGGCGAGATAGCAGACTCCGAAACGCAGCCCGTCCCGGCCAACGAACAGCAGATCGGCACGGACAAAGCCGCGAATGACGACGATAGCTCTGGCCTCGTCGCCGCAACGCCGTTTACACCCGCGCAACTGACGCCGGCCGTTCCGGTCGCTCAATCGATCGTCGTAGCGGGCTCGTCGGCCGTTTCCGAGGACGCGGGGGAAAGCCCTGTCGATGCACAAGCTCCCCAAGATGTTGCGTCAGTCGCATTCGTTGCGCCTGAGACGATGACGACGACACTCGCTACAAATCCTCGTGCTGCAACTGACACCACAGCCAAGACTGCGTCGGCGCCTGCCGACCAGGACGTTGAAGCGAAGACCGCCCTGGCGGCCGCGACCGCTCAAGCAGTCCTTTCGGAACTCTCCGAAATCCTGACGACCGAAGCGTCGACCTCTTCTCCCGCCGTGGCGAAGCCGGCTGAATTCGAGGCCGCCGAGGCCCCGGTCACGCCCGCTCAGCCGACGACGACGACCGACGGTCCGAAGCCGACAGTCGCGCCCAAGCCGGCCTTTACGGTCAAGGGCGACGCAGCGCCTCGTCCGACCGACGCAGCGCCGCCGGCGTCTGCGACGTTCGACGCTGCGACCCGCACAATCCAGACGGCTGTCGCCAACACCGACACGCCGGCCGCTCCCTCGCCCAACGCTCAATCCCTTACGGCCGCTCAGATTCCGGCCGCTCAGGTCCAGATCGCCGTCAACGCAACGACGCCCAAGTCCTCCGCTATAGCCGCCGCCGACGTCGTCGTAGTCCTCAATGAAGCGGCGTCCGAACAGTCGGCAGAGGCTTCCCCGGCCGACACGCCGAAACCGCCGGCCTCGCTGCAGGCCGGAGAACCCCTGCGCGGCAACCTCCATAACGCGCTGGACCCAACCGGCGACACTGCCGTTCCTCCGGTTCAGAACGCGACGATCGAAGACGCCACCCCTTCCGGCGCCGCGATCGAAGTCGCCGCCAAGCCGACGCTCTCATCCGCCAAGGCAGCCGAACCCGCGATTGCCGGCGCCGCCACGTCGGATTCAGCGTCGCCCGAAACCACCACCGCAACCCCCGCGCCGGTCGATGCGCAGCCTGCCCAACAGGCCGCCGCGTCCAGCCATGCTCAGGGCCTGTCCACCCTGTCACGCGCCACCGTCGAGACCACCGCTCAACTCGCCGCACAGATCGCTCGCAAGCTCGAAGGCCGTTCGACCCGGTTCGACATGGTGCTGACGCCCGAAGATTTGGGCCGCGTCGATGTCAGTCTTGAGATCGGCAAGGACGGCCAGCTGTCCGCTCGCCTGGCCTTCGACAATCCCGCCGCCGCCGCCGATCTGAAGGGCCGCGCTGACGAACTGCGTCGCCAGCTTCAGGAGGCGGGCTTCCAGGTTGCAGGCGACGCGCTCGACTTCTCGCAACGCGATCCGTCCGCGGGCGGCGGCGCCTTCGAGCGCCAGCAGCAACGCAACGCCCTGTTCGCCGGTGCCTCTCGCCTCGCGGCCCAGGCCGACATGCCCATCGTCCCGGCGCCCGGCGCCTGGATCAATCATTCCCTGACGCCTGACCGCGTCGATCTGAAGGTCTGACCCCATGGTCGACGCCGTCACCACAAGCGCAGCAGCCGGCCGGGTCACCGGCGGCACAAAGGCCCTGGCCTCGAACTTCGAGACCTTCCTGACCCTCCTGACCACGCAGATGAAGAACCAGGATCCGCTGTCGCCGCTGGATTCCAACCAATTCACCGCTCAACTGACCCAGATGGCTGGCGTGGAGCAGCAACTGCTGACGAACGACCTGCTGACCAGCCTGCTGGCCGCCCAGGCCGGCGGCGGTCTGGACAACGCCGCCAACTACATCGGCAAGAGCGTCACCGCCGCCTGGACCGCCACCGAGTTCAACGATGGCAAGGCCAGCTGGGCCTATGAACTGGGCGCCGACGCGGACAAAGCCACCTTGCAGGTCGTCGACAGCAAGGGCGTCGTCGTCTGGGAGGGCGCCGCGCCCGACAAGACGTCCGGCCTGCACACCTTCTCCTGGGACGGCAAGCTGAAGGACGGCGGCACGGCCGAAGACGGCGGCGTCTATACGCTGAAGGTCGCCGCTACCGACGCGACCGGCGCCAAGGTCGACGCCCAGGCCCTGATCCAGGGCCGGGTCACCGGCGTCGAGATGTACAACGGCGCGCCGTATCTGGTGATCGGCGACTCCATCCTTCCGCTCTCGACCGTGATCTCGCTGAACGAGATCAAGGCACAGGCGGCCAACGATACCGACGATACGGAGAATCCGAACGTCCCCACCGAGGAGGCGGCCGCATGATGCGATCCGCCGCCTTCCCGATGACCTCTATTTAAGGAGCGTTCTTCCATGAGCCTCAACAGTGCAATGCTGGCCGGCGTGTCCGGCCTGGCCGCCAACTCCGCCGCCCTGGCGGCGATCTCCCAGAACATCGCCAACGTTAACACCGTCGGCTACAAGCGCACGGCCAGCGAGTTCCAGACGCTGGTCAACAGCCAGACCGCATCGGGCGGCAGCTACTCGGCCGGCGGCGTCACCACCAACACCCGCTCCTATGTCAGCCAGGAAGGTCAGCTTCAGCGCACGACCTCCAGCACCGACCTCGCCGTCAACGGTCAGGGCTTCTTCGTCACCACGACGCAGGCCGAGAACGTCGGCGCGACCGACACCCGCCTGTTCACGCGCGCCGGCGCCTTCACCGTCGACAAGCAAGGCTATCTGAAGAACAGCGCCGGCCTGTATCTCCAAGGCTGGCCGGTCGACTCCAACGGCGAAATCTCGACCGATCCGTCCGACCTGTCGCGCCTGCGCTCGATCAACATCGGCTCGGTCGGCGGCACCGCCGAACCGACCACTCGCGTCCAGATCAACGCCAACCTGCGTTCGACCCAGGATGTGTCTTCGGCGGCCGCTCCGTACACCAACAACAATGTGCAGGACGCCGCCACGCCGCCGGTCAGCCACAATATGTCGGTCGCCTACAAACGCACAGGCACGGGCACCTATCAGGTGACGATCAAGACCGGCATCACCTCGATCACCGGTACGGCGACCTACAACGCGGCCGGCGCCCTGACCTCCTTTACGCCTTCGAGCGGGACCAACGGCTCGGCCACCGCAACCGCAACCGCCATTGACATCACCCCGATGAGCGGCACCCCGCCGGTCAACGGCACCACCTTCGCCATAAACTTCGCCGACATCGGCATGAACACGGACGGCATCGCCAAGGGCAAGTATGATCCAAGCGTCAACTCAATGGCGATGTATAATGCCGACGACGACAACCCTGTCGGCGTGAAGCCCGACTTCAAGATGAACATCCCGGTGTCGGACTCCAAAGGCGGCCAGCGCAATCTGGAAATTCGTTTCCTGAAGAGCGCCGAGCCGAACCAGTGGTACGCTGAAATCGTCGCCGTACCGGCCGAGGATGTCGTGACAGGCGCCCCCTACTCTAACGGTCAGATCAAGACCGGCCTCATCGCATTCACCCCCTCGGGACGTCTGGACATCGAGACGATGCAGGGCTGGCCGGCGGGCAAAGGTCTGTTCGATGACCCGACCCAGGCCTCGCTGACCTTCCTGGAATCCGACCCGAGCAACACCATTGACCCGGCTGACCCTTCAGACAACGGCAAAGTCAAATGGGCCGACGGCCTGGGCATCGCCGCCCAGACGGTGACCCTGGACTTGAATACCTCGGCCGGCGGCCTCAGCCAGCTGAACACGGCCTCGGTCGTCCAGTCGACGGTCACCAACGGAACGGCCTTCGGCAATCTGAGCGAAATCACGATTGATGAAGGCGGCTACGTCACCGCCATCTTCGACAACGGCGTCATGCGCCGCATCGCCCAGGTCGCGGTCGCCACCTTCCCCAGCCCCGACAGCCTGCGTGAAGTGTCCGGCAACGCCTATGCCGTCAGCCTTCAGTCCGGCACCTTCAACCTGAAGGCGGCGGGAACGGGCGGCGCGGGCGAGATCGCGGCCAAGCAGCTGGAGTCCTCGACCGTTGATCTGTCGGCCGAGTTCACCGGCCTGATCACCACCCAGCGCGCCTATTCCGCCTCGTCCAAAATCATCACCACGGCCGATGAAATGCTGGCCGAGTTGATCAACATCAAACGCTGATCGGCGAGTAAGTAAGCGTTAGTCTCGATGAATCGTCGCGCAAGCAAGGTTTACAGAGTCGTTCAGGGAGGGGCGGAAGTTATCCGTTCCTTCACCACGACCCTTAAACGGACCTTAGTCGGGGACGCCTACCTTCATGACACTACGGTGTTGGTGAAAGAGGCATAAGCCCATGTTGCAAGAGCGACGCCTTAATAGCAAAGGCGAACAATACGTGGTCGGACCGACTGGCACGCCCCTGACCCTCAACGACCTGCCGCCGTCCAACACGGACCGGTGGGTGATCCGGCGCAAGGCCGAGGTCGTCGCCGCCGTTCGCGGCGGCCTGCTCAGCCTCGACGACGCCCTGGCGAAATATCGCCTGACGGCCGAAGAGTTCCTGGCCTGGCAGAAGGCCATCGACAAATGGGGCATGCAGGGCCTGCGCACGACGCGGATCCAGAGCTACCGCTCCTGAGGGTTTCCCCGAAGACGTTAAGGGCCGCATCCGGCGACGGGTGCGGCCCTTTTCTTTTGCGGGCCTCGAAATCGCGCCGGTTCCGCACTAAATGGCCGCGATGACCCTGGTCGAAGATTTCTGCCCCGTTCCCGACATCGCCCGCACCGACATGGACGCGGCGGTCGAGAGCGCGCGGGCGGCGGTCGGCCTGCCGGTCGGCGCGCGGGTCGTAGCCGCCATGTCGGGCGGAGTGGATTCCACCGTCGTCGCGGCCCTGCTGCACAAGGCGGGCTATGACGTCGTCGGCGTGACACTTCAACTCTACGACCACGGCGCGGCGCTGAAGAAGAAGGGCGCCTGCTGCGCGGGCCAGGACATTCACGACGCCCGTCTGGCCGCCGACATGATCGGCATCCCGCACTATGTTCTGGACTATGAGAGCCGGTTCAAGGATGCGGTGATCGACCAGTTCGCCGACAGCTACCTGAAGGGCCAGACCCCGGTCCCCTGCATCCGCTGCAATCAGACCGTCAAGTTCCGCGACCTGTTGGACGTGGCGCGCGACCTGGGCGCCGAAGCGATGGCGACGGGTCACTACGTCCGCCGCGCCGTCGCCGGTAACCGCTCGCAGATGCGCAAGGCCATCGATCATTCGCGCGACCAATCCTACTTCCTGTTCGCCACGACCCAGGACCAGCTGGACTATCTGCGCTTCCCCCTGGCCGATCTGGAAAAGCCACAGGTGCGCGGCGTCGCCGCCGAACTGGGCCTGAAGATCGCCGCCAAACCGGACAGCCAGGATATCTGTTTCGTACCTTCCGGCGACTATCGCACCCTGATCGACCGCCTGCGTCCGCAAGGGCGTGAGGCCGGCGAGATTGTGCATATGGACGGACGGGTGCTGGGCCGGCACGCGGGCATCACGGACTATACTATCGGCCAGCGCCGCGGCCTGAACATTGCCGTGGGCGAGCCGCTGTTCGTGACCCGGCTGGAGCCCGAGACCCGTCGTGTCATCGTCGGCCGGCGCGAAGCCCTGCTGACGGCCAGTCTGACGCTGGAAGAAACCAACTGGCTGGGCGACGAGGCGACCATCACCGAGGCGGCCGAGGCCAACATCCCGGTCCTGGCCCGTGTCCGCTCGACCCGCCAGCCCTCGCCAGCCCGTCTCGCCTTGATCGACGGCGATATCCGCGTCGTCTTCGACGATGGCGAAGAAGGCGTCGCGCCGGGCCAGGCCTGCGCCCTGTATGATCCGACGGACCCCGAACGCGTCCTGGGCGGCGGCTTCATTCGCGACACGACGGCGGTCGTCGCCTAACCACGCTTCGTGCGATTGTGGAGACGGTGTGGAGCTGCGGTGGAACAAGATCGCAGACTTCTCGCCACGCCAGACACCAAAGATGCACCGGGCTGTTGCACGGCTGTAAACTGCGCATCGCAATGACGGCGTAATCCCCGCCCCGACTAAGCAGGGGATAAAAATGCATCGTCAGACCAAACTGCGCCTTCAGCTGCTGCTGGGGACCGCCCTTCTCGCCGCGCCCGTTTCCGCCTTCGCCCAAACCGCTCCGGTTCAGACCGCGCCGACGGCCGCCAGCGCCGAGCCGGCCGGTCTTGACGACATCGTCGTGACCGCCACCAAGCGCGAAACCAACCTGCAGGACACGCCGATCTCGATCTCGGTCGTCAACGCCGAAGCCCTGGCCGATCGCCACGTGCAGAGCCTGATGGACCTGGCCGACGGAAGCGTCCCCAGCCTGCGCATCGCCACCTTCGAGGCCCGTCAGTCCGCCCTGACCATCGGCATCCGCGGCATCGTGCCGAACGACGCCAACCAGCCCGCGCGTGAGCAGGGCGTCGGCGTCTATGTCGACGGCGTCTATCTGGCCCGCCAGCACGGCCTCGCCGCCGCCCTGCTCGACATCGAGCGCGTCGAAGTCCTGAAGGGTCCGCAAGGCACCCTGTTCGGCCGCAACACTGAAGGCGGCGCCCTGTCGCTGGTGACCAAGAAGCCCACGGGCGTGTTCGGCATGCGCGCCATCGCCGGTGTCGGCAATCTGGAGTCCTACAACTCCGAACTGCACGTTGACTTCCCGGCCCTCGGCGACTTCGCCTTCAAGGTCGACGGCATCATTTCGGTCCAGGGTCCGGTGACTGAGAACATCTTGCCGGGACAGACAGGGTTTGGCGAATATGACCGTCGGGGCCTTCGCTTCCAGACGCGCTGGACGCCCGCCGAAAACTTCACCGCCACCCTGGCGGCGGACATCAGCAAGGACAAGAACACCCCGTTCTACAGCCAGCTGCTGAACTTCAACCCGAACGGCCTGACCGTCGTGCCATTCACCTCGGCTACGGTTCCCTCGGGCAGCATCCGCGCCCTGTCTCCCCTGGTGCAGGTCGAGGGCTCCAACCGCATGACGCAGGCCGACATCGGCGTGCCTCAGCAGTTTAGCGTCGACGACACGCGCGGCATGGACCTACACCTGTCGTATCGCCCGACCGACTCGCTGGAAATCCGCTCGATCACGGCCTACCGCGATCTGGACGTCGAACAGTATGACAACATCGCCGGCGCCCACCGTCCGCCGGTCGTCGGCCCGAACGGCCGCTTCAGCCGCTATTCGCTGGCCGGCTTCTGGCAGCATCAGTTCAGCCAGGAACTGCAGGCCGTCGGTTCGCTGGGCGACAGCATCGACTATGTCGGCGGCGTCTTCTACTTCAAGGAAACGGTGTCCGACGACGCCGCCACGCCCTCGACCAACCAGTGGAACGCCGACGGCACGGGCTACACCATCCTGGACCCCACCCCGACGATCCGCGGCTTCCGCTCGCTGGACCGCAAATCGACCGCCCATTCGGAATCCAAGGCCATCTACGGCCAGGCCACCTGGACCCCGGCCAGCATGGACGCCCTGCACCTGACGGTCGGCGGGCGCTACACCTGGGACGACAAGGACGGCAAGCTGGAGGTGGTCAACAACGCCGCCACCAACCTGACCTTCAGTTCCAAGGTCGATCGCTTCGACCCGCTGGTCACTCTGGCCTATGACGTCAGCAACAACATCAACGTCTACGGCAAGTACTCGACCGGCTACCGCGCCGGCGGCGCCTCCTCGCGCTCGCTGACCTATCGCTCGTTCGATCCCGAAGAGGTCAAGGCCTACGAAATCGGCGTAAAGAGCGACCTGTTCGATCGTCGCGTCCGCCTGAACGCCGCCGTCTACGCCATGGACCGCACGGACAGCCAGATCGACTTCAGCCTGGTTACCGTCCAGGGCGCCTCGACCCGCAACACGCTGGAAACGATCAACGCGCCGGGCACCACGAAAATCCGCGGCGTGGAGTTGGAAGGTCAGTTCCGGGCGACCGACAACCTGACCCTCTCGGCTTCTTACGCCTATACGGACGCCAAGGTGCCGGACACGGTCAACCCGTTCAACGGCCAGGTGCAGCAGGTCTTCATCGCCTATACGCCTGAGAATGCCGGCAGCGTCGCCGCCGACTGGAACTCGCCCTTCATGGGCGCGACCCTGAAGGCGCACATCGACGCCAACTACGCCGATGCGGCCCACAGCTTCGAGCAGTTCGCGATCAAGGCCGACTCGTCCTTCGTCGTGAACGCCCGCGTCGCCATCGCCGACATCACGACCCGCGACGGCGGTCCGCTGCTGGAAGTGGCCCTGTGGTCGCGCAACCTGCTGGACGAGACCTACGTCTACCGCCGCGATCCGTCGAACCGGAACACCCTGGGCGACTACGGCAACTTCAACAACCCGCGCACCTTCGGCATCGAGCTGCGCGCCTCCTACTAAGCGTTCCTCCCGAACGACCGACTGGCCCCCTTCCGCCACGGCGGGAGGGGGTTTTTCTTCGTCTGCGTGAAGGCTTTGCGACGGCGATATGAAACTTCACCGCAGCCGTCCGGTTTTGCTGGACGACGCGGCGATCTGGCGCGATGGCGGCTTTCGGAGACGCCATGAGCCCCCTGATCCTGATCGCCGATGACGCCGCCGAGGGCGTCGAAATCCTGGACGCCGCCCTGCGTCGGGACGGCTTTCGCACCGTCGTCGCCGCCGACGGCCAGCAGGCGGCCGACCTGCATGCGTCGCTCAAGCCCGATCTCGCCCTGCTCAGCGTCCGCCTGCCCGTGCGCGACGGCTGGGATGTACTGGGCGAACTGCGTCGGCGCGGCGAAACGCCCGTCATCATGATCGGCGACCGGGACGAGGCCGCCGACAAACTGCAGGCGCTGCGGATCGGGGCGGACGACTATATCGCCCAGCCGTTCAAGCCGGCCGAGGTCACGGCCTCCATCCAGACCATCCTGCGACGCAGCGGCGGCGGCCGGGCCGCCAAGACCCTTCGCGTCGGTCCGCTTGAGGTGCAGTTGGAGAACTATCTGGCGGCGATCCTGACGCCATCGGGCAAGCGCCGTCTGGACCTGACCCTGACCGAGTTCCGCATTCTGGCCCACATGGCCCGCACGCCCCTGCGCGTCTTCAGCCGCAGCGAGATCATGCAGGCCTGCTTCCCCAATCAGGCGGTGCTGGAACGCACGATCGACAGCCACGTCAGCCACCTGCGCCGCAAGCTGGACGCTGCCGACGCCGCCGGTCTGCTGACCAATGTCCGCGGGGTCGGATACCGGCTCGAAGCCGAGGTCTGATCGCGCTCACCCCGCGACGGCGTAGACCCTAAGCCGATGGCCGTCGGGATCGCCCGCCACGAAGCTGCGGACCGGCGCGGCGTCCGTCGGCGGCGTCAGAATGCGCGCCCCGCGATCCCACCAGTCGATATGCGCCTGATCCACCGCTGCGGCGCCCTCCAGCGGAAAGTCCACCTCGCACACCTCGCGCCGATCGCCGGCACGCCGCAGCAACCCCAGCGCCCGGCCCGACGTCAGCTTGAACAAGGCCCGGTCCGGTCCCGCCACCACAGGCCGACAACCCAGCAGACTGGCATAGAAGCGCGCGCTGACCTCCGGGTCCGCAACGGCCAGAAGAATATCCTCGATCTCGCTCATCGGCCTGGCCCCTTGTGTTTCCAACACGCCGAACACTAGCCTTTGCTGCTGCCAGTTTCCGTCAGCAGCCGTCGCCTGACCGCGATCTTTCATGCGCCTCTCGCCAAGTCTTCATCAGCGCCTGTCGACGCGTCGGATAGCGCGCCTCCATCACCTCCGCCTCGACGATGCGGTCGGTGCGGAAACTGCGGAAATCACCGCGCAGTTCGCACCAGGCGATCAGCAATCGCACCCGGTCGAAGAAGGCTAAGGCGAACGGCCAAACCACACGCTCGGACGCCGACCCCGCCTCGTCGCGGTAACACAGCTTCAGCCGTCGCTCGGTGCGGATCGCCTTCCTTAATAAGGCCGGATCGACCCGATCCGTCGGGAACGGTTCTCCCGGCACAACCAGCAGGGCCGATGTGTCCATCTCGTCGCGCAGGTCGGGCGGCAACACCGCCGAAATCCTTCCCAGCGCCGCCAGCGCCGCATCGCGCATGCGCGGATCGGCCCGATCCGCCACCCAGCGCGACCCCAGCACCAGGGCCTCGATCTCTTCCGGCGTGAACATCAACGGCGGCAGCATGAAGCCCGGCTTCAACACATAGCCGACCCCCGCCTCCCCCTCGATCGTCGCCCCTTGCGCCTGCAGGCTGGCGATGTCGCGGTAAAGCGTCCGCAGACTGACGCCCATCTCCTCGGCCAACACCTGCCCGCTCACCGGCCGACGATGCCGCCGCAGGACGTTCAGCAGATCAAGAAGGCGTTCGGAGCGTGACACCCCGCGATCCTAGCAGTCCTGCTGCCAGAAAGCGTCAGCAGGAACGGGCTTAGGCCGCTTCCTTGGGCATCACATCGCCGACCGTCGGCCGGTTCTCGGCGCGGGTCAGGGCGATATCCCTCGGTTTGACGATCTCGCCGCAGCAGCCGCACGCGATGCGCGGGGTCAGGGAATGGCCGCAGGTCTTGTGGACCATGTCGATGCCGCTGTCGGCGTCGCCATAGACGTGTTTGTTGCCCCAGCCGTGCAAGGTGACCAGAACGCCGTACAGATCCTTGCCCTTGGCGGTCAGGACATATTCGTTGCGCGGCGGGCGTTCGGAATACAGGCGCGGCTCCAGCACGCCATGCTGGACCAGGCTTTTGAGCCGGGCGGCCAGGACGTTGCGCGCCACGCCCAGATTGTCTTGCCACTGTTCGAACCGGCTGACGCCGTTGAAGGCGTCTCGAATGACCAGCAGGGTCCAGGGATCCCCGATCACCTCAAGCGTGGCGGCGATGGAGCAACTTTGGCGGCTGTAGTCGGCGGTGCGTCCCATAGTCGCGAAAGTGACGCCGCGTCAGGCATTTGGCAAGGGTTGCAAATCCGAACGCTCCAAGTCAGTCTTGTTTCGCAACGGACGTGCAGGCCTCCCGGTTCGCCGCCTTGTTCCTTGGACTTCGGCGGGAGATCGTCATCAGGTCTTCCGCCGCTTCTTCGCCTGACGCAGGATTGCGCAATGACGCCGCCCATTTCTCTCGACGCCGCCCTGACCTTCCAGGTCCTCGAAGACGGCGGTCTGTCCGCGCCCGTGCCGGGTCATTTCTCGAATGGCCCATCGAGCATGGCGCCGGAGAAGGGCTTTCCGTTCGGCGGGCTGCTGGCGGCCCTGTGCGCCCAGTCGATGCGACAGGGACTGGCGCTGGCGGCGCCCCTTCGAACCTTGTCGGTCCAATATCTGTCGGCGGCCAGGTTCGGTGAACAGGTCGCCTTTCGCCCTCGCCTGCTGCGCGGCGGCCGCAATGTTCTGTATGCCGCGGTCGAGGCCGAGCAGGACGGGCGCATGACCCACCACGCCACCGGCACCTATGGGCTGGACGCCGCGCCGCCTCCGCTGACGCCGTTGCACGCGCTGCCCCCGCCGCTGGACAGGCTGGACCCGAAGGCCACGATACGCGGGCCGATGTCGCCGCACTTCGCCCAGCACGTCGAATACCGCTTCGACGGCGGCCCCAACATCCTGGGCGGCAATGAGGGCAAGCCGGTGATCGAACGCACCTGGATGCGGATGGCCGACGGCCGGCCCTTGGATGAGGTCGGCCTGTGCTACCTTCTGGACGCCCTGTATCCACCCGCCTGGACCGCGTCCAAGACGCCGGCCGCCATGACCACCGTCGATCTGCGCATCGACATCCTGACCGATCCGACGCCCCAGACCGCGCCGGACGGCTGGGCCTTCTTCGAGTTCAGGATGCTGGACCTCGGCCTGGGCTGGACGGTGGACGAGGCGATCGCCTGGGGCGCTGATGGAACGCCGCTGGCCCTGTCGCGCCAACGCCGCAAACTGCTGCCGCAACGTCCGGCCTGAAGTCAGCCCTCATTCATCATTATCGACGACTATTCCAAATCTCTGGAGTGTCGCCATGCGTCGTCGAAATCGCCTCGTTTCCGTGTCCCAAGTCGTCGTCGTGCTGGGCGGTTGTCTGATGCTGCAGGGCTGCCTTGTCGGCGCCGTCGTCGGCGGGACCGCTGCGGTCGTCGGCGGGACGGCGAAAGCCACCGGCGCGGTCGTCGGCGCCGGCTTCGACGCCGTCACCACCTCGGACGAGGAAACCAAACTGCGTCGCGAGCGTGAACAGCGCGACTACGAACGCGAACAACGCCGCTGCGAACAGCGCCAGCGTCAGGGCAAACGCTGCTAGGTTAGAGACTTAGAACGCAGCGCTCGTTGATCGTCGGCCGCGCCACCTGAATCCGGCAAAGGCCCGGCCATTCGGGTTTCAGCGTCTTAGCGAACCACAGGCACAGGTTCTCCAGACTGGGCAGCGCCAGTCCCTCGTGCTCGTTCAGCATGCCGTGATCCAGCGTGTCGGCCGCCGCTTTCAGCGCCCGGTCCAGCGCGCCGAGGTCCGCGACCCAGCCGTGTTCGACGTCCAAGACCTCGGACCGCACCGTCGCCTCCACCGTGAAGGAATGGCCGTGAACGCGGCGATAGATGCTGCCCTCGGGCTCGTTCGGGAAGTGGTGGGCGGCGTCGAAGGTCGCCTGTTTGGTGATCTCGAAGACGGGCATTAGCGGACGCCGATGTATTTGTGGGTCTGGACGCTCAGGCGCCACTGTGGGTGGGTCAGGCAGTATTCGATGGCGGCGGCGGTGTTCTCGACCTGATCCGGCCCGTCCATCGGCTGAAGCCAGAACCGTTCAAAATCCAGATGTTCGAACCGATCCGGCATGGCCTTGGGCTGGGGAAAGACCAGTTTCAGCTCGGCCCCGCGCGTCTGGACCACATCCGCATCGGCCTTGGGACTGATGCAGATCCAGTCGACGCCGTCCGGCGCTGCGATCGTACCGTTCGATTCGATGGCGATTTCGAAACCGCGCGCATGCAGCGCGTCGATCAGCGGGCCATCCAGCTGCAACAAGGGCTCACCGCCCGTGCAGACCACCAGTTTCGGATCGCCTTCACGCCCGCGCCACATCGCCGCGACGTGATCGGCCAGCAGGTCCGCCGTCGCGAACTTGCCGCCCCCGTCGCCGTCGACGCCGACAAAGTCGGTGTCGCAGAAGGTGCAGACGGCGCTGGCCCGATCCTGCTCGCGCCCGCTCCACAGATTGCAGCCGGCGAACCGCAGGAAGACCGCCGGTCGCCCCGCCTGTCCGCCCTCGCCCTGAACCGTCAGGAACACTTCCTTGGCCGAATAGGTCATCGCCCCGACGCCCATTCGTCATAACCGGCCGCGCGCAGTTCGCAGGCCGGGCAAGACCCGCAGCCATAGCCCCAGGCATGTCGATGCGTCCGGTCGCCCTGATAGCAGGTATGGCTATCCTCGATGATCAGATCGATCAGCCTGTCGCCGCCGATCCTGTCCGCAAGGTCCCAGGTCTGGGCCTTGGTCAACCACATCAGGGGCGTGTCGATGACGACCGGCTTGTCCAGTCCCAGCGACAGCGCCCGCGCCATCGCCTCCATCGTCTCGTGGCGGCAGTCCGGATAGCCCGAATAATCCGTCTCGCACATGCCGCCGACCAGCACGTCCAGTCCTCGCCGATCCGCGAGCGCCGCGGCTGCGACCAGAAAGATCAGATTGCGACCCGGCACGAAGGTCGTCGGCAGGCCGCGCGCGTCCATTTCGATCTTGCGGTCGGCGGTCAGGGCGCTCTCGGCGATCCGGCCGTATCCGGTCAAGTCCACCACATGGTCGTCGCCCAGGCGATCGGCCCACTGCGGCAGAGCCGTCTTCATTCCGTCGCGCACGGACTGACGCGCCTGCATCTCCACCAGGTGGCGCTGGCCATAGTCGAACCCGACCGTCTCCACCCGCTCGAACCGCTTCAGCGCCCAGGCCAGGCAGGTCGCGCTGTCCTGCCCGCCGGAGAACAGAACCAAGGCCGATGTGGGCTTCTTTTCCAGGATGACGCTCATGACGAATCTGCGGTCGGCCGATCGGCCGCGCGCATGCACAAAGGGATGGGGACCCAGATGGGTCGGGCGGGCCTCATACACCAGACCCTACCCTTGAGCAAAAAAGGCGGATTTGCGTCTTGGATGGCGCCGCTTAACTAATCCGCAAGCGATTTAGGCTTTTACTCACAATGAGTAGGAGTTCCGGGCAGTATGCCGACCATCGAGACCCTTTCCGAGCGTCCAAAGCCGGTTGCGCCGACGACTCTCGGCTGCGAGGTTCTGGCGCGTTTCGAACGCGAGCCGGATACGCTGGTCATTCCCGTGGTCGATGGCGACCGCCCCGTCGGCCTGGTCGAACGCACCGCCTTCCTTCAGAAGATCGCCGCTCGCTTCGGGCACGCCCTTTACGACCTTCGCCCTATCACTTTCGCCATGGATGCCGAGCCGGCCGTGGTGGAGGCCGGTGTCCGGATCGACGCCTTTTGCGACATCATGCTGAAGGGCGGTCCGGCCGCCCTGCTGCGCGGCTTCATCGTCACCAAGAACGGCGCCTATTGGGGCGTAGGCACCGCCGCCACCCTGTTGCAGGCCGTCAACACGCGCCAGCGCGAGCAAAATGCGGAACTGGCCGAACAGGCGGCGATCCTTAGCGACACCCGCGCCCAGGCCATCGCCGCCGCCCGCGCCAAGAGCCAGTTCCTGGCCATCATGAGCCACGAACTGCGCACGCCCATGAACGGCGTCCTGGCCGTCGCCGAACTGCTTCGTCGCCAGCCGTTGAATACGGCGGCTCAGGCGCACGTCCAGACCATCGTCGACTCGTCCGAGACCCTGCTGCGCATCCTCCAGGACGCCGTCGACCTGTCCAAGGCCGAGGCCGGCGAACTGGAGCTGAAGACCGAGCCGACCGCCCTTCGCGCGGTCATGGACGACATCCAGTCGATGTGGGAGCCGCGCGCCTCTCAGGACGGCGTGACCCTGCTCGTCGGCTACGAAGGCGACACCGAACTGGCGGCCGTCATCGACGGCGTGCGCCTGAAGCAGGTGTTCAACAACCTGATCGGCAATGCGCTGAAGTTCGCCCGCAACGGCGTGGTTGAGGCCGGTCTCAAGGCCTGGGTCGAAGGCGACCGCATTCGTATGGAAGCCCGCATTCGCGACGACGGCCCGGGCGTCGAGCCGGAACGCGTCGACTCGATTTTCGAGCCCTTCGTGCACGGTTCCGGCCCCGACGGCGCCGGCCTGGGCCTGTCGATCTGTCGTCAGGTCATCGACCGGATGGACGGCCGAATCTGGGCCGAGAACAACAAGGGACGCGGCGCCACCTTCGCCTTCGACCTGACCGCGCCCCGCGCTGTGGTCGAGGCGGAAGCGCAATCGAACGTGTCGGATCTGTCGGGCCTGGACCTGAAATCCGCTCCGCACATCCTGATCGTCGATGACAACGCCACCAACCGCGTCGTCGCCCAGGCGCTGTGCGAGATGTTCGGCTGCAGTTCCGAACTGGCCGAGGACGGCCTCGAGGCGCTTCAGGCCGTTCAGGAAAGCCGCTACGATCTGGTCCTGATGGACATCAAGATGCCCCGGATGGACGGGGTTCAGGCGACGCAGGCCATCCGCGCCCTGCCCGGCGCCGTTGGCCGCGTGCCGATCGTGGCCCTGACCGCGAATGCGGACCCCGAAGACGCCAAACACTATCTGTCGATCGGCATGGCCGCCGTCGTCGAAAAGCCCATCAAGCCCGAACGCCTGCGTATGGCGATGAACGCCGCCATCTCCGCCGCGGACGAACAGGACCAGTCCGATCGCGCCGTCGCCTGATCCTCAGTCCGGACGAACGTCCAGCGCCTCTTCGTCCTCTTCGTCGTAGCCGACCAGACGCAGGGCCCTCGCCTTTTGCCCGTTGATCTCGGCCCAACGCAGCAAACCCTCCTCGCGGCCGTGAGTGATCCAGATTTCCTCTGGCTTGATCTCGGTGAAGGTCGCGGTCAGTTCGTTCCAGTCGGCATGATCCGACACGACCAACGGCAGTTCCACGCCGCGCTGGCGCGCCCGCGCCTTTACCCCCACCCACCCTGAAGCGAAGGCCGTGACCGGCTCGGCGAACCGACGCGCCCATCGATCCTGGATGGCGGATGGCGGTGCGATGGCGACCTCGCCGCCTAGCGCATTCTTCGGCAAATCACGGGTCGGCGCCAGCGGGCCCAGATCGACTCCTTCTCTTTCGTATAGAGCGTTCAGCCGCTCCAGCGCCCCGTGGACATAGATGGTGCGGTCCCATCCAGCCTCGCGCAGCAGACGGATGATCCGCTGCGCCTTGCCCAGCGCATAGGCGCCAACCAGATGCGCCCGCTCGGGAAACTGCCCCAGCGACCGCACCAGCCGCCCGACTTCCTCCTCCGCCGGCGGATGGCTGAAGACCGGCAGGCCGAACGTCGCCTCCGAGATGAAGACGTGGCAGGGCACGGGGTCGAACGGCGCACAGGTGGGATCGCGGCGGCGCTTATAGTCGCCGGACACGACCATGATCAGTCCCTTCCAGCGCACCTCGACCTGGGCAGAACCCAGCACATGGCCGGCGGGCGCCAATCTGAGATCGACCCCATTGATCGCGGTCGCCTCGCCGTATTCCACCGATTGGGGCTGCAGCGTGAAATCCGCGCCATAGCGCGCAGCCATGATCGCCAGGGTCTGGCGCGTCGCGAGAACCGCCCCATGACCGGCGCGCGCATGGTCGGCGTGGCCATGCGTGATGACGGCGCGATTCACCGGCCGAACCGGGTCGATGTAGAAATCTCCCGGCGGACAGTAGAGGCCGGCGGGCGTGGGATGCAGCAGGTCTTCGGGGCGGATCATCTTGCGGTAACGCTCTCGACGCCGTCGGGTCGCCGCCCCATAGATGATGACCCCGAAAATCGGCGCAACAGGTTCAGCCCGCACGATGCATGAGAGTTTCCTGACCACCATCCTGCCGCAACTGGCCGCCGGCGCCGCCCACACCGGCGCCTTGGGCTTCACCTTCGACGGCCTGCACGATGGCCAGCCCCGCATCCGCGCGCCGTGGCGTGAGGATCTGGTCGGCGATCCCGACAGCGGCGTCTTCGCAGGCGGTCTGGTGACGACCTTGCTTGATCATATCGGCGGCCTGGCTGTGTGGACTGCGATGGACGCCTTCCAGCCCATTGCCACCCTGGATTTGCGCGTCGACTACATGCGCGCGGCAAGGCCGCGTCAGGACCTGCTGGCCCAGGGCCTGTGCTACCGACTGACGCCCAGCATCGCCTTCGTGCGCGCCTGGGCTTTCGAGGACGATCCCGCCGATCCAGTCGCCGCAGCGCAAGCCGCCTATATCCTCAACCAGACCCGCGAGCGGGCGCCCCATGCAAAAGGAGCGGCGGCATGACCGACATCCTGGACCGCATGCCCTATGCCCGCTTTCTCGCCCTTCAGACCCTGGTCAGCGGCGACGAAGTCACTGTCGTCATGCCCTTCGACGACAAGCTGATCGGCAATCCGATGCTGCCCGCCCTGCATGGCGGATCGACGGCCGCCCTTCTGGAAATGACGGCAATGGCTCAGGTTGCGCTCAGCTTTCCTGGTCCGCGACTGCCCCGCCCGATCAATGTCACGGTCGCCTATCTGCGCACCGGCAGACCGATCGACGTCTTCGCGCGTGCTCGCATTAGCCGGGCGGGTCGTCGCGTCGCCCATGTGCACGCGGAGGCCTGGCAGGAAGAACGTCAACAGCCTATTGCGTCCCTTACCGCACACTTCCTGCTGGACAACCAGGACTGATCACTGCGCCCTAGCGCGCTGATTCGCGCCGATTTCTTGCCCTCATTGGGTTTTAACGCCGTGCTTACGGCGGCGCTTCAACGCGCGATTGCCGATATGGTAAAGATTGCTCTACCAAACAGGGTTAAGACGTGATAACCATACGGTTCTTGTAAACCTGTCTTTGAGGGGCTTTCATGGACCGCACTGAAGTCGTCACCAGCGTTGCTGGCGATCTGCATGCCACCGAACTCGCGATCGACGCCGCGATCACCCAGGCGACCACGCTGGTTCAATCCTTCATCGGCGCTCGCGCCGCTCTGTCGCTGTCGCCGGTCTCCGGCACGATGTCGCAAGCCAAGGCCATGGAAACGATCGCCGCCCTCTCGGCCGCCCGTGAATCCATCGTCGCTTGCCACGCCGAGCTGCAAAAAGACCACCGCCGCCTCGGCTTCGGCACCTATGCCGCCGGTCCGGTTGGCAAGCCCGACGATTGGCTTGACCCCAAGGCCGCGCTGACGACGCCGCATCTGCACCGCGTTGCATGAATTCTCGGTAAGCTTGGCTTATCGACGTTTCAGTTTGACCTGACTTCAGTCATTATCGCCCCCACGCATTTTTGCGGGGGGGCGATTTCACATGGTGAACATGCTGTACGCCGTCGTTGGCGCAGTGTTCATGGTCGGGATGGCCCTGTTCGCCTTTCTGAAGGGCGGGACCGCCGAAAAAATTGGAGCTGGGGCATACCTGATTGCGTGGTTCGCCACGATCATGATGCAAGAAAGCAGTGGCTTTGTGGGCGTGCCGGTAGGCATGTTTCTAATTGATCTAGCTCTACTGCTTGTCTTCATCGCTATTGCTTGGAAGCATCGACAGTCTTGGCCCGTCTGGGCCAGTGGCCTTCAGCTTGTCGTTGTAATGGCCCATGTGATGCTTTTGATGAAGCAACCGGTTTTAGTAGCGTCACTTTACACGGTAATGAATTTTACGGGCTATCTCGTCATCGGTTGCATCACAGCCGGGACTTTTTGGGCGTGGCAAAACCGCAAGGCTGCAAACTTCAACATAGGTAGAAATTCCTAAAGCCTGATCGTATTCTCGCGACGAATCGGTTGCTGGAAGATCATGCCGCTATCCCACGCCAAGCTTTGGAAAGCCGTCGATGCCTTGGCGCGGCGTGAAGGGCTGTCGCCGTCGGGCTTGGCGCGGCGGGCCGGTCTGGATGCGACGAGTTTCAATCCCTCGAAACGCTTCGGGCCCGGCGATCCTCCGCGTCCACGCTGGCCATCGACCGAGAGCATGACGCTGGTGCTTCAGGCGACGGGCTTGTCGCTATCGGAGTTTGCGGTATTGGCCGAAGACGCGCCGGAGGCGCCAAGCAGCGTACCCTTGCTGGGTCTCGCCAAGGCGGGTCAGGACGGTTTCTTCGACGACGCCGGCCTGCCGGTGGGCGAAGGTTGGGATCAGACCGACCTGCCGCGCGCCAAGGACACCCTGTTCAGCCTTCAGATCACCGGCGATTCGATGTCGCCCCTCTATCGCGAAGGCGACCGCGTCATCGTGGATCAAGAAGCGACGCAGGTACGGCGCGGCGACCGCGTCGTCGCCCGCCTGACCAGCGGAGAAACCGTGGCCAAGGAGGTTACCAGCCTGACCAGCCGCGCCGTCACCTTGGCCTCAATCAATCCCGACTACCCCCCAAGGATCGTGCCCCGACGCGAGATCGAATGGATGGCCCGCATCCTCTGGGTCAGCCAGTAGCGCGCAGCAAAAACCCCGCCCGGCGTGCCGGACGGGGCTTTCGATTAGCGGCGAACTGCAATCAGTTGGCCGTGACGTAGTGGGCGTTCACCCAACCACCGCCTGCGATCTGCACCCACTCGCCTTGCGAACCAATGGCGGTGAAGGGCTGACCGGCCGACAGCGTGCCGGCTTGGCGATAGTTGGTGCCAGGGCCGCTGCGGATGCGCAGGTTTGACGAAGCGCGATACTGGGCGCCGCTAGAGGCCGAAGCAGCACGGGCGCGCTGCTGGTTGCAGCCGATATAGGAACCGGCGGCGGCGCCGGCGCCCGCACCGACGATGGTGCCGGCCGTACGCTCATTGCGGGCGAGGTTCGAGCCCACCACGCCGCCGACGACGGCGCCGATCAGAGCGCCCGCACGCTGGCGACCGCCAGGGGCGTCACAGTTGGTCACGCCGTTGGCTTGAGCTTGGGCGGACATCGGGGCGGCGGTCACCATGGCGGCCAAGGCGGCAGCGGTGGCCAGACCGGTCTTGAAAATCTTGTTCGACATAACTCTTCTCCTGTCAGCGCGTTTGCCGATGAGGGGAGAATGCACAGACGAACCTGAAGGCTCCCGGAGCTTCGCCGTTATTTTCCGTTCATCTTGGCTATGCGCGCAGACTGGCGGCGGGCGACAAATTGCCTGGCGACATTGATGTCGCGTTCGATGAAGTGTTTCCGGCGCACGAACTGGAAGTCCAGCACGCGCGCCCACAGATGGAGCATGCGGTCGTTTGTCACGAAAATCGTCACCGCCTCGACGAGCGGCGGCGTCCCCCAAGCCTCAGCCAGCTTCGCCAGATGCTGGACCGTGGCGTCGTCGGTCATGGGTTCGCATTCGACGATCCAGTCCCAGCTGCAGAGCTCAGGCCTTTGCGTGATCAAATCGACCGTCGCTTTCAGCACGCGGTCGGCCGATCCGGCCGAGACCAGGTCGAGCATCAGGACCCTCTTCGCTTCGTCGATCTCGTAACGCAACCTCGCCTCCCCCGGCTACGTCCCCTCAGGATGGCATCACGCAACAACCCTGACGCAAGGTCAAGGTTGCGCCAGTTCTCCGTTTGCGCCCGCTTCGATCAGGGCGATCGTCTGCGGCAGGCCGTAGATAGCGGCGAACGAACCGAAGCGCGGCCCCTGGCTGGCGCCCAGCAGCACCTCGTAGAGCGCGCCGAACCACGCCCGCAGCGGCTCGAACGCATGCGCCTTGCCGACGGCATAGACCTCGTTCTGGATCAGTTCGCCATCGGTGGTGTCGACCGGCAGCGCCTTCAGTCGTTCGGCCAGGTCCAATAGCGCCGCCTTCTCCTTGTCGTCCGGCAGGCGATAGGACTTCGAGGGCTTCACGAAGTCCTCGTAGTAGTTCAGCGCGTGGTCCATCAGCCGGTCCAGCAGGGGCTCGTTCTGCGGCGTGGCGTCAGGCAGGTATTTGGCGAAATAGGCCCACAGCTGGTCCTTGGTCGAGGCGTTGGCCACGCCGACCAGGTTCAGCAGCAAAGCGAAGGACACTGGCGACGTGTGGGTCGGCGGATCGCCCGCGTGGATCGACCAGACGGCGTTGTCGATCCGCTTGGCCGGCTCCTGGGTCTTGTAGCTTTCGATGAAGGCCAGATAGTCGTCGATGGCGCGCGGAATGACGTTGAAGTGCAGGCTCTTGGCCGACTTCGGCGACTGGAACATGTACCACGACAGGCTCTCGGGCGTACCGTAGCGCAGCCACTCGTCCATCGTCAGGCCGTTGCCCTTGGACTTGGAGATCTTCTTGCCCTCGATGTCGAGGAAGAGCTCGTAGTTGAAGCCCTCAGGCGGGGTACCGCCCAGGGCGCGGCAGACCTTTGAGCTTTCGCGCACGCTTTCAATCAGGTCCTTGCCCGACATCTCGTAGTCGATGTCCAGCGCGACCCAGCGCATGGCCCAGTCGGGCTTCCACTGCAGCTTCACATTGCCGCCCGTGACCGGCACCTCGGTGCGGTTGCCCGGTTCGCCTGCGGGGTCTTCGAAGGTGATCGTGCCCTTCTCGACGTTGCGCGCCAGGGTCGGCACCTGCAGCACATGGCCGGTGATCGGGCTGATGGGCAGGAAGGGCGAATAGGTGGCGCGGCGCTCCTCGCCCAGGGTCGGCAGCATGATGGCCTGGACCGCGTCGAACCGTTCCAGAAGCGTCAGCAGCGTCGCGTCGAACCGGCCCGACCTGTAGGTCTCGGTCGAGGACATGAACTCGTAGTCGAAGCCGAAGCTGTCGAGGAAGGCGCGCAGGCGGGCGTTGTTGTGCGCGCCGAAGCTGTCGTGGGTGCCGAAGGGATCGCGCACTCGCGTCAGGGACAGATGCAGGTCCTCGCGCAGCATCTCCGGGTTCGGCACGCCTTCCGGCACCTTGCGCAGGCCGTCCATGTCGTCGGAGAAGGCGATCAGGCGCGTGGGCCAGTGGTCCCCGGTCAGGGCGCGAAAGGCGTTGCGCACCATGGTGGTGCGGGCGACCTCGCCGAAGGTGCCCATGTGCGGCAGGCCCGATGGGCCATAGCCGGTTTCCAGGATCACAGAGCGCTGCAAGGCGGGAAAGGCCGCCAGGGCTTCATCCGCCTTGCCGGCGTCGATCAGGGCGCGCGCTTCGGCTCGTTCGGTCTCGCCCAGCCGTTTCTTCAGAACATGGGCCAGCAGGTTGCGGGCTTGTTCGAAGGGCCAGGACTTGGCCTCGCGGGCGAGGGTTTCGAGGTTCTGAAGCATGGCGGCGGTTTGCAGTCTGCATCCCGCCCGGTCAACCGCGATCAGGCTTTGGCGGCGATTACGATGATCTCGACCTTGTAATCGGGCGACGCGAGCCGGCTTTCGCCCGTGGCGCGGGCTGGCGGGTTGGCGGTGTCGACCCAGGCGTCCCAGACACCGTTCATCGCCTCGAAGTCGGCGATGTCCGCCAGCCAGATCTGGGCCATCAGGATCCGGGACTTGTCGCTGCCGGCCTCGGCCAGCAGGGCTTCGATCTCGGCCAGCGCCGTTCGGGTCTGCGTCGCCACGTCGTCGCCGGGTTCGCCGACCTGGCCCGACAGATAGATGGTGTCGCCGTGGACAACGGCCTCGCTCATGCGGGCGCCAGGCTGGATGCGGGTGATCATGGGCGGGGGTCCTTCGAAAACGTCCCTCACCTATCGCCGCCGGGGCCCGGCTGTCGAGCGGCTAGCGCCGGTTGAACCGCGAGACGGTCAAGCCGACGACCAAGGCGCCGGCCCCGACGATCAAGGCGTCCTCGATCAGGCCGCTCTTGGTCTGGCCGATGCGGGCCATGGCCTTCTTGCGCCCCGAAAGGGTCAGATACGCCAGCGGCACGGCCGTGCTGACCGCCAGGCCGGCGCCCAGCTTTTCGCGACCGCGCGGGGCGAGAGCGGCGCCGGCGATGCCCGCGCTCATGACCCGCGCCAATAGGCCGAGGAAGACGGTGCGATCGGGCGCGGTCTTCATCTTGTCGCCCAGCAGTTCGCCGACGCCCATGGCCAGGGCGCCGAACTTGAACAGCGGCCGGTTCAGCAGGAAGACGCGGCCGGGCAAGGGCTTGTGCGCCAGTTCGGCGGTGGCGAGGGCCGCCATCGGGGTCATGGAACGGGCGCTGGCGACGGCGCCGATGAGGGCGGACGGGAGGAGGTCGAGGGCTTTCATGCCGCCACAACACTCGACCGGGCCGGAAGGTTCAGCCCGTTTCAGCCGCGCGCCGCCAGGACGTTGCGGATCGCCAGGCTGGAGTGGATGCGCGACACGCCCGGCAGGCGCGACAGGACGTCCTTGTGGATCACCTCATAGGCGGCGATGTCGGGCGCGACGGCGCGGACGATGTAGTCGGCCTCGCCCGCCATCAGATAGCAGTCGCGGATTTCCGGGTGGTTGCGGACGGCCGCCTCGAACCGGCGCATGTGGTCGTCAGTCTGCTTCTCCAGCGTGATCTCGACATAGGCGACGACGCCGTCGTCGCTGTCGTTGGCCAGGACGGCGGCATAGCCCCGGATCACCCCGCGCTCTTCCAGCCGGCGCACGCGCCGCAGGCAGGCGGAAGGCGACAGACCGACGGCGGAGGCCAGGTCCGCATTGCTGATGCGCCCATCGGCGCGGAGCCGTTGAAGGAGGCGCTGGTCGAGGGGATCAAGCAGGGACACAAGTTTCCGTCATTCAGCCGCAGATTATTGCGTCAGACTTCTATCAGCGACTGATCGTTGCGCAAACAGGCAGGATCGTCGATCCATGCAGCGCTAGCTTGCGGCGAATAATAACAGTGGGCTTGGGAACGTCACATGCGGGTTCTGGTGCTTGGGTCGGGCGTCATCGGCGTCACCACCGCCTGGTATCTCAGCCAGGCCGGGCATGAGGTCACGGTGGTGGATCGGCAGGCCGGTCCGGCGCTGGAGACCAGCTTCGCCAACGCTGCGCAGATTTCGCCGGGCTATTCCGCGCCCTGGGCCGCGCCGTCGATCCCAATCAAGGCGATGAAGTGGCTGCTGATGCGCCACGCCCCGCTGATCGTGCGCCCGCGTCTGGACATGGCCATGGTGCGCTGGACCGTCGCCATGCTGCGCAACTGCACCCATGAACGCTATGCGCTGAACAAGAGCCGGATGGTGCGTCTGGCCGAATACAGCCGCGACCAGATCGACCTGCTGCGCCGCGAGACCGGCATCACCTATGACGGTCGCCAGCAGGGCACGCTGCAGCTGTTCCGCACCGAAAAGCAGCTGGCCGACGTGCACAAGGACGTCGATGTGCTGAAAGCCGCCGGCGTGCCGTGCGAGGTTCTGGACCGCGCGGGCTGTATCGCGGCCGAGCCGGGCCTGGCCGCCTCCGACATCGATTTCGTCGGGGGTCTGCGTCTGCCGCATGACGAAACCGGCGACTGCTTCCTGTTCACCAACGCCCTGGCCAAGCTAGCGGCGGAGCGCGGCGTGGTCTTCCATACCGGGACCGAGATCCAGTCGATCACGATGACGGACGGTCGCGCGACCGGCGCCCTGACCAGCAAGGGCGCCCTGACGGCCGATCTGGTGATCCTGGCGCTCGGCTCCTATTCGCCGATGATGGCCAAGCCGATGGGGCTGGATCTGCCGGTCTATCCGGTGAAGGGCTATTCGATCACGGCCAAGATCGTGAACGAAGACCGCGCGCCCGTCTCCACCGTCATGGACGAGAGCTACAAAGTGGCGATCACGCGCCTGGGCGACCGCATTCGCGTGGGCGGCATGGCCGAGCTGTCGGGATACAACAACACCCTGCCCGCCGTCCGCCGCGAGACCCTGGCCCATTCGGTCGGCAGCCTGTTTCCGGGCGGCGGTGATCTGGCGGGCGCCAGCTATTGGTCGGGCCTGCGTCCGATGACGCCGGACGGCACGCCGGTGATCGGCGCGACCAAGGTTCCGGGGCTTTATCTGAACACCGGCCACGGCACCCTGGGCTGGACCATGGCCTGCGGCTCGGCGCGGGTTCTGGCCGACATGGTCGACGGCAAGGCGCCCGAGATCGAGACCCGCGATCTGTCGCTGAACCGCTATGGCGCCTGGGCCGGGGCGTTCGCGCCGGGCTACAGCTGAAATCAGACGGCGGCGGGGAATTTTACCGTCTAAAGAGTCTAATTCGTCTAATCTCGCGATGGTCGAGCCTTGGGCCGCGGACGGGAATTCACCGTCTAAAGTGTCTAATTCGTCTAATCCGGCGCCATCATCCGGGTAAGGCGCGGGCGGGACTTCGCCGTCCCTTCTGCCTGAACTTACGCTGTCAAAGATCGCCAGCCAGTCTAGCACACGGCCGGGGCGCGGTCGGTTAGACGCCGTTCGGGCGCGAAAAGCCGTTGTGAATCAGACAGCGGCGCGCCGACGATGCGCTGGCAGCACGCCGCGACGTGGCGCGGCGCGTCGGAGCGCCCTATAGAGCGCGCGATGAAGACCGCCGATTTCGATTTCGACCTGCCCGAGGACCGGATTGCGTTGCGCCCGGCCGATCCGCGCGATTCCGCACGGTTGCTGGTGGTGAAAGGTGGCGCGCTGGAAGACCGGATCATTCGCGATCTGCCGGACTTCCTGCAGCCCGGCGACGCCCTGGTGTTCAACGATACGCGGGTCATTCCCGCCCGTCTGTCGGGCGTGCGCCAGCGGATCGGGGCCGAGGGCGAAACCCTGACGGTCGAGGTGGAGGCGACGCTGCATCACCGCGACGCGCCCGACGTCTGGTCCGCTTTCATGAAGCCGGGCAAGCGGATCAAGCCGGGGGATCGGATCCGGTTCGGAAACGCGAGCGACGCCGCCTGCGACCTGGGGCGGCTGGACGCCACGGTGACGGCCAAGGGGGAAGACGGCCTGATCACCTTGACCTTCGACCTGGCGGGACCGGCGCTGGACGATGCGATCCGCGAGGTCGGGGTCATGCCCCTGCCGCCCTATATCGCCGCCAAACGGCCCGAAGACGACCGCGACCGGTCGGACTATCAGACCGTCTTCGCCGAGCATGACGGGTCAGTGGCGGCGCCGACGGCGGGGTTGCATTTCACCCCTGCCCTGCTGGACGCCATCCGCGCCAAGGGCGTCTCGACCCATGCGGTGACGCTGCATGTCGGGGCCGGCACTTTCCTGCCGGTCAAGGCCGACGACCTGGCCGACCACAAGATGCACAGCGAATGGGGCGAGGTGTCGCCTGAAACCGCCGCCGCCCTGAACGCCGTCCATGCAAAGGGCGGGCGCATCGTCTGCGTCGGCACCACCTCCCTGCGGCTGCTGGAAAGCGCGTCGGCCGAGGACGGCGAGATCCAGCCCTTCCACGGCGACACGGCCATCTTCATCACGCCCGGCTATCGGTTCCGGGCGGTCGATGTGCTGATGACCAACTTCCACCTGCCGAAGTCGACGCTGTTCATGCTGGTCAGCGCCTTTGCGGGCACGGCGACGATGAAGGCGGCCTATGCCCATGCGGTCGCCGACGGCTATCGCTTCTATTCCTACGGCGACGGATCGCTGCTGTTCCGCGACTGATCGCGGGTCAGGGCCAGAGGCGGCCCGAGCGCCAGGCCTCGCCGTCGCGGTCGAACCGCAGTCGGTCATGCAGGCGGAACGGGCGATCGCGCCAGAACTCGACCGAGCGCGGCACGACGCGCCAGCCGGTCCAGTGGGACGGGCGCGGCACCTCCTGACCATCGAAGCGCGCGGTTTCACGGCCCACGGCCTCTTCCAGCACGGTGCGATCCGACAGGGGGCGGGACTGGTCCGAGGCCCAGGCGCCGATGCGGCTTTCGCGCGCGCGGCTGGCGAAATAGGCGTCGGCCTCAGCCGGCGTGACAGGCTCGACCGCGCCGCGCACCCGCACCTGGCGACGCAGGGATTTCCAGTGGAAGGTCAGGGCGGCGGCCGCGCAACCGGCCAGTTCGACACCCTTGGTGCTCTCGCTGTTCGAATAGAAGGTGAAGCCTCGCGCATCGACATCCTTCAGCAGAACGATCCGCGCATCCGGCAGGCCGTCGGCGTCGACAGTCGACAGGGTCATGGCGTTGGGATCGTTCGGCTCGTGCGCCCTCGCGTCCGCCAGCCATTCGACGAACAGGCCGATGGGTTCGGGGCGATCGAAGATGGTCTCGTCGCCGTTGGCGGCCAGGGCGGCGGCATAGTCGCGGGCGTATTCTTCACGCGACGGGCTGGGCGGGATCACGGATGCGGTCATGCGAGTGATGTAGTCGGTGCAGGCGCGGCTGGGAATGATCGAGGTCAAAACGGTCGTGTCGCCGTCAGGGTTAACCGCCCATTGACCCTGATGCGCGAACGGTGACGACATGAGCGCGCCTGTTTCGATTTCAGATGTGTCCGGCGTCCGCGAGGCCCTGTCGATCTTGGGCCTGAACGGCGATGTCGATGCGTCGACGCTGAAGGCCGCCTTCCGCACGGCGGTGAAGGCGGCGCGGCCGGATCAGGCGGGCGGCGACGCCGAGCGGTTCCGGCGCGTGATCGCGGCCTATCGGCTGATCCAGGCGCATCAGCCCCCTCGCCCCGCCCTGTCGGCGCCCGCCGCGCGGCCCGCGCCTACGCCGGTTCTGGTGCTGTCGCCGATGCAGGCCCTGGCCGGGGGTCAGGTCGAGGTGCGGCTGGGCGCGCGGACGGTGCGGGTCACGGCGCCCAAGGGCCTGCGCAGCGGCGATTATCTGCGGCTGAGGCGCGGGGCGGCGGACGGGAGCGACCTCTATCTGTCGGTGCTGATCCGGCCCGAGGACGGGCTGTCGGTCGTCGGCGACGACCTGTTCATGACCTGGGCCGTCGAGCGTCGCCTGATGGCCGACGGCGGGCGGGTCGAGATCGAGACCCCTGTCGGCACGCGCTCGGCCTGGATCACCGCCGACATGGCCGCGCCGGTCCGGGTGCGGCTGAAGGACCTGGGCCTGCCCGCGCGCGGATCGCGGCCGGCGGGGCATCTGTTTGTGACGCTGGAGCCGTCGTCCGATGTTCCCTCGGCGGCCGAAGACCTGCTGGTGCGGTTCACGCGGGTCTGGACGCAGGAGCGTCTGGCGGCCTAAGTCGGGGCCATGTCGCACAATACCTTCGGCCATCTGTTTCGCGTGACCACCTGGGGCGAGAGCCACGGGCCGGCGATCGGCTGCGTCGTTGACGGATGCCCGCCGATGATCCCGCTGACCGAGGCGGACCTTCAGCCCTGGCTGGACCAGCGTAAGCCGGGCGGCAGCCGCTTCGTGACCCAGCGCAAGGAAAGCGACACGGCGCGCATCCTGTCGGGCGTGTTCGACGACGGCGACGGACCGGTGACGACGGGCACGCCGATCTCGATCCTGATCGAGAACGAGGACCAGCGGTCCAAGGACTATGGCGAGATCGCCCGCGCCTATCGGCCGGGGCACGCCGACTATGCCTATCAGGCCAAATACGGGGTGCGCGACCACCGGGGGGGCGGTCGATCCTCGGCGCGCGAGACGGCCTGCCGCGTGGCGGCCGGGGCCGTGGCGCGCAAGGTGCTGAGCGACGGGATCAGGATCCGCGCCGGCGTGGTCCAGATCGGCCCGCACCGGATCGCACCGGATCGGATCGACTTCGACGCCGTCGACACCAATCCGCTGTTCGCCGCCTCGGCCGAGGTCGTGGGTGACTGGGAGGCTTATCTGGACGGCATCCGCAAGGCGGGATCGTCGGTCGGGGCGGTCGTAGCGCTGGAAGTCACGGGCGTTCCGGCGGGCTGGGGCGCGCCCCTGTATGGCAAGCTGGACGGCGAGTTGGCCGCAGCCCTGATGTCGATCAATGCGGCCAAGGGCGTCGAGATCGGCGCCGGCTTCGAGGCCGCCGAACTGACCGGAGAACAGAACGCCGACGAGATGCGGCTGGACCTGAACAAGCAGCCGGTCTTCCTGTCGAACAAGGCTGGCGGCGTGCTGGGCGGGATTTCGACGGGCCAGCCGGTGACCGCGCGGGTAGCGTTCAAGCCGACCTCCTCCATCCTGACCCTGCGCCAGACGATCACCCGCGACGGCGAAGAGACGGACCTGCGCACCAAGGGCCGTCACGACCCATGCGTCGCCCTGCGCGCCGTACCGGTGGTCGAGGCCATGGCCGCCTGCGTGCTGGCCGACGCGCATCTGAGGCATCGCGCCCAGGTCGGCTGATCAGGGTCTGGGTCTGGTCGGTCGCGGGTTTGCGCGATCGGTCTCGCGCCTCGGCGGCGGCTCGGTCTGACGCGCCTCGCACCGCATCAAGGCCATCAGGGCCGACAGGCCTGTCGTCATCACGATCATCGCTCGATTCCTGCAAATGCGAACCGTTTGCAGGTTTGCGCATGTCCAGGGCGCGTGCAAGACAAGGGACCGGTGGCGCCCAACTCAGGAGATCAACCGTGCGTGAAGACGGAAAGCTGGACTACCTCGAACTGCCCGCCGCCAACCTGCCCGCGAACAAGCAATTCTACAGCCAGGCGTTCGGCTGGACCTTCGTGGATTACGGCCCGACCTATGCCGCCTTCGATCAGGGTCTGGACGGCGGGTTCGACGCCGATCAGACCGATCAGACCAAGGCGCCCCTGCCCATCCTGTACGCCCATGACCTGGAAGCCATGCTGGCCAAGGTCGAGGCGGCCGGCGGCCGGATTTTGAAACAGATCTACAGCTTCCCCGGCGGTCGCCGCTTCCACTTCGCCGATCCGGCCGGCACCGAAATGGCGGTGTGGTCCGAGGGCTGAGCCCTATTTGACGTCGATGGACTGGCCGATGCGTTCGGCCAGATCCCGGTCTGCGCCCTCGACGCTGGCGATCCAGACGTGGATCTCCTTGGGGTCCGTGGCGCGCTGGAACAGGTGCTCCATCGCCAGACGGCGGCTGCCTTCGGTCACGACGACCGAGGCGCGGCCGCCGGCGCGGACCGTCTCGCCGTCATAGATCGGAAACTGCGACGACGGACCGGCGTAGATCATCAGCAGGGTCTGGTCGCCGCGCTGGACGCGATAGATGTTGGCGTTCGCGCCGGCGCGCGCCGGGGTGATGGTCAGGCCGGTAGGCAGCTGGATGCTGAACGGCAGAGCGGCGATGGCGGCGGCGTTCAAGGCCGCCGGGGCGGGTGCGGCGGCCGGCGGGGTTGCGGCAGGCGCGGTCGTTGTCGGTTGGGGCGCGGTCGCTTGAGGCGCCGTTGTGGTCGGGGCTTGCGTTTGCGGACGTGTCGCGGTCGCCGGGCGCGTCGTGGCCGCCGGGCTTTGGCCGATGGGCGGCTGGGCCTGGGTCGTGCGCGTTGCGGATGACGCGGCGGGCGCCGGACGCGGCGATGCCGCGGGGGTTTGGCCGATTGGAGGCAAGGCCTGGCTCGTCGCCCGGGCCGGGGCCTGGGTCGGAGCTGCCGTGGAGGCGGCGGGCGGGGTCGCCGAAGGCGGGGCGCTGTTCAAGTCCCGCGTCAGGTTGGAACCGGCGCGCTGCGGCGGAGGCGTCGTCGCCTGTCCGGAAATCACGAGGGCGGCGGCAAGGGCGATCATGGGCATGGCCGAACCATCGCGCGGCCGGAGCGCGACCGCAAGCGCGACCTCACGCCTTCGGCAGCGCGACCCAGAAGGTGGCGCCCTCGCCCGGCGCCGAGATCACGCCGATCGAGCCGCCCTGCAACTCGACCAATCGCTTGGCTAAGGCCAGGCCGACGCCGTGCCCCTCGACCGTCGAACGCTCAAGCCCCAGGCGGTTGAAGGGTTCGAACAACTGCGCCTGCTTCTGTGGCGACAGGCCGGGGCCGAAATCGCTGACCTCAATGCGGACGCAGTCGTCCTGACGAAGCGCACGCAGGACGACACGGCCGCCGGAACCGCCGTATTTCAGCGCATTGCTGGTCAGGTTGGTGATGATCTGGGCCAGACGCTGAGAGTCCGCGACCGCGATCAAGCCATCGCCCTCGCACACCACCTCGACGGCGACCCTGTCGGAGTCGGGCCACAGCAGGCACGTGCGGCGCACGTCTTCCAGCAGCCCCGGAATGTCGGTCGGCCGCAGATCGACCCGGACGGCCCCGGATTCGGCGCGGGCCACATCCAGCAGATCATGGGCCAGGGTTTCGACCTGACGCGCGGTCTTGACCAGCATGTCGGACATCTCGGCCTGCTGGGCCGAGACTGGCCCCAGATGGCCCTGCCGCCACAGGTCGCCAATGCCGATGATGCCGGCGACGGGGCTCTTGATCTCATGGGCGACGTTGGCGAGCAGGCGAGACTTGGCCTCCGAGGCCTTCTCGGCGCGTTCTCGACCAACGCGCGCGCGCTCCGCCAGAAGATCGCGCTCTTCCAGCAACGAGGCCACCAGCAGGACGGGCATATAGCCGATCAGCACCAGCATCTGGGCCATCAGAACCTGATGGGTCAGGTCGCCCTGAGCATAGGGGCCGTTTCCGATCATGGCGCTGCCGACCAGCAGCACGCTCATGACGACGAGGGTGAAGGCGGCGCCCGCGACGCCGAGCCGTACCGCGATGGCCAGCAGAAGCGGCAGCAGGACGAAGCCCATCGGCACGTCGCCCGTGAAGGCGACAAAGTAAAAGACGGGAACAAGGCCGATCAGAACGAAGGCCTCGATCAGCTTCCTGGGTTTCAGCAGTCGCGCGAACATCGCAGGCGTCAGCGACATTCCTAGCGAACCCAATACAGCGATGCCCAAGGCGTGACCCAGCCACCAGGTCTGGAACCCCTGCCAAACGATGTCGCCCTGGCCCATCAGCGACAGGATCAGGGTGCTGCACAGGGCGGCGGGGATCGGCGCCAGGACAGCCGCGAAGAACAGGAAGCTGACCGCGCCGTTCAGGCTGGAAAGGTTGAGCGTGGGCGAGAACCGGCGCGCCAGCAGGACAGCCCCGACGATCTCGATCATGTTGGCGATCGTGAAGGCCAGCGCCAGCGGCGGCTTATTGCCGGCGATGATCTCGCCAATCAGGATGCTGACGGTCAGGACGCCGGCGAAGGTGAGGTCGCTGGCGCGGCCCCTGCTCGTGCGCAGCCAGACGGCGACGGCGACGCCGCTGGCACCCCACAGGCCCGCCACCAGTCCGGCCGAACGGGCATAGGCGATCGCCAGCGCGACCAGGATGGCGACGACGACGCCTGTCAGCACTGGAATCAGGGGATTGGGGCCATCCGGGCCGTCGGCGCCGACGGGGCCGGGCCGATGGCCAGCCGCCATCACGCCCTTGACAGGCGCGCTATGGGGGGCGTCGATGTTGAGCGCGCGGCTCAGGATCATGGACAGGTTCCGACCAATCAGAGGTCGGGATAGGACGACACGGTTCCTAATATCCCCTGAAGTCAGGCCTGCAATTTTTCGTTGAAACGCCTGACGGCCTCGGCTGCGCCGTCGGGATGGTTCCAGACCCCGCCGCTGACCGCCACGAAGTCGGCGCCGGCTTGGGCAAGCTCTGCGGCGTTATCGACTGTGATCCCGCCAATGGCGACGCAGGGTGTCTCGACCGTCTCTTGCCACACCGTGAGAATGTCCAGCGGCGGGCGATGCACCGTTTCCTTTGTATCGGTGGGATAGAAGGCGCCGAAGGCGACGTAGTCGGCGCCGCCCTCTGCGGCGTCCCAGGCCAGATCGCGGTCGTCGTGGCAGGTGACGCCGATCATGGCGTCCGGCCCCATGATACGCCGCGCCTCGGCCAGAGAGCCGTCTTCCTGACCGATGTGAACGCCGTCGCAGCCGGTGGCCCGCGCCAGATCGGGCCGGTCGTTCAGCAGGACCGCGACATCATGACGCCGCGCAATGGGAGCCAACACCTCGACCGCCGTGCGGATAGCCGCGTCGTCGGCGGGCTTCAGCCGGATCTGCAAGGCCGCGACGTCGCCGGCGGCCAAGGCCTGATCGAGGGTTTGCGCAAAGGCGTTCAGGTCGGCGATCGCGGGCGGCGTGATCAGATACAGCCGGCAGGGCGGACGCTCGGGGACGGTGGGTGTTCGGGCCATGTCCGTCATTGCCTGCCCACGCGACGATCCGTCAACGGCCCAAGGCCGGGCGAAACCGTGCGAACGACTTGCAATCGCCTTAAGGACTGCTATAGCGAACCATTCTCAGTCAGTGAAACGTGTAGCGCCTCGTGTACGTCTGCAACTGTAACGGTCTTCGCCAGCGTGATGTCGCCCAGGCCATCGAGGCCGGCGCCTGCCGTCCGCGTGACATCTTCGCGCGCAACCAATGCCGGGCCCAGTGCGCCAAATGTGTCTGCGAGATGCGTCAGATGATTCAGGAAAGCCGCGAAGCGTTCGCACTCGCAGCCGAATAGTTTGCTTCGACTGCGGCCGACAGTCACTCGCACTCTCAATGCAGTGATAAAAACTCGCAAATAAACAAAGCCCGTTTTACTGTGTTATGGCTGCGCTCGACAGACGGCGATAGCGCCGTGGCGAGACCAAGGACCATGGCCATGAAGGGTGACCCCGCAATCCTGCGCACGCTGAACGCAGTGCTGACCAACGAGCTGACGGCCGTAAATCAGTATTTCCTGCATGCCCGCATGTTCGAAAGCTGGGGCCTCGCGCACCTGGGCAACGTCATCTACGAAGAGTCGATCGGCGAGATGAAGCACGCCGACATGCTGATCAAACGCATCCTCTTCCTGGACGGGCTGCCCAATCTGCAAGACCTGCACAAGCTGAAGGTCGGCGAGGATCCGATCGAATGCCTGGGCGCCGACCTGCAACTGGAACTGGACAGCCGCGCGACGACCGCCGCCGCCGTGACCCAGTGCGAGGAAACCCGCGATTACGTCAGCCGTGACCTGCTGATGAAGATCCTGGCCGACACCGAAGAGCACATCGACTTCCTGGAAAACCAGCACAAGCTGATCGAGCTGATGGGCGCGCAAAACTATCTGCAATCGGCGATGAAAGAGATCGTCACCGACGGCGCGGCGACCGGCAACTAAGCTCTGCCTCCTGACGGAACTCCAATCCGCTCCGGCCATTAGCCTGTCAGGGCTAAGCTGGAGCGGACCATGACCGATATCGACGACGCCATCGACGACGTGCGCGACGCCGCCATGGACTTGCTGAACAGCGAGGGCCGCAGCGCCGGCCATGTGGTCGCCGGGATCGCCCTGACCGTCGGCTTCGCCTTGTTGGCCCACACCATCGCCTCGGGCGCGTTGAAGCCCCGTCGCAACCTGAAACAGGTGCGCGACAAGGACCTGCCGATCACCGAAAAGCCCAAGGGGGCCTTCAGCCTGATCCTGCCGGCCGTGTTCTCGGCGACGACCCTGTCGGCCGTGCGCGTGTGGAATGCGCCTCCGCAAAAGGAGCGGACCCGCGCCATGGGCCTATGGGTCGCGGCCCAGACGGTGAACGCCGTCTGGTTGGGCCTACGGCCGTCGTCGATGGCGCGTCAGGTGGTCGCCGCGATGTCGTCGGCCGGTCTGGCCGCCGCCTTCGCCCACGAAGCGCGCAAGCTGGACGAAGGGGCCGGCAAGATGGCCGCGCCGCTGGGGTCAGGTGTGCGGTTCGGAAACTTCCTGCACCGCAAGGCCGACGACGCCTCGGGCGGACGCACCCTGCATTAGGTTGCGTCGCCTTGCCCTTTATCGGGGCTTCCTCTAGGGATCGCGCCCTATTCGCCTCGCCCCGAACGGTGCGAGGGCGCAACTCCATTTCCGATGTGACCCCATGAAGATCAACGGCAACACCATCAAGCCCGGCATGGTCCTGCAGCACAATGGCGGCCTGTGGGTCGTCACCAAGGCCAGCCACGTCAAGCCCGGCAAGGGCGGCGCCTTCGCCAACGTCGAGGCCAAGAACCTGGAGACCGGCAACAAGCTGAACGAACGCTTCCGGTCGGAAGACAAGGTCGAGCGCGTGACGCTGGAACAGAAGGACTTCTCCTATCTGTTCGACAACGGCGACAGCCTGGTCTTCATGGACGACGCCACCTATGAGCAGATCGAACTGCAAAAGGACTGGGTCGGCGAAGAGCGCATCCCCTATCTGCAAGAAGGCATGAAGGTCGTCATCGAGATGCACGAAGAGCGTCCGATCGGCCTGGAACTGCCCGATCAGGTCGTGCTGGAAGTCGCCGAGACCGAGCCGACCGTGAAGGGCCAGACCGCCTCGTCGTCCTACAAGCCCGCGCTGGCGTCGAACGGCGTGCGCATCATGATCCCGCCCTATATGTCGGCCGGCGAGCGTATCGTCGTCGACACGACCAGCGGCGAATACGTCCGCCGCGCGGACTAACAGACCACCACGCTAAAGCGGCCCCTCGCGGGGCCGTTCCTTTCTGAACTTCTCCGACTGTCCGGCTGCGGCTTTGAAGGACTTTCGGACCAGGAGATTCCCCGATGGCCCTCGCCTCCGCCCTGCTCCAAGTCATGACCGATGCGGTGCGCAAGACCGCCCGCCCGATGCTGCGCGACTTCGGCGAAGTCTCCCAGCTTCAGGTGTCGAGGAAGGGCCCCGGCGATTTCGTCACGGCCGCCGACCTGAAGGCCGAAGACACGCTCTACGAACTGCTGATGAAGGCCCGCCCCGGTTACGGCTTCCTGGGCGAGGAACGCGGCATGATCGAGGGGACGGACAAGTCCCACACCTGGATCGTCGATCCGATCGACGGCACCACCAACTTCATGCACGCCATGCCCCACTTCGCCATCACGGTAGGGCTGGAGCGGCGCGCCCCGGACGGGTCGAGCGAGATCGTCGCCGGCGTGACCTACAACCCCGTCATGAACGAGCTGTTCTGGGCCGAAAAGGGCAAGGGCTGCTATCTGAACGACCAGCGCATCCGCGTCGCCGGCCGTCGTGACCTGTCCGAAAGCCTGATCGCCACCGGACTGCCCTTCATCGGCAAGTCGGGCCACGCCCAGTCGATCAAGGATCTGCACGCCGTGGGCCAACGGGTCGCTGGCATACGCCGCCTGGGTTCGGCTGCGCTGGACTTCGCCTGGGTCGCCGCAGGCCGCTACGACGCCTATTATGAGCGCAATCTGAAGCCCTGGGACGTGGCGGCGGGCATCCTGTTCGTCACCGAGGCCGGCGGCCGGGTCACGACCATCGAGAACGACGGCGATCCCAAGACGGGCAAGTCGATCCTGGCGTCGAACACCGAACTGCATCCGCACCTGCGCAAGGTGCTTCAGGGCTCCTGAAGCTCGCTTCTGTCTCTTCCCCGCTTGGGGGAAGTGGCGCGGCGCTTCTTAGCGCCGTGACGAAGGGGCTCTTGCCTGATCGCCAGCGGCCGGTGGGGCGTCAAGAACCCCTCCACCGCTTCGCGGTCCCCCTCCCCACATGTGGGGAGGAGACGGTCATCGGCCTGTCGCGCCCCCGCCCTATCCAAGGCGGATGATCCGTTTCATCCTGTGCGGCCTCGTCCTTCTGACCGGAACGCCAGCCTTGGGTCAGCCCCTGATCATCGCCCATCGCGGCGCGTCCGGCGAACGGCCCGAGCACACGCGTGCGGCCTATGAGCTGGCGATCGAACAGGGCGCGGACGTGATCGAGCCGGATCTGGTGCTGACCAGGGACGGCGTCTTCGTCGATCGGCATGAGAACGAGATCGGCGGCACGACCGACGTGAGCGGCCGGCCCGAGTTCGCAGGCCGTCGGACGACCAAGACCATCGACGGGGTCGAGACCACCGGCTGGTTCACCGAAGACTTCACCCTGGCCGAGTTGAAGACCCTGAGGGCCAGGGAGCGGTTGCCCGGCTTTCGACCGGGCAGCGCCGCCTATGACGGACAGGAGCCGATCCTGACCTTCGACGAGGTCGTCGCCATCGCGCGCGAGGCCTCGGCGCGGACCGGGCGGACGATCGCCGTGGCGCCGGAGCTGAAACACCCGACCTACTTCGCCGGGATCGGCTTGCCGATGGAGGACGGTTTCGTCACCGAATTGGAGCGGCTGGGTCTGTCGGGCGCCGAGGTGCCGATCATCATCCAGTGTTTCGAGGTCGGGCCGCTGGAGCGGTTGGCGACGCGGATCGATGCGCCGCTGGCTCAACTCGTGGCGGCCAAGGGCGGACCGGCGGACCGGGCGGACGTGACCTATGCCCAGATGATCGCGCCCGAGGGGCTAAAAGCCATTGCCGCTTACGCCGACTGGGTCGCGCCGGAGATGACATTGGTCCTGCCGCGCGACGCCGAAGGCCGCACGACCGCGCCGAGCACCCTGGTCGCAGACGCTCATGCGGCGGGCCTGAAGGTCGTGGTCTGGACCCTGCGGGCCGAGAACGCCTTCCTGCCGGTCGAGCGACGCAGAGGCGACGACCCGGCCGGGCACGGCGACATGGCCGGCTATGCCGCAGCCTTCGCCGCAGCTGGGGTCGATGCGCTGTTCAGCGACTTCCCGGCCCTGGCGCGGACCACGGCGCCCTAGTTGCGGAACTGAAGTTCGGCGAGGCGGGCGTAGAGGCCGCCCTGGGCGACGAGTTGCTCGTGGGTGCCCTCTTCGACGACGCGGCCGTCGTCCATGACGACGATGCGGTCGGCGCGCAGGACGGTGGCGAGGCGGTGGGCGATGACCAGGGTGGTGCGCTCCTCCATCGCCTGATCGAGGGCAACCTGGACCAGGCGTTCGCTTTCGGCGTCGAGGGCGCTGGTGGCCTCGTCCAGCAGCAGGATGGGGGCGTCGCGGACCAGGGCGCGAGCGATGGCCAAGCGCTGGCGCTGGCCGCCCGACAGGCTCTTGCCGCGCTCGCCGAGCGGGGTGTCGAAGCCCTCAGGCAGGGCGTCGATGAAGCCAAGCGCCTGAGCCTTTTCAGCGACGGCGCGGGCCTCTTCCAGGGTTGTGTTCTCGCGGCCGAAGCGGATGTTTTCCAAGGCCGAGCCCGAGAACAGCGGCGTCTCCTGCGACACCCAGGCGAAGCGATCGCGCACGGCGACGGGATCGGCCTGGCGCACATCGACGCCGTCGACCGAGACCATGCCGGTCTGCGGATCGTAGAAGCGCAGCAGCAGGCGGAAGACCGTGGACTTGCCGGCGCCGGACGGACCGACCAAAGCGACCGTCTCACCGGGGCGTACGGTCAGGCTGAAGCCCTTCAAGGCCGGAAGGTCGGGGCGGCCTGGATAGGCGAAGCCCACGGCCGACATCGACACCTCGCCACGCGGGGGCGTTGGCAGGGCCGTGGCCTGGGGCGGCGGGGCGATGCCGGCGACGGCGCGCATCAGCTCCTCGATCCGCTCCATGGCGCCGGCGGCCTTTTGCACGTCGCCCCAGCTTTCGCCGAGCGCGCCAACGGCGCCTGCGGCGAAAACGGACAGCAGAACGAACTGAAGCAGGGCGCCGGGCGTCATGGCGCCCTTCACCACGTCCTGGGCGCCCAGCCACAGCACCAGGGTCACGCCGCCGAACATGACAACGATGATCAGGGCGGTCATCCAGGCGCGGGCCTGCATCCGCGTCAAGGAAGCGTTGAAGGCGTCCTCGACCGCCGCGCCGAAGCGGGTGATGGCGCTCTGTTCACGACCGAAGGCCTGGACCGTCTCAATCGCGTCCACGCTTTCACCGGCGAAGCCGACGGCGTTGGCGAAGCGATCCTGAGACGCCACGGTCAGTTTGCGCACCTTGCGGCCGAAGATGAAGATCGGTCCAAGGAGGAAGGGCACGATCAGCAGGACGAAGCCGGTCAGCTTGGGACTGACGAAGAACAGCAGGGCCACGCCGCCGATCAGGGTCAGGAAGTTTCTGAGCGCGTAGGAGATCGAGGTCGTCATCAGCGTCTCGACCAGGGCGATATCCGTGGTCAGGCGCGACAGCACCTCGCCCGTGCGCATATGGGCGTAGAAGGACGGGTCCAGCGTCAGAATGCGGCCAAACAGACCCTTTCGCACATCGGCGATGACGCGCTCGCCCGTGCGGGTGACGAAATAGTAGCGGGCGGCGGTCGCCAGCCCCAGGAACAGGGCGTTGGCCCCCAGCAGCAGGAACCAGATGTTCAGATTGGCGCCGCCGGCCTCGAACCCATGGTCGATGGCCCCGCGCGCCAGGGCGGTCAGGCCCAGCGAGGCGGCGGTGGACAGCAGCAGCCAGAAGACCGCCATCAGGGCATGACCCTTGTGGCGCATGGCGAAGGGAATCAGTCGCGCGAGCGGGCGGATGTCGCGGCGCTTGGCGCGCTTGGCGCCCGCTTCGGACATCTGGTCGGCCAGAAGGGCGCCGGCGCTGGGCCGTCCTTCCAGCGACGCCATGCCCGAGGCGCGGTTGGCGGAAGGGGCGGAGGCGGCGGCTTGATCGGTCATTTCGCCCGCCTCTTGCCCCGGAACGCCCCCCGGTGTAAACGCCGCCCCTCATTCCCGCCGGATTTCTGGCGGGTTTCTCATTTCACGCGCACGGACGGTCGGCATCGTCACCGCGCAGAGACCGGACGACGACCATGAAGGCGGATACCCATCCCGACTACCACTTCATCACCGTGGTGATGACCGACGGCAGCACCTACCAGACCCGTTCGACCTACGGGAAGGAAGGCGACAAGCTGGCCCTCGACATCGATCCGTCGACGCACCCGGCCTGGACGGGCGGCAACGCCCAGCTGATGGACCGCGGCGGCCGCGTCTCGCGCTTCAACAACAAGTTCGCCGGCTTCATCAAGAAGTAAGCGCGTCCTGGCTGCGACATCTCGCAGCAATCGGAACACCAAGAGCGTCGGTCGAAAGGCCGGCGCTTTTTGTTTGGTCGGAACACCGATAATGTGGGGGCGTTCGGGTACCAGGGGCGTCGGCCACGCTGGCCGAAGCGATCGAAGAAGCGGAAGACTATGAATAGACGGCAACTGGGTCTGGGCGTCGCGACGGCGGCCATGACCCTTGGCTCGGCGGCGCGCGCGCAGCAGGTCTTCGTGCAGCGCGGACCGGAGGCGACCGCCTTCTACAACAGCTTCAACGACCAGATTTCTCGTCTGCCCGAGACTCAGCAGGCGGATGTGCGCGCCATCTATGAGATGAACGGCTGGCGGCCGGTGTGGAACGCCGACCGGGTTCGGGCCCTGAACACCGTCGCGGCCGGCGCCAATCGCCATGGTCTGGCGGGCTCTGACTATTTCGACTTCGTGGGACTGGCCGCCGATCCGGCGAGCGCGGACCTGCGGACCACGGCGGCGGCGCTGGCCTATGCCCGCGTCCTGGCCGAGGGCAAGGTGCGGCCCGAGACAGTCGAAGACCTTTGGGAAATGCAGAAGAACCGCGTGGACCTCCCGCGCGGTCTAAGCGACGCCCTGACCCGCAACGTGCTGGGCCAATGGTACGACGGCCTGGCGCCCACCGACATCGGCTATCAGAACCTGTCGGCCGGCTATGTCCGCTATCGCCGTCTGGCGGCGCAGGGCGGCTGGCCCCGCTTCACCCAAGGCGCGACCATCGAGCCGGGCAATAGCGATCGCCGAATCCCCGCCCTGATCGACCGCCTGACGGCCGAAGGCGACCTGTCGGCCGCCGACGGCGCGCGGCTGAAGTCGCAGGGCCTAGTTTACAACGCCGAACTGCAACGTGCGGTGCAAAGCTTCCAGAACCGCCATGGCCTGGGCGCAGACGGGCGGATCGGCGCGGGCACCCAGCGCTCGCTGGGCGCCTCGGCCGAGGACCGTGCGCGTCAGATCGCGCTGAACCTGGAGCGCCGTCGCTGGCTGAAGCGCGAGGTCGCGCCCGAGCGGATCGAGGTCAACACCGCCGCCGCCATCATGGTCTATTGGAAGGACGGCAAGCCGGTTCACTCCAACCGCGTCGTGGTCGGCTCGGCCGAGAACCAGACGCCCAGCCTGGAGAAGCCGTTCGCCTCGGTCGTGGCCAATCCGCCCTGGTATGTGCCGGCCGGCATCGCGCGCCGCGAAATCCTGCCCAAAGGGCCGGGGTATCTGGCCGCCAACGACATGTACGTGAAGGACGGCACGGTCATCCAGCGCGCCGGTCCGCGCTCGGCCCTGGGCTATGTCAAGTTCGAGCTGCGCGACAGCTACGCCATCTTCCTGCACGACACGCCGTCGAAAGCCGCCTTCAACCTGTCCACGCGTCAGCGCAGCCACGGCTGCGTGCGGGTGCAGAATGCGGTGGAGTTCGCGCGCCTGCTGCTGTCGCCCGATCCGACCAAGCTGGCCCAGTTCGACACGGCCCAGGACACGCGCGAGACGACGCGCGTGACCACCGGCCGGGAAATCTCGGTGCGTCTGCTGTACTGGACCGCCTTCGTGGATGGTCAGGGCCGCGTGGCGTTCCGCGAGGACGTCTATGGCCGCGACGACAAACTGGCGCAGGCGCTGGGCATCGGCGTCAATCTGCCCAAGCCCATCGACGACGGCCGGGCGGACGCCAACGACGTCGGGCCGTAAAAGGGGCGATCAGCCCCTGAAGGCCGCCTCGAGCATGCCCATCTGGCTGAGCACAGGGTTTTCCGGGGCCTGATCCTGATCGTCGGCATACATGCGGCGATCCAGATACAGGGTGCGGTCGAACAGCTTTTCCGATCGCACGAGGTATTCGATCAGGGCGATCGGAAGTTCGGCGTGGCTGGGCTCGGCGTCGATGCGGCGCTCGTTCAGGCGATAGCGCGGCTCGCAGGCGGTTTCCGGCGACATGTCGTCTTCGCGCACGGCCCGCTGGACCAGCAGCCAGGACGCAATCTGCATCAGGCGGGTGGTCAGCTTCATGCTCTCGGCCGCATAGGCCAGGGCGGCGGCGCGCGACAGCATCTTGGAATCGCGACGGCCCTCGCCGTCCAGATAGGCGGCGGTCTCCTCGACCAGTTCCATGCCTTCGCGGAAGGTGCGATCGAACAGCTCGGACCGGGCGAAATCGCGAACGGTGCGGCTGCGGTCAGCGGGGGACGGAGCGGAGGTCATTTGAGCATTGATCATCAGAGAAGGTCGGGTCCGTCCTGCAATCGGCGCCTGGCGGGGCCGTTCGCACGAAAGATGCAACGCTCATGCCATGCCAGCGGATCATTCGCGATCACGAACCGAAGTTGAACAAGGCGTCGGCGGCGTTTTTCTTGGAGCGTTTCGTCTCGATCGCGGCGCGCGAGCGAACGATCTCGGCCTCAAGCGCGGCGATCCGCTCCTGCAAATCCTCGACGGCGTAAACGTCCAGGTCTTCGCGTGACAGGGCCCGCAGCGGTTCGCCGCGTTGCGGGCGGGGTTCAAGATCTTCGGACATCGTCGCCTTCCTTTCGCGCTGTCATGGCCAAGGCGGTCCACGGTCCCTATCTGAACGCCCGGATACGGACGAATGCAAGGCGAGTGCGATGCGCGTGATCGAAATCGAAGGCGGTTCCGGACCGGCCGAGGCCCTGAAGATCGCCGAACGGCCCGATCCCGTGGCGGGGCGGGGTCAGGTGCTGATCCGGGTGCGGGCGGCGGGCGTGAACCGGCCGGACCTGCTGCAACGCACCGGCGCCTACCCCCCTCCCCCCGGCGCATCGGACGTTCTTGGGCTTGAGGTCGGGGGCGAGATCGAGGCCGTCGGAGAGGGCGTGACGCGCTGGACGGTCGGCGACCGGGTCTGTGCTCTGTTGGGCGGCGGCGGCTATGCAGAGCTGGCCGTGGTGGATGCGCGTCACGTCCTGCCGATCCCCGAGGGTCTGGATTACGTGCAGGCGGCCGTGCTGCCGGAAACCGTCTTCACCGTCTTCGCCAATGTGTTCGAGGGCGGCGCTTTGAAGGCCGGCGAGACCTTGCTGATCCACGGGGCGACCAGCGGCATCGGCGTCACGGCCATTCAGATGGCCAAGGCGGCCGGCGCCCGAGTGATCGCCACCTCACGCGGGGCGGACAAGGCCGCAGCCGCCAAGGCGCTGGGCGCGGACATCAGCCTGGACGCCAAGAGCGAGGATCTGGAGGCGCAGATCCGCGAGGCGGGCGGCGCGGACGTGGTTCTGGACATGGTGGGGCGCGATTACGCCGCCCTGAACCTGAACAGTCTGAATGCGGGCGGGCGTTGGGTGGTCATCGCCTCCCTGACCGGCCCCAAGGTCGAGATGGATCTGCAGCGGATCATGCTGAAGCGATTGACCCTGACCGGATCGACGTTGCGCAGCCGCCCGGCGGACGAAAAGGCGCGTCTGACCGCGGCTGTCGAGGCGACCGCCTGGCCGTGGGTCGCATCCGGCAAGGTCAAACCGCCGGTTCAGGCGGTCTTCGCGTTGGAGCAGGCGGCCGATGCGCACGCCGAACTGGAAGCCGGCGGGCACATCGGCAAGATCGTGCTGAGCGTCTAGTAGCGCCCGCCGCGCACGGGGCGCAGCGACGAGATGTTGTCGTTGAAGCCGCCGTTAAGGAAGCGGACGTCGCCTTCGACGATGCGGCAGCGCCCCCGGAACTCGGCGTCGGTGCAGACTTCCCAGCGACCTTCGACGCGCATCGAACTGATGCGGTCGTTGAATGGGGTGCGGCCCAGGTTGCGGTCTTCGCTGGTGAACTCACGCGAGGCGCCGCGGAAGTTGGCGTCCTCGTAAACGGTGATCGAGGACCGACCCCAGCCACCGCCATTGCCGCCGCCCCAGCCGGGGCCGCCGTTGCCGGGTCCCCAGCCGCCGCCGGGGCGACCGGGCTGGCTGTCTTCATAGTCGCCACGGAAACGCCCGCAGACCAGCAGGCCGTTGTCGTTGTTGATCTCCTCGCCGCCGCAGCGGTTCAGCTCGATCGACGTGCCGCGCATCCGGCCACGCATGTCGCGGCAATCGGCATAGAGACGACCGCGATTCACATAGGCTTCCGAGCACGACTGGGTATAGCCGCCGCGCGGGGCGACGCGTTGTTGTGCATAGTCCTGGCCCGAGGCCATCGCTGCGGCCAGAGCCGCGCCAAGCAGAATGGACATGGTGGTTCTCCTCTCCCGAAGCTGAAAAGCTTCATTACCGCGAAGGTTGCGTCAGGGCGGATGAACCGTTGCTGTATGGGATTGCCGGTCATCGTTTTCTTTTGTGTCGAATAGGCCTATATCGGCTTCATACGCGCCCGGTCGAAAGGCCGGGCGCCGTCGTATCCAACGCCAGCCGAAGCCTCATTCGGCGGCTCAACAACACCGGGACGAACGCCCCATGAGCGACATTCTGATGCCCAAGGCCACTGCGGTCTGGCTGGTCGACAACACCTCTCTCAGCTTCGAGCAGATCGCCGACTTCTGCGGCCTGCACCCGCTGGAAGTTCGCGGCATCGCCGACGGCGACGTGGCGCGCGACATCCGTGGCGTCGATCCCGTCACCGGCGGCCAGCTGACGCGCGAAGAACTGGACAAGGCACAGGGCGACGAAAACTATCGCATGAAGGCGATCGTCAGCCGCCACGCCGAACTGCTGAAGTCGGCAAAGCCAGCGCCGAAATACACGCCGGTGTCGCGTCGCCAGGACCGCCCCGACGCCATCGCCTGGTTCGTGCGTAACCACCCCGAGGTGACGGACGCCCAGATCGCCAAGATGCTGGGCACGACGAAGTCCACCATCGAGAGTGTGCGCAACCGCACGCACTGGAACAGCGCCAACATCAAGCCGGTCGACCCGGTGACTCTCGGCCTGGTCGGCCAGCTGGCGCTGGACGAGATCGTCAAGAAGGCCGCCGACAAGAAGGCCAAGGACGACCTGAAGAACGCCGGCGGCACGATCCAGCCCGTCGAACAGGTCGAGGCCGAGCCCGAGTTCGTGCCGGAAGCCCGCCAACGTCCCGGCGCCGAGCCGACAGCGGAATCGGTGTTCGGCACCAAGGACTGATCCGCCTTCGCGCAACAAAAACGGCCCCGGAGAGCGATCTCCGGGGCCGTCGTCGTTTTCAGGAGGTCGGCGCTAGGTCGCGCGCGCCTCCAGACTGGTGATTTCTTCCTTCAGCCGAAGCTTCTTCTGCTTCAGCGCCCTGACCTGCAACGGATCCGTGGACGGGCGGGTAAGCTCCTTCTGGATGGTCTCATCCAGGGTGCGATGACGATTACCCAGTTCGCGAATACGAGCCTCGATGGTCATGGCTTGCGCCTCCTTTGGTTAGGGACCAGTAGAGTGAGCGCCCGGTTTGGCGCGCTGTGTAATCACTTTCCAGTGACAGCCCGTCGCCCCGGACCCGAAGGAGGCTGACCCCCAAAATGGACGATGATGTGAACGGAGCCATACGGAACCCGCCTGCCAGATTGGTGGTCGGAATTTCAGGGGCTTCCGGCGCCGTCTATGGCGCCCGGGTGCTGGATGCGCTGAACGATCTGGGCGTCGAAAGCCATCTGGTCGTGACCAAGGCCGCCCTGCTCACATTGTCGCAGGAGACCGATCTGTCGCCCGACGAACTGACGACCAAGGCGTCGGTGGTTCACAAGCTGGGCGACGTGGGGGCGACGATCGCCTCCGGCTCGTTTCGCACCCTGGGCATGATCGTGGCGCCCTGCTCGATCAAGACGATGAGCGAGATCGCGACGGGCGTGACTTCCACCCTGCTGACGCGGGCGGCGGATGTGACGCTGAAAGAGCGGCGACCGCTGGTGCTGATGGTGCGCGAAACGCCGTTCCACCTGGGCCACCTTCGCACCATGACCGCCCTGGCCGAAATGGGCGCGACCATCGCCCCGCCCCTGCCCGCGCTTTACGCCCGGCCGGGCTCGATCATGGAGATGGTCGATCAGTCGGTGGGTAGGACGCTGGACCTGTTTGGCCTGGATTGGGGCGCGGTGCGGCGCTGGGAAGGCCTGAAGTCATGAGGCTGTGGGACTGGGCGGTCGCCGCCTATGGCGCGCCGGGGGTCGGCGAGGCGTGTCTGGCGCTACAGGACAGCCACGACCAGAACGTGCCTGTGCTGCTGTGGTCCGCCTGGGTCGCGGCGACAGGCCGAAAGCCGGACGAAGAGACGATCGAGGCGGCCTGCGACACGGCCCGCGCCTGGGACAGCGTCGTGGTCGCCCCGCTGCGTTCGGTGCGGCGGATACTGAAAGCGCCGGTGCCCGATATCGATGACGGCCCGCGCGAGAGCGTGCGCAACCGCATCAAGGCGCTGGAGCTGGAGGCGGAACGGCATTTGCTGGACGCGCTGGAGGCGCTGGCTCCCGAACCCAGCGGGCCGGCCCGCCCGATCATCGACGGCCTGGCAGCCACCGCCCGGATGTGGGCGGACGTCACCCCGCGTCCGGCCTTGATCCGGCTCGCAGACGCCCTTCCGGGCTAAGATCAGCGTGGCTATAAGCGGCTTGAGACGAGCGGCGTGGAGATGACACGATGAACGACGACACGCCTGCGATCACCGAGGAAATGGCCGAGCTTCAGGCGCGGGTGAACCATCTGCGCCAGGAACACGCCGACCTTGACGCCTCGATCGAGGCCTTGGGTCAGGCCGCCATTCCCGATCAGCTGATGATCGCCCGGCTGAAGCGAAAAAAGCTGGCGCTGAAGGACGAGATCGTGAAGCTGGAAGACCGCATCCTGCCCGACATCATCGCCTGATTTGGCCGGGCGAGCGGCAGGTTCCGCCCTGCGACCATCCGCCGCCCTGCCCTAGCCCCAAAGTCGCCAAAGCCGGTGGGCATAAGCCGCCCTCCCACGGAACGCCGTGCGCTGTCGGGGCGCCGCTTCCTTCATTCCAGAGCGTAGAGACGCTGGAGAGGCCGCCGAATGCGACGCCTGCTGTCCAACGCGCCGATGGCGCGGTGCAAGACCCTGTTGATCCACTCCGGCCAGACGGCCGCGTTCGCCGCCGTGGCCGTTTTCGCCGCCGCCGCCGCGCCAAATGCTGCGCGCGAGGCCGCCTTGCCGCCGCCGACCCAGATCGCCGCGCCGGTGTCGCCGCCGCTGAAGGCCGAGGTCGAAAAAGCCGGGCCGATCACGCGCCAGATCGCCTTCACCGCCCCGGTGCGCGGCTATGCGATCAACTCGCCGTTCGGCCTGCGCAAACTCGCCATTGAAGCCAAGGCGCGCGCGCACAAGGGCGTCGACATCGCCGCGCCCAAAGGCACGACCGTCTTCACCGCCGCCGAGGGCGAGGTTATCCGCACGGGCTACGACCCCGAGGGCTATGGCAACTTCATCGAGGTGCGCCACCCCAACGGCATGAGCACCCTGTACGGCCACCTGAGCCGGATCGATGTGGCGAACGGCGATGCGATCGCGCCCGGTCAGCGCATCGGTCTGGTCGGCTCCACCGGCTATTCCACTGGGCCGCACCTGCATTTCGAGGTCCGTCGCGGCGGCGCCCAGGTCAATCCGACCAAGGTGGTCGATCGCCATTTCGAAGTGACGGTGAAGGCCAAGGCCTGACGCACATTGCGTTGCGACGGGCGCCGCAAACGTCCTAGTGTCCCCCCTCGTTCTGGGAGGGATGGACATGAACAAGATCGTCGCCGCCGTCGTCGCGGGCCTTTTGGCCGCCACGCCCATCGCCGCTTCAGCGCAGGATTATGGGCGCTACAGCGACGCCGCCGCACAGACCGAGCTGTCGCGCCTGGCGGATGTGCAGATGGCGGTCATGGTGCCGATGCGCGACGGCGTGGGACTGGCCACCAATGTCTATCGCCCCAAGAACGCGTCCGGCCCCTTGCCGACCGTTTTCGTCCGCACGCCCTATAACGAGCTGGCCTACAACGCCCGCACTACGCGCTCGGCCCTGAGCTGGGTCAGCAAGGGCTATGCCTTCGTCATCCAGAACGAGCGGGGACGGTATTTCTCGGGCGGCGACTATCAGATCCTGGGCTATCCCCAGACCGACGGCTATGACGCCCTGACGTGGATTGCGGCCCAGCCCTGGTCGAACGGCAAGGTCGGCACCTTGGGCTGTTCGTCCTCCGCCGAATGGCAGCTGGCCCTGGCGGCCCAGAACCATCCCGCCCATGCCGCCATGGTGCCCCAGGCCTCGGGCGCCGGCATCGGCAAGGTCGGACGCTTCCAAGAACAGGGCAACTGGTACACCGGGGGCGTGCCGCGCAACCTGTTCTTCGTGTGGCTGTACGGCGTGGACAATCCGCAGCGCGCCCAGATCCCGATGGATCTTGACCAGGAAACCCGCGCCCGGATCGTCCGCTACAACGACCTGGACGCCAAGAAGCCGGATGTGAATTGGCCCAGCCAGATCCGGCATCTGCCGGTCAATGACATGCTGAAGGACCTGGGCGAGCCGGCCGGCACGTTCGAGGAACTGATCGCGCGCACCCCATCCGATCCGGCCTGGCGTCAGGGCGGCCTGTATCACGACGACATGGGCTGGGGCGTGCCGTCCCTTTGGTTCAACAGCTGGTATGACGTCTCCATCGGGCCGAACATGGAGCTGTTCAACCACGCCCGGTCCACGACCCAGGATCGCGAGGCGGCCGAGAACCAGTATGTCGTGGTCGGCCCCAACAACCACTGCGCCTTCGGCGGCCTGGGGCCGAACTACAAGTCGGGCGACCGGCCGCTGGGCGACGCCACCTTCGACAGCGACGCCCTGGTGCACGCCTGGTTCGATCGCTGGCTGAAGGGCGAACGCCGCGCCTTCCCCGAGAGCACGCCGCACGTGCAGTATTTCAATATGGGCGAAAACGCCTGGCGCACAGCCGCGCAGTGGCCGCCGGCCGGGGTCAAGACGGTGCGGATGTATCTGCGCTCAGGCGGCGGGGCCAACAGCTTGAATGGCGACGGCCTGCTGAGCCTTCAGGCGCCGCCCGCCGGCGAGCCGGCCGACCGCTATCGCTATGATCCGATGAACCCGGTCCAGACCATCGGCGGCGGCGATTGCTGCAACGGTGGGCTGGTCACGGCCGGGGCCTTCGATCAGCGACCGATCGAAGCGCGCAACGACGTGCTGGTTTATACGTCGGAGGCGCTGACCGAGCCGATGCAGGTCACCGGCTTCATCGATGCGGTGCTGAAGGTGTCGTCTTCTGCGCCCGACACCGATTTCGCGGTCAAGCTGGTGGATGTGGCGCCGGACGGCACGGCCTATATCCTGGGCGACACCATCATGCGGGCGCGCTATCGCAACGGCTATGATCGCCCCGCACCCCTGACGCCGGGCCAGGTAGCGACCGTGCAGCCCACGCCGCTGACCATCAGCAACACCTTCCAGCCCGGTCACCGCATCCGGGTCGAAGTCACCAGCTCCAACTTCCCCAAGTTCGTGCGCAACCTGAACACGGGCGGACCGAACGAGACCGAGAGCCAGGGCGTGGTCGCCGACAACGCCATCCATCACGCGGGCGACGACGCCTCCTATATCGACCTGCCTGTGGTGAAATAGGCGCCCCTGCGCCGAAGTCGCTGGCGTCCCCTGTCGTCGGATTCTAGTCTGACGACAGGGATTTGGGAGGCGACATGGCGGCGTTGACGCTGGATGGGGTGAACAAGCGATACGGCGATTTCCACGCCGTGCGCGATCTGAGTTTTCAGGTCGAGAAGGGGTCGATCTGCGGCTTTCTGGGACCGAACGGGGCGGGCAAGACCTCGACCCTGCGGATGATCCTGGGGTTGCAGCCAGCGACGTCGGGACGGATCGAAATCCTGGGCGCCGACGACGGGCGCAAGGTGCGCGACCGGATCGGTTTCCTGCCCGAGGAGCGCGGTCTTTATAAGAAGATGACGCCGGTCGAGGCCATCGCCTTCTTCGGCGCGCTGAAAGGCCTGCCGGTCGCCGAGGGCCGCAAGCGCGCCAAGACCCTGCTGGAGCAGCAGGGGCTCGGCGAGGCGCAGAAAAAGAAGATGAAGGAGCTGTCCAAGGGGATGGCGCAGAAGGTGCAGCTGATCGCCTCGGTCGTGCACCAGCCTGAGTTCGTCATCCTGGACGAGCCCTTCTCCGGTCTGGATCCGATGAACCAGCAGGGTCTGGAGTCGATGATTCGCGGCCTGGCCGCGAATGGCGCCACGGTGCTGTTCTCCACCCACGTGATGCAGCATGCCGAGCGGCTGTGCGACAAGGTCGTGCTGCTGGCGCGTGGCAAGAAGGCGTTCGAGGGGACGGTGGATCAGGCCAAGGCCACCTCGCCGCGCTTCCTGGATCTGGACGGCGCGATCAGCGCGGACGCCGCCGCCGCCCTGCCTGGCGTGGCGGGCGTCGAGACCCTGTCAGACGTGGAAGGCGTGCGTCGCCTGAAGATCGCCCTGGCGCCCGGCGCCGGTGGTCAGGACACGTTGAAGACCGCCTTCCTGAACGGCCTGGACGTGCGCGGCTTCGCGCTCAAGGAGCCGACGCTGCACGACGCCTTCATCGGCCTGACCGGCGACCATCCCGACCAACCCGTCGCATCCGTGGAGGCTGTCCGATGAACCGCACCCTGCTGATCGCGCGACGCGAATATGTCGCCTACGCCAAGACCGTCGGCTTCTGGCTGTCGCTATTGGCTTTTCCGCTATTCGCCGTGCTGGGCGGCGGCATTCCAGCGCTGATCAAGGCCTCCGAGCCGATCAAGTCGGTGGCGGTGATCGAGGAAGGCCCCAATGCGACGGGTCTGGCCGCCGCCGTTCGCGCCTCTCTGCAAGCGGATGTGGATCGTCAGAACCAGCGCCTGCGCGAAGCCGCCGAAAAGGGACAGGCGGGCGCCGGGCGCGCCGTCGCCTCCATCACCGGCCCCAAGATCCGTCTGGTTGACACGTCGCCTGCCATCGCCGACGCCGTCGGCCCGGCCCGTGACGAGGCGATCCGCCAGGCGCTGGACAAGCAGACCTCGAACGCCAGGCGCCTCGACGCCGTGGTCTTCCTGAGCCGCACGGATGGCAAGCCCGCCGCCCAGGTCTGGACCGCGCGCGCCACTGACAACGACGTCTCCGGCTTCATCCGAAATGCCCTGCGTGATGCCCGACGCACCGAACTTCTGACCGCCGCCGGGGTCGCCCCGGCCGTGGCGCAGGAGGTTCAGACCTTCCGACCGGAGGTGAAGTCCTTCTCGCCCAGCGCCGCCAGCGGGGGCGAGGTGTCGATGCGTGACCGAATCCCGTCCTTCATCGGCCTGGGCGTCGGATTCCTCCTGTGGTCGCTGGTCATCACAGGGGCCTCCATCCTGCTGAACAGCGTGATGGAGGAGAAGTCGAACAAGATCCTGGAGGTGCTGCTGTCCTCGGCCTCGGCGACCGAAATCCTGACGGGCAAGGTGCTGGGCGTGGCGCTGCTGACCCTGACGGTCATGGGGGTCTGGGGCGGGATCGGGGCCTTCACCCTGATTTCGGCCTCGCCCGAGACGGCGGCGACGGTCGGACAGGTGCTGCTGCACGACGGCCTGATCTTCTATTTCATCGCCTATATGGTCGGCGGCTACCTGATGTATGCGGTGCTGTTCGCAGCCATCGGCGCCTTCTGCGAGACGCCGCGCGACGCCCAGACCCTGATGGGGCCGATCATGATGATCCTGGTCGTGCCGATCCTGGTCATGCAGATGGCCCTGACCAGCCCAGATGCGCCGGTGGTCAAGGTTCTGTCCTGGATCCCCTTCTTCACCCCCTTCCTGATGAGCGCCCGCGCGCCCAGCGATCCGCCGCTGGTGGAGGTGGTTCTGACGCTGATCGGCATGTTCGCGACCGCCGCCTTCATGGTGTGGATCGCCGGGCGGGCGTTCCGCGCCGGCGCGCTGTCAGACGTGAAGCTGAGCTGGAAGAGCTTCGGCCGGGCGATTACCGGACGGGCGTAGGCAGCACGGTTGTCTCCTCCCTGTCGCGTCGCGATGGGGAGGTGGCGCCGCGCTTCTTCTGTGGGACTTCATGAGTCCTCCACCACGCTCCGCAGAAATGAAACGCAAAGAAAAAGGCCGCTTCCCGAAGGAAGCGGCCTTAAATCTTTGGGCTTTCGCCGGGGTCTTAACGACCGCCGGGAACGCGCGGCTTCGGCGCGGGCAGCAGGCCCTCGCGCTGCATGCGCTTGCGCGCCAGCTTGCGGGCGCGACGGATGGCTTCAGCCTTTTGACGGGCGCGCTTTTCCGAGGGCTTCTCGAAGTGCACGTGGCGCTTCATTTCACGGAAGCTGCCCTCGCGCTGCATCTTCTTCTTCAGGGCTTTGAGCGCTTGGTCGACGTTGTTGTCGCGAACGAAAATCTGAACCAGGTTAAACTCTCCTTTGGCCGCCCGCCGCGTCCTGTGAGGGAGACGGGCGAACAAAATAAAATCATCTTCCGACAGCCGGGCTCTCGGATGAAGGCGCGCTGATACACGAGCCGCCTCCTTCTGTCCAGATCGTCGCGACCATTCTTCAAGGCTCGAAACGCCATGACGACCGGCGTATGATCGCCCTTATGACCGAGACGACAGACTGGGCCGACCGGACCGAAAAGACCGTGCTGGACGCCGCCATCGCCCGCGCGCCCGCACTCGGCTGGAACGCGCGCCTGGTCCGCGAAGCCTGCGAGGCGTGCGGCCTGTCGCAGGGCGACGAGGAACTGCTGCTGCCTAACGGTGCGCGCGATCTGGCGGCCCTGCTGTCGCGCCGCCATGATGCGCGAGCGCTGGCGGCTCTGGGTGAAATCGACGCCAGATCGCTGAAGATTCGCGAGCGAATCGCCCGCGCCGTGTCCGAGCGGATGGAGGCGGGCGCCGCCGATCTGGAGGCCACGCGTCGCTGCGCCGCCTTCCTCGCCTTGCCCGTCAACGCCGATCTGGGGCTGAAACTGGCTTGGGAGAGCGCGGATCATCTGTGGCGCTGGGCCGGGGACGAGGCGACCGACTGGAATCACTATTCGAAGCGGACGATCCTGTCGGGCATCCTGATTCCCGCCCTGACCCTGCGCTGGTTCGACGGACGCGAAGCGGCGGAGGCCTTCGTCGCCCGCCGGATCGAAAACGTCATGGCCTTCGAGAAGTGGAAGGCGGGCAAGGATTTCGACGCGCCGTTCCGAAAGGTCAGTGATGCGCTGAGCCGCATGCGGTATGGGGCGAAAGCCTAGACCTTGGCGGAGCGAAGCTCGGCGCGATTGTCGCGCAGCGCCTGATCGCGACCAGATTGGTGTCCAGGTTGGTATACCCCGACGCCTAGGATCAGAACCGCAACGCCAAGTATGGCGCCTGCCAGCACGCGTGAGCGGCCAGCTCCGTCTGAAGTTCTTTGGTCTGCGCGCGGGCCATCGGCAGAGACCGATGAACCGATCAGGGCCATTGCCATTGCCATTAGGAACAGAACCATCGGGGTGTTCATATTCCGACGCTCTTGGTGATTGCAGATCGATTGTCACGTTCAGCGGCGTCTTTTCCCAGGCGCCCACCGAGGTCCACGCCGGCGACAATCAAGGCCAGAGCAGCCGCGGCTAAAGACACGCCGAGCGCGCCAACCCGCGACGATTGGCGGCCATTCAGTGCGCTGATCACTCCAACAGCAGAGGTCGAGACCAGCAGAAGCGCGAGTGACACGGTGAGCGACAGCGACATGGGTCGACCATGACGCAAGTTGCGTTCAACGCAACTCAAATATCAGATCGCACTCAGCACCCGATTCACATGCGCCATCTTGCGGCCGGGGCGGGCCTCGGCCTTGCCGTAGAGGTGCAGGCGTTCGTCGGACTTGGCCGACAGCTTGCGCCAGTCCTCGACTTCGTCGCCCAGCAGGTTTGTCATTTCGATGCGGGCGTGGGCCGTCGTGGGGCCGAGCGGCCAGCCGGCGACGGCGCGGATATGCTGTTCGAACTGGTCGCAGACGCAGCCGTCCTGGGTCCAGTGGCCGGTGTTGTGAACGCGCGGAGCGATCTCGTTGACCAGAAGCACGTCGTCTCCGAGGTCGAACAGTTCGACGCCCAGAACGCCGACGTAGTCCAGCCCGTCCAGGATCGCCTCGGCGATGGCGCGGGCGCGAACTTGGGTTTTCTCGTCCACGGCGGCGGGGGCCAGGGTGGTGCGCAGAACGCCGCCTTCGTGCCGGTTCTCGCCCAGCGGATAGACCGCCATATGGCCGTCCCAGTCGCGGGCGGCGATGACCGACAGTTCGCGCACGAAGGTCGCCTTGGCCTCCAGGATGGCCGGACGACCGCCCAGGCTTTCCAAGGCCGCGGGCGCGTCCTCGATGGCGTGGATCCAGACTTGGCCCTTGCCATCATAGCCTTCGCGGCGGGTCTTCAGGAGGGCGGGCAGGCCCAGTTCGGTCAGGCCGACGACCAGATCGTCCAGTGTGTCGATGACGGCGAAGGCGACCGTCGGGGCGCCGACGGCATTCAGGAAGGTCTTTTCGTCCACCCGGTCCTGCGACACGCGAAGCGCGGTCGGTCCCGGCGCGACGAGGGCGCCGGCTTCGGCCAGACGCTCGATGGATTCGGCCGGCACGTTCTCGAACTCGAAGGTGACGACGTCTGCGGCGCGGCCCAGCGCCGACAGGGCCTTTGGGTCGTCATAGGCGGCGACGATCTGGCGCGCCGAAACCCGGCCGGCCGGGCTGTCGGCTTCGGGGTCCAAGATCACGACGTCGAAGCCCAGGCGCGAGGCGGCCTGGCTCAGCATCCGGCCCAGTTGGCCTCCGCCGATGATGCCGAGGGTCGAACCGGGGGGAAGCGGAAGATCAGGCACTCAGTCCTCGACGGTTTCTGCGACGGATTCGGTCTGGGCGGCGCGGAAGGCGGCCAGGCGTCCGGCCAAGCCCTCGTCCGACAGGGCCAGGATCTGGGCGGCCAGGATGCCGGCGTTGGCCGCCCCCGCCTCGCCGATGGCCAGGGTGGCGACCGGAACGCCGGCCGGCATCTGAACGATCGACAGAAGGCTATCCATGCCCTTCAGCGCCTTGGACTGGACCGGCACGCCCAGCACCGGCAGTTCGGTCATGGAGGCGGCCATGCCTGGCAGATGGGCGGCGCCCCCTGCTCCGGCGATGATGACCTTGTATCCGGCAGCCTTGGCGCCCGTGGCGAAATCGACCAGGCGTTTGGGCGTGCGGTGGGCGCTGACGACCTTGGCGTCCCAGGCGACGCCCAGTTGATCCAGGCGATCGGCGGCCAGCTTCATGGTCGGCCAGTCGGACCGGCTGCCCATGATGATCGCCACCGGGGTTTCGGAAGTCGCCATGTCTGCAAGGCCCCTCGCGGAAAGGCGCCGGTTACAGCACGCGGGTGACGCCCGCAACCGCAACACCGTGATTTCAGCCGCGTCGGCCCGTAATGTCGGCCTTCAATGTCAGCGGATCACGCTCTACCATCGTTCGACCGCGCGACGCAGACTGAGTCGCGCCTTCGGAGCCAACCCTGCGCCGTGACCGACGTGGCCGAACACGACCTGACCGCCGAGATCGCGCGCCTGCGCGTCGAGCTGGAAGCGTGGAAGACGCGCGCCGCGGCCGCCGAGGCCGCCGCCGACCATGATGTGCTGACGCCCGCCCTGAACCGGCGCGGCTTCATCACGGCGATGCAACGGACCATGGCCTATTGTCAGCGGCACGGGGTGCCGGCGGTGCTGCTGTATCTGGACATGGACGGGTTCAAGAGCGTCAACGACAGCCTGGGCCATGCCGCCGGCGATGCAGCCCTGGTCGCGGTGGCCGAGCTGTTCTTGGCCAATCTGCGCGAGTCGGATGCGGTGGGCCGGCTGGGCGGGGACGAGTTCGCCCTGCTGATGTTGCACGCAGGCTATGAAGAGGGCCGGGCCAAGGCGCGTCAGCTGGCCGAGGCGCTGAAGACCGAAGGCTTTGTCTGGGACGGCCAGAAGACCGAACTGGGCGGCTCGTTCGGGGTGCGCGCCTGGGACGGCCATACCGACGCCGAGGTCTGGCTGACCGAGGCCGACGCCGCCATGTGGGTGAGGAAGAAGGGGCGCTGAGGCCCCTTCCCGCCCCTGCCGCTTAAAGCGGCAGTTTCAGCTGAATACCGCCCATGTGGCTGTCGGCGTGGTCGCCGAAGCGGCCGCGATAGCCGACTGTCACCTTGACCGGGCCGACCGACCCCTCGACGCCGGCCGAGGCCAAGAACTGGCCGCCGAACGGATCGTCGATCTCGCGCGACAGCACCTGGGCCGGGTTGTTGTAGAGACCGACGCGCACCGGATCGGAGCTGTCGTCCAAGGCGTCGCGGTAGCCGCCTTCGGCGAACAGGCCGAAGGCGCCCATTTCCGCCTCGGCGCGCAGGGCGACCTCGCCGGTAAGGGCCTTCACGGTGCGATCGCCGTACTGATACTGGGCGCCGACGCCCTGTTCGTAATAGCCGTCCACGTCGCTGGACACATAGGCCAGGGCCGCACGGGGCGACAGGGCGACGCCGCCCATGTCGAACCACATGCCGCCCTGCAGACGCGCGCCGCTACTGAGGGCGCGGGTTTCGGCGGTGTGGACGATCGGCGCCAGGCTGGTGGTGCGTTCGATGTCGTCGATGTTGTCGCGCGCCACGCCGACTGCGGCGTTGACGAAGACATCGCCCGACCGCCAGCCGCCATAGACATCCAGCCCGAAGCTTTCGACGTTGAACTGCAGCGCCTGGCTTTCGACGTCGGTGTTGCGCGCCGTGCCGGCCAGACCGAAGCGCCAGTCGGCCGAAGGGCCGGCCTCAAGCGCGATACGGGCGCCCCAGCCGTCGCTGGACGAACTGGTGACCGAGCCGCGCGCGTCGGTGTCGACGCTGTCGATCAGGGCCGAAGTTGTGACGGACACGCCGGCCTCCCACGGCTGGCGACCCGACAGGGCCTCGCCGGCGGCGTCCAAAGCATCCTCGCGGTGACGATAGGCCGTCTCGCCCTGCAAGGTCGATTGAGCACCGATGTCGCCATAGTAGAGGTAGTCGGTCGCCAGTTGGGCGATGATCCGATGGCCCGCCGCGGTCGGGTGGACGCCGTCGAAGTAGAAGTAGCTGTCCGGGTTCGTGCAGACCGTCACGCCGTTGAAGCAGGGCTGGGTGATGTTGGTGATGCCGAACAGGCCCGGATTGCCGGCCAGGGTGTCGCCTATCTTGAACAGGTCCATCATGATGATGTTGCTGCCTGGGCGGGCGGCGGCCGTGGCGGTCAGATTGGTCTGAAGCGCCGTGTTGAAGGTGGTGACGGCGAAGTCGGCCAGGGGCGCGGCGGTCGTGCCGCGGAATTGAGGCGTCAGGCTGAGCTTGGGCAGGTTGGTGACCAGGATGGTCCCGGCCCCCGCGCCCGCCACGGTGTTGACCAGGCTGTTGATGTTGGCGGCGGCCGTGGTTGCGACCGGAGTGATGGCGGCGACCGGGCTGGCGGAAGCGCCGGCGGCGGGCAGGCCCTGGAAGATGTCGTTGGCGCCGCCCAGGACGCTGACCAGATCGGTCGAGCTGAAGCGGCCGCCCGCGGCGGTGTAGCGCGACAGCTGGTTCAGCATGCCGAACGGCACGCCGGCCGAGGCGTCGGTGCGCGAGCCGCCGAAGGCGTAGTTGATGCTGCCCGTGACCGAGCCGTTGAAGTTGGCGGCGTTGAAGCCCAGCAGTTCGACGAAGGTCGGCCCGTTCGAGAAACGGCGCGCATAGGGCGGCGACGGCGGCTGGGTCCCGCCCGAGATCAGAAACAGGTTGCCGTTGTCGCTGAGGCTGTCGCCGAAAACGACGAGACGGTTGTAGGTCTGGGCCGAGGCCGAGCCGGCAAAGGCGCAGGCGGCAAGCGCCAGAGCGGCGACGGCGCCGCCGGTGATGAAGCGTGACATGAAATTCCTCCCGCAGCCGTCGTTGCGCGGCCGTTCGACGTGAGGATGCGCCAGTTCGCGCAGAGCGCAAGATGCCGCGAGGTCAGCTTTGAGAAGATATTTGCGAGCGACGTATCACTGCAACGTGCGGAACTTCAGCGTGCCCGGCACCGTCTTAAGTTCGCGTAGCGCCTCTGGATCGTAGTCGCGGTCCACGTCGGTGATGACATAACCCGTGCGCTCGTCCGTTTTCAGGTGCTGGCCCAGGATGTTCAGGCCCGCCGAAGCCAGAGCGCGGTTCAGTTCGGCCAGCACGCCCGGCTGGTTTCTGTGGATGTGCAGAATGCGGTGCGCGCCCGAAACGTCGGAGAGCTGGACGTTGGGCAGGTTGACGCTGAAGGTCGTATCGCCCCGGTTTAGATAGCCCAGCAGGCGTTCGGCCGCGAACTCGGCGATGGCCTCCTGCGCCTCTTCGGTCGAGCCGCCGATGTGCGGCGTCAGGATCATATTGGGCAGGCCCTGAAGCGGGCTCTCGAAGGGGTCGGCGTTGGTGCGCGGCTCTTCGGGGAAGACATCGACGGCGGCGCCGGCGACCCGGCCCGAGCCGATGGCCTGGGACAGGGCGCCGACATCGACCACATGGCCGCGCGCCAGGTTCAGGAACAACGCGCCTTCCTTCATCCGGCCGAACTGGGCAGCACCGAAGATGTTGGCGTTCTCCTTGCGGCCATCGACATGCAGGGTGACCACGTCGCTTTCGGCCAGCAGCGCGTCCAGCGAGCGCATGCGGCGCGCATTGCCCAGCGCCAGGCGTTCGGACAGGTCATAGAACAGCACCCGCATGCCCAGGTTTTCGGCCAGGACCGACAACTGGCTGCCGATGGCGCCATAGCCGACGATGCCCAGGGTCTTGCCACGCAGTTCCTTGGAGCCGGTGGCGGACTTGTTCCACTTGCCGACGTGCATGGCCGAGGACTTGTCCGCCACGTCGCGCATCAGGACGATCATGAGGCCGATGGCCAGTTCGACCACCGAGCGGGTGTTCGAATAGGGGGCGTTGAACACCGCCACGCCGTGATCCGAGGCCGCGTCCAGATCAATCTGGTTGGTGCCGATGCAGAAGGCGGCGACGGCCATCAGGCGATCGGCCTGTTCCAGCACGCGACGGCTGACCGTGGTCTTTGAGCGGATGCCCAGGACATGGACGCCTTTGATGGCCGCGATCAGATCGTCCTCGTCCAGCGCGCCCTTCTGGGTTTCGACCGAATAGCCCGCCTCTTCCAACCGTTCGACGGCGGCGGGGTGGATGTTTTCCAGGAGCAGCATCTTCATGCGGCTGCGCGGGAAGGACCAGCGGCCGACAAGGCCTTCGGCATGGAGCACCTCGTCGAGCGACGCGGCCTCGGCGTCGGCGACCTGGACCACCGGCGCGCGACGCACCACCTCGGTGAAAGCGTAGAAAGCGTCGGCGGCGCCCGCGATCTTGACCTCAGCGTCGTTCCAGCCGTCGCCCACCATGACGACGCGACCGGACAGGTTCAGGCCGTGAATGGCGGTCGGCTTGCCGTTGGCGTGCGACAGCGGGTTGGCGTCGTCCACGCCGACCACGCGGTCGTCGGCGTCATAGATCAAATCGTTGCACAGCACGCGATCGGGAGAGACGCCCAACTCTTCGGCGACGGGCGCAATCACCTCGCGGAAGCCGCCGGAGAGGATGACGACCTTGCCCTTGTTCTGCTGGAAGAAATTCAGGTTGCGCCGCACAGACGCCGTCAGGTGGTCCGACGCGCTCTGGGCCAGGGCGGCGACATGGGCGCGGGTCAGCGGAAGCAGAGCCAGCCGGCGGCGCAAAGCGTCGCCGAACTCGATCTCGCCGCCCATGGCCTGATCTGTCAGGGCGGCGATCTGGGCGCGCGTATCGGATGCGCCCGGCGCGTCCGCCAGGGCGATGTCGGCCAAAGCCTCAAGGGTCTCGAAATCGACCAGGGTCGAATCGAAGTCGAAGATCAGGGTGGGGCGCGCGCTCATGGGCGGCGTCTTAGCGGCCTTCGCGGCTGCGGCAAAGCCGAGCGATGCTGCTCATTGTGGGCAGATGCGCTAAAAGTTTGCCGCCCGCCGCGATTTTCACCAGGCGGACGGCACGAAAATGTCAGAAGCGGGCGATGCGACGCACATGGCTGTCGGGACGACGGCTTTCAAGCACGGCTGCGCCGACGGCTGCGGCGATGGTCGCCACCGCCAGCAGCGCTCCGCCTTCGCGGGCGTGGTCACGCGCATATTGACCGGCGTCGTCAGCGTAGCGGCGCGCCGTCTTGCCATGCTTCTTCAGCGCCTTCTTGCCGTCCTTGCGGGCCGAACGGAACCAGTCGTCGGCGCGGTCGCGCACGTCATAGGCGGTGTCTGCGGCGCGGTGGCGGGCGTCGCGCGAAAGCGCGCCGGCGCGTTCACCGACATCCTCGGCCCGGTGGCGGAAGGCGTCGACGGCGTCGTGGAAACGGTCGCGCAGTTCGGACGTATCGACCCAGCCGCGCGGGTCGATACGCGACTTGATGCGCTGGTAACGGGTGGGGCCGCTGCGTTGCGTCAGATAGACGACGGCGACAGCGCCGAGCGCGACTGCGAGGAGGCTGCCGGCGGTGATGCCGGGGTGTTTGCGAATCTCTTCGATCGGATCGATGTCGCGGATCATCGGCGGAACCTCTTCAGTTATTGGCGTCATGAACGGAGCGACGGCTCCGCTTGAGCCAAAAGAGCGATCCGCGCCGAAATCGGTTCCGTCGCCCTCCCCCAGACCGGGCGGATTAGCCCCCTTATCAAGCCGCCTGCGGGCGCCTACATAGCCGCGATCCCGAAACGACGCCCCAAAGGACCTCGCCGTGACCGATCACGCGCCCAACATTCCCGTTTCCGACGATCTGGCCGCCGCCTTCCAGATCGAAGGCTGGCCCGTGCGCGGTCGCCTGGTTCGCCTGGGCGCGACCATCGACAAGATCCTGGCCGCCCACGCCTATCCCGAGCCGGTCGCCGCCCTGTTGGGCGAGGCCTGCGCACTGGCCGCCCTGATCGGTTCCAGCCTGAAGTTCGAGGGTCGCCTGCTAGTCCAGGCCCAGGGCGACGGCCCCGTGCGCTACGTCGTCGCCGACTACGGCACCGACGGCTCACTGCGCGGCTATTGCCGCTACGACGAGGCCGAGGTGGCCGAGGCGTCGCAGGGCTTCGCCCGTCCCGGCGCCCGATCGCTGCTGGGCCAGGGCGTCTTCATCATGACGCTGGATCGGGGCCCCGACTTCGAGCGCACCCAGGGGATCACGCCGATCGAGGGCGAGAGCCTGTCGCTGGCGGCCGAACACTATTTCCAGCAGTCGGAACAGGTGCCGACCAAGGTGCGCCTGGCCGTCGGCCAGGTTCAGACCGAGGCCGGATCGCAGTGGCGCGCCGGCGGGGCGATGATCCAGATCATCGCCGGCGACGAGGCGCGCGGTTCAACCGAAGAGGTCTGGGACCGCACGCGGGCCCTGTTCGGCACGCTGGGCGATGACGAACTGGTCGATCCGACGATCTCGCCCGAGACGCTGCTGTTCCGCCTGTTCCACGAAGACGGCGTGCGGCTGGAGGGCGCGCGAGAACTGACGGCCGTTTGCCGTTGCTCGCGCGAACGGATCGCCTCGGTCCTGGCCTCGTTCGATCCCGCCGAACGCGCCGACATGTTGGAGGACGACGGCAAGATCCGCGTCACCTGCGAATACTGCGCCACGGTCTATGCGCTGGACCCCGACGAGGTCGTCGCAGAGCAGATTTGAATTGCAAAGGGCGGCTCCGAGAGCCGCCCTTCTTCTTTTAGCCTTCCAGATCCAGCGAATAGCCAGCCGAGCGGACCGTGCGGATAGGATTGGCGCTTTCGTCGGCGATGGCGAGGGCCTTGCGCAGGCGCCCGACGTGGACGTCGACGGTGCGGGCCTCGACATAGACGTCCGAGCCCCAGACCGCGTCCAGCAGCTGCTCGCGGCTGAACACCCGTCCGGGATGCTGCATGAAGTGATCCAGCAAACGGAACTCGGTCGGGCCCAGATGGACCTCCTTGCCGTTGCGCTTCACCCGGTGCGAGACGCGATCGACAACGATGTCGCCGTGGTTCAGGCGGTCGTCGGCCAGACCCGGACGGATGCGGCGCAGGACGGCGCGGATGCGGGCGATCAGCTCGACCATCGAAAAGGGCTTGGTCAGATAGTCGTCGGCGCCGGTGTCCAGACCGCGAACCCGGTCGCTCTCCTCGCCGCGCGCTGTCAGCATGATGATCGGCAGGTTGCGGGTCTCGGCCTTGCCGCGAATGCGACGGCAGACCTCGATGCCCGACAGCTTGGGCAGCATCCAGTCCAGCAGCACCAGATCGGGCAGACGCTCGTCGATCTGGAGCATGCCCTCCTCGCCGTCGGCGGCGACGGCGACGTCGTAGCCTTCCTTTTCGAGATTGTACTGAAGAAGGGTCGCCAGCGCGTCCTCGTCTTCCATCACAAGGATATAGGGCTGCACGTCGGGTCTCCGGTCTCGGGTCAGTGCGTCGAAAGGTTCGGCGTCGGATCGGAATCCTCAGCCGTGGGTTGGGCGCGCGGGCGTTCGCCCACGATGTCCTCGCCCGTGATCTCGTAGTGGACGGTCTCGGCGATATTGGTCGCGTGGTCGCCGATCCGCTCCAGGTTCTTGGCCATGAACAGCAGATGGGTGCAGGCGCCGATCGTGCGCGGATCGCCCATCATGTATGTCAGCAATTCGCGGAACAGGGCGTTGTAGTGCTCATCGACCTCGTCGTCGGTCTGCCAGACAGCGACGGCGCGATCGAGTTCCGAGGCCGTATAGGCGTCCAACACATCGCGCAGGCGGGTCGAGACAAGCCGTCCCATCCGCTCGATCGAACGGGTCAGGGGCTGCATCGGTTGGGCTTCGGCCAAGATCAGCGCGCGCTTGGCGATGTTCTTGGCCAGGTCGCCGGTGCGCTCCAGATCGGTGGCGATCTTCATGGCGCCCAAGGTGCGGCGCAGGTCACTGGCGACCGGTTGGCGCAGGGCGATCAGGCGGATCGCCTTCTTCTCGATATCGCGGTGCAGGGCGTCCAGCTTCAAATCGCGTTCGACCACGGCGCGGGCCAGGGCGATGTCGCGCCGGGCGACGGAATCGATGGCGTCCGCGACCTGGGCCTCGGCCAAACCGCCCATGCGGGCGATCTCGGCCGTGATCTGGTTCAGTTCGTCGCCATAGGCTTTGACGGTGTGCTGGTTCATCGGATTAGCCGAAGCGTCCCGTGATGTAGTCGAGCGTGCGCCGTTCGCGCGGATTCTGGAAGATGTCTTCCGTGTCCCCGGTCTCGACCAGACGGCCCATGTGGAAGAAGGCGGTGCGTTGCGACACGCGCGCGGCCTGGGCCATCGAGTGGGTGACGATGACGATGCAGAACCGCTCGCGCAGTTCGTCGATCAGCTCCTCGATCCGCGCCGTGGCGATGGGGTCCAGCGCCGAGCAGGGCTCGTCCATCAGGATGACTTCGGGGTTTACGGCGATGGCGCGGGCGATGACCAGACGCTGCTGCTGGCCGCCTGACAGACCCATGGCCGACGATTGCAGGCGGTCAGCGACCTCTTCCCACAGGCCAGCGCGCTTCAGCGCCTTTTCAACGACCTCGTCCATCTCGGCCTTGGACGACACCAGGCCGTGGATCTTGGGTCCGTAGGCGACGTTTTCGTAGATCGATTTCGGGAAGGGGTTCGGACGCTGGAACACCATACCGACGCGGGCGCGCAGCAGCACCGGGTCGATGGAGCGGTCGTTAATGTCCTCGCCGTCCATGGCGATACGGCCCGTGACCTTGGCCCCGGCGATAGTGTCGTTCATGCGGTTCATGGTCCGCAGGAATGTGGACTTGCCGCAGCCCGACGGGCCGATCAGAGCCGTGACGGTCTTGTCCGGGATATCCAGCGAGACGTCGTAAAGCGCCTGTTTGCCCTCATAAAAGACCGAGACGTCGCGCGCGGCGATCTTGATCGGACCGACGGGCGGGCTGTCGACCACGGCGGGGCCCGACCGGGGCGTAGCGTCCTCGACACGCGGTTCGGCGGCTGCGCCCTTGGATGGGGCGATTTCGGGCAGGATCTGACCGCCCATGCGCGGCGCTTCGGTCGGATCGACCGAGCCGGCGCCGGTCTGGTCCTCGGCGGAGCGGAAAATACGGAATTTCATTCTCTTACCACCGACGCTCGAAGCGCCGCCTCAGGATAATGGCCGCCGCGTTCATGATGATCATGAAGACCAACAGGACGATGATCGCCGCAGCGGTGCGTTCGTGGAAGGCCCGCTCCGAGGCGTTTTCCCAGATGTAGATCAGCGAGGGCAGCGCGCCGACAGGCTGGTCGATGGCGTGCGGCACGCCCGGCACGAAGCTGACCATGCCGATCAGCAGCAGCGGCGCGGTCTCGCCCAGGGCGTGGGCCATCGAGATGATGGCGCCGGTCATGACGCCAGGCATGGCCAGCGGCAGGACGTGGCTGAACACCGTTTGGGTCTTGGATGCGCCCATGGCCAAGGCGGCCTCGCGGATCGACGGGGGCACGGCTTTCAGCGCCGAACGGGTGGCGATGACCAGGGTCGGCAGGGCCATCAGCGCCAGGACCAGACCGCCGACGATCGGACTGGCGCGCGGCAGATGCATCCAGTTGATGAACAGGGCCAGACCCAGCAGGCCGTAGACGATGGACGGCACGGCCGCGAGGTTGTTGATGTTGACCTCGATGATGTCGGTCAGCTTGTTCTTGGGCGCGAACTCTTCCAGCCAGATGGCCGCGCCGACGCCCAGCGGAATGGCGATCAGGGCCGTGACCATCAGCATCAGGGCCGAACCGACCACGGCGCCCAGGACGCCCGCCAGCTCGGGCTGGGTCGAATCGCCGTTGGTGAACAGGGCGGTGTTGAAGTGCGAGCCGATCACGCCTTCGGTCTGCATCCGGTCCAGCCAGGCGATCTGCTGATCGGTCAGGCGGCGTTGATCCTCAGGCGTCTCCCTAGAGATTTCGCCCTTCAGATACAGATCGGCGTCATCGGACAGCGGCACGGCCAGGGGCACGGTCTCGCCGATGACCTCGCTTCGCTTGGCGACCAGATCAGCGGCGACAAACTTCAGCTCCGACGAGAACAGCCGCTTCATCTGCGCGGCCTTCGTCCCGGCCGCGTCGTCCTGAATGCCGATGCGGGCCAACTGCTGCTCGGCCGCCAGTTGCTCGAAGTTGGAGCCCTGCGGATAAGCGCGGTCCACGCGCGCCGGGTCCATGAAAACCGGCACGGTGACGGTGTGGGTGTAGAAGGCGGTGTGGCCCTGCTCGACGATGCGCACCAGCAGCACGGCCAAGAACAGCATGGCGGCGGCGATGGCCAGGCGGCCATACCATTTGAAACGCGTTTCCTTGGCGTGGCGACGCTTCAGACCGGCCCGCAGGCGGTCGAGACGTCCCTTGGCGGCCGCGCCGTCGATCTGATCGGGGGTCGCGTCAGTCATATTGTTCCCGATAGGTCTGCACGATCCGGTGGGCGATGATGTTCAGCATCAGGGTGACCAGGAACAGGGTCAGGCCCAGGCCGAAGGCGGACAGGGTCTTGGCGCTGTTGAACTCCTGGTCGCCGGTCAGCAGGGTCACGATCTGCACGGTGACGGTGGTGACGGTGTCCAGCGGGTTGAAGGTCAGGTTGGCGGCCAGGCCCGCGGCCATGGTCACGATCATGGTCTCGCCAATGGCGCGCGACACGGCTAGCAGCAGGGCGCCGGCGATGCCCGGCAGCGCGGCGGGCAGAAGAACCCGCTTCACCGTCTCGGACTTGGTCGCGCCCATGGCGAACGAGCCGTCACGCAGCGACTGAGGCACGGCGTTCAGAATGTCGTCGGACAGGGACGACACGAACGGGATCAGCATGATGCCCATCACCGCGCCCGCCGTCAGGGCCATCTGGTTCTGAACCAGAGCCAGGTATTGGCCGAGCCCGTCCAGCGGTCCGCCGATCAGGAAGAGGCCGATCTCGTTGAAGAAGACCCTCAGCAACGGCCCGACGGTCAGGGCGGCGAAGAAGCCGTAAACGACGGTCGGCACGCCGGCGAGGATCTCCAGCAGCGGCTTGATCACCGCGCGGGTCGTGCGGCCGGCGTATTCCGACAGATAGATAGCCGACAGCAGGCCGATGGGCGCAGCGACGCACATGGCGATGACCATGATCAGCAGGGTGCCGGCGAACAGCGGCACGGCCCCGAAGGCGCCCGAGGACCCGACCTGATCGGCGCGGATGGCGATCTGAGGGCTCCATTGGGTGCCAAACAGGAAGTCGAGAACCGGCACCTTCTGGAAGAAGCGGAAGCTGTCGAAGGCCAGGGAGGCGATGATGCCCAGGGTCGTCAGGACGGCGATGGCCGAGCAGACGAACAGGGCGCCGTAGATCCAGCCCTCGACCCGGTTGCGAGCGCGCGTCTGAGGCTTGATCTGCGTCAGGGCGAACAGGCCGCCCAGGACGGCGGCCAGGATGGCGGCGACGCCGCCGCCCCACGACAGGGTGCGTTCGATGCGAACCATGCGGCGCGCCTCGACCGGCAGTTCTTCGGCCAGCGGACGCTCCCAAATCTGCATGGCGGGCTCGCCACGACCCACGCGGTGGGCGTCGGCGAAGAAGGCGTCGCGACGGAACGGCTCCAGCGCCGCGACTGCATCAGGCGTGCCGGCGGCCGTCAGCTGACGCTGAAGCGGGGCGGCGAAAACCGAGGCCAGGATCAGGACCAGCAGAGCCGGCGCGGCGACCCAGATCAGCGCATAGGCGCCGTGCTGACCGGGGCGGGAATGGGGCTTTGCGCCGATCGCACGACGACGCGCCAATGCACGCCCGCCCAGGAAGGCGGCCGCACTCAAGGCGACGAGGATCAGCAAATAAATCCAGATCATTCAGAAGTCCGAAGCGCCGTGTGCGAATCGACGACGGTCCTGAACATCGGGACCAACGCGGCGCGACTACTGCCTGCGAATGGTCAGCGGATTACGACGGCTCGATGACAGTTGGGTGACAGCGATCGGCCGTCGCGCTCTCAGCGTCGCTCGACCGGCTGAGGGAACCATGCGGTGAAGGCCGCGCCCATACCCGGCGCGCTTTCGACCACCAGACCGCCCTGGTGACGGTTGATGATGTGTTTGACGATGGCCAGACCCAGCCCCGTCCCCTGCCGCTCGCCGCTCTTTTGACCCTCGACCCGATAGAAGCGCTCGGTCAGGCGGGGCAGATGTTCGCGCGCCATGCCGGGCCCATGATCGCGCACCGTGACGGCGGCATAGGAGACGCCGGCCGTGCGGTCCGGCGTGACCAGCGGCAGTCGTGTCGCGCCAGGCATGCGCGAGGCCCAGGCCTCGTCGAACGACAGGTCCGAACGCACCGAGATTTCGACCGTGCCGTTGCGTGACGAATATTTGACGGCGTTGTCGAGCAGGTTCTGCACCACCTGCAATATCTCGTCGCGATCGCCGCTGATCGACGCCCTCGCCTCCCCTTGATCCAGGGCGATGGCGATCTCTTTTTCGCGCGTCAGAACGCTGATGGCGTCGACCACGTCGGAGGCGGCGCGGTCCAGATCGACGCGGCCAGAGGGCGGAATATGCTCGTTCAGTTCGATCCGGCTGAGCGACAGCAGATCCGCGACCAGCCGCCCCATCCGATCCGCCTGGGCCGACATGATGTCCAGGAAGCGGTCGCGCGCGACAACATCCTCACGCGCGTGGCCTTTCAGGGTCTCGATGAAACCGCTGAGCGAGGCCAGGGGCGTGCGCAGTTCGTGGCTGGCGTTGGCCAGGAAGTCCACGCGCATCATCTCGATACGGCGCGAGTCCGTTTCGTCGCGCAGGATCAGCAGGGCCAGCTCCGACCCCGCCTTGCCTGACGCTTCGAGTGAGAGCGGACGGGTCCAGGCACGCCAGCGTCGGTCGCGCTGCCCACCGGTCGCATAATCCGTGGTGCGCGCCGTCCCGCCGAACAGGGCCTCGTCCACCGCCTCCAGCACGCCCGGTTCGCGGATCACCTGAACCAGCAAGGCGCCTTGGCGCTGGATGCGCAGAAGTTCGCGCGCAGCCGCGTTCGCCATCACGATGCGTCGCCCGGCGATGTCGTCCGGCTCGCCGCCGCTGACCACCAGCACCGGATCGTCCAGCGCCTCGAACACCCGGTCGAGAAGATCGCCCGTCACCATGTCGATGGCGGGCTCGGTCGCAGCGCCCTGGTTGGCCGCCGGCTCAGCCCTGGCCGCCTCGTTCATGTTCAACAGCCAAGCCGAGGCCGCCACGATCACCGCCCCGCCGACCAGCCAGTTCGCGAGTTCGGGATGCAGGATCGCCAGCACGAGCAGGGTCACGATGGCGATGCCGATGCTGGCGCCGACCGTCCACAGCCGCGAGGTGGATACCGGCGCGACAGGCGATGGCGAGACTTCGTAAGGCATGGGTCCGGGCGACCTCGAACTGAAGAACGATTCCGATCCTTGCACGGATTCTGTGACGGCGTGCCGACAGCCTGCGGCGCCCATAAGCTTCGCCGCACGGTTTCTTTAGGATTGTCGCCTATCGTACACCCAAGGGGAGGCCTCGTGGACCGCATCATCCATTGCATTGCGCATGATCACGACTGGCGGATTACGGTGTTCGCTGCGTTGATCTGCATGGCCGGTCTGGGCGTCTCCACCCACGTCATGCAGCAGATGGGCCGACGCGACCCCAATCGACGCCGCCGCTCGGTCCTGCTGGCCGTCATGATCGGGGCCTTGTCGATCTGGGCGACCCATTTCGTGGCCATGCAGGGGTTCGTGGCTGGCGTGCCGGTGCGTTACAATCCTTTCCTGACGGTCGCCTCCCTGGGGATCGCACTGGCCATGATCGGCCTGACGATTGGCTCGACGTTGATGGGCAAGGGCCGCATGTGGCGGGTGCTTGCCGCGGTGATCGCCGTCGCCGGCGTCGGAGCCATGCATTACCTCGGTATGGCCGCCATCAAGGCGCCCGCGCACATCAGTTGGGATCCCGGCCTAGTCGCCCTGTCCATCATCGCGGCCCTGGCGATCGGCGGTGCGACGGCCTTCTTCTATCGTCGAGGCGGCCTGCTGCGCCTGCTGGCGACGACGACGGGACTTTCCGCGACCGTCATCGTTCTTCATTTCATCGGCATGGCGGCGATCACGGTGACGCCGGACCCGACCGTCGCCGCCGACCAGGGGCTGTCGAGCGAGGCGATGCGACTGCTGCTGGCCGCCATTCTGCTGATGATCTGCACGGCCGCCACCGTGCTGGGCATGATGGCCTATATTTCCCGCGCCACCGCGCTGCGCCGCATCCGCGAGGCGGTGGACGCCATGCCCGACGGCCTGGGCTTTTATGATTCCAAGGATCGGCTAGTGCTTTGGAATGCGCGCTACGCCGAGGTGAACCCCGAGCTCGAGCCGCATCTGGTCGTCGGCCTGACCTTCCGAGAGGCCTTGCGCATCGGCATCGACGAAGGCCGCTATCAGGAGGCGGCCGGCCGCGAAGAAGAATGGCTGAATGAGCGCATGCAGGCCCGTCGTCAGCTTTCATCGAACAGCGAGCAACAGGTCGCCGGCGGGCGTTGGCTGCGTATTCAGGACCGCCGTACGTCCGAGGGCGGGACGGTCACGGTCTGCAACGACATCACCGATCTGAAGCGCGACGCCGAGGCCCTGTCCGAAGCGCGCGACGCGGCCGAGGCCGCCAATGTCGCCAAGAGCCAGTTTCTGGCCAACATGAGCCATGAGATCCGCACGCCATTGAACGGCGTGATCGGCCTGTCCCAGGCCCTGGCCAAGACCGATCTGACGGCTGAGCAGCGTGAGATGCTGGATCTGATGCAGGCGTCGGGAAAGACGTTGCAGACGCTGCTCAGCGACATCCTGGATCTGGCGCGCGTCGAATCGGGCAAGCTGGAGCTGACCGAAGACGCCTTCGAACTGGCGACGGTCGTGCGCGAGGCGGCTCAGCTCTATGCCGAAAACGCGCGTGAGAAGCATCTCGACTTCCATGTGGATATCGATCTGGAGGACGACGTCTGGATCTTGGGCGATGCGGTGCGCCTGAAGCAGGTGCTGACCAATCTGATCTCGAACGCCGTCAAGTTCACCAGCAAGGGCTTTGTCGGCCTGATCGTGCAGCGTGGCGCGGACCGCGAGGGCTCGCCCGTGCTGCGCTTCACCGTCGAGGACAGCGGCATCGGCTTTGACGCCGCGACGCGGGCGCGCCTGTTCAGCCGGTTCGAACAGGCCGACGGCGGCATCACGCGCAAGTTCGGCGGTTCGGGACTGGGCCTGTCCATCTGTCGTCAGCTGGCCGAGATGATGGGCGGCGACCTGGGCTGCGAGAGCGAACCCGGCGGCGGCGCGGCCTTTATCCTGACTTTGCCGCTGAGACAGACTCAGGCCCCGTCGCGCAAGGAGCCTGCGCCGGCCCAACCCGCCGTCGTGGAGCAGGCGCGAACGATCCGCGTGCTGGTCGCCGACGACCATCCGACCAACCGCCGCGTCATCGAACTGATTCTGGCGCAGACGCCGACGCAGATCGTGATCGCCGAGAACGGCGCCCAGGCGCTGGAAAGTTTCCGGGCCGACACCTTCGACCTAGTGCTGATGGACATGCAGATGCCCATCATGGACGGGCTGACCGCGACGCAGGAGATTCGCCTGCACGAGGCGACGATGGGCCTGGATCGCACGCCGATCGTCATGCTGACCGCCAACGCCATGCCAGAGCACGTCGCCGCCGGACGCGCGGCCGGGGCGGACCACCACCTGGCCAAGCCGTTCAACGCCGCCGAGCTGCTGGGCATCGTCGCGGCGCCGACGTCGCTGCTGAAGGATCGCGCGCGGGCGGCGTGAAGCGGAACCTTTGACGGTTGCGCCTTGGACCTGATGCGTGTAATAGCCCGCGCTCTTGAATTCGAGGGTTCATCACCCCCGCCGCGAGAGCCCCGGGTTGGCGCGGCGTTTCCGTTGTTGTTGAGGCGAGCCACATGGCCGAGATCATTCTGAACGTGGACGTCCGCGATGGCGTCGGCACCGGCGGCGCTCGCGCTGCGCGTCGCGCCGGTTTCGTGCCGGGCGTCCTTTACGGCGGCGAGCAAGCCCCCGTCGCCATTTCGGTGAACGAGAAGGACTTCCGCAAGTCGCTCTACACCGGCAAGCTGCTGGGCCACCTGGTGACCCTGAAGTACGGCGACGAGACCCAGCCGGTCATCGCCAAGGACGTGCAGTTCGACCCCGTTTCGGACCGCCCCCTGCACTTCGACCTGATGCGCGTCGACGAGAAGGCTCCGGTCAAGATCGAAGTGCCGGTGCACTTCCTGAACGCCGATGAAGCGCCCTACTCGCGTCAGGGCGGCTCGCTGGAGATCGTCCGTCACGCCGTCGAGATCCTGGTCCGCGCCGACCAGATCCCGGAAGAGCTGGTTGTCGATCTGGCCAAGGCCGAAATCGGCGACACCATCCGCATCTCGGACATCAAGCTGCCCAAGGGCGCGGAAGCCACCATCACCGACCGCGACTTCGTGATCGCCACGGTCAAGATCTCGTCGGCCGCCCTGTCGGAAGCTGCTGACGAAGCCGCTGACGCCGAGGCCGCCCCGGCCGAGAAGACCGAAGACTGATCCTTCGTCGCTTCGACAAGATCAGGCCCCGCCCGGTTCGCCGTGCGGGGCTTTTCTTTGCCTGACGCAAACGGCAAGAGGACGCCATGATCATCATCGCGGGGCTCGGCAATCCGGGCGGGAAATACGAAAAGAACCGGCACAACATCGGCTTCATGGCCGCCGACGAGATCGCGCGCCGGTGGCGGTTCGGTCCCGAGCGCGCCAAGTTCCAGTCGATCGTCAGCGAGGGTCTGGTCGACGGAACCAAGGTCCTGCTGATGAAACCCCAGACCTATATGAACGAAAGCGGTCGGGCGGTCGGCGAGGCGGCGCGATTCTACAAGATCACGCCGAGCGAAATCATCGTCTTCCACGACGAGATCGACCTGGCCCCTGGGCGGTTCCGTATGAAGACCGGCGGTGGCGCGGCCGGCCAGAACGGCATCCGCTCCCTGATCAGTCATCTCGGCGCCGACTTCCGACGCGCGCGCATGGGCATCGGCCATCCGGGCGAAAAGGAACTGGTCATGCCCCATGTTCTGGGCGACTTCCACAAGGCGGAACAGCCCTGGCTGGACGCCATGCTTCAAGCCTGCGCCGACGCCCTGCCTTTCGCGATCGCCGGCGACGACGAACGCTATCAGGGCGAGGTCATGCGCCTGGCCCCCGCGCCCAAGTTCAGCCCCCGCCAAGCCGCGCGCGGCGAGCTTTAGGACAAACCGCCGCCTATCGCGCCGTCGCAAAACGCCGTAGAGGCCAGACGTGACCCGCGCCCAGGCCGACAATTGGTCGATCTCGCAATCGCTCGCCTTCCTGGCGGCGGTGTTCGCGCTCGTGCTCGGAACCCTGCTGCCGTTCGCGGCTCTCGCGGCGGTCCAGCCGGGTCATCCGCTGGTCATCTGTTCGGCGGAAGGCCCCCAGACGATCCAGTCCGGCGGCATGGACGGCCCGGTCAACAAGCACGTCGGGGCCAAATGCGCTGCCTGCGTCATGCCGTTGGCCGCCGCCCTGCCCTGCCCGCCTGCGCCCGAGCCGGCGCCGGTGGTCCGCACCGTCGAGCGCGTTGTCTATGTCGCCGCCAGCGTCAGCCCGCCGCCGCCAGCGCGCGCGCCGCCGCGTCCGCCGTCCACCGCCCCACCCCAAGCCTGAACCAGACCCAAGCCCGCGCCGGCCCCAGCGCCCGCGCGCCGTCTCGTTCTGATTTCAGGTTCAATCCATGTCCTTCAAGACTACCGCAGCGCCCTGCGCGCTGCTGCTCGCCGCCCTTGCCACTCCCGCCTTTGCCCAGGAGGCGCCAACGGAGCTCGATAGCGTCATCGTCACGGGCCAGCGTAACCCAGATGACCCCGCCGTCGTTGCTGAGGCTCGCGATCGTTTGTCCCGAACGCCCGGGGCCGTCGCCGTCGTCGCCTCAGAAAGCTATGAGGATCGCTACGCACTCGGATTCGCCGATACACTTCGCTCCGTGCCCGGCGTGTTCGCTCAACGGCGATGGGGCGAAGAAGTCCGTCTGTCGATTCGAGGATCGGGCATCGGCCAGAGCCTGCACCTCAGGGGCGTCTTGCTGGCACAGGATGGCGTGCCTTTCAGTCAGCCAGACGGTTTCGGCGACTTCCAGGAACTGGACCCTTTGGTCGCGCGGTATTTCGAAGTCTACAAGGGCGGCAACGCCCTGCGTTTCGGCGGTGCTGCATTAGGCGGGGCCATAAACGTCCTTACGCCGACCGGCCGCAATGCGCCGTTTTCGAATCTGGTCCGATTGGAGGGCGGCTCTTTCGAAACGCGGCGTGCACACGGAGCCATCGCGCGTGAGTTCGGCCCGTGGGATATTTACGCGGCCGCGACATGGTCAGGCAGCGAGGGTTTCCTCGACCACCAAGATTCCGACAGCAAGCGGCTGACGCTGAACATCGGCCGTAAATTTGGCGAGGACCGTGAGCTGCGTTTGATCGTGCAGGCCAACGACCTAGACCTGGACATCTCGGGCACCCAGACGTTGGACAAGGCGCTGAACAGGCCGCGCGATCCCGATCCCTTCGTACGCAACTTGGATTTTGGCAGAGACATCAAATCAGTGCGTGTGACGGCGCAGACCCGTTGGCGACTGACAGATGAGTTGGTGTTTGAAGCCGGCGCCTACGCTGTCGACAAACAACTGTTCCACCCCGTGCCCGTGGTGCTGGACAACAACTATCAGTTCTGGGGCGGCTTTTCACGTCTGGACTGGGATGGGCGGTTGGGCGGGCTGCGAGCCGATGCCTTTGCCGGGGCCTATTTCCGAACGGGCGACAACGACAGTGCAGTCTTCGTCAATACCGGCGGCGGCAACCCCGGATTCCAGATCGGCAGCACGTTGCAGAATGCCACGGGCATGGATGTCTTTGCCGAGGGGCGCTTGTTCGTGACCGACCAAATAGCCTTGATCGCGGGCGGCACCTGGGGCCGAGCCGAGCGTGACGTCGACAACCGTCTGGTCCCGGCCAATAGCGCGCAGCGCGACTATGACTGGTTTGCCCCCCGGGTCGGCCTGCTGTGGGAACAGCCCGATGGATCGCAAATTTACGCGAACGTGACGAAGTCGGTGGAGGCCCCGACATTCCTGGAGCTCGTGCAGACGCCAGTGCCCCAGTTTGTCGATCTCGAGCAGCAGGAAGCCTGGACCGCAGAGATCGGCGCGCGGGGCCAACGCGGCGCGTTTCGCTACGACATCGCCCTCTATCGCTCTCATCTTAAAGGCGAACTGCTGAACTACGTCGTCATCCCCAACAATCCGCCCCTCAGCTTTAACGCCGAGGACACGGTGCACCAGGGCATCGAAGCGGGATTGGATTGGAGGTTGGTCGACAATGGCCGCGAACGCCTGACTTTGCGCCAGACCTACACCTGGTCAGACTTCTTCTTCGACGACGATGCCACCTATGGCGATGGCCGCCTGCCCATTATCCCCGAACATGCCTATCGCGCGGAGTTGAAGTATGAACATCCCGCCGGCTGGTTCATCGCGCCATCCGTCGAATGGGTGCCCCAGGACATCTATGTCGACTACGCCAATCAGCTGAAATATCCGGGATACACCATAGTTTCGCTCAACGCGGGCGTCGATCTGCCAGGAGGGGTGTCTCTGTTCGCAGACCTTCGCAATCTGACAGACAAGAAGTACGTCTCCAACGCCAATGCGATCACCGACGCGCGCACGGCGGCAGCGGATGTCTTCACGCCCGGCGAGGGACGTTCGGCCTATGTGGGGTTGCGTTATGCGTTCTGAGTCTGGCGACGCCTCAATGTCCGACGCCTATCGCGCGGTTTGGCGCTGGCACTTCTATGCCGGCGTCTTCGTCATGCCGGTGCTGATGCTGCTGGCCCTGACGGGGGGTCTTTATCTGTTCAAGGACGAGATCGACGGCTTTCTGTATCGCGACATGATCCGCGTGCCGGCCGTTAAGACCCAAGCGGCGCCGGATGCGTGGGTGGCTTCGGCCGCCCAGGCCGCTGGCGGGGGCCGGGTCGCCAATCTGGTCATGCCCGCGCGCGACGATCAGGCGATCCGGCTGCGGGTGGATCGACCCGACGGCGTGCAGAAGACGGTCTTCGTCGATCCGCACACCGGCCGGACTACCGGCGTCATTCCGGCCGGCGGGTTCATGGAGCTGGTCAAGAAGACACACAGCCTGACCCTGCTGGGGCGGCCGTTCAACATCCTGGTCGAGATCGTCGCCGGCTGGACGATCATCCTGTTCGCCACAGGGCTTTATCTGTGGTGGCCGCGCGGGCGGGGCGTGGCGACCTTTGCGCCGCAGACGATCGACAGCCGCCGCCGTCCGTTCTGGCGCGACCTGCATGCGTTGACGGGTGTCTATGTCGGCGGGGTCGTGCTGTTTCTGGCCGTGACCGGCATGCCGTGGTCGGCGGTCTGGGGCGACAAGGTCATGGGGGCGGTCAAGGAGACGGGGCTCGGTCGGCCGCCCGCACCCGTCGCCGGCGCCTGGCAGAGGGCGCAGCACCACGATGCGCCGGTCGGGGCCGGCTGGACCATGGAGGGGATGGTGATGACCCACGACCACGCCGGCCATGGCGGCCTGGCGCAGGTTCTGCGGGTCGCGGATCAGGCCCGTCTGGCGCGCCCCTATACGGTGAACATCCCCAAGGCCGATGACACCGCTTATACGCTGACGACCCAGGCGACACGGGTTCAGGACAGCCGGTCGCTCTATGTCGATGCGGCCTCCGGACGGCTGCTGGGCGACATCGGCTATGACCAGTTCGGCGCCGGCGCAAAGGCCATCGAGTTCGGCATCTATACGCACCAGGGCACGCAGTTCGGACAGGCGAACCGCATCGTCATGCTGCTGGGCTGCATCGGCGTGTGGCTATTGGCGATCAGCGGCCTGGTCATGTGGTGGAAGCGCCGCCCGCCCAATCTGTCGCGCCGACGCCTGGGCGCGCCGCCCGCCCCGCCGGGACCGCGTGCGCGCGCCGCTGTCTTGGGCATCGTCCTGCCCCTCGCCATCCTCTATCCCCTGACGGGACTGAGCCTGATCGCGGCCGTATTGCTCGACCGAGCCCTGCGTCCGATGATCCGGCGCCGTCCCGCCGCCTCGTGAAAGACCCGACGCCATGAAGACCAAACTCGCCCTTGCCGCCGCCGCCCTGTCGCTGGCGGCCTGCAATCCGTCCGAGCCGGCCAAGGCGCCCGCCGCTCAGACGCCGACCGCGACCGACGCCGTGACCGCAACCGACGCCTGGTGCCGCCCGTCGCCGAATGGGGCCAAGGCCGGCGGCTGCTACGTCACCCTGACCGCCGCGACCGACGACAGGCTGACGGGGGGATCGACCCCGCGCGCCGCATCGCTTCAGGTCCACGAGATGAAGACCGAGAACGGCATGATGAAGATGGCCGAGCTGACGGCGGGCCTGCCCCTGCCCGCCGGTCAGGCCGTGGCCTTGGCGCCGGGCGGCAACCACCTGATGCTCATCGGCCTGACCGCGCCTCTGGTCGCCGGCGAGACCGTGCCGCTGACGTTCCAGTTCGCGTCGGCGCCGGCGATCACGGTTCAGGCGCAGGTTCGCCAACCGGCCATGGAAGGCATGGATCACGCCGCCCACTGACCTCAGTTGAAGCGCGAGCCTGACAAACGGCTCTGAACCCGCTAAAGGCTCGCGCCTCACGAGGAATACCATGGCTCTTAAAGTCGCGATCGTCGGCCTGCCCAACGTCGGCAAGTCCACCCTGTTCAACGCCCTGACCAAGACGGCGGCGGCCCAGGCGGCCAACTATCCGTTCTGCACCATCGAGCCGAACACCGGCGATGTGGCCGTGCCCGAGGCGCGTCTGAACGCCCTGGCCGAGATCGCTGGATCGAAAGAGATCATCCCGGCCCGCATCACCTTCGTCGACGTCGCCGGTCTGGTGCGTGGCGCGTCCAAGGGCGAAGGCCTGGGCAACCAGTTCCTGGCCAACATCCGCGACTGCGACGCCGTGGCCTTCGTCGCCCGCTGCTTCGTGGATGACGACATCACCCACGTCGAGGACCGCATCGATCCGATCGCCGACCTGGAGATCATCGAGACCGAACTGATGCTGGCCGACATGGAAAGTCTGGAGCGTCGCCGGCCGCAGCTGGAGAAGCGCGCCAAGGGCGGCGACAAGGAATCGGTCCTGACGCTGAAGCTGGTCGATCTGGCCCTGGCCCAGCTGAACGCTGGCAAGCCCGCGCGCACTGCCGAGGTGTCCAAGGAGGACATCAAGGCCTGGCACATGCTGCAACTGCTGACGGCGCTCCCAGCGCTTTATGTCTCGAACGTCGAGGAGGGCTCGGCCGACAAGGGCAACGACCTGTCCGACAAGGTCGCGGCCCGGGCCGCCCAGGACAACGCCAACTCGGTCGTCATCTCCGCCCAGATCGAATCCGAGATCGCCGTGCTGGACGACGAGGAACAGAAGGAGTTCCTGGAGACCCTAGGTCTTGAAGAGCCCGGCCTGAACCGTCTGATCCGCGAGGCCTACAAGCTGCTGGGCCTGCAGACCTATTTCACGGTCGGGCCCAAGGAAGCCCGCGCCTGGACCATCAATGTCGGCGACACCGCGCCCCAGGCGGCCGGCGTGATCCATACCGACTTCGAGAAGGGCTTCATCCGCGCCGAAACCATAGCCTATGACGACTTCGTCTCCCTGCGCGGCGAGGCCAAGGTGCGCGAGGCCGGCAAGCTTCGCGCCGAAGGCAAGACCTATGTCGTCAAGGACGGCGACGTGATGAACTTCCTGTTCAACTAGGCGGCGCGGCCGGCGGGGTTTCGGCCCCGTCCTTCTTCATCATCTTTTCCAGCGGATTGGCGGGATCGGGCGCGCGCGGCGAACCGGGGCAGCGCGCCAGTTTCACCGTCTTCATATCCTGATCGACATAGGTCAGGTTCATCACGTCGCCGCTCGTGCCCATGTGCACCCGCTCGGTCTGAGGCCGGCCCGCACATCGCAGCACTGCGACATAGCCGGAACCCGTCTCGTCGATGCTGGCGATGTCGCAGTTACGGCCATAGGCGTCGAAGCGCAGCGGCGTCAGGATGATCGGGCTGCGTTCGCCCTGGGGCCGGGCGCACCATTGCGGGTTCGCCGCCCAAACGCCCACGAAACTGCGCGGCCCCCGCCCGGCCAGAGACGACGGGCCCGGCGGTTCGACCGGCTGCATGGCCTCGGGCGTGCGCAGGGGCGCCGCCGGTTCGTTCGGCGGATTGACCTCGTGATCGCCGCAGGCGGCCAGAAGGGCGATCGCACCCGCCATCGGGATCAAGGCTGTTTTCATCCCGCCACAACGCCACGGCCAAGGTTCGGGTTCAATCCGAGGTCCAGCGCCAGCGGCTGCAATCGGATTCAGCTCAGAACCACCCGGCCGTCGATCATCCGGAAGGCCACGCCGGTGCGCTGGAACAGGCGGGCGATGACGGCGGACGGATCGGGCGCGCCTTGGTCCAGCAGCCGCTCGACATCGCCGCGCAGTGACGGGTCGCGCGATGTCCGGGTCAGGGCCGTCAACCATTCCTCGCGGCTGAGCACGCCGTCCGGCTGGCGCAGCAGAGGTCTGAGGAAGTCGAACCAGTCGCCGCCGGTCCGCTGGCGTTGCGCGCCCTCCGCCGCCAGGGCGAAGACGGCCCCGCAGGCGTAGTAGGCGCGGTGTTCGCCCCGGGCGCCGGCCTGGGCGATCGGCTGGCGGGCCAGGTTGACGCAGTCGTCCACCTCGGACTGAAGCTCGGCCCGGTCGTCATAACTTGCATCGAGGGCCTTGAGGGCGCGCACAGCCATCAGGTCGGCTCCGCCCTCGGTGATCCAGGCCTCATCGGCGAAAGCGTAGCGCACCGTCTGCCCCAGCCAGAAATGCGCCCCCTCATGGCCGATGAACCAGCGCGAACGCTCCATGATTTCGGGCTGGGGCGAGGTCACGCCCCTGCCCTCGAACGACATGACGATCAGGCCCGGCAGGACGCTGCCGCCCATGCTGGTCATGCTTTCGGTCGGCCCGTTCCAGGCCACCATGACGATGGGCGTATCGCCGCCGGAGCCCGGCGCGCCGAGACGGTCGCGATAGTAATGACCGACACGCGGCGCAAAGCCCCGGATCTCCTCCCCGATCCACGGCGGCAGATTGGGGTCCATGACGGTCGACAGGCCGTCGCCCGGCGTCACCGTCGCTTCGCCCAGCAGGACATAGCTGCGCTCGTCCGTCGTGGTCAGTTCGTCGCGACGGCGCCCGTTGAACAGGACGGGTCCATTCTCATCGCGCCACGTCACACGCGAGGGACCGCCATCCAGCCGGATTCGGTTCAGGTCGTCCGGCACCTGTTCAGCCGCCTTGGCCGACGGCAAAGCGAAGACATCCAGTTGTCGCGTCGGCAGGGCCACCGCGCCATTGGAGAGCAGCAGGGTCGGATATTCGGCCTCAAGATCCACCGCCTGCGGTCGAACGCGGAAGCGGACTTCGCGCGGCACGGGACCGCCGTCCGTGCTGCGGATGATGTCGTAATGACCGCGTCGCTCCATGACGACGCCGGGCGTCTCGACCGTCCATTGGCGCGGCCGCCAGGGCTGGCGCGAATCCTGTTCCAGCGCCGAATCCTGGAAGGCCCAGACCGGCACATCGCGCCCGAAGCGATAGTCGATGTTCAGGTGATCGCCGTCGCGGGTCACCGTCACCTGGGGTCCGCCTTCCTCCTGAAAGGTCGCCGGCGCCGACACGGGCCCGGCGGCGCAGGCGCCGCTCATAAGGGCGAGGGCCAGGATGGCGGACGAGGCGAAGGCGTGGACGCGCAAGGGCGATCTCCTGAAGGGCGCTGGGCGCGAAGCCTAGCGGTCGTCAACGCGCCGCGTCAGCTTACGGTTTCGTCAGGCTGAGGCCCGTTCCAAGGCGCGGCCCGCTGCCGCCAGTTCGCCGGCCATCACGGCCTTCAGCCGCTCCGGCGCCAGGATCTGCACCTGCTCGCCCCAGGTAAACAGATGCCAGGCCAGCTCGCGCATGCCCGAGGCGCGGAACCGCACGATCACGCCGCCGTCCGACTGATCCTCAAACGACTGGGTCGGGTGCCAGCGCCAGCCCCTGGCCTCGGCCGCGCCCTCGGGCGCGATGCGCAGCACGACGTCCTCGATCTCGTCCTGATAGATGCCGAAGGACTGGCTGGCGAAGACGCCGAGGTCGAAATCGGCGGGCGGCACGGCCATCCCCTCCTGCGGGGCGACATGGCTCATCCGGTCAAGGCGGAAGGTCTGGATGCGGCCGGTCTCGCGATCGGCGGCGACCAGATAGTTGGCCCGGCCGAACATGACGCCGCACGGCGCCACGCTGCGCCGACGCGGCTCGGCGCCCGGACGGGAATAGGTGAAGCCCAAGGGCTGCTGCGCCAGCACAGCCGCGCGAATGGCGGTCAGCATGGCTTCGTCGGCGGAGGGTCGAGGGCCGGCCTGGACCGCAATGGTCTCTGCCCGGACCAACGCCTCCAGATCGGGCGCCATCCGGTTCAGCGTGGTCGAACGCATCGCCGCCTTCAGCTTGCGCTCCAGCCCCTCCAGCGCCATGGCGCGCGCCGGTTCGCCGGCGGCGCGCAGGGCGGTCGCGGCCTTGGACAGTTCCAGCATTTCGGTCGCCGTCGGGGCCTGTTCGAAGGCCGACAGACCGCCCCGGATGCGCCAGCGTTTGGACGGCGGGTCCGAGACCTCGTCCACCTGGGGAAACAGCATCAGCACGGCGTCGCGCATCCGTTCGGCGGTGCGGCGGCCGACGCGCATGTCGCGCGCGATCTCGTCCAGGCTCAGCCCTTCGGCGCTGGCGGCCATGCGGCGTGCCAGATCGATCACCATCGCCGCCTTGTCGTGTCTCAATGCTCTCGCCGATCCCTACGTCCGTTTCTGACGCAACACTGCTTCATAACGACATCATCGACAAGAGGCCCCCGCTTCAGGAGATCATCAGATGGCGCGTTTCCAACCCACCCAGACCGTCAGCGCCAGCCGCTACATCATCGTGCCGTGCGAGGCCGACTGGTCGTCCGACCTCGCCGTGATCTGGGACCGGCTGGAGGAACAGGTGGTCGACGTCATCTCGGCGGCCGCCAGCAGCCGCTATTCGGACGAGGACATGCTGTGGGACGAAGGCCGCGCCGGCGACATGGCCCCGGAATGGCGGATGGCCGCCTGAGCTCAGGCCGCCTTCGGCTTGGTCCAGCGATCGATCATGCGCTGGGCCGGCTGCTCGACAAGTCGGTGTGCCACGACGGCGACCGCGACGATGAAGCCGAACATGGCGACGGCGAACAGGTCGTTCAGCCAGACCGAGCCGAAGTCGATGCGACGAACCGGGACCAGGTCCAGCTTTCTGGCCACGATCATCATCACGGTCAGGATGAACATGTGGACCATGTAGATGGCGAACGACCACCGCCCCAGGGTGACCAGAGCCGGATGGTCCAGCACGCGTGACAGCGCCCCCTCCTCGCCGGCGAAGACCCAGATCAGCGCCACGAAGATCAAGGTGACGGCCACGGTGATCGGCCCCTGAGCATAGCCGATGAAGATGCAGGCGGCGACGATGGCCGCGATCTCCAAAAGCGTCGCGGCGCCGCCCTTGAGCCGCGGAATGCGGGTCCAGAGCCCCTGCAGCAGGCAGCCCAGGAAGAAGCCATAGACCGCGCGCGGTACGGCGAAGTCATAGGTCGTGTTCATCCAGCGCCGGGCGTAGCTGAGCACCAGCGCGCCGCCGATGATCGCCAGCACCAGCCCGATCCAGCGGAAGCGTTTGGGCGCGATCAGCACCAACCCCGCGAAGATCAGATAGCAGGCCCATTCGGCGCTGAGCGTCCACGATGGCCCGTTCCAGGTCAGATAGGGATGCACATGCCAGGCCTGGATCAGCGCCAGATTGGTAAAGATCGCCTCGATTGACCGATCCCGCGTGAAAGGCGGCGCGCTGTCGAAATGGAAGACAAGCCGCGCCAGCTCCAACCCGATGAAGGCCGCCAGCATTAGCAGATGCAGCGGCCAGATCCGACCGAAGCGCCGCACCATGAACCGCGCGGCGTCGCGGCCCGACTTCAGTCGGTTCGCATAGGCATGAGCGATGACGAAGCCCGACAGAACGAAGAAATAGTCGACAAACAGATAGGAATGCTGAATGAAACCCCAGTCGCGCCAATGACTTGCGACAGGCATATGAAACATCACGACAAGGATGGCGCACACCCCGCGCAGGGAGTCCAGAGCCTCGAAACGGCGATGGGCGGCAGGAAGAGGTCCGGACAATGTGTTCACGGACGCGTGATAGCGCCGGTCAAGGTTGCGCGATAGGGGTCTGAAGAGACTTCAGTCCGAGCCGGCTTTGACCGCGAGAACAGCGCGACCGCAAAGGTCGCGCAGAACCGCCTGGTCGACATCTTCCAAACGCGAAACATAGAGGCAGCCCACGCCGGTTTTCACCTTGCCTAGGCGGGCGATAAGCTCGGCTCGTTCAGAGAAATCCCCACCGACATAAAGCACCAGATTGGCTTTTCGCGGCGAGAAGCTGATCAGCGGCCAGCCGCCCTTGGGGCCGCCGTCGTTGCCGAACCCGACGATGGACGATCCCCAGAGCACGGCCGGTTCACCCGTGATGTGAGCCATCATTGCGGAGACGGCATGAGCATCAGACCGTCGGCGTGGGTCGTCGATCGCAGACAAGAAGGCGTCGATAGAGGCGTCGGTGGGGCTGGTCTTGGGCGTGCTGGCCATGGCTCAAAGCCCCTTCACGATCCCTTCGACCATTTTCTTGGCGTCGGCGAACAGCATCATGGTGTTGTCGCGGAAGAAGAGTTCGTTCTCGACCCCGGCGTAGCCCGAACCCATGCCGCGCTTGATGAACAGCACCGTGCCGGCCTTTTCCACATCCAGGATCGGCATGCCGTAGATGGCGCTGGTCGGGTCGGTTTTAGCCGCAGGATTGGTCACATCATTGGCGCCGATGACGAAGGCGACGTCGGCGGTGGCGAACTCGGCGTTGATGTCCTCCAGTTCGAACACCTCGTCATAGGGCACGTTGGCCTCGGCCAGCAGGACGTTCATATGGCCCGGCATCCGACCGGCGACGGGGTGGATGGCGTATTTCACCTCGACCCCCTCCTCCTTAAGCTTGTCGGCCATTTCGCGCAGGGCGTGCTGGGCCTGAGCCACCGCCATGCCGTAGCCGGGCACGATGATGACCTTGGACGCATTCTTCATGATGAAGGCGGCGTCCTCGGCCGAGCCCTGTTTGACCGGCCGCGTCTCCTTGGCGCCGCCGGGACCGGCCGCCGCATCGCCGCCGCCGAAGCCGCCCAGGATGACGCTGATGAAGCTGCGGTTCATGCCCTTGCACATGATGTAGCTGAGGATCGCGCCCGACGATCCGACAAGGGCGCCGGTGATGATCAGGGCGATGTTCTCCAACGTGAAGCCCAGCGCCGCCGCCGCCCAGCCGGAATAGGAGTTCAGCATCGACACCACGACCGGCATGTCGGCCCCGCCGATGGGTATGATCAGGGTCGCGCCCAAAACGAGCGCGATCAGGAAGACGCCCCAGAAGGCCCAGGTCGCCGCGCCATTCGTGCCGATCAGGATGCCGATCAGGAAGACCAGACCCAGCGCCAGGCCGACATTGATCAGATGCCGCGCCGGCAGGATGATCGGCGCGCCGCTCATGTTGCCATTCAGCTTGGCGAAGGCGATGACCGAGCCGGTGAAGGTGATGGCCCCGATGGCGACGCCGAGGCTGAGTTCGATGATCGACAGCGTCTTGATGCCGTTTCCGTCGTCGGACAGGATTCCAAAGGCCTCGGGCGCATAGATCGCGCCGATGGCGACGAGGCAGGCGGCCATGCCGATCAGACTGTGGAAGGCCGCGACCAGCTGCGGCATGTCGGTCATGGCCACTCGCTTGGCGATCAGGGCACCAGCCCCACCCCCGACGATGACGCCGCCCGCGATCAGGGCCAGGGTCACGGTATCCAGCGCCCCCGTCGTGCCCAGCGTCAGCAGGGTCACGCCGATGGCCAGCGCCATGCCGACCATGCCGAAGGTGTTGCCCTGACGGCTGGTCTCGGGGCTAGACAGCCCCCGCAGCGAAAGGATGAACAGGACGCCTGAAACCAGATAGGCCAGTGCGGCCAAAGATGCGTTCATCACGCCCCTCCCCTCAAGACGTGCGGGCCAGCCGCCACAAGGCGGCGGCGATGAACAGCGGGCCGATGAAGAACAGGGCCCATTCGAAGACGCCCAACGGCCGGTCCTGCGTCACCACGCGAACCAGAATGGCCGAAAAGACCAGGGCGATGCCGCAGTCGTGCAGCCGCTGGCGCTTGATCGGCGTCTTGGCCCCGAACCAGCCGTACAGCCACAGGCCGAAGCCGATGCCGGTCGCGACCCAGGATCCGGTGATGGCGATCTGTGCGGCGTCCGTCACGAAGACGCCTCGGGAGCGGCCTTAGCAGCGGGCCGCTCCTTCTTCTTGTACATGGCCAGCATCCGCCGCGTGACCATGAAGCCGCCGAAGATGTTGACGCTGGCCAGGGTGACGGCGACCACGCCCGCCCCCTTGGCGATCCAGGCGCTGGGGCCGGTCGCGTCACCGGACACGGCCGCCGCCGCGATCAGGCCGCCGACGATGATGACGCTGGAAATGGCGTTGGTCACGGCCATCAGCGGCGTATGCAGGGCCGGCGTCACGCTCCAGACGACATAATAGCCGACGAAGATCGCCAGCACGAAGATGGCCAGGCGGAAGACGGTGGGATCGACGTGTTCCATGGTCAGTTCCTACATTGGCTCACTAGAGACAACTCTCGCATTTATCCCGACGATATCTCCCAGGTGCCAAGCAGTTTCGGGAGCAAAATAAGTCGCCGTGACTACGGCTTGATCACCCGGATATGGTTGTCCGCCAATCTGATCATCAGCATAGCTCATTTGTATCCAACGCCCCCAAACAGGGTAAGGTTGGTTGCCTTCTCCACCTTGCGCGATGACACACACTGGCTCTGGCGTAACGACGAATCCGTATCGCAACGAGGTCCCGTTCGGATGCCTCGACTCCACATATCGGAATTCACCAGCAACCCGATCTCCGTCACGAAGACACTTCGCTCCAGCAGTTGGCGACTGAGCAATTCCGGCAACCGCGAAGGCTAGTGCAACACCGATCATCCCCGCACCTTCTCATGCACCACGGCCCCGCCGTCTGTGACTACCGCCGCCTTCAGGATCTCGTCTTCGAGATCGACAGCCAGACCGCCATCCTTGATCAATAGGCCGACGAAGGCGGTCAGATTGCGGGCGTAGAGGGCGCTGGCGTCGGCGGCGATGCGGCCGGGCAGGTTCGACCAGCCGACGATGGTGACGCCGTTCGCGGTGGTCACGACCTCGTTGAGCTTGGAGCCCTCGACATTGCCGCCTGCCTCGACCGCCAGATCGATGATGACCGAGCCGGGCTTCATCGAGGCGACATGGGCGGCGGTCAGCAGCACAGGCGCGGCGCGGCCGGGGATCAGGGCTGTGGTGATGACCACGTCCTGCTTGACCACATGGCTGGCGGTCAGCTCGGCCTGTTTGGCCTGATACTCGACCGACATGGGTTTGGCGTAGCCGCCGGCGGTCTGGGCGTTCTTGAACTCCTCGTCCTCGACGGCCAGGAATTTGGCGCCCAGGCTTTCGACTTGTTCCTTGGTCGCGGGGCGAACGTCGGTGGCGGTGACGACGGCGCCCAGGCGACGCGCGGTGGCGATGGCCTGCAAGCCCGCGACGCCCACGCCCATGATGAAGACCTTTGCGGCGGCGACCGTGCCGGCCGCCGTCATCATCATCGGGAAGCCCTTGCCATAGGCGTAGGCCGCCTCGATCACCGCGCGGTATCCGGCCAGGTTCGCCTGGGAAGACAGGACGTCCATGACCTGGGCGCGGGTGATGCGGGGCACGAACTCCATGGCGAAGGCGGTGGCGTTGGCCCCGGCCAGGGCGTCGACGGTGGCCTTGTCGCGATAGGCGTCCAGCATGGCGATGACTATGGCGCCGGGCTTGAGCGCGCTGGTTTCCTGGGCCGTAGGGCCGCGCACCTTCAGCACGATGTCGGCGCCGTCCAGCACGGCGCGGGTGTCCGGCTTCACCACAGCACCTGCGGCGGCATAGTCGGCGTCGGGAATGGAGGAGCCAAGGCCGGTCCCGGCCTCGACCGTGACGGTCGCCCCCAGGGCGATCAGCTTCTTGACCGTCTCGGGCGTGACGGCGCAGCGCGTCTCGCCTTCGCGACGTTCACGGGTGACGGCGATAGCGACGGCCAAGCGAATCCCCTCGTTCTTTTCGTTGAACGAAGGTTAGGCCGTTCCGGCGCAAGCCGTCAAAGCACGGTTATGCCAAAGCTTGGCGAGGGCGCGTGATTTCAGACCGCCCAAGGGCGATCCTACGCAAGGCTCAGTGCGCGGCGCCCGGCTTGGACTTCAGCGCCACGAAGCCGACGCCGCCCAGAACGACCGCGCCGATGACGGCGGCCATGAAGCTGCCGCCTGGGTGGAACCACAGGGTCAGGAACAGCAGCAGCACCGCGATGGCCAGGCTGCCCCACTTGGCCAGGTTCAGGAACAGGCGATAGGTCGAGACCTGTTCGCGCACTTCCATATGGCCGTGCAGATAGGCTTGCGCATCGGCGTCGGCAGGTGCGTTGGCGGTGTCGTGCAGGTCGGCCATTCGTGGAATCCCCTCGTCGTTATCGCGGACTTACACCGAGGCGACCGCCCCGCTCAAGCCCGCAGTCATGCCTTGCTCAGGCCAGCGCCTCGAACTGATCGACCAGCCGCTCCAGCCTCTGACAGCCGACGCTCCAGAAGGCCGGGTCGCGCGGATCCAGACCGAACGGCTTCAACGCCTCGACGTAGGTCCGCGATCCGCCGCCGGCCAGAAGCTCGCGATAAAGCGGCGTGAAGCCGGCCGGATCGTTGCGACGCGCCTCCATCAGCGCCGCCACCAGCAGGTCGCCGAACGCGTAGGCGTACACATAGAAGGGCGAATGGACGAAGTGGCTGACATAGGCCCACCAGTGTTCATAGCCGGGGTTGAGCTTGACCGACGGCCCCAGCGAGGCGCCCATTTCCTCAAGCCACAGCTGGTTGATCCGCTGTTGGGACACCTCGCCCTGCAGGCGCTCGTCGTGGAAACGGGTCTCGAACCGGTGGAAGGCGATCTGGCGCACGACGGTGTTCAGACCATCCTCGATCCGGCCGGCCAGCAGGCCCCGCTGCTCGGACTTCGGCGCGGTGGCCAGGAGGCGGTCGAAGGTCAGTCCCTCGGCGAAGATCGACGCCGTCTCGGCCAGGGTCAGGGGCGTGTCGGCCAGAAGCGTGCCCTGATCGGCCGCCAGAGTCTGGTGGACGCCATGACCCAGCTCATGCGCCAGGGTCAGGACATCACGCCGCTCGCCCATCCAGTTCAGGAAGACATAAGGGTGGCGGTCGGCGGTGACGGGGTGGGCATAGGCGCCCGACTGCTTGCCCGGCCGCGCCCGGCCGTCGATCCAGGGCTTGTCGAAGAAGCCGCCGGCCCGGTCGGCGAAATCGCCGCCCAGGTCCGAGAAACTGTCCAGTACGATCTCGCGCCCCTGGGTCCAGGTGAAGGCGCGCGGCGTCGTCGTCTCGATCGGGGCGTTACGGTCCCAGTGGTCCAGGCGCGCCTTGCCCATCGCCTTGGCCTTCAGCGCATAGTAGCGATGCGACAGGCGCGGATAGGCGGCGGCGACCGCCTCGGCCATCGCATCCACGGCCTCGCCATCCACCTCGTTGCCCAGGTGACGGCTGTCGGCGGGACGTTTGAAACCGCGCCAGCGATCCTCCATCGCCTTGTCGGCGGCGACGGTGTTCAGCACCAGGGCCAGCGTCGGGGCGCGGGCGGCCAGCGCCTCTGAAAGACCCTCGGCGGCGGCCTTGCGGCGCGCGGGTTTGGCGTCCGACAGGCGGTTCAGCGCCTCGGCCAGCGTCAGTTCCTCATGGCCCGCCTTTGCACGCAGGGCGGCCAGCTGCTCATCGAACAGGCGCGGCCATTGGGCCGTGATCGGTCCGCGCTCGGCGATGAAGGTTTCCAGTTCGGCCGACAGTTCGTGCGGCTTCATCGCCCGCACCCGGCGCAACCACGGCCGCCAGCGCGCTGCGCCGGCATGGGCGGTGAGCGCCGCTTCCAGCGCCGCATCGTCGATCTGATTGATCTCCAGCGTCAGCCAGACAGTCGGCGTGGCGATGGCGGTGATCTTCTCACGCACATCGGCCTCGAAGCCTTGCGCCGTCGCATCGTCGCGCGCGGTTGAGGCCGACAGGAAGGCGTAGGCGCCCAGCGCGCCCAGGACGTCGGACGCCTGCTCGTAAAGCTGGATCGCGCGGTCCAGCGCCTCGCCCAGCGCCTGCGCATCCTGATCCGCCGCCAGCAGGCCCTTCAGCCCATTCAGCGCCTCGACCAGACCCCTCGCCTTTTCCAGATCGGCGGCCACCTTGGCGTCATCGCGCGAGGCATAGAGGTCGGTCAGGTCCCATAGCGGGGCTTCGGTGTTCGGCGTCTTGAAGGGAGCGTTCATGCCCCTTTTCTGGGGATGCGCGGCGACGGCCGCAACCGTCCCTTGCGCTTTCTCGACGTCACGGCCCGTGCAATCCTGCCTTTCGGAGACGCCTGAATGACCGAAACCCTGCAGCATGACACCGGCCGGACGGGCCTTGGCGGGGCCTCGGCCCTGTTTGCGATTCGCGTGGCGACGGGTCTGGTTCAGGGGCTGGCGCTCTATCTGCTGTATCTGGCGGCCGACAGCCGCGTCTGGCCCGAAACCCAGCCAGTGGTGTTCGGCGCTCTGGCCCTGGCGACCGGCTATGTGCCGGTGGTGGTTCTCGCCGGTGTGGGCCGGGTCAAGCCGCTGGCCCTGATCCTTTGGGCAGCCGCCGCAGCCGGCGTGCTGGCCCTGCTGGGCGTCCACGACGTCGCCCGCCAGGTGCTGAAGCCGCATGAGGAGCCGCCCTTCCTGAGCTTCCCCGTGCTGGCCTTCAGCGCGGCGGCTCTGTTCATCGCCCACCACCTGATCGTGCCTGCGATCCGCGAACGACGCTGGATCGTCGACTATCCCGACTATTTCGACATCGCGTGGAAGGCGGGGGTGCAACTGGCCCTGTCGCTGGGGTTCACCGGCGCCTTCTGGATCCTGCTGCATCTGGGCGCGGCCCTGTTCAAGATGATCGGCCTCGGCTTTCTACAGCATCTGCTGAGCGAGGCGTGGTTCGCCATTCCGGTTACGGCCCTGGTCTTCGCCACCGCGGTCCAGCTGACCGATGTGCGCGACGGCCTGATCCGGGGCGTGCGGACCGTGGCGTTGATGCTGCTATCGTGGCTGCTGCTGGTGATCACGGTCCTGGTCGGCGGCTTTCTTGTCGCCCTGCCCTTCACCGGACTGGACGGTCTGTGGGAGACGCGCAGCGCGACGGCGCTGGTATTGTCGGCCGCCGCCGCCCTGATCGTGCTGATCAACACGGCCTATCAGGATGGGCGCGCCGACAATCTGCCGCCGGTCGTTCTGCGATACGGCGTGCGGGCCGCGTCCGTCCTGATCGCGCCGCTGATCGTTCTGGCCGCCTGGGGCCTGGGCTTGCGGATCGGCCAGCACGGCCTGACGCCCGATCGGATCATCGCCGCCGCCTGCACCCTGATCGGCGCGGTCTATGGCGCGGGCTATCTGCTGGCGGCCGTAAAGCCGGGCGGCTGGATGAAGCCGCTGGAGCGGACCAATGTCGTGGCCGCCGTCCTGTCGGTTCTGGTCATCCTGGCCCTGTTCAGCCCATTGGCCGATCCCGCCCGCCTCTCGGTGCAGGATCAGGTCGCACGCTTGCAGCATGGGACTGTGTCCGCTGACACGTTCGATTATGACTTCCTGCGGTTTGAGAGCGGCAAGGCCGGCGAGGCGGCGCTGAGACGTCTGGCCGCCTCAACCGATCCACGCATCGCGCGAAACGCCCGCGCCGCCCAGGCCCGCCCGTGGCCATCCGGCGATACTGCGCAAGGACTGCAAGCGCGCAAGGCCGCCATCCGCCTGAAGGCCGCCGATGGCCAGTCCGTGCCCGCGAGCTTCGTCGAACAGTTGGACGCGCAGGTGGACGTGCTGTTCAGCTGCAATGCGGAAGCCCCCTGCGTCGTGCGATCAATGGACCTGAACGACGATGGACGAACCGATCTGCTGGTCGCTACGGCTCGCGAAATCGTCGCCTTCGATCAGGACGACCAGGGCCAGTGGCGCGTGACGGGCCGATACGGCTTCACCTGCGGGCGCAATGCCGAGCGGATGAACGAAGGCCTGTCGAAGGGCGTCGCGACGGCGCCGGCGACCCTGCCGGATCTGGTTGTCGACGGCCAGAAATTGCGCGCCAGCCCCGAGGTGCGATGCGACGCAACCGAGCCGCGTTAACGGGACGCTCACCACGCCGTGTCACCCGATTTTCACCTCGCCATCCTAGGAATCGTCCCGAAACGATCCATCCGTGACGGGTTGGGCGACAGTACAAGGGATTTTCATGGCCAAGACCATCCTGGTCGTTGACGACGATCCGACCCAGCGCCGGTTAATCCAGGCCGTGCTGGAGCGGGACGGCAACGCCGTGGTCCATGCCGCCAGCGGCGGCGAGGCCATCGACCGGATGACGCGCGGCGGCGGGGCCGATCTGATCCTGCTGGACATGGTCATGCCCGAGATGTCGGGGCTGGAATGCCTGGCCGAACTGCGTAGCGCAGGGATCAACGAGCCGGTGATCGTCCTGACGGCCAACGGCGGCATCGACATGGTGGTCAAGGCCATGCAGGCCGGGGCCCAGGACTTCTTCGTCAAACCGGTGGGCCCGGAACGCCTGCTGGTCGGCGTGCGCAACGCCATGCAGATGAAGCGCCTGACCGCCGAGGTCGGCCGCCTGACCAAGCGCGTCCAGGGTCGCACCAGTTTCGACGACATCGTGGGCGACAGCGCGCCGATGCGCATGGTCAAGGCGCTGGGCGCCCGGGCCGCCAAATCCTCGATCCCCGTCCTGATCACCGGCGAGAGCGGCGTCGGCAAGGAGGTCATCGCCCGCGCCCTGCACGGCGCCAGCGACCGAGCCGGCAAGCCCTTCGTCGCCGTCAACTGCGGCGCCCTGCCCGCCAATCTGATCGAATCCATCCTGTTCGGGCATGAGAAGGGCGCCTTCACCGGCGCCGTGGACAAGACGCTGGGCAAGTTCCGCGAGGCGGACGGTGGCACCCTGTTCCTGGACGAAATCGGCGAACTGCCTCTGGACATGCAGGTCAAGCTGCTGCGCGCGCTGCAAGAGGGCGAGATCGATCCCGTCGGCGGCAAACGCCCAGTCAAGATCGACGTGCGCATCGTCTCGGCGACCAATCGCGACCCCGCCCAGCAGGTCAAGGACGGCGCCTTCCGCGAGGATCTGTTCTATCGCCTGAACGTCTTCCCGATCGAGGCCCCGTCCCTGCGCGACCGGCGCGAGGACATAGCGCCCCTGGTCGATCACTTCATCGCCCGTTTCAACGCCGAGGAGGGCAAGCGGATCGCCGGGTGCGCGCCCGAGACCCTGGCTCTGCTGCAAGGGTTCGACTGGCCCGGAAACGTGCGGCAGCTGGAAAATGCGGTGTTCCGCGCCATCGTGCTGGCCGACGCGCCCTTCCTTCAGCCGCACGATTTCCCGGCGATTTCGGGCGTCGCCGCGCCCCTGCCCGACGCCCAGCCCCTGAAGGCCGCCACAGCCGCCGGCGCTCAGACCGACGCCGCCGCGCAGGTCGATCAGCCGATCCGTATCCTAGACGAGCGCGGCCATCTGCGCACGCTCGAGGACATCGAACGCGACCTGATCCAGCACGCCATCGAGGTCTATGCCGGGCACATGAGCGAGATCGCCCGCCGCCTCGGCATCGGCCGCTCGACCCTGTATCGCAAGGTCCGCGAACAGGGGCTGGAAAATCAGCTCAAGGAAGCGGGCTGAGGGTTACCCTCTCCTCCCCACATCGTGCGGAGGTGGCGCGGCGCTCCTTAGCGCCGTGACGGAGGGGCTCTTCATCGCATCATAGCGCCTTTGGAGATTCGAGAGCCCCTCCACCGCTTCGCGGTCCCCCTCCCCACGAGTGGGGAGGAGACGATCACTCAGGCTTCTTTCGCCCCCAACGGCTTTTCGACGCTTCGCCATTGGCCTTGGCGGTGATCTCTTTCAGCTTGCGGCCCTGCATGGCCGACAGGGCTTGCCCCGGCGCGCCCTTTTCGGGGTCGGCGAAGGCGCGGCCGTGGGTCTTAACGCGCTCGCTGACCGAATCTATGAACTCGCCCTCCCATTCGGACAGCGAAACGCCCGCCTTGTCCGCCGCGCGGCGAGCGCGTTTCAGGGCGTTCAGAGCAGCGCGTTTAGCCGCCTCGCGCTGCATCTCGAAGGGGCTGGGCAACGGCTTCTTGTTGGCGCCATCGCCTTTCAGGCCGCCTGATCGCGACAGCCCGCCTCCTGGCTTGAAGGGGGTGCGCTTCAAGCCGGGTCAGCCTCAGATCTCGCCGAGCGCTGAGAGGTAGAGGTCCAGAATGGCGTCCTCTTCCTGACGCTTGGCCTTGTCCTGCTTTCTGATGCGGATGACCTTACGCAGGATCTTGACGTCGTAGCCCTCGCCCTTGGCCTCGGCGAAGACCTCCTTCATGTCGATCATGACGGCCTGCTTGTCCTCTTCGAGGCGCTCAAGGCGCTCGATGATGGTGCGAAGGCGGCCCTGCGCCGTGGCGGTGAGAACGTCGGAACCACCGTCGAACGAGGCGTCGTCAGCCATGGGAATACTCCAGAAATCAGGCGCGGACGCTAACCATGCGGACAGGCGCGCGACAACCGCGAACACGAAAAAGGCCGCGGACAGAAATCCGCAGCCTGTGGATCGTCATCTTTCAAGCGCGCTATCGCCCTTCGGGCTGCTTGAGCGCGATCCAGCGTGCGCACGCCGCCGAAGCGGCGCGCAGCGAACGCTGCTTAGCCCTGCTTCGCCTTGAAGCGCGGGTCGGTCTTGTTGATGACGAAGACAACGCCCTTGCGACGCACGACCTTGCAATCGCGGTGGCGGGTCTTCAGCGACTTGAGCGAGCTACGGACCTTCATGGTCGGACGTCCTGAAAGAAACCAATAAGAAAGCCGCTGACCCGGTCGGATCGCGGCGGAGGCGGTCGTATAGAGAGAGGGGTTCGGAAGGTCAAGCCGCCAAAGCCCAAAACCGCAGAAAACCCAGTCCCCGTCTGCTCTGCGAGCTATTTCCGCTCATGTGCTCAAGCAGCCCGAAGGGCGATAGCACGCTCAGAAAACTATGGAGGCCTGACCTCCGAGTCGAACGGAGGGTTTACGGGGTTGCACGCCCGCCGCGTCGCCGCTCCGCCATCAGGCCGTCAGAGCTGGTGCGTCATTACGACACACACGTCTAAGGCGTCCAATACAAAGGTGGTTAACGGCGCGCCTTACACCCGAGCGGGGAACAGTGAAGCAACGCATTCGCGCCGCGCGCGCTTTAGGGCGTCGAAATGGCCGTTCGCGCGGATGTCATTTCGTGTCTGACCCCGGGGGCTTTAGTTTGAATCTCATGCGCTTTTCCTACCGCCTTCTCCTGATCGGCTGCGTCTCGGCCTGCGCACCCATGCTGCCCGAGCCGCAGGTGAATCTGCCGACGCCCCAGCCTCAGCCGCAGGCGGGCGCGCCGGTCACGACGCCGGCCCCTGCCCCCCAGACGCCGCCGTTGGCCGCCTATGACCAGCAGGGTTTCGAGGGCTGGAAGCAGGGCTTCCTGGCGCGTAAGGGCGGCGTCCGCCGCGCGGACTACGCGCGAGAACTGGAGGGCCTGACGCCCGATCCGACGGTTATCCGCCTGGATCGCAACCAGCCTGAGTTCTCCAAACCCGCCGGCGCCTATGTTCAGAATGCGGTGACCCCGGTGCGAATCGCCCAGGCCAAACAGCGCATCGACCGGGTGCCGTGGTCGGTGGTTCAACGCTTCGGCGTGCCCAGCGAGATCCTGGTCGGCGTGTGGGCCCAGGAGAGCGCATTCGGTCAGGTGCAGGGCGACTATGACGTGATCCGCTCGCTGGCGACCTTGGCTTATGACGGTCGCAGACGCGATTGGGCCGAGGGGCAACTGAAGGACGCGCTGGACATCGTCGTGGACGGCCGGCGCGAGCGCACGGGGCTGAAGGGCAGCTGGGCCGGGGCCATGGGCCAGACGCAGTTCATGCCCGACAACTATCTGCGCCTGGGCGTGGATCAGGACGGCGACGGCAAGGTCGACATCTGGCGCGACGACGCCGACGCCCTGGCGTCCGCCGCCAACCTGCTGGCCCAGGCCGGGTGGAAGCGCGGTCAGGGCTGGGGCTATGAAGTCACCCTGCCCTCCGGCTTCGACTATGCCGAGGCGGAAGGCCCGAAGCACAACTGGGCCTATTGGGCGGCCAAGGGCGTGCGCCTGGCGCAAGGCGGCACGCCGAACGGCGCAGAGGCGCTGGAAGAGGCGACCATCCTGCTGCCGCAGGGCGCGAACGGTCCGGCCTTCCTGGCCCTGCCGAACCACTATGTGATCCGCCGCTACAACAACTCGGTGTCCTACGCCCTGGCCATCGGCCTGACGGCGGACGGGATCATGGGCAAGCCGGGGCTGACAAAGGCCTGGCCCAACGATCCGTCTATGACGCGCGATCAGCGGATTGGGGCGCAGCGCGCCCTGACGCAGCTCGGTTACGACACCCAGGGCGTCGATGGGGTGATCGGTTCCAACACCCGCGCGGCCCTGCGTCGCTGGCAGATCGCCAACAACAGGATCGCCGACGGCTATCTGACGCCGGCGCTGGCGGACGAACTGATCCGCCGGACGAACTGAACCGCGTCTCCCGCCCCTCGCACCGCGATGGGCGGGCGTGGATTAGACCCTACCCCTTCACGCGCCAGGTGGCGCCGTCGGGGCCGTCCATGACGACGACGTTCAGGGCCTTCAGGCGGTCGCGGATGCGGTCGGCCTCGGGCCAGTCCTTTGCGGCGCGGGCCTTGGCGCGTTGGTCCAGCAGGGCCTCGACCTCGGTCTTCAGCGCGGGATCGCCGCCCTCGAACCAGGCGTCCGGCGTCAGCGACAGGACGCCGAGCAGCCCGGCCGCTTCCTTCAGGCTCCAGCGCGCCATGGCGACATCGTTGATATCGGCCTCGGCATCGTTCAGCAGCTCGCGCAGGGTGTTGCCGAGCCCGAACAGCTGGGCGATCGCGCCCGGCGTATTGAGATCGTCTTCAAGCGCGTCCAGCACAGGATCCAGTGCGTTCTCGGCCAGCTCCATCTCGGCCTCGTCCAGCGTGGCCTCGTCGAAGTCGGTCAGGGCCGCATCGGCGTCGCGCAGGACGCCATACAGCCGGTCCAGGTTCTTGCGACTCTGCTCCAGCAGCCCCTGGTTCCAGTCCAGCGGCTGGCGGTAGTGGGCGCTCAGCAAGGCCCAACGGACGACCTCGCCCGGCATGGCCTGGACCAGGTCGTGCAGCAGCAGGACGTTGCCGATCGACTTGGACATCTTCTCGGCGTCCACGGTCAGAAAGCCGTTGTGCATCCAGTATCGGGCGTATTCGTCATGCGCCTGATCGCCATGGGCATGGCCGTGGGCGCAGACGCCCTGTGCGATCTCGTTCTCATGGTGGGGGAAGACTAGGTCGATGCCGCCGCCGTGGATGTCGATGGGCAGGCCCAGGGTCTTTTCGATCATGGCCGAGCATTCGATGTGCCAGCCGGGGCGCCCCTCGCCCCACGGCGACGGCCAGGACGGCTCGTCCGCCTTGGACGGCTTCCACAGGACGAAGTCGTGGGGGTTCTTCTTGTACGGCGCGACCTCGACGCGGGCGCCGGCGATCATGTCGTCCAGGTTCCGGCCCGACAGGGCGCCGTAGGCCTTGTAGGACGAGACGTCGAACAGCACGTGCCCCTCGGCGGCATAGGCGCAGCCCGCGTCGACAATGGCCTGGATCTGATCGACGATGGCCGGGATGTAGTCGGTGACGTGGGGCGCGATATCGGGCGGCGAGACGTTCAGCAGGCCCATGTCGGCGAGGTAGGCGGCTTCGTAGCGGGCCGTGACTTCTCCGATCGGCACGCCCTCGCGCGCGGCCTTCTGATTGATCTTGTCGTCCACGTCGGTGACGTTGCGGGCGTAGATCACATGGTCCGCGCCATAGGTCCGGCGCAGCAGCCGCACCAGGACGTCGAACACCACCGGCGGGCGCGCATTGCCGATATGGGCGTAGTCATAGACCGTGGGGCCGCAGACATAGAGGGTCACACGATCCTTGTTCCGGGGCTCGAACAGGCGCTTTTCACGGCGCAGGGTGTCGTGGATGTGCAGCGGCATGGATCAGTCTTTAGCGGGTTTTCTTGCGGGACGGACGGTCTGTCCCATATAGCGGCCTGATATACAGTCCCGACGGATTGTAGAAGGTAAACCGGGCGACCCGCCCGCCCCGGCCGGAAATCGAGTTCATGAGCGTCACCCCCGCCAAGCCCGTCCTCGTCAGCGACGAAACCGTGCAACGTCCGTCGCGCGAACAGGCGCTGGAGGCCGTGCGCACCCTGATCGCCTGGGCTGGCGACAATCCGAACCGTCCCGGCCTGATCGACACGCCCAAGCGGGTGGTCGACGCCTATGGCGAATGGTTCGACGGCTATGACGCCGATGCGGGCAAGGAGCTGAGCCGCACCTTCGAGGACGTGACCGGCTATGACGACATGGTCATCCTGCGCGACATCGAGGTCGAGAGCCATTGCGAGCACCACCTGGCCCCGTTCCTGGGCAAGGCCTACGTCGCCTATCTGCCCGGCGAGAAGGTGGTCGGCATCTCCAAGCTGGCGCGGGTCGTCGAGATCTATGCGCGGCGCCTGCAGAACCAGGAAACCCTGACCAACGACATCATCGACGCCATCGAATCGCACCTGCAGCCGCGCGGCGTGGCGGTGCTGGTGGACGCCGAGCACCAGTGCATGACCACGCGCGGCGTGCATCATCGGCACGTTTCGACCATCACGACCCGCTTCACCGGCGCCTTCAAGGACGATCCTGCCCTGACGGACCGTTTTTTGAAGCTGGCCAAGGCCTGAACGCCGAACCGTCGTCCCTCTGTCGTGTATAATTGACGTTCGGGAACGGCAGATCGTTTAGAACCGCTTTACAAGCCCGCATCGGGACGCCAAGAACCGATCAAGCCTTCGGGCGATCCATAGGGAAATGTCGGCGCGGAACGCAGCCGGCGAGTAACGGAGACGATGCATGGCTGCCAAGCTCGGTGGTTCCGGCGGGGACAAGCACACGATCGAACAGACGGCGGATATCAACATCACGCCGTTCATCGACATTCTGCTGGTGCTCATGATCATCTTCATGGTCGCCGCGCCTATGGCGACCGTGTCGATCCGTCTGGACCTGCCGCCCGCACAGCCGCCCACCAATCCGACCGAAGAAAAGGAACCGGTGTACATCACCATCCAGGAAAACGGTCAGCTCTTCCTGTCGGACAAGCAAACCTCGATCGACAACCTGGCCACTGACGTCTGCACCGCCCTGGGCGGCGGCGCCTGCCAGGAAGAGCGCGTCTTTGTCCGCGCTCAGCCGGAAGTGAAGTACTCGCAGTTCATGGAAGTCATGAACAAGATGCAGGAGAACGGCTTCTTCAAGGTCGGCCTGCTGAACGAAGACATCGAATAGGACCTTCGTCCTTTCCAGGATTGGGGCCGCGTTCCGAAAGGGACGCGGCCTTTTTCTTTGCCGAAAGACTTGCCGGATCGATCGACTGCACCCTTGATGCCGCATCGGTTGTTCGAGGAGTCCGCCCATGCGTCGTCGCACCTTCCTGTCCGCCCTGCCCGCCGGTGCGCTGGCGGCGACCGCAGCCCAGGCCAGGCAGACTTCCCCCGCCGCCGGGCCGACCGAGGCGGCCCCTGCGCCCGCTCGCCCGGCCGACCCCTATGCCGGCGTCGGCATCGGCGACCGGATTTCGGGACCGAAGTTCATGGGGCGCTCGACCGTCTGGGGTGCGAACGGGGCGGCGGCGACGGCGCATCCGGCGGCCAGTCTGATCGGCATCGACACCCTAAGGCGCGGCGGATCGGCCATCGATGCGGCCATCGCCATCAATGCGGCCCTGGGCTTTCTGGAGCCGGTCGCCAACGGCATCGGCGGCGACGCCTATTGCATGCTCTGGGACCCCAAGCAGAAGAAGGTCGTCGGGTTGAACGGCTCGGGCGCCAGTCCCCGGGGACTCAGCCTGGAGATCGCGCGATCCAAGGCCATCGACGGCTATCTGCCCCGCTATGGCGCGGTGACGGTAAACGTGCCGGGCACGGTGGACGCCTGGTGGAGCGCGCACCAGCGCTACGGGAAACTGCCGTGGAAAGAGGTGCTGCTGCCCGTCGCCGAATTGTGCGAACAGGGCGTGCCCGTGCCCCAGGTCATCGCCTACTATCTGGAACGCAACATGGCTTCGTTTGATCGGGGCCAGATCCCGATCGAGGAAAACGAGAACCGAAAGCGCATCTGGGCCGCCGGCGGCGCGACGCCGAAGGTGGGCGAGATTTTCGCCAATCCCTATCTGGGCAAGACCCTGCGGATGATCGCAGAGGGTGGACGCGACGCCTTCTACAACGGTGCCATCGCCGATCAGATCGAGGCCTATTTCAAACGGATCGGCGGCTGGATGACCCGCGCCGACCTGGCCGCCCATCATACCGAATGGGTCGAGCCGATCCGAACCAACTATCGCGGCGTGGACGTGTTCGGCCTGGGTCCGAACACGCAAGGGCTGAGCACCAACCAGATCCTGAACATCTGCGAACAATTCGACCTGAAATCGATGGGCTTCCAGTCGGCCGCCTCGCTGCACGTCCAGGCCGAGGCCAAGCGGCTGGCGTTCGAGGACCGGGCGCGCTGGTTCGCCGACGACCGATTCTCCAAGACGCCGGTCGAATGGCTGAACTCCAAGGCCTATGCGGCCGAGCGGGCCAAACTTATCCGGCCGGATCGGGTCATGGACCGCGTCATGCCGGGCGATGCGCCGCACCACGGCGACACCACCTATTTCAGCGTCGCCGACGCGGACGGGATGATGGTCAGCTGGATTCAGTCCAACTATCGCGGCATGGGCTCGGGCTTGGCGCCCGACAACGGCTCCGAACCGCTGGGCTTCATGTTCCAGGACCGGGGCGAGCTGTTTGCCCTGAGCGACGGCCACCCCAACATTTACGCGCCCGGCAAGCGTCCGTTCCAGACGATCATTCCCGGCTTTGCGGTCAAGGACGGCGAGCCGTGGATGGCGTTCGGCGTCATGGGCGGCGCCATGCAGCCCCAGGGCCAGGCCCAGATCATCATCAACATGGTCGATTACGGGCTGGAGTCCCAGGCGGCGGGCGACGCCCCGCGCTGGCAACACTATGGCTCGTCCGAACCGACGGGCGAGCCGCAGGAAGGAACCGGCGTGCTGCATCTGGAAAGCGGCGTGCCCGAGGCGACCAAGGCCCAGCTGCGCGCGATGGGCTGGACGCTGGGTGAACCCGACGGCGGCTTCGGCGGCTATCAGAACGTCATGAAACAGATGAACCCCGGCGGACGCTGGACCTATGGCGCGGCGACCGAGATGCGCAAGGACGGGATCGCCCTGGCTTATTGAGATTGGTCTACGGAGATTGGCCGCCCGATGACCCACGACGAGGTCCGCGCGCTTCTGCTGTCGTTTCCCGGCGTGGAGGACGGCGTGTCCTATGGCGAGCCGTCGTTCAAGGTGGCGGGCAAGTTCTTCACCTGGATGCGCCCGGCGCTGGACGACAGCATCGTGGTGCATCTGGATAATTTGGATGAGCGCGAACGGCTGATCGAGATGGACCCGGCGACCTTTCACTTCACCGACCACTATCGCGATCATCCCATCGTCCTGGCGCGCATCCCCACGGTCGATCCGGTCTGGCTGAAAGCCAGGATGGAAAGGCGCTGGCGAAAGGTCGCGCCCAGGCGGCTGATGAAAGGCGTCGATCAGGCTTGACCTGACGCGACGGAAATCCGGCATGGTCCGTATCCAATGAGGACGGACAGGCACGTTGGGGGCGACGCCGTGACGGTCAGGGTCGAGGATCGCATCATCAAGTCCGGCGACGGCTGGCCGCTGGAGGCGACGACATTCAGCCCCGACGAGGCGCGGATGGCGGTGCTGATGTCGGCGGGGACCGGGTTTCCGCGCGGATTCTATGGCCGGTTCGCGCGCTGGATGGCCGAGCGAGGGGCGGTGGTCCTGACCTATGACTATCGCGGGATCGGCGGATCGCGGCCGGACGATCTGGCGGCGATGCGGATGGATTACACCGACTGGGGGCGGCTGGACATGCCCGCCGCGCTGGAGGCGTTGAAGACGACGGCGCCCGGTCTGCCGGTCTTTCATGTCGGCCACAGCGTCGGCGGCCATTTCGTCGGCTTCATGCCGAACCAGGACGAGATCGCCCGGCACGCCTTCGTCTCGGTCGGCAGCGGCTGGTGGGGCGGCCATCACCGGACCTACAACCCGTTCGAGCTGACGTTCTGGCTGGTGCTGGGCCCGCACGATCTCAGCAAACACGGCTATGTCCGCAGCGGCAAGCTGTGGCGCGGGACCGACCTGCCGCGCGGCGTGTTTGAGACCTGGAAACGGTGGTGCCTGAAGCCGAGCTATTTCCTGAAAGAACTGGCTGACGGCGCGCTGGACCCGCAACAGTTCGACCGGGTGAAAGCGCCGATCCGGTCGTGGATCTTCAGCGACGATCCCATCGGCACGCCCGACACGGGCGCGATGTTGCTGACCGCCTATCCCGGCGCGCCATCGGAAATTCTGACGCGGCGTCCGGAAGACTTTGGCGTCAGGAGCATCGGTCATGAGGGAGCGTTCAGAAAGGGGATGGAGCCGTTATGGACGGAAATCCTGGCATGGTTCGAGGCGGACCCGGTGAACGCCGGCCGGGCGTCGACGAGCGATTAAGACGGGCGGAACCGTAGCGAAGCCGGGTTCAGAGCCTATATCGGGCGACACGGCCCAGCAGGAGACGCGCATGGCATACGGCGACCAACCCACGATCACCGTCGACGGTATCGAAATCCCCCTGCTCGGTTTCGGCACCTGGCAGCTGGAGCCGGACGATGCGCGGCGCATGGTCGCTGAGGCGCTGCGGATCGGATATCGCCACATCGATACGGCCTGGATCTACAAGAACGAGAAGGCGGTCGGCGAAGGCATTCGCGACTCCGGCGTGGCGCGCGAGGACATCTTCCTGACCACCAAGATCTGGGTCGACCATTTCACTCACGACGCCCTGCTGAAACAGGCCAGGGAATCGGCCGACAGCCTGGGCACGACGCCCGATCTTCTGCTGCTGCACTGGCCCAAGACGACGCCGACATTCGACGAGACGCTGGGCGCCCTGAACGAGGCCAAGGACCAAGGGCTGACCAAGTCGATCGGCCTGTCCAACTTCCCCTCCAAGGAGTTCCGCCAGGCGCAGAGCCTGTCCAAGGCGCGCCTGCTGACCGATCAGGTCGAGCATCACCCCTATCTGGGTGTCGATCAGCTGGTGGCGACGGCGGCCGAGCTGGGGTCGTCGATCACCGCCTGGTCGCCGCTGGCGCAAGGCAAGATCGCCGACGACGCCACGATCAGCGAGATCGCCGGCGCGCACGGCAAGACCAACGGCCAGATCACCCTGCGTTGGCTGATCCAGCACGGGATCATCGCCATCCCGCGCACGACCAAGGAAAGCCGCGCGCGCGAGAACTTCGACATCTTCGACTTCGCCCTGACGGACGAGGAGATGCAGCGGATGGACGCCCTGGATCGCGGCGAGCGACTGGGCGACTGGCTGGACCCGGCGTTCGAATGGGACAAGACTGCCGCCTGACCGACAGGGGAGGCGCCGGTGTTTCGCAAGCGAGACCAGCCCAGGCTGTGGCGTGCGACGTTCGCCGTCGTGGGCTGGACCGCGCTGGCGCTTCAGTATCTGCTGATGATCGCGCCAGCCCAGGGCTGGACCGTGCTGGAACGGACGATCAACTACTTCAGCTTCTTCACCATCCTGACCAACATCCTGGTCGCCCTGGCCTTTACCGGGCCGCTGGTCGGTGAAGGATCCCGCCTGGCCCGCTGGTCCGCCAGCGAAGGCGTCAGGGCGGCCGTCGCCATGTACATCGTGGTGGTCGGGGTGGTGTATCACTTCCTGCTGCATCCCTATTGGAACCCGACCGGCTGGTCGTTGGTGGTCAATCTGGTGCTGCACTACGTCATGCCCGCCGCCTTCGTGCTGGACTGGCTGTGGTTCAGTCCCAAGGGGCGGCTGCGCTGGATCGATCCGGCGAAGTGGCTGGCGTTTCCGCTCGTCTACGGCGGCTGGACCCTGGTTCATGGACTAGCGACGCGCTGGTGGCCCTATGGCTTCGTCAATGTGGATCAGCTGGGACTGGTCCGGGTCGTGGTGATCTTCGGCCTGCTGCTGGTGTTTTTCCTGATCGTCGGGCTCGGCCTCGTCGGGCTGGACCGGCTGTTCGGTCGCGCGACGCGTGACAGACGGGCCACGCCCGCCTAAGCGTCGCGGCATGGCCTACAAATCCCTGCGTGACTTCATCGACCAGCTGGAAGCTCAGGGCGAGCTGGTGCGGGTGTCCGAACCCGTCTCTACCGTACTGGAGATGACCGAGATTCAGACCCGGCTGCTGAGGAACGGCGGACCGGCGGTGCTCTTCGAAAAGCCGGTCATGCCGGACGGCACAATCAGTCCCATCCCCTGCCTGGCCAATCTGTTCGGCACGGTGAAACGGGTCGCCATGGGGGTGACGCTGGAGGGCAAGGACCGGACGACGGCGGGCGAACTGCGCGAGGTCGGCGAACTGCTGGCCTTCCTGCGCAATCCGACGCCGCCGCGCGGTCTGGGCGACGCGATGGAGATGCTGCCGCTGATGCAGACCGTCCTGTCGATGCGGCCCAAGACGGTGAAGAAGGCGCCGGTGCAGGAGGTTGTGCTGAAGGGCGATCAGATCGACCTGACCGCCCTGCCCGTCCAGTCGTGCTGGCCCGGCGAACCGGCGCCCCTGATCACCTGGGGCCTAGTCGTGACCAAGGGGCCGTCGGACGACCGCGAAGACGACTTCAACCTGGGCATCTACCGGATGCAGGTGCTCGGCAAGGACAAGGCCATCATGCGCTGGCTGGCGCACCGGGGCGGGGCGCAACACTATGCCCGGCACAAGAAGGCTCGGCCGAAGGAGCCGCTGCCCTGCGCCGTCGTGTTGGGCGCCGATCCCGGCACGATCCTGGCGGCGGTGACGCCGGTGCCCGACACCCTGTCGGAATATCAGTTCGCGGGCCTGATGCGGGGCGCCAAGGCCGAGCTTGTGCCTTGTAAGACCGTGCCGCTGATGGTGCCGGCACAGGCCGAGATCGTGCTGGAGGGCCATGTCCTGCTGGACGAGTTCGAGGACGAAGGCCCGTACGGCGACCACACCGGCTATTACAACTCGGTCGAGAAGTTCCCGGTCTTCAAGGTCAGCGCCATCACCATGCGCCGCGATCCCATCTATCTGACCACCTTCACCGGCCGGCCGCCTGACGAGCCGAGCGTGTTGGGCGAGGCGCTGAACGAGGTGTTCATTCCCCTGCTGCGCCAGCAATTTCCGGAGATCACGGACTTCTGGCTGCCGCCCGAGGGCTGCAGCTACCGGATCGCGGTGGTGTCGATGAAGAAGGCCTATCCGGGCCACGCCAAGCGCGTGATGCTGGGCGTCTGGAGCTATCTGCGCCAGTTCATGTACACCAAATGGGTCATCGTCGTGGACGACGACATCGACGCCCGCGACTGGAAGGACGTGATGTGGGCCATCTCGACCAAGATGGACCCGGCGCGCGACATCACCGTGATCGAGTCGACGCCCATCGACTATCTGGACTTCGCCAGCCCCGAGAGCGGCCTGGGCTCCAAGATCGGCCTGGACGCCACCGACAAATGGCCGCCCGAGACCAAGCGCGAATGGGGCGAGGAGATTCGCATGGACGCGGCGGTCGTCGAACGGGTCAACGACCTGTGGGGCCGTCTCGGCCTGCCGGGTGACGGGACGCCGATCTGGAAGTAAGCTTGGCTTTTGGTGAGGCCGGGGGGCGATGTGAGCGCGTTCGAGTTCTTCTTCAGCTTTTACGGCCTGCTGCTGGGCCTGTCCGTGGCCGAACTGGTCGGCGGGTTCGCGCGGGTGCTGCATGAAAAGCAGCGGATCCGGTTCGGCTGGCTGACGCCGATGCTGGCCCTGTTCGTGGCCATCGACATCGCCACCTTCTGGAACCAGGCTTGGGTCATCTTCCGCGGGGCGCCGTTCAACACCTTCGTGCTGCTGATCTCACTGGCCATCGCCGCAACCTTCTATGTCGCCGCCAGCGTGACCTTCCCGCGCGTTTCGGCCGAGGGCGGCGACCAGAAGATCGATCTGGACGCGCATTTCTGGTCGCATCGGCGACTGGTGTTCGGCTGCATCCTGACGGCCAATCTGATCGTGGCGGTGATCGTCATCATCCTGGCTCAGCTGAATCCCGGCTTCGCCCAGATCGCCGGCTCGGTGCGATTGTGGGTCGGGGTCGCCATCTTCGTGATCGGCACAGCGACGGCGGCGTTCGCACCGTGGCGCAGGGTTGCGGTCGGCGCCCTGGTCGTCGTGCTGCTGTACAGTCTCTGGCAGATGGGGAACGCGGCGGCGCTGCTGCTCAAGGCCGGCGGCTGGGCGCCCGCGCTGGGCGGCGGCGGGTGAAACCTTGTCAGGGCCGCGCAATCGGCTCACGAAAGGCCATGCAGTCCCCTCTTCTGGTTTCGGCGCTGGTCGCCGCCCTTGCCTGTAGCGTGAGCCCCGCCATGTCCCAGACGCTTCCCAACATCGCCCCGTGGGATCAAGCCTTCTTGCCGCCCGCCCCCGCCTGGGACGGTGCGTCCAAGGCGCTGCTGCGCGATGCGTCTGATCCGTGGGTCACGGCGTTCGAGGCCGATCCGGGCCATGACTTCAGCCCCAACTATGTCGACACCCGCGCCTGGTTCGATCGTCTGGACGCCGCCAGCGATCTGATCCGCATTGAGCAGTTCGGCGTCTCGCCCGAGGGCCGACCCATCTATGCGGTGATCGCGTCCAAGGATGGCGCGACGTTCGATCCGGCCAAGCCGGTGTTGATGATCCAGGCCGGCATCCACCCCGGCGAGATCGACGGCAAGGACGCGGGCATGATGCTGCTGCGCGACATCGCCTTCTATGGAAAGGACGCCCTGCTGGACCGGGTCAACCTGATCCTGATCCCGATACTGAGCGTGGACGGCCATGAGCGTTCCGGCCCCTATTCCCGGCCCAACCAGCGCGGCCCCCGTATCCAGGGCTGGCGCAATACGGCGACCAACCAGAACCTGAACCGCGACTATCTGAAGCTGGACCAGCCCGAGATGCGGGCCGTGCGCGGCCTGATCCTGAAATACCGGCCGGACCTGTATGTGGACGTCCACGTCACCGACGGCATGGATTACCAGTACGATGTCACCTACGGCTTCAACGGCGAGGACGGGACCTTCAGCCGTTCGCCGAACGGCTCGGCTTGGCTGGATTCGGTAGTCAAGCCGGCGATGAACGCCGCGCTGGAACGCAAAGGCCATATCCCCGGCGAACTGGTGTTCGGCATCGACGACGACGAACCCAAGAAGGGCCTGTCGGACGGCGGCCTGGGTGAGCGGTTTTCCAACGGCTGGGGCGCAGCCGCCCATGTGCCGACGATCCTGATCGAGAACCATAGCCTGAAACCGCACGAACAACGGGTGCTAGGCACCTATGTCTTCATCGAGGAGGCGATGCGTCTGCTGGCCGATCAGGGCGCCGGTCTTCGCGCTGCGACGGATCAGGACAAGGCCCTGCGTCCGGCGCAGATCCCCGCCAACTTCGAGGCCGACGAGACGCCGTCGTCCACCCGGCCCTTCAAGGGCATGCTGTACGAGATGTATGACAGTCCCGCCTCGGGTCGGAAGGAAATCCGCTGGCTGGGCCAACCTGATCCCGACCTGTGGCAAATGCCCTTCTATGGCTCCAAGCCGACGCTGAGCCTGAAGCGGCCGACGGCCTACTGGGTGCCGGGCTATCGCACCGACATCATCGAGCGGCTGAAAACGCACGGGATCGAAATAGAGACGGTCGAGGCTGCGCGCACCGTGAACCTTTCGATGCTGCGCCTGGTCGAGCCCAAGCTGGCGACCCGCGCCAACGAAGGTCACGTGCAGGCTTCGGTGAAGACGGTGGAGGTCGAGAAGCGCGACTGGACGTATCCGACCGGCTCGGTGCGCGTGCCGACGGATCAGCCGCTGGGCGACATCGTCGTGCTGCTGCTGGAGCCGCAATCCAGCGAGAGCTTCTTCGCCTGGGGCATGTTCCCCGAGGTGATGAGCCGCGTCGAATATATCGAGGCCTACGCCATCGCGCCGCTGGCGGACAAGATGATGGCGGCGGACCCGGCGTTGAAGGCCGAGTTCGAGGCCAAGGTGGCCGCCGACGCCACGTTCGCCGCCGATCCGCAGGCGCGTCTGGCCTGGTTCTATGAACGCACGCCCTTCTATGACGACCACTATCTGCTCTACCCCGTCGGGCGCGAGGACTGATCGATGACCACGCCGCTGATGTACGCCGTCCAGGCCGCCGCCCTGTGGAGCGGCCTGCTGATCCTGATGATGCTGGTCTTGTCGGGCATCGTGGTCAGTGGGCGGCGCAAACACATGGTGTCGTTCGGCGACGGCGGAAACGCGGATCTGATGGCCGCCAGCCGCGCCTTCGGAAATCTGGTGGAATATGCGACGCCGGGCATGATCGCCATGCTGCTGCTGGCCGCCGTCGGGGCACCGGCCTGGATGGTCCATGGGGTCGGCGCGACGCTGTTCGTCGGTCGGGTCGCCCATGCCCTGGGCCTTTTGCTGCAGACCGGGCCGTCGCTGGGTCGCGTCGTCGGCATGCTGCTGACCTGGGTGGCGCTGCTGACGGCGGCTGTGGGCCTGATCGCCTTCGCCGTCGTCTGACGCGGTTGCGGTGCAGCGGGGCGTCCGCCATATCGGGGCATGACTGAAACCCTGGCTGCGCCCGTTTCCACCGATCTTCTCAACGACATCGTCAAGGCCGCGCTGAAGGCCGGCGCCGACGCCGCAGAGGCGGTCAGCGCCGATCGCCGATCCCTGTCGGTCGGGGTGCGCAACGGCAAGCTGGAAGACGTCGAACGCGAGGAATCGCGCGACCTGGGCCTGCGCGTGTTCGTGGGCAAAAGGCAGGCGTCGGTCTCGGCCTCAGACCTTTCGCCGGCGACCCAGGCGCGCTTGGTCGAGCGGGCGGTGGCCATGGCGCGACTGGCGCCGGAAGACCCCCACGCCGGTTTCGCGCCCGAGGATCGGCTGGCGCGCGGGCCGTTCGTCGATCTGGACCTGTTCGATCCCAGCGAACGCAGCGCCCAAACTCTGGAACAGGTCTCGGCCGAGGCCGAGGCGGCGGCTCTGGCGGTGACGGGCGTTGCGCGGTCAGAAGGCGGACACGCCGGCTGGTCATCCAGCCGCTGGCGGCTTGTGACCTCTCACGGTTTCGACGGCGCCTATGAAGGGTCGGCCTTCTCGCTGGGCGTCGGCGTCATCGCCGAAAAGGACGGCGCGATGGAGCGCGGCGGCGAGAGCCGTTCGACCCGCCATCTGTCCGACCTGCCGGGCGCCGACCTAATCGGCCGCACCGCCGGCGAGCGCGCCGTGGCCCGCGTGGGGCCGCGCAAGATCGCCTCCACCACTGCCCCGGTGATCTTCGACAATCGGATGGCGGGCCAGATCGTCTCTCCGGCCATCGGGGCCATTTCCGGCCCGTCCATCGCGCGCGGCACCTCCTTCCTGAAGGACCGCATGGGTCAGCGCGTGTTCGCCGAGGGCGTCACCCTGATCGACGATCCGTTCCGCCCGCGCGGCATGGGATCGACCCCGTTCGACGACGAAGGCGTAGCGGTCCAGAAGCGCGCCCTGTTCGACGACGGCGTCCTGACCACCTGGTTGCTGAACAGCGCATCGGCCCGACAACTGGGCCTGGAAACCACCGGCCATGCGTCGCGGGGTCTGGCAGGGCCATCCGGCGTCTCGACCCACAATCTGCATATGGAGCCGGGCGAGCGGGATCTGGCCGGTCTGATGGCCGACGCCGGGACCGGCCTTCTGGTGACGTCGATGTTCGGCCCGTCGCTGAACGGCAACACCGGCGACTGGTCCGCCGGAGTGTCGGGCTTCTGGTTCGAGAATGGCGTGATTGCCTATCCGGTCAGCGAGGTCACGGTCGCGGGCAAGCTGACTGATCTGTATCTGCGTATCGAGCGTGGTTCGGACTTGGAGTTCCGTGGCGGGTTCAATGTGCCCAGCCTGATGTTCGATGCGGTGGCCATCGCGGGCAAATGATCGACTTGCACGCCGACCTCGACCTGATCCGCCAGGCGGCCATCGACGCCGGGGCGCTGGCCATCACCGAGCGTGAGGCGGGGCTGAAGATCGAGTCCAAGGTCGGCGGTTCGCCCGTCACCAGCGGCGACCTGAAGGTCGACGCCATGCTGAAGGACAGGCTGCTGTCGGCGCGGCCGGACTATGGCTGGCTGTCGGAGGAGACGGCGGATACGGCCGAGCGTCTGTCGAAACGACGCATCTTCGTGGTCGATCCCATCGACGGCACCGTCGCCTACATGAAGCGGACGCCGTGGTGGTGCGTGCCCATCGCCGTGATCGAGGACGGCCAGGTTGTCGCCGCCGTCATCCATGCGCCTGAGGTGGACGAGACCTATGTGGCGACGCGCGGCGGCGGGGCGCGGCGCAACGGCAAACCCATCCACGCCTCGGATGTCGATACGCTGGAGGACGCCTCGATCCTGGGCGATGCGCGACTGATCGAAGCGCCCTATTTCGTCGACGAGCCCTGGCCGTCGATGCGGTTCGAGAAGCGCAACGCCCTGGCCTATCGGATGGCGCTGGTCGCCGCCGGCGCTTTCGACGCCGCCCTGGCCCTGACGCCGAAATGGGACTGGGACGTCGCTGCGGGCTGGCTGATCGCCCAGGAGGCGGGCGCCAGGGTCAGCGACCACCACGGGCGGCCATGGGCGTTCAACCGGCCCGATCCGCGTCAGGCCAGCCTGGTCTGCGCGGCGCCGATCATCCAGCCGATGATCGTGCGGCGCTGTAAAAACGTGCCTTTATCGACCTGACGCGAGGGCGGAAAAACCCCGCCCCACATTGATCCGAGGGCGTTCTCGGCCTATGCCGCGCGCAAACCTCCTCCCCCCAGCCTTCTGGCCCAGCCTTCAGGATTTCCGATGACCGATCAGAACGCCGTCCCGCCGCAACTTCTGCACATCGTCATCGGCGGCGAGCTTCGTCACCTGGGCGAGCCGACCTTCCGCGACCTGTCGCAGGTCGAATTCGTCGGCGCCTTCGGCAGCTATGACGAAGCCAAGAAGGCCTGGAAGGCGCGGGCCCAGGCGACCGTGGACAACGCCCACATGCGCTATTTCATCCTGCACGCCCACAAGCTGATCGATCCGCGCGGCGACGCGGCCTGAGCCGAGAACTGAGTGCGACATCGAGGGGCCGAACCGGCTCCTCGATCCGACGTTTTGATCTGTAGGCGAGGACGACGATGAACCTGGAACCGCAACAGATCTTTCAACTGGTCAGCCTGCTGGCCGTGCTGGCGCTATTCAGCTTTTCGCTGCGCGGCCACATCGACTACGCCCGCTGGTTCAAGAAGTGGGAGGCCGACCGCAAGGCCCGTCGCGACGCCGAATTGGCCAACGAGGCCCGCGCAAACGGCGAGGTTGGCGACGAACCGAAGACCGGCCCCTGGGGCTGAAGCCCTACTCCCGCCGCAGCAGCTTGTCGGTCAGCAGCGTGCCCCACCAGCCGGCCTTGAACTCGGCGCGGATGGCCTTGGGATCGTAGTCGGGGCTGTCGACCCAGTCGATGAAGCTGATGCCCCGAGGTTCGATCTCGGCGACGTATTTCTCCAGCGTATAATCCAGCACGCCGGTCAGCCCCTCGCGCGAGTGCAGGTATTTCTTGGACAGCTGTTTCATCGCGACCGAGATCGGCTCGCCCAGATGGAAATGCCTATAGAAGACCGCCATCATCCCGGCCCGGTCCGCGCCGGACTTGCAGTGGATCAGCACCGGATACTGGATCGTCTTGAACAGCTCTCGCGCGCGGTGGATGCGCACCGTCTCGGGCGGATCGCGCGAATCGAGCGGGGCGTCGATCAGGGTCAGGCCCAGCCGTTCGCAAGCCTCGCGTTCCAGCCAGTAGTAGCCTTCGTCGCGTTCGCCGCGCAGGTTGATGACCGTGCGCACGCCCTTGGATTTCCAATAGGCCAGCTGGCGCGGCGACGGTTGGTTGGTGCGCACCAGGTCCGGCCCCAGCCAGTGGGCGTTGGAAAAGGCCACACGCAGAAACGCATGGTCGGCCCAGAAATAATGCCAATGCGCCCGAAAACGGCCCATCGCGGTCGAGAGGTCGAAGCGCGCCATGCCCGCCAGATAGCGATCCGACGCCGCCGCGTCATCCGATCTCGATCCTGATGCGTTGGAATGTTCGTCGAGACCGGAGAACACCCCGATGAGAACCCTCGCCGTGACCGCCGCCGTCGCCGCCAGCCTGTGGACCGGCGCGGCCGCCGCCCAGACGCCGCCGCCCGAAGACCCTGCCCTGATCATTTATCTGCGTGACCGGGCCAAGGAGGCGCTGGACACCACCCGCTATACGGCCGCGATCACGCCGGACGGGGCGATGACCCTGGTCTATCTGACCGGACCCAATTGGTGTGGCTCCGGCGGATGCCGGCTGCTGGTGCTGGACCGCACCGGCGCAACCTATCGCTCGGTCGGCGAGATCAGCGTCGCGCGCGCGCCGATCCGGTTGCTGGAGCGACAGACCCATGGCCGACGGGATCTGGGTGTCTATGTCGCGGGCGGCGGAATCACCGAGGGCTATGAGGTCGCCGTGCCGTTCGACGGGCGTCGATACGCGTCAAATCCGACGGTTCCGCCCGCCGTCAGGATCCAGGAAACGCCCGGCGAAACCCTGATCCGCGCCGACGAGCCGGGCCGTGCGCTGGAACCGTCACCGGACAAGCCTTGACTTGAACGGCGGCTCGGACGACCGAGAGCCGATGACCGTCGCCGCCTCCGAAACCATGCCGCTGCGCGCCCTGTTGGCGCGGATTTGGCGCGACTATCTGTCCAAGCACAAGGGATCGCTGATCCTGTCGGTCTTGTGCGCGGCGGGGACCGGCCTGCTGACGGCGGCGCTGCTGAAGCTGCTGGAGCCGGCCGTCAACGGTCTGTTCCTGGGCGGGACCAAACCGATCAGTCTGTTCGGCCTGGTGACCTTTCCGGCGGACAAGGCCGTCGTCTGGATTCCGGTCGCCATCCTGACCGTCGCCATTGCGCGAACCCTCGCCGCGCTGGGCCAGGCCGCCCTGGTCAACCGATTGGGTCACACCATCGTCGGCGACATCCAGATCCGCCTGTTCGGCGCCATGATCCGCGCCGATCTGGCGCGCTTACGCAGTCAGCACTCGGGCGGCTTCGTCTCCTCGGTGCTGTTCGACGCCAATATGGTGCGCGAGGCCTTCACCTCGGGCGTGGTCAACTACACCCAGAACCTGCTGACCCTGATCGCGGTCCTGATCTACATGGGTTTCATCGACTGGCAGCTGACGATCGTCGTGCTGCTGGGCGTGCCGCTGGTGGCGCTGGTGCTGCGCCGGTTCGGGCGCAAGACGCGCAAGGCCGCCGTCGGCGCCATGGCCGAGACCGAGAACCTGTCCACCGCCCTGATGGAGAATCTGGACGGGGTTCGCCTGATCAAGATCGAGAACCGCGAGGCCGCCGAACAGGACCGCGTCGCCGAGGTGGTCGCCCGTCGCCAGCGCCACGTCATCAAGGGCGCCAACGCCCGCGCCTTCGCCGGCCCGTCCAGCGATCTGGTCGCCTATGTCGTCGTCGCCGCCGTCATGGCCTACGCGGGATGGCGGGCGCAGTCGGGCGACATGACCGTGGGCGGCTTCGCCGCCTTCATCGGCATGCTGCTGGCCGCCGGGCAGGCCCTGCGCCAGGTGACCAACCTGGCCACGGTGATGAGCGAGGGCTTCACCGCGGCGCGGCGCCTGTTCGGCGCCCTAGACATCCAGCCTGAAATTCGCGAGGCGGCCGACGCCACGCCCTTGGCCGCCGGGCCGGTGGAGGTCGTGCTGAACAATGTCTCCTTCGCCTACGCCGGGACCGATGCGCCGACGCTGGACGGGGTGTCTCTGCGGGTCGCGCCGGGCGAGACGGTGGCCCTGGTCGGGCCGTCGGGCGGCGGCAAGAGCACGATCCTGAGCCTGTTGCCGCGCTTCTATGATGTTACGGGCGGGGCGGTGACGATCAACGGCGCCGACGTGCGGGCGCTTCGCATCCATGACCTGCGCGACCACATCGCCCTGGTGACGCAGGAACCCTTCCTGTTCGACGACACCATCGCCGCCAACATCGCCTATGGCCGGCCCAGCGCGACGCAAGGACAGATCGAGGACGCCGCGCGATCCGCCGCTGCCCATGACTTCATCACGGCCTTGCCTGAAGGGTACGCGACCCGCGCGGGCGAGGCCGGCCTGCGCCTGTCCGGCGGTCAGCGCCAGCGGATCGCCATCGCCCGAGCCTTCGTCAAGGATGCGCCGATCCTGCTGCTGGACGAGGCCACCAGCGCCCTGGACACCGAAAGCGAGGCCCTGGTCCAGGCGGCGCTGGAGCGGCTGATGCAGGGGCGCGCCACCCTGATGATCGCCCACCGCCTGTCCACCGTCCGGAACGCCGACCGCATCTATGTGATCGAGGCTGGCCGCGTGGTCGAGGAAGGCGCGCACGACGCCCTGGTCGGCAGAGGCGGCCTCTATTCTCGCCTGGCGCGCCAGCAGTCGCTGGACGGCGCCGCGCCCACGGTCGAGACGGTCGCGTGAGGCCGCTGCGCATTCCGGCCGTCCAGGCCAGCCTGTCCTTCATCCTGGCGCACTGGATGCAGTTTTGCTTCGCCACCATGCGCTGGACCCATGAAAACCAGGCGGTGGCCGAGGGGGTTTGGGCCCGAGGCGGCGGGGTTTTGTGCGCCTTCTGGCATTCGCGCATCGGCCTGTCGCCGGCGTGCTGGCCGCTGAACCGCGCGCAGCCGGCCAAGGCGTTGATTTCGCTGTCGGCGGACGGTCAGTTCATCGCAAAGGCCGTGGCTCGCCAGGGCTTTCCCGCCATTCGCGGTTCGTCGTCGAACAAGGACAAGGCCGACCGGGACAAGGGCGGATCGCAGGCGCTACGGGCTGGCCTGCGTCAGTTGAAGATCGGCGCCCTGGCCATTACGCCGGACGGTCCGCGCGGACCGGCGCGGCAGATGGCCGAGGGTCTGCCGATGATGGCCAAGATCTCAAAGGCGCCGACGCTGTTCATCGGCATGTCGTGCAATCCGGCCATCCGGCTGAACAGCTGGGACCGCGCGATCCTGCCCCTGCCCTTCGCCAAAGGCGCCATCGTGTGGGACATCGCCGATTATCCGACCGGCGACGACTTGGATCACGTCCGCCAGGACTGGGCCGCGCGGCTGAACGCCGTCGAGGCGCGAGCCGATGCGATCACGGGCCTGAAACCGTGAGGATGCAGCCGTGACGCCGCTGCCGCTGATCGCCTATCGGCTGGCGACGCGCGCGCTGGAGCCGCTGGCCCCGCGCCTGCTGGATGCGCGCGCCAGGCGGGGCAAGGAAGACCCGGTGCGGGTGGACGAGCGGATGGGCTTCACCCGCACCGCGCGCCCCGAAGGTGATCTGGTCTGGCTGCACGGCGTCAGTGTTGGCGAGAGCCTGTCGCTGCTGCCCGTGGTCGAGCGGCTGACGAAGGCGCGGCCGGACCTGACCGTTCTGGTCACCTCCAGCACCGTGACCTCGGCGCAGATTCTGACCGAACGGCTGCCGGCGGGCGTGATCCACCAATATGCGCCGGTCGATGCGCCGGGCGTGGTCGAGCGGTTCCTGGACCATTGGCGGCCAGCCCTTGCGGTCTTCGTCGAAAGCGAACTGTGGCCGAACCTGCTGCTTGAGGCGAAACGGCATGGCGTGAAACTGGCCCTGGTCAGCGCCCGGATCACGGAAAAGACGGTCGAGGGCTGGGCGCGGTTTCCGGCCTCGGCGCGGGCGCTGACCGGCGCCTTTGATCTGGTCCTGCCGCAGGATGCGGTTTCGGCCCAACGGCTGGAGGGCATGGGCGCGCGGATCGACGGGCTGGTGAATCTGAAACTGTCGGGAGAGGCCCTGCCGCACGATCCCGCCGCCTTCAGCGGTTTGAGCGCCGCCATCGGCGACCGGCCGGTGATCGTCGCCGCAAGCACCCATGAGGGCGAAGAAATCGCCATCGTGCGCGCGCTGGACCATTTGAGCGAGCGTGTCTGCCTGATCCTCACGCCACGCCATCCCGAGCGGGGGGCGCACATCGCCCAGGCGCTTCAACACGACGGCTACGCCTTCGCCATACGCTCGCGGGGCGAGACGATCGCGCCGGACACCGACATCTATCTGGCCGACACCCTGAACGAGATGGGCCTGTTTCTGCGTCTGGCGGACGTGGTGGTGATGGGCGGCTCATTCGCGCCAGCCATCGGCCTGCCCCCCGTCGGCGGGCATAATCCGCTGGAGCCGGCGCGGCTGGGCAAGCCGACGATCACAGGACCAGATGCATCCAACTGGGCGCCGGTGACGGCGGCTCTGGTCGAGGCGGGAGGCCTGGCCCTGGTTCAGGCGCCGTCCGACCTACCCGGCGTGATCGAGCCCCTGCTGGAAGACCTGAACGCGGCCAGGGCCATGGGCGAACGCGGGCGTCGCGCGGCGGTCGAGGCTGGAGGCGGGCTGGAGCGACTGTGGGCGCTGCTGTCGCCGCTGATGCCGCAGAGGCAGGGCCGGCGATGAAGCTGAACACGCCGCGCTGGTGGTATGTGCGTGACAGCAACCACGCCCGGATGACGCGCACGGCGTTGAAACCGCTGGGCTGGGTGTGGGCCGCCGTGACGGCGCGCCGGATCGCGCGGACGGTTCCGATCGACCCCGGCTGCGCGGTCATTTCGGTCGGCAATCTGACGGTCGGCGGATCGGGCAAGACGCCGGTCGCGCGCGAAACCCTGCGGCTGCTGCGGGCGGCGGGGGTGGAGGCGCAAGGGCTATCGCGCGGCTATGGCGGGCGGCTGGAAGGGCCGGTCCGGGTCGATCCTGAAATCCATACGGCCGACGATGTCGGGGACGAGCCGCTGATGCTGGCGCAGGGGTCGCCGGTCTGGATCGCGCGCGATCGCGTCGCGGGCGCCAGGGCCGCCGTGGCGGAGGGGGCGCAGGCCCTGGTGCTGGACGACGGCCATCAGAACCCGGCCCTGACAAAGACCGTCAGCCTGATCGTCGTGGACGGCGAAACGCGCGGCGACGAATGGCCGTTCGGCGACGGTTCGGTCTTTCCGTCGGGTCCGATGCGCGAGCCGCTGAAGGCCGGGCTGGCGCGCGCCGACGCCGTGGTTGTCATGCTGCCGACCGATGTCGAAGAGGCCGATCCCGAACTGCTGGCGGTCTTCGGCGCCCTGCCCGTCTTCGTCGCGCGCCTGACGCCCGAGGGGCCCCCGCCTTCTGGGCCCCAGGTCGGCTTCGCCGGCATCGCCAAGCCCTGGAAGGTCGAGCGGTCGCTGAAGGCGGCGGGCTGCGACCTGGTCGACTTCGTCCCCTTCCCCGACCACGCGGCCTATAGCGACGCCGACATGACGTTCCTGACTGACCGGGCTGCGGTGTTCGACGCCCGCCTGATCACGACGGAAAAGGACTGGGTCCGGCTGATGCCCGAGCAGCGCAAGGCCGTCGTCGCCTGGCCGGTCATCGCCCGCTTCGAGGACGAGGCGGCTTTCGCCGCCTTCCTGAACGACAGGATTCAGTCGGCGCGATAGACCACGCCGGACTTCATCACGAACTTCATCCGCTCCAGCTCGGTCACGTCCGTCAGCGGATCGCCCGAGACGGCGACGATGTCGGCGGGCATGCCCACGGCGATCTTGCCGGCCTCATTGGCGATGCGCAGGTGTTCGGCGGCGCCGACGGTGGCGGCCTGGATGGCCTCAAGCGGGCTCAGGCCGGCGCGGACCAGAAGCGCGAACTCCTGGGCGTTGTCGCCGTGTGCCGAGACGCCCGAGTCGGTGCCGAAGGCGATTTTGACCCCGCCTTCATGCGCGCGGCGCGCCATGTCCAGCATCTTGGGCCCGGCTTCCAGCGCCTTGGCCGTCTGGGCGGGGGTGAAGAAGTTGTCGGGTCCCGAGGCGATGCGCGCCACAAAATCCCCAGCCAGCAGGGTCGGGATCAGCCAGGCGCCGTTCGACTTGAACAGGCGGATCGACTGGTCGTCCAGATAGGTGCCGTGCTCGATGGAATCGCCGCCGGCCCGCAGGAAGGCGTTGATGCCGTCCACCCCGTGGGCGTGCGCCGTCACCTGGCGGCCCATGCGATGGGCGCTGCCGACGATGGCGGTCAGTTCGTCGTCGCTGAACTGCTGGTTCAGGCCGGCGGCGGTGTTCGAAAGCACGCCGCCCGTCGCGGTGATCTTGATGATGTCGGCGCCGGCGCGAACCTGGGTGCGCACGGCTCGCATGCAGTCCTCAGGTCCCGAGCAGATGCTTTCGGACGACAGCAGGTGCATGACGTCCTCGCGATAGCCGTTGATGTCGCCATGCCCGCCGTGGATCGACACCGACGACCCCGCCGCGATGATACGCGGTCCCGGCACGTCGCCGTTCCGAACGGCGTTCCGCAGGGCGAAAATAGCTTGGTTCGAGGCGCCCAGATCCGCCACCGTCGTAAAGCCGGCCATCAGGGTCCGACGCGCATAGCGGGCGCCAACCATCGCTTGGTCCGCGTCCGAAAGGGTCACCTCTTCGAGGCGTGCGTTCGGGTTTTGCTGGCCGGTCAAATGGACGTGGCTGTCGATCAGGCCGGGCAGGACAAAGGCCTGGCGCAGGTCCACGACCTTGCCTTGCGACGCGTCGCCGACGAAGCCGTCGCGCATTTCAACGACCTGGTTCCCTCTGATCACGAGAGTTTTATCGCGTTGCACAACGCCGTTCGACGGATCCGCAAGCAACCTTCCGGCTTCAACGAACGTTGTGTCGAGTTGGGTCGAAACGCCTGTGGCCACGGGGGTTTGCTGCGCGTGAGCGCTTACCGCCGACGCCATCAGCGCCGCCAGCGCGATTCCAAAACGTTTCATCGATATCTCCCCGCGACGCGTCGGCCGCAAAAATGCCCCACAAGGCTCAGGTTGCCTCGCCCGTAACCAACTGAAACAAACACGCCTCAAGACCAACCGCAACGAGGGCGTCGCATGCGGCTATCGAGACGAGGACTTATTCTGGGTGGATCGGCCATGCTGGCGGGATGCGCCAGCGCGAGCGCTACGGCGCCGCTGACGACGGCTCAGAACGGAACTCCGATCGCCATGCCGCAGGTCGGTCTGCCCACGGTCCAGACCTCCGCCCTGACGCCTCCGCCGCTGGATCCGCGCGGTCACGTTCGCAAGGACCTGATGGAGCGCGCCATGACCGCGCTGGATACCCACCATCACCGCCTGCCTCTGCGTGACCGGATGTATCTGGTCGACTTCCAGAAGTTTTCGGGCGAGGAGCGGCTGTACGAAGTCGACCTGATCGCGGGTGAAGTGAAGGTGCTGCGCACCTGCCACGGTAGGGGATCGGATCCCAGCCACACCGGCTATGCCCAGCGCTTTTCCAACACGCCGGATTCCAACATGTCCTCGATCGGCGCCTATGCGACAGCGGGGGCCAACTGGGGCGCGCAACAGGGGCCGAACGTGCTGCTGGACGGGCTGGAATACACCAACGACAAGGCGCGCGAGCGGGCCATCATCATCCACGGCGCCGACTATGCCGATCCCGACTTCCTGGCGCGCGAAGGCAAGCTGGGTCGCAGCTACGGCTGTTTCTCGGTCGCCCACACCGACCTTCCGGCCTTGCGCGAGCGCATGGGCGAAGGCCGACTGTTGTTCGCTGCGGCCTAGGCTTCAGCCCCGGTCCAGCGCCCGCCAGCCGATGTCGGAGCGGTTGAAACCGCCCGGCCAGTCGATCTTGCGGATGGCGGCATAGGCGCGTTCGCGGGCCTGGGCGATGTCGTCGCCCTCGGCGCAGACGTTCAGGACGCGCCCGCCCGAAGCGGCCAGCAAGCCGTCGTCGCGGCGCTTGGTCCCGGCATGAAAGACCTGGACATGAGGGCCGAAGTCCTGATCGGCGCCGCGGATGATCGAGCCTTCCAGCGGGCTGTCGGGATAGCCCTTGGCGGCCATGACCACGCAGATCACCGTCTGAGGCTTGAAGGCGGGCGAAGCCAGACCCGAGACGTCGCCGCGCGCGCAGCCCAGCAGATAGGGGACGATGTCGCCCGCCATCCGCATCATCAGCACCTGGCATTCCGGGTCGCCGAAACGGGCGTTGAACTCGACCACCTTGGGGCCGTCCTCGGTCGCCATCAGGCCGGCGTAGAGGACGCCGCGATAGGGCGCGCCTTCTTCGGCCATCTTGCGGATCGTCGGCTGGACGATCAGCGCGTCGGCCTGCTGCACCAGCTCGGGCGTGAAGACGGGCGCGGGCGAATAGGCGCCCATGCCGCCGGTGTTGGGACCAAGGTCGCCGTCAAAGGCGCGCTTGTGGTCCTGGGCGCCGCCGAACAACAGGGCGCGTTGACCGTCGCACAGGGCGAACAGCGAGCCTTCCTCGCCGTCCATGAACTCCTCGATCACGACGCGGGCGCCGGCCGCGCCGAACCGGCCGCCCAGCATCCGTTCGATTTCAGCCTCGGCGTCGGGGCGGTCGGGGCTGATGGCCACGCCCTTGCCGGCGGCCAGGCCATCGGCCTTGATGACATAGGGCGGCCGGAACACGTCCAGCGCCGCCTTGGCGTCCTTGACCGTGTCGTAGACGCCGTAGCCGGCGGTGGGGATTTCGTGCCGTTCAAGGAAGCCCTTCGAAAAGGCCTTCGAGGTTTCCAGCTGCGCCGCCTTGGCGGTCGGCCCAAAGCAGGGAATGCCGGCCGAAGCTAGGCGGTCGGCGAGACCAGCGGCCAGCGCTACCTCTGGCCCCACAACGACCAGGTCGGCCTTGATCTCTCTGGCCAGGGCGGCCAGGCCGTCGGCGTCGTCCGCCTTGAGGGCGCGCAGCTCGCACAGCTTCTCGATGCCAGGGTTGCCGGGCGCCGCGACCAGGCGCGTGACCAGCGGCGACTGGGCGATCTTCCAGGCCAGGGCGTGTTCGCGGCCGCCCGATCCGACGAGAAGAATGTTCATGAGATCGGGCAATGACCGGCCGGCGCCGGCCGGTCAAGCGCCCGTCAGACTTAACGCCGCATTCAGCCTCCAATCAGCGCGCTGGCGGGGTCCAGGCCGGCAGGGCCTGAAGCTGGCCGGGCGTCAGATCGGTGACCAGATCCCGGTCGCCGTTGCGGTCGATCGGAGCAACATCCGCGACCGGAACCCGCACCTTCATGTCGCCGGGCCCTTCCAGCTCGACGACCAAATGGGTCAGGGCGCCCGAGGCGTCCAACACCAGGGTTTCCACGTCGCCCAGATCGACGTTGGCGCGCGAATACAGGTCCGCATCCTCCAGCTGATCGCGGGTCATGTTGAAGGCCAGGGCGGCGTTCGAGGCGGCGGCATCCGCCTGTTGATCCGGCAAGGCCACGGGCGCTGCGCCCGGCGCAGGGGCCTGGACCACATCGTCGTCGCGATCCGAGCAGGCGACGACGCCGCCGGTCAGGCAAAGAATGGCGGCGAGCGGGACGAAGCGGTTCATACGGCCTCCTTGGGCATTAAAGCAGGGCCGAGACGACATAGACGCCCAGGCCCAGCAGAATGATGCAGCCGATGATCAGCCACGGGCTCATGGCCCCGCCGCCCCCGGCGCGGCGCGACAGATCGCGCTCGTGCGGGTCGCGGTCAGAAGGATCGGTTTCGGGCGGGTCGGCGGCCATGAAAGTCGAACGGCAGGGCGCGCGCAGCGTTCCCGGGCGGATCGACGCAGGCTAGGATGTCTTCATGAGCGACGACTCCTACGTATTTGAAGGCCCGGCCGAGGTCCCTGCCCCGCGCGACAACAATCCGCCCCTGTCGATCTCGGAACTGTCGTTCGCGCTGAAGCGCACGCTGGAAGACCGGTTCGGCCACGTGCGGCTGCGCGGCGAGGTCTCCAAGGTCAACCGCCACGCCTCGGGCCACATCTATCTGACGCTGAAGGACGACAAGTCGGCTATCGACGGCGTCGTGTGGAAGGGGTCGGTGCGCGGCCTGGGCGTTCAGCCCGAAGCGGGGCTGGAGGTCATCGTCACCGGCAAGATCACCTCCTATCCGGCGCGGTCCTCCTATCAGATCGTGATTGAGAGCATGGAGGCGGCTGGCGCCGGCGCCCTGCTGGCCCAGTTGGAGCGGCTGAAGGTCCGCCTGCGTGAGGAAGGTCTGTTCGAGCCGGGTCGCAAGAAGCCCTTGCCCGCCTTTCCCGCGACCATCGGCGTGATCACCAGCCCGACCGGCGCGGTGATCCGCGACGTGCTGCACCGGATCGCGGAACGCTGGCCCTGTCGTGTCATCGTCTGGCCCGTGGTCGTTCAGGGCGAATCGGCCTGCGGTCAGGTGTCGAACGCGATTCGCGGCTTTGATGCGATGACAGCCGACGGGCCGATCGCCCGCCCGGACCTGCTGATCGTTGCGCGCGGCGGCGGGTCGGTCGAGGACCTGTGGTGCTTTAACGACGAGGGCCTGGCGCGGACCGTGGCGGCGGCGCGCATTCCGATCATCTCGGCCGTGGGGCACGAGACCGACACCACCCTGATCGACTTTGTGTCGGATCGCCGGGCGCCGACCCCGACGGGCGCGGCCGAAATGGCGACGCCGGTACTGGCGGACCTGCGCTACGCCGTCGCTGACATGGACCGGCGCATGGTGCAGGCGGGCGGACGGCTGATCGAGGATCGACGTACGCGCCTGCGGGCCGTGGCGCGCGGCCTGCCGGCGCGGCCGGAGGACCTGCTGGCCCTGGCGCAGCAGCGGCTGGACCATGTGTCAAGCCGACTGGGATCGGGCCTGCAACGCAATGTCGCCCTGCACGAGCGGCATCTGGCGGTGACGGGCGGCAAGCTGAGCCCGGCCCTGCTGCGCACGCGGATCGAGCGAGGTCAGGACCGGCTGCGCGGCGCGAGCGATCGGCTGGGCGCGGCGCTTCAGGCCGGAGTGGCGCGCGGCGAGCGGCGGCTGTTGCAGGTCTCTGGGCGGCTGTCGCCCGAACCGCTGCATCGACGGCTGGACCAGCGCCAGGCGCGGCTTGAAGCCGTCGGCGCGCGACTGGACGGAGTCTTGCCACGCCGGCTGGAGCGGGACGCCGATCGCCTGGCGGCGCTGTCTCGCGCGCTGACGACCCTGGACCCCGGACGGCCCAAGCCCGGCTTCGCCCGCGTTGAAGATCCAGACGGCGCCTGGATCACCTCGGCCAAGGCGCTGGAGGCGGGTCAGGCGGTCCGGCTGGTATTCGGCGACGGCGTGCAGCCGGCGACGATCGACGGCGGCGAACCCCGTCCGTCCCCGCCGCGTCCGGCGGCCAAGCCGAAGCCGTCCGCCGCCGATCAGGGCAGCCTGTTCTGACGGCGGCGGATATGATCCGCGTTTTCCGCTTCGCCCCGGCGCCGCTTCCTGCTAACGGCGCCGCATGAAGATCACGCGCCTCGCCGTCACCGCCTATGTGTTCGCCCTCCTGATCATCGTTCTGGATCAGCTGACCAAGGCCTGGATCATCAGCGGCCTGTCGCTGCAGGAAGTCGGCCGCATCCCCGTTTTCCCGCCGATCCTGAACTTCAGCTGGGTCGAGAACACCGGCGTCAGCTTCGGCCTGTTCGGCGGCGGTGAAGCGCGCTGGGGCCTAGCCATCTTCTCCATCGTCGTCTCGGCCGGCCTGGCCTGGTGGGCGACGCAGTCGAACCGACGCCTGCTGATCACCGCAATCGGCTTCGTCATGGGCGGGGCGCTGGGCAATGTGATCGACCGGATCCGCTTCGGCTATGTGGTCGATTTCATCGACTTCTCGGGCACCGGCGTCTTTCCCTGGGTGTTCAACGTCGCCGACAGCGCCATCACCATCGGCGTAGTGCTGCTGATCATCGACAGTCTGGTGTCTGACAAACCAGCCAAGGTTGGCGCGGCCGTCGAAAAGTCGTAATCACCCCGTCTTCACTATGCCGACTGCGCCATCGCGGCGCTTCCTGCATCAGCCGACCAGAGCCTGAAACCATGCGTATCCGCAGTGTCGCCGTCCTGACCCTCGTCGCCTCATCCGCGCTCGCCGTCTCGGCCTGCGGAAGCATCAAACAGGGCATCGGCCTGACCAAGGTGGTGCCCGACGAGTTCGTCACCGTCTCCACCGCCCCGCTCAGCATTCCGCCGGAATACGGCCTGCGTCCGCCCGCGCCGGGCCAGCCGCGCCCGCAGGAACTGGCCCCTGAAAGCGCCGCGCGTCAGATCCTTCTGGGTCAGCGTCAGGCCGTTACCCGCACGCCGGGTGAACAGGTCCTGGTGGCCCAGGCCGGCGGCGAACAAGCCGACCCGCTGGCCCGCTATGTCGTCGATGACGAGTTCGGCGATCTGGCGCACAAGGACGAAAGCTTCGCAAACCGCCTGATGTTCTGGCGCAAGGACGACGCCTCGACCCAGGCCCCGACGGTTCGCCAGACCGCCGAAGGCCAGAAGACCATCGACGCCTCGACCGAGGCCGCCCGCCTTCAGGCTCTGACCGGCGGCCAGCAGGCCATCACGATCCAGCCGCGTCGCAGCAGCGGCTTCAAACTGCCGGGCCTGTAAGGACCGATACGACGGGCGCTTGCCACGGCGGTGTCCGTCCTTATTGTAAACGGACCTGATCAGGAGCCGTTTGCATGACCGAAACCGTCGATATCGCCGCCCTGTCCGGGATCGATCAACTGCGTCTGGGTATGACGGGCGGCTTCATCGCGCCCATCGCCCGCACCGTCGGCTTCGAACTGACCGAGGTGGAAGAAGGCCGGGTGGTGTTCGAGGCCATCCCCACCACCGCCGTCTATAATCCCTTGGGCACCGTCCATGGCGGCTGGATCGCGACGGTGCTCGACTCGGCCTGCGGCTGCGTCGTGCATTCCACGCTTCGGCCGGGCCAGACCTATACGACGCTGGAACTGAAGACGGTTTTTCACAAGGCGCTGACCGCCGGCACACCCGTTCGGGCCGAGGGGCGGATCGTTCAGGCCGGTCGCCGCGCGGCCTTCTCGGAGGCCGATCTGCGCGGCCTGGACGGCAAGCTCTATGCGACCGCGACCTCGACCTGCCTGGTGATGGAGCGCTGAGGGGAGCGCTGAGGGCAGCAAGCGTTTGCCGCGCCTCGCTTTAGCCGCTATCAGCGGCGAGCGTTGATGATCGGCCGCCGATTGTCGTGCGCCCTCTCTCGCTGTCGGAAAAATAAGCTGATGCGTCGCGTGTTCACCGCCCTGGCCGCCCTCTCCATCGCGGCCTCCGTCCTGCCCGTCGCCGCCGAGGCCCAGACCTCCCAGCGTCAACGCGAGCGCAGCGGGCAACAGCAGCAGGCCTCGGGTGAAGACGCCGCGCCGTCGCGCGCGCCGCGCATCGCACCCCTGCGTCGCCGCGCCAACGCCGGCCCCTGCCCCTATGTGAAGATTCTCTACGACGCCGCCCGCTACGTCGAGTTGGAAGGCGGCCGCGCCGCCGTGGCCAACGTCGGCTATACCGGCGAGATCGAAGGCATCTCTTCGGACTGCGAATATCGCGAAGCCGATCCGATTCGCGTCGATATGGACGTGCTGTTCAACCTGGGCCGGGGCCCGCAGGCGACGGGCGAGCAGCGTACCTATCGCTACTGGATCGCGGTGACCGAGCGAAACAACGCCATCCTGTCGAAGGAATATTTCGACCTGCCGGTGAACTTCGAAGGCCAGCGCACCGCCTCGGTCACTGAAAAGCGCACCATCGTCATTCCGCGCGCCGGCATCGAAACCAGCGGCAGCAACTTCGAGATCTTGGTCGGTTTCGACGTGACGCCGGAAATGGCCGAGTTCAACCGCTCGGGCAGCCGCTTCCGCGTCAACGCCGGCACGACGCCGGCTGCCCCCGCGCCTGCCTCCGCACCGAGCCAATAATGTCTGATCTGAAAACCGTCCTCAGCGAAGCGGTCGCCGCCGCCTTCGCCGCCGAAGGCGTGGACCCGGCCTTGGCCCGCGTCACCCCGTCGGACCGCCCCGACCTGGCCGATTTCCAGTCCAATGGCGCGCTCGCCGCCGCCAAGGCGCTGAAAGCCAATCCGCGCGAACTGGCCGGCAAGATCGCCGAGCGCCTGAGCGCGGATGCCCGCTTCGCCTCGGTGGAGGTCGCGGGACCGGGCTTCATCAATCTGAAGCTCTCCGACGCGCTGCTGGCCGAACGCGCGATTGAGGTGGCGAACGACGCCGCCCACGCGGGCGCCGCGACCGTGGCCGCACCCCGCCAGGTGGTCATCGACTACGGCGGTCCCAACGTCGCCAAGCCGATGCACGTCGGCCACCTGCGCAGCGCCATCATCGGCGAGAGCCTGAAGCGGTTGTTCCGCTTCCGCGGCGACCACGTCACCGGCGACGCCCACTTTGGCGACTGGGGCTTCCAGATGGGCCTGCTGATCGTCGCCTGCGGCGATGAAGGTCTGGCCGAGGCCTTTATGGCCGAAGGCGACGGCCCCTTCCCGACCGAAAGCCCAATGACCCTGGCCGATCTGGACCGCCTTTATCCGCAGGCCGCCGGCAAGGCCAAGGAGGATCCGGCCTTCCGCGACCGCGCCCGCAAGGCGACGGCTGAACTCCAGAACGGACGTCCCGGCTATCGCGCCCTATGGCGGCATTTCGTGGCGGTCAGCCGCGAGGCGCTGAAGCGCGAGTACGGCGACCTGTCGGTCGATTTCGACCTGTGGAACGGCGAAAGCGACGCCGATCCGCAGATGCCGGAAATGCTGGCGCATCTGAAAGAGACCGGCCTGCTGGTCGAGGACGACGGCGCCCAGGTGGTCCACGTCGCCAAGCCCGGCGAGACGCGCAAGAAGAAGCTGGCCGACGGCTCGGTGATCGAGGCCCCGTCCCCCCCGCCCCTGCTGGTCATCAGCTCGGAAGGCTCGGCCATGTACGGCACGACCGACCTGGCCACGATCCTGGACCGCAAGAAGGCCCTGTCGCCCGATCTCGCCCTCTATGTCGTCGACGAACGCCAGGCCGAGCATTTCGAACAGGTCTTCCGCGCCGCCTATCTGGCCGGTTACGCCGCAGAGGGCGCTCTGGAGCATCTCGGCTTCGGCACGATGAACGGACAGGACGGCAAACCCTTCAAGACCCGCGCGGGGGGGGTGTTGAAGCTACGCGACCTGATCGATCAGGCGACCGAAAAGGCGCGCGAGCGTCTTCACGAGGCCAAGCTGGGCGACGACCTTTCGCCGGAAGAGTTCGAGGCCATCGCGCACAAGGTGGCCATAGCGGCCCTGAAGTTCGCCGACCTGTCGAACGCGCGCACGACCAGCTACGTCTTCGATCTCGACCGCTTCATGAGCTTCGAAGGCAAGACCGGGCCGTATCTTCTGTATCAGTCGGTCCGCATCAAATCCCTGCTGCGCAAGGGCGCCGAACAGGGACTGACGCCCGGCGCCATCGTCATCGCCGAACCGGCGGAGCGCGATCTGGCCCTGACGCTTGACGCCTTCTCGACGGCCGTGTCGGACGCCTACGACAAGCGGATGCCGCATCTGGTCGCCGAACACGCCTATCGCGTGGCGCAGTCCTTCTCGAAGTTCTACGCCGCCTGCCCCGTGCTGATCGCGCCGGACGAAGCGACCAAACGCTCGCGTCTGGCCCTGTCTGCCGCGGCTCTGCGCCAGCTTGAAATCGCGTTGAGCTTGTTGGGCATCGACACGCCTGAGCGGATGTAAGCAGGTCTCGATCCTCCCCCGTTCACGGGGGAGGGGGACCGCGAAGCGGTGGAGGGGGCGGATACGCCCCGCCGCCCGCCGGTCAGAACCGAGCCTGTTTTCGCCCCTCCACCATGATGCGCGTGGACCCCCTCCCCCACCATGCGGGGGAGGATCGCCGTTTCGGATGACGCCTCGAACCTGATCCTTTAGGCTGGCGGCCGTTACGGAGCCGCTCCTCATGTCTAATCTCGACGCCTATATCGCCGGCCTGCCCAAGGCTGAACTGCACCTGCATATCGAGGGCTCGCTGGAGCCCGAGCTGATGTTCGAACTGGCGCAGCGCAACGGCGTGTCCATTCCCTACGACAGCGTCGAGGCGGTGCGGGCGGCCTATGACTTTTCGAACCTGCAGGACTTTCTGGACATCTATTACGCGGGGGCCGCCGTCCTGCTGACGCGGCAGGATTTCGAGGATCTGGCCTTCGCCTATTTCCAGCGCGCGGCGGCGGACAATGTGCGCCACGCCGAAATCTTCTTCGATCCTCAGACCCACACCGACCGGGGCGTGCCGTTCGGCGTGGTGGTCGATGGGCTGATCGCGGGCATGGACCGGGCCAAGGCGGAGTTGGGCGTGAACAGCGGCCTGATCCTCAGCTTCCTGCGCCACCTGACCGAGGACGAGGCGTTTGCGACGCTGGAGGCCGCCAAACCCTATCTGCATCATTTCATCGGGGTGGGTCTGGATTCGTCGGAGGTCGGTCATCCGCCGTCCAAGTTCCAGCGCGTCTTCGCCGCCGCGCGTGAGCTGGGCCTGAAACTGTGCGCCCACGCGGGCGAGGAAGGCCCGCCCGCCTATGTCCACGAAGCGCTGGACCTTCTGAATATCGACCGGATGGACCACGGCAATCGCTCGATGGAGGACGAGGCGCTGGTGCAGCGGCTGGCCGCCGAGCAGATGACCCTGACCGTCTGCCCCCTGTCGAACCTGAAACTCTGCGTGGTCGATGACCTCAAGGACCATCCCGTCCCCGAGATGCTGCGCCGGGGCCTGCACGTCACCCTGAACTCGGACGACCCGTCCTATTTCGGCGGCTATGTGAACGACAACTACAGCCGGCTGGCCGAGGCCGTCGGCCTCACACGCGATCAGGTGACGCAACTGGCGAAGAACAGCTTCGAGGGGTCGTTCCTGGGCGAGCCGGAGAAGGCGGCCTACCTGGCTGAGGTTGATGCCTACGCGAAGCGATGAATACCGCTCAAGCCGTTCTGGCCATCGCTGGCTGGTTCAGCTTGGCGACAGGCATGGTCAGCAGCATGGGCGCGCATTTCGCGGCCGACCACAGAAGGCGAAACGGGCTCGTTCCCCGGAAGACCCCGGATTTCTACGACTTCTCGAAAAATGTCTTTTACTTCGGCATAGGGCCGTCGTTCAGGACGATCTTTTCCGACGCACACCGTCACTATAAGAGCCGCTTCATAACGCGTTGCGTCAAAGTCGCGCGGGTGGCTTTTGTTCTGGCCGCCGCCCTCCTCGCTGCATTCTTCGTAAGCCTGGTTATCTGGTGATCGACGCCCTTTAGCTCACTTCGTGTTCCTGATATGTTCCGCCGATGGAGCGGACAGGATCACCGGTGGAAGACAGCGCGAACCTACGCTGGCTGTTCGTTGATCTGAACGCCTTCTTCGCCAGCGTCGAACAGCAGATGAACCCGGACTGGCGGGGCAAGCCGGTCATCGTGCGGCCGGCGATGAGCGAATACACCGGCGCCATCGCCGCCAGCTATGAGAGCAAGGCCTGGGGCGTTCACACCGGGATGCGGGTGTCCGAGGCGCGCAAACTGTGCCCTGACCTGATCGTCGCCGAGGCGCGCCCCGACCTCTACGTCAAAATCCACCAGCAGATCATGGCCGAGATCGACCGCCATATTCCGGTGTGGAAGGTCGGTTCGATCGACGAGTGTTCCTGCGAACTGCTCGGTCCAGAACGGCTGGAGGCGAACGCCGTCGCCCTGGCCCGACGCATTCAGGCGGGCATCCTGCAAAACGTCGGCGACTGTCTGCGGTCGTCCGTCGGGCTGGCGCCGTCGCGGTTCCTGGCCAAGACCGCCTGCGGCATGCAGAAGCCCGCCGGACTGACGGTGCTGCGCGCCAACGAACTGCCCGGTCCCCTGCTGGACCTGCCGCTGTCGAAATATCCGGGCATCGGCTCGCGCATGCAGATCCGGTTGCAGGCGGCGGGCGTCACCGACACGGCCGGCCTTTGGAACATGAGCGCGAAACAGGCCCGGGCGGTCTGGAACAGCATCGAGGGCGAACGCATCTGGCGCGGCCTGCATGGTCTGGACAGCGAGCCGACGCCGGAAAAACCGCCCGCCTCCATCAGCCACAGCCACGTCCTGGCCCAGGCAATGCGGACCCCGGACAAGGCGCGGGCCGTGGCGAGGCGGCTGGTGGTCAAGTGCGGAGCGCGTCTGCGGCGCATGGGCCTGACCGGCGCCAGCCTGACCCTGCATCTGGACATGGGGCCGAAGGCGACGCCCCGAAGCGGTCGACGCGGCTGGGAAACGGCGGCAATGAGTTGTCCCATCGCGCCCACGCAGGACACCTTCGCCCTTCTGGCCGCGCTCGACAGCCTGTGGCGCAAGGTCGAGCCCGAACTGGAGGCGGGACGGCTGAGCTATGTCGGGGTCGGGGTGCATGGCCTGAAATCTCGCGACGCCTTCGAAACGGACCTGTTCGCCGCCGGTCCGGATCAGGACGGCGACGCTCCGTCTCTTCGCCTGTCCCAAGCGCTGGATGCGCTGAACCGCCGCTACGGCAAGGACACCGTCAGCATCGGCCCCAAGGCCGGCCTGCCCGACTATATCGGCGCGAAGATCGCCTTCACCCGCATCCCCGAGGCCGAGGATTTCTGGGAGTGAGGCCCACCTAGCTCAGCAGGGACGCCGCCGCGATCTCCGCGACGCCCAAGGCCCGGAAACTGTCTTGGGCCGCCGCCTCGGTCTGCGGCGCGATGGCCCGGCTGGCGTCAGTGATCACCACGGCTTCGAACCCCTCGCGAATCGCGTCCTCGGCCGTGAAACGGACGCAGTAGTCGCGGGCCAGACCGCACAGGAAGACGCGCGTCACGCCCAGTTCGCGAAGCAGGCCGGACAGCCCCGTCGGGGTGCGGTGATCGTTCTCGAAGAAGCCGGAATAGCTGTCGACCGCCGGATTATAACCCTTGCGGATCACGGCCATAGCCTTGTCCACCGTCGGCGCTGCATCGGGATGAAAGTCGGCGCCCGGCGTGCCCTGAAGACAATGATCCGGCCAAAGCATCTGGCGACCATAGGCGACCTCGATCTCGGTGAAGGGCACCGCGCCGGGGTGGTTGGAGGCGAAAGAAATCTGGTCCGGCGTATGCCAGTCCTGGGTCACGATCACCCGGTCGAACCGAGCCGCCAGCCGGTTTATCAGCGGCATGATCCCCGCGCCGCCCGCCACCGCCAGACGGCCGCCTTCGCAGAAGTCGTTCTGCGGATCGATGACCAGAAGGGCGGCGCTCATCAGACGCCTGCGTAGGCGTCGATCTCGTTGGCCGACCCGAGCGCGACGGGGATGCGCTGGTGCAGATGCTCGGGCTGCACGTCCAGAATGGCCTGGCGTCCGTCCGTCGTCGCCTTGCCGCCGGCTTGTTCGACCAGGAAGGCCATCGGATTGCCTTCGTACATCAGGCGCAGTTTGCCCGGCTTGTTCGGCTCGCGCCGATCCCAGGGATAGAGGAAGACCCCGCCGCGCATCAGGATGCGGTGAACATCCGCCACCATGGCCGCGACCCAGCGCATGTTGAAGTTCTTGGCTCGCGGCCCCTCGTCACCCTTCAACAAATCGCCGACATAGGTCTGCACCGGCTCGGCCCAGTGGCGCAGGTTCGACATGTTGATGGCGAACTCCTTGGTGTCCGGCGAAATGGCGATGTCGTCGTGGGTCAGGATCCATTCGCCGTCGTTCGACAGGGTGAACCCCTTCACGCCCGCGCCCGTCGTCAGCACCAGCATGGTCTGCGGCCCATAGACGGCGTAGAGGGCGGCGACCTGATTGCGGCCGGGCTGCATGAAATCGACCTCGCTCGGCGTCGCGGTCGCGGACTTCAGCACCGAGACGATGGTGCCGACGGGCGCGTTGATGTCGATGTTGGACGAGCCGTCCAGCGGATCGAACAGCACCAGATAGTCGCCGGCCGGATTAGAGGCCGGCTGGACCTTGTCCATCTCTTCCGAGGCGACGCCGGCGACGGCTGAGCTGGCCAGCAGGGCCTCGGTCAGCATGTCGTTGGTCATGACGTCGAGCTTCTTCTGCTCCTCGTCCTGCACGTTGATCTGACCCGATGCGCCCAGCGCCCCGGCCAGGGCCCCGCCCGCAACGACCTTGCTGATGTCCGCGCAGGTGGCGGCGACCACGGTCAGAACCGTCTTCAGTCCTTCGGGCGCATCCAGGGCGGCGATATGGGCGTCAAGGCGTGTGCGGGTCATGCGGTCGGTCCGGTTCTGGGCGTTGCGCCGTTTTGGCCGGGGACAGGCCCCAGAGCAAGGCGGCAGGGCGAGGCGACAACGAAAACGCCCCGGCGAAACCGGGGCGTTTCCTTATCCTTCGGCGTTGTCGCTCAGATCGGCAGGATCGCCGTACCGAACGCCCGTTTCAGTTCGTGGGCGGCGAAGGTCTGGGCCGCCGCCGCATCCGGCACGACCGCCGCCATGCCGAAGAACTCGTGCGTCGAGCCGTTGAAGGTCTTGTGACGCACATCGACGCCCGCCTGCTCCAGCTTTTCGGCCAGCAGTTCGCCTTCGGTGCGCAGCGGATCGATCTCGGCGCAGATCACCGTCGTCGAGGGCAGGCCCGACAGGTTCGCCTTCTCGACGATATTGATGCGCGGGTCCTGAGCATCGGCCTCGTTGGCGAAGATGTGTTTCACGAACCACTTCATCATCGGCTTGTTCAGCGGCTTGGCGTCGGCGTTCTCGATGTAGGACTCATTGTTCATGTCCACGCCGGCGACCGGGTAGACCAGCACCTGATGTTTGGGCGCCGGCAGGCCGGCGTCGCGCGCCATCATCGACACCCCGATGGCCAGGTTGCCGCCTGCGCTTTCGCCCATGACCGCCACCTTTTGCGGGTCTCCGCGGAAGGTCTGCGCATTCTCCAGCACCCAGCGATAAGCGGCCAGGGCGTCGTCGTGGGCGGCGGGGAAATGGTGTTCCGGAGCCTGGCGATAATGGACCGAGACCACGATCACATCGGCCATCTTGGACACGCCGCGCGGGCCGCCGTCATAGACGTCCAGATCCGCGATCACGAAGCCGCCGCCGTGGAAATAGACGACGACCGGGTGCAGCTTGTCTTCGGAATGGTCGTGCGGCTTGTAGATGCGCGCCTGAATGGGGCCGGCGGCGCCGGGAATGGTGATGTCGCTGGTCTTGACGCCCATGTCGTCGCTGGGGTCCTTGCCGTCTTTGCGCAGCAGCGATTTCACTGCGTCGGTCGGGGTCGGTTGCTGGCGAGCCTCCTCGGGCGACAGGGTCTCGATCGGCTTGCCGCCGAGAGACGCCAGTTCGTCCAGCACCTTCTGCATCGGGCCATCGGCCTTGGCGGGCGTGTCGCGCGGCTTGTCGTTGTCGCCGAACAGCTTGTCTATAATGGACATTTTAGCATTCCTGGGTCTGGTTTCGGGGTCCGCAACGACAACCCGCCGCGCGCATCCTTGTTCCCGGCCCGCTTGACTTGGCGCTTGAGTCGATGCCTTAGGTCGCAGGCTCTCGCGGGAGAGATCGGGCGCTGGAAACAGGGTTCGACGCCGAAGGCGCAACCGCCCCGGAAACGCTCAGGCAAACGGACCGCGAAGCATACGGACGCTGGAAAGTCGCCCATTCGGGCGCGCCGACGGAGCAAGGCGACATGATTTGGTCGCCGGAATCTCTCAGGCTTCAGGACAGCGGGGGCGCGAGGACGGCGGAGCTCCGCCACAACACGCGACCGTGAAAGCCTGAACCATGACCGACCAGACCCTGAAGACCACGCCCCTAAACGCCGCGCACCGCGCGCTGGGCGCCCGCATGGTGGGCTTCGGCGGCTATGACATGCCGGTCCAGTACGAAGGCGTTCTGGCCGAGCACCGTTGGACGCGGGAACACGCCGGTCTGTTCGACGTCTCCCACATGGGCCAGTGCAAGATCACCGGCGAGGACGCGACCGCCCAGTTCGAGCGTTTCGTGCCCGGCGACTATGCGATCCTGAAGGCCGGTAAACAGAAGTATTCGCTGCTGCTGAACAAGGACGGCGGCATCATCGACGACCTGATGGCCGGACGGCCGGATCACGACGGCCTGTTCGTCGTCGTCAACGCCGGCAACAAGGACGAGGATTTCGCCTTCTGGGAAGCCAACCTCGAAGGCGACGCCAAGCTGACGGTGCTGGACCGCGCGCTGATCGCCATCCAGGGGCCGGAAGCCGCCGAGGTCATGGCCGCGCACGAGCCGATCCTGGCCGAAATGGGCTTCATGGAATGCGCCCGTCTGATGCTGTTCGGCGCCGACTGCTATGTGTCTCGCTCGGGCTACACCGGCGAAGACGGCTATGAGATTTCGGTCCCGGCGGACCAGGCCGAGCGCATCTGGAACACCATTCTGGAAGACGCTCGCGTCAAGCCGATCGGCCTGGGCGCCCGCGACAGCCTGCGTCTGGAAGCCGGTCTGCCGCTGCACGGCCACGACATCGACCCGACCACCTCGCCGGTCGAAGGCGCCCTGACCTTCGCCCTGTCCAAGTCGCGTAAGGAACGCGCGGACTTCGCCGGCGCCGACCGGATCCTGCAGGAACTGTCCGACGGCCCCTCGCGCGTTCGCGTCGGTCTGATCGTCAAGGAAGGCGCCCCGGCCCGTGAGGGCGCCGAGATCGCCGACGCCGACGGTAATGTGATCGGCAAGGTCACCTCTGGCGCCCCCTCCCCCACCTTGGGCAAGAACATCGCCATGGGCTACGCCCCGCCGGCCCATGCCGCTTTGGGCACGGCGCTGAAGGTCATTGTGCGCGGCAAGACCGCCGCCGCCGAAGTCGTCGCCATGCCCTTCGTGGCCCAACGCTATTACCGCAAACCCAAAGCCTGAGAGATCAGACCATGAAGTTCACCAAGGATCACGAGTGGGTCAGCCTGGACGGCGACATCGCCACCGTCGGCATCTCCAAACACGCCGCCGACGCCCTGGGCGACGTGGTGTTCGTCGAAGTGCCTGAAGTCGGCAAGACCGTCTCCAAGGGCGACAGCTTCGCCGTGGTCGAAAGCGTCAAGGCGGCGTCGGACGTCTACGCCCCCGTCTCGGGCGAAGTGGTCGAGGCGAACGACGCCCTGTCGACCGCCCCGGAAACCGTCAACTCGGGCGCCGAGGCCGACGGCTGGTTCGCCAAGATCAAGGTTTCGGACGCCTCGCAACTGGACGCCCTGATGGACCAGGCCGCCTACGACGCCTTCCTCGCCACCCTCTAAGCCCCATCGGACCCGCTGATTAGTCAGCGGGTCTTCGGCCTTTCATGGCCCAGGACACGACCATGCGTTACCTCCCCCTGACGCCCGACGACCGCACGGCGATGCTCGCCGCCATCGGCGCGAAATCCATCGACGATCTGTTCGTGGACGTGCCCCAGGCCGCCCGTCTGGACGGCCCCGTCGATCTGCCGCGCGTCGCAGGCGAGTTGGAGGTCGAGCGCGCCCTGTCCGCCATGGCGGCCAAGAACGCCACGGCCGGCGCCGTGCCCTTCTTCTGCGGCGCAGGGGCCTACAAGCACCACGTCCCGGCGACGGTGGATCACGTGATCCAGCGCTCGGAGTTCCTGACCAGCTACACCCCCTACCAGCCGGAAATTGCGCAGGGCACGCTGCAGTATCTGTACGAGTTCCAGACCCAGGTCGCGAACCTGACCGGGATGCCGGTCGCCAACGCCAGCCTGTACGACGGTTCGACCGCCATGGCCGAGGGCGTGCTGATGGCTACCCGCGTGACCCGCCGCAACAAGGCGGTGATCTCGGGCGGGGTGCACCCGCACTACATCAAGGCGACCGAGACCGTGGTTCACGCCGTCGGAGTCGAGACCCTGGCCCTAGCCGCCGCCGTCGACGCCGAGGCCGCCGTGATCGACCAGATCGGTCCCGACACCGCCTGCGTCGTCGTCCAAACCCCGAACGTCTTCGGCACGGCGACGGATGTCACCAAGATCGCCGAGGCCGCCCACGCCGCCGGCGCCCTGCTGATCGTCGTGGTCACCGAGGCCGTGTCGATGGGCCTGTTGAAGTCGCCCGGCGAAATGGGCGCCGACATCGTCGCGGCCGAAGGCCAGTCGATCGGCAACGCCCTGAACTTCGGCGGCCCCTATGTCGGCCTGTTCGCCACGCGCGAGAAGCTGATCCGCCAGATGCCCGGCCGCCTGACCGGCGAGACTGTGGACGCCGACGGCGAGCGCGGCTTCGTCCTGACGCTGTCCACGCGCGAGCAGCACATCCGCCGAGACAAGGCGACCTCGAACATCTGCACCAACTCGGGCCTGTGCACCCTGGCCTTCACCATCCACATGAGCCTGCTGGGCGAGACGGGCCTGCGCAAACTGGCCCTGCTGAACCACGAAAAGGCCGTCGCCACGCGTGACGCCCTGGCCGCCATTCCGGGCGTCGAAGTCCTGACCGACCGCTTCTTCAATGAGTTCGCGGTGCGCCTGCCCAAGAACGCGGCTGAGGTCGTGGATCAGTTGGCCGCCCATCACGTCCTGGCTGGCGTGCCCTACAGCCGCCTGGCCCCCGACGCCGGCATGGACGACGTCCTGCTGGTCGCTGCGACCGAGACGACCCTGGATGCCGACATCCAGATCCTCGCCAAGTCGCTCTCCAAAGTCCTCGGCGCGTAAGGGATACTGACCATGAGCACCATGAACACCGTCGGCCGCCCGACCGCCCCGAACCAGGTCCAGACCAAGCCCGCCACCCTGACTGGCGGCCGCGGCCTGTTGCAGAACGAAGCCCTGATCTTCGAAGGCGACGGCTGGGGCAAGACCGGCGTCGATCTGCCGGAGCCCAAGACGGACGGCTCCGACCTGGGCGACCTGGTCCGCAAGGATCCGATCGGCCTGCCCGGCCTGTCCGAGCCGGAAACCATGCGCCACTATGTGCGCCTGAGCCAAAAGAACCACGCCATCGACCTGGCCATCTATCCGCTGGGATCGTGCACGATGAAGCACAACCCGCGCCTGAACGAGAAGATGGCCCGCCTGCCCGGCTTCTCCGACATCCACCCGCTACAGCCGATCTCGACCGTTCAGGGCGCGCTGGAGCTGATGGACACCCTGGCCCACTGGCTGAAAACCCTGACCGGCATGCCCGCCGTCGCCCTGTCGCCCAAGGCTGGCGCCCACGGCGAACTGTGCGGTCTGATGGCGATCCGCGCCGCTCACGAGGCCTCGGGCCAGCATGAGAAGCGCCGCAAGGTTCTGGTTCCCACCAGCGCCCACGGCACCAACCCCGCCACTGCCGCCTTCGTCGGCTATTCGGTGGTCGAAGTGGCCCAGACCGAGGACGGCCGCGTGGACGTCGCCGACCTGGCGTCGAAGCTGGGTGACGACGTCGCCGCCATCATGGTGACCAACCCCAACACCTGCGGCCTGTTCGAGCGCGACATTCTGGAGATCAGCCGCCTGACGCATGAGGCCGGCGCCTACTTCTACTGCGACGGCGCCAACTTCAACGCCATCGTCGGCCGGGTTCGTCCGGGCGACCTCGGCGTCGATGCGATGCACATCAACCTGCACAAGACCTTCTCGACGCCCCATGGCGGCGGCGGTCCGGGCGCGGGTCCGGTCGTGCTGTCCGAAGCCCTGGCGCCCTTCGCCCCCGCCCCCTGGGTCGTGCATGACGACGGTGGCTATCGCCTGATCGAGCGCGAAGAGGACGAGGCCGAGCAAGCCTTCGGCCGTCTGTGCGCCTTCCAGGGCCAGATGGGCATGTACACCCGCGCCCTGTCCTACATGATGTCGCACGGCGCCGACGGCCTGCGTCAGGTCGCCGAGGACGCCGTCCTGAACGCCAACTACATCAAGGCCCGCCTGTCGGACCTGATGTCGGCCGCCTTCCCCGACGGCCCCTGCATGCACGAGGCCTTGTTCGACGACGAATGGCTGAAGGGCACGGACATCACCACGCTCGACTTCGCCAAGGCGATGATCGACGAGGGTTTCCACCCGATGACCATGTATTTCCCGCTGGTCGTCCACGGCGCCATGCTGATCGAGCCGACGGAAACCGAGTCCAAGGCCGAGTTGGACCGCTTCATCGAGGCGATGCGCGCCTTGGCCGGGGCAGCCAAGGCCGGCGACGTCGACCGCTTCAAGGGCGCGCCCTTCCACGCGCCGCTGAAACGTCTGGATGAAACCCGCGCCGCCCGTTCGCCGGTTCTGCGCTGGACCGCGCCGGAAGGCTCCAACAAGGCGGCCTGACCCCTTAGTCGCCCCTTCCTGCGGGAAGGGGCTGACGCGGGGCTGATCCATCGCTAGGTCATGGCCATGACCTGGACGACGAACGACATCCCCGACCTTTCCGGCCGACTGGCCATCATCACCGGCGCGACCGGCGGGCTGGGGCTGGAGACCGCCCTGGTGCTCGCCGGCAAGGGCGCGGAGGTCGCGCTGGCGGCCCGCAATCCCGACAAGGGAGCCGAGGCCGAACGGCTGATCCGGTCTCGTCATCCGAACGCGGCCGTGCGGTTCGAGCTGCTGGACCTCGCCAGCCTGGCCTCTGTCCAGGCCTTCGCCGAGCGCCATCTGGCGACGGGACGCCCCATCGACATCCTGATCGACAACGCGGGCGTCATGGCCCTGCCGACACGCCAGACGACCGTCGATGGCTTTGAGATGCAGTTCGGGACCAACTACCTGTCCCATTTCGCCTTGGTCGGCCGCCTGCTGCCTTTGCTGATTGGGGCAAAGGCCCGGGTGGTCCAGTTGTCGAGCGTCGCCCACCGAAGCGGCCATATCCGCCTGGACGACCTGAACTATCAGACCCACTACAGCCCGTGGCCTGTCTATCAGCAGTCCAAACTGGCCATGCTGATGTTCGCCTTGGAGCTTCAGCGCCGCAGCGACGCCAACGGCTGGGGCCTGACCAGCGTGGCGGCCCACCCCGGCTTCGCCCGCACCGACCTGATCGCCAACGGCCATGCCGGCAAGCCAGGCTTGTTCGCGCGCGGCGCCCGGCTGCTGGAGGCCGTGCTCAGCCATTCGGCCGCGGACGGCGCCCTGCCGATCCTGATGGCCGCGACCCTGCTGGACCCGACGCCCGGCGGCTATAACGGCCCCACCGGTTTTCAGGAGATGAAAGGCCCGCCCGGCGTTGCGGCGATCAAGCGCCAGGCCAAGGACGCCGATGTGGCCAGGCGTCTGTGGGGGGAATCAGAGCGTCTGACGGGCGTGACCTACGGCTGACGGCGCGGGGCGTGTCCGGGGCACCACGGCGCGCAGAGATCGTCTCTTCATGACCAAAGCTTCACCCGCCGGACACCCATCCGCCATGGACGCAGGGCGTTAAGAGGTCTTGTGGCAAGGTCGTCACGGTCGCCTTTTCCTTTCCCGACGAGGGATCGTGCGCCCGTGGCGACCGTTGTCATGACGATCCTCCTCCCCATCTGGCGTATTCGTGACCTCACTCCCCGTTCCCTTCGTCCGCTCAGACAAACCGCGCGCCTCGACGCTGCGGGTCGTCAAGCGCTGGGCGCTGATGATCGGCGGTCTGTTCGTCGTGCTGCTGGGCATTCTGATCGCCCCCCTGCCCGGGCCCGGCGGCATTCCCGTCATCGCCGTCGGCCTGATGCTGATCCTGAAAAGCTCGTTCTGGGCCAAGCGCCAGTTCATTCGCGCCCAATATGCGCGGCCGAAATGGGTCTATCCCTTCCGTCGCCTGATGCGGAAGAAGCCCGAGTTCGCACCGGTCTTCTGGCAACAGGCGCTCCGCGCCGAGAAGATCGTGACCAAACGCTCCAGCCGTCGCCTCTCGCGCGGCCGAAAGAGCGTTCGGCGCTATTTCCGCAAACTGTTCCGCTAGTTTGCGCCTGATTTCGCGGTTGCGTTGCTGCAACCGCTAACCACAGGATCGTGAACACCACTCTCCCAAGTCAGGCGTATTCTGTCTGCGCGTTATCAGAGAACCACTTAGGCGTTGGGAGGCGCTAAGGTCATGATGTCACGCGTACAAAAAGGTCTGATCGCCGGCGTTGCGGCGACCGTGGCCGTCTCACTGCTCGAAATACCCAATATGTTCCTGAACTGGTTCGATCCCTTCCAGGGGGTCATCGCCAGCATGATCGGCATGCCCGGCAATCTGGCCGTCGGCTGGGTCGTCCATGTCATCAGCGGCGTGTTTATCCTGGGGCCGTTGTTCGCCGTCCTGTGTCCCCGCCTGCCGACAGACACGCCCGAGACCAAGGGTATCGTCTTCGCCGTCGGCGCCTGGATCCTCATGATGGCGGCCATCGTGATGTTCGGGAACTACCGCACCTTCACGGCCGGCGCGGGCTTCGGCACTTTCGCCTGGCTGCTGATCACCCACGCGGTCTTCGGCATCGTGCTGGGCAACGTCTATGCCCGGCTGGTGGCGCGCGACAAGCGGATGGGCGCGACCATCATCGGCGGCGCCCACGCTCACTGATCACGGCTTGATCGCTCAAGAAAAAGGCCCCCGACGGCGACGTCGGGGGCCTTGTTTCATTCAGGATCAGCCCTGATCAGTTCAGGCGATCACCGATCTGGGCGATGGCGCTGTCCAGCAGCGGATCCTTGGCGCCGCTGGCGAGGCGCGCGGCCAGAACCTGTTCCGCCGACTTGGCGGCCAGATCGGCGGCGGCGGCCTTTACCTCGGCAGAGGCCTGGGCTTCGGCTTGGGCGATTCGGGTTTCAGCCATCTTCTGGCGACGGGCCAGGGTCTCTTCCAACTTGGCCTTGGTCTCGACTTCCAGGCGACGGGCGTCGGCTTCGGCCTGAGCCATCATCTCGGCGGCTTGGGCTTCAGCCTCGGCCTTCTCCTTGCTGATCTGGGCCAGCAGGGCTTCGGCTTCAGCGCGGAGGCGAGCGGCCTCGTCCAGGTCGGCTTGGATCTTGACGGCCTTGGCGTCCAGCGCCTTGCCGGCCATCTTGGGCACGCCGGCGGCGATCAGGATGCCGAAGAAGATGATCAGGCCGATGCCGACCCAGATCTCCGCATTGGCGAAGCTCCAGATACCGTGTTCGAAGATCAGGTTCATCAGGCGGCTCCCTTGACGGCGGCCAGCTCGGCGGCGGTCGCGGCCTTGCCGGTCAGACGTTCGACCATGGCGGCGGTCGTGTCGGAGGCGATGGTGGAGACATTGGCCATGGCGGCGTCGCGCGTCTGGCCGATCGAGGCTTCCGCCTCGGCGATGCGGGCGTTGACCACGGCTTCTTCGGCGGCCTGACGGGCGTTGGCTTCTTCGGTCACGCGCGCCTTGGCGGCGGCGGCCGTGGCGCGGGCGTCAGCGCGAGCCTTGGCGACTTCCGCCTGAGCTTGGGCGGCCTGATCGGCGGCTTCAGCCTGAACCTGACGCGCGGTCGCAACGGCGGTGGAAATGGTGTCGGCCCGTTCGTCCATCACCTTGCGAAGGCGTGGCGCGAAGACCTTGGAGACCAGAACGTACAGAATGACGAACAGGATCAGCAGATAGCCGATCTGGCCCGCCCAGTGTTCGAACTGGAATTGCGGCAGGCCGCCCGAGCCGTGCTCGGCGGTGGTCGCCGTCTCGGCGTGCAGGTCCGCTTCGACCGAAGGCGGGACCGCGTCGATGGTGTGGGTGCTGGCCATGAACCGTCTACTGCAGGATCAGATGAAGCGGCGCGCGGGCGAACCCCGCGCGCCGTGATCGACTGAAATCAGCCGAAGATCATCAGGATGCCGAGCACGAAGGCCAGGATGCCCAGGGCTTCGGCCAGAGCGGCGCCGACGAACAGGTTGCCGACTTGGCCGGCGGCGGCCGACGGGTTGCGCAGGGCGCCGGCAAGGAAGTTGCCGAAGATGTTGCCCACGCCCAGGGCCGAACCGATCATGCCCAGGGTGGCGAGACCAGCGCCGATGTACTTCGCGGCTTCAGCGTCCATGATTGTATTCCTAGATTAAAGTCGTTGGTGGTTGGGGTGAAGAGACTGGTCCGGCCCTTTAGTGGGCGTGGTCCAGGTTGACCACATCGTTCAGATAGATGCAGGCCAGAACGGCGAAGACGAAGGCCTGGAGGAAGGCCACCAGGAACTCCAGAGCGGTCAAGGCGACGACCATGCCCAGCGAAAGGGCCGCGACCGGGAAGGCCAGCAGACCGATGCCGCCGCCCAGGCCCAGAAGGCCCAGCGAAACGACGAAGCCGGCGAAGATCTTCAGCGCGACGTGACCGCCCAGCATGTTGCCGAACAGACGCAGCGCCAGGGTGACCGGGCGAAGCAGGAAGGACACGAACTCGATCAGGCCGACCACCGGACGCAGCGCCAGCGGCGCGCCCATCGGCCAGAACAGCTTGAAGAAGCCCAGACCGTTCTTGGCGAAGCCGACGACCAGCACCAGACCGAAGGTGATCAGGGCGAAGGTGGCCGTGATGGCCAGTTGCGAGGTCGCCGTGAAGGTCAGGAACAGACCCAGGATGTTCATGCCCAGGATCAGGATGAACAGGGTGAAGATGAACGGGAAATACTTGCGGCCTTCGTGACCGATGATCGAATCGGCCAGATTGTCGATCAGGCCGAACAGGCCCTCGCCGGCGGCTTGCAGCCGGCCGGGCACGACCTGGGCGTTCGCGGTCACGGCGGCCAGGAAGCCGACGATCAGCACGAAGGCGACCGTCATGGCGATGTGCGAGTTGGTGATCGCCAGATCGACCGTCCCCAGCACAGGCAGGGTGACGTCGCCAAGGTCGACGACCTTCTGAATCGCAAACTGATGAATCGGATCGGCCATGAAGCCCTATCGTTCCCCGTCTTCGTCGGCCTCGACGTAGGGCTCGGCCGGAGCCGTCGTCCCTTGCGCCTTGGCCTGCGCCATCAGCCGGTTGGCTGTGCGACGCGCCATGTAAATCGACAAGGCGAAGCCCAGAAGGACCCCGCCGATCAAACCCCACGGACGGGTCCCGAGGGCCCAGTCTGCGATCGCTCCGAACGCCAGCCCCACGAAGACGCCGCCGAGAAGCTCGGCGATGATCTTGTAGGCCTGACCCGACACCTGATGGCCGGTCAGTTCGGCGGATTTCTCCGCCGTGGTCCGCGCCTCCAATGCGGATGCGCTGTCTTGGAGGCGTTTGATCGCCTCTTCGCGCGATTCCGACATGGGGGATAGGACCTGTGCGTGCGGCGTCCAGACAGTGCGTCCGGACGGGTCTGAATTCGGCGCGGAAACTAATCGTGAGCGGCCTACAGGTCAAGGCGTCGTGATCATGCGCTAAAGCATTGTAGAATATCGGCTTTCCATTCGCGCCCGCCCGCCGTGACGATGCGCCGCTGCTGCGGGCGACAGAATCCGTCGCATCCGCCCTTCGGCTCCGATGGCGGTCAGCGCCGCAAACGACTAGGTTCGCCGCCATGAATGCGCATGTTCCCGTCCCCAATGCTCCGCTTCGCCCGCTTTCGGTGCGGTTGGCCACTCCGAGGGGCTTTTGCGCCGGGGTCGATCGCGCGATCCAGATCGTCGAGCGCGCGATCGAAAAGTTCGGCGCCCCCGTCTATGTGCGCCACGAGATCGTCCACAACAAACATGTGGTCGAGCGGCTGAAGGCCATGGGTGCCGTCTTCGTCAAGGAACTGGACGAATGCCCCGACGACCGGCCGGTCGTCTTCTCGGCCCACGGGGTGCCGAAGTCCGTGCCGGCGACGGCGCGGGCGCGCGAACTGGTCTTTCTGGACGCGACCTGCCCCCTGGTGTCCAAGGTCCACGTCGAAGCCGAGCGTCATCATGCGGCCGGCCGCCACATCATCTTGATCGGCCACGCAGGCCACCCCGAGGTCGTCGGCACCCTGGGCCAGTTGCCGCCCGGCGCCATCACCCTGGTCGAGACCGAGGCCGACGCCGAATCGTTCGAACGCCCCGGCGACGCGCCCCTGGCCTACGCCACCCAGACCACCCTGTCGGTAGACGACACGGCGGGCATCCTGAAGGTGCTGAAGCGCCGGTTCCCCGAATTGCCCGATCCGCACAAGGAAGACATCTGCTACGCCACCACCAATCGTCAGGATGCGGTGAAGGCGTTGGGCGAGTGCTGCGACCTCGTGCTGGTCGTCGGATCCAAGAACTCGTCCAATTCCGTGCGCCTGGTCGAGGTCGCGATGCGCGCCGGCGCTCCGGCTGCCTATCTGGTGGACGATGCGTCCCAGGTGGACTGGTCCTGGTTTGACGGCGTGAACACCGTCGGCGTGACCGCTGGCGCCTCGGCGCCCGAGCCGCTGATCGAGGCCCTGGTCGACGCCATCCGGGCGCGCTTCGACGCCACCGTGACCGAAGACGACGGCGCGCGCGAAACCGTCACCTTCAAACTGCCGCGCCTGCTGACAGCCTAGGCGACCGCTTTCAACGGCAGAACGACGCGGAAGGTGCTGCCGGCGCCGGGCGCTGTGACGATTTCGATCTTGCCGCCCATCAGGGCCGCCAGACCGTGCGCCGCCGTCAATCCCAGTCCCAGCCCTTCGGCGGTGCGCGTCGCGCTTTCATCGCCCTGGGTGAAAGCCTCGAACAGGCGCGCCGCTTCCGCCGGCTCCATGCCCGGCCCGGTGTCCTCGACCTCCAAGGCCAGGCCCGCGCCCGCAACGGCGCGCAGCATCACGCCGCCGGTGCGTGTGAACCGCACCGCATTGTCCGTCAGCGCCGCCATCAGCTTTTCGACATGGACCGGGTCGCCCAGCCATTCGCCCTCGGCCGCCTCAACCGAAATCTTCAGCCCCTTGGCCTCGGCCGCGCCCCGGAAGTCGTTGGCGACCCGCCGCAACAGGTTGTCGGGCCGGAATGGCCGGGTTTCCAGCGCCACGGCCCCGTCGCGCAGCCGCACCACGTCAAGCAACTCCTCGACCAGCCTCAGTTGCTGACGCCCCGACGCCTTCAGGATTTCCAGCCGCTCGCGCTGCTGGGGCGTCACCAGATCGGCCCCGATGATCTCGGCCATGCCGAGAACGCCGTTCAGGGGTGTGCGCAGTTCGTGACTGACGTTGGACAGGAACCGCGTCTTGGCCCGGTTCGCCGCCTCGGCCCGCTCCAGCGCCGTCGACAGGGCGACCTCCGAGGCTTTGAGGCGCCGCACGTCGGCCGTCGTGTTCCACAGGAGCGACCCCGTGCCGATCAGCAGCACGATGAACAGCAGCAGCAGCAGCGGCCCGGCCTTGGTCAGGATCTGATAGCCGGGCTGCTCCGGCGCCCAGACGACTCGGCCCAACAGGTCGCCGCGGACATCGCTCACATCGACGCCGACCATGCCTTTGGGCGGCTCTGCATCGCCGGGCTGGAAGTGAATCCGGTCCAGCGCCAGCCGCGTTCGCAAGAGATTGAGCTCGCCGGCGAACGGTTTGAACGATGCGACGACCGGATCGGACGCCGGCGTCGATCCGCCCGCCGTATGTCGCACGACGGTGGAGGCCCCCAGCACATAGACGTCGTCGCCGACGCGAACGAACGCCGCCTTCAGCCGCACCCCGGCATCCGCCGTGACCGATCGGTCGCGGCCGGCGGCCTCGGCCCGGAGCGCGTCGATCAGCGGCCGGGCCGCCTGACCGAATGGCTCGCCGACCTGCGTCTCGGCCGGTCGGCCCAGCGTGCTGATGCGAAACAGCCGCCCGGTCCCGTCATAACCCAGTGTGAACTGATGCTTATGCTGCGCGGCGTAGAAGGCGCCGAAGTTCCGGTCGTACCAGGCTACATCGCCCGCCGTCATCCTATCGACGGCCTCGTCCCAGACCGAGGCGGTGGTCAGGTTTTCGCCGATGGTTTCCAGCGCGCGCGTCAGACGCAGCCGCACCAGACCTTCTTCCTTGCGTGCCTGGTGGGCGTCGATGCCGCGACTGACGATCGCCAGAACCCCAGCCATGCCGATGATGGACGACAGCATCAGGATCAGCGCGATCCTGAACGTGCTCCACGCCCGCCAACCCGTCTTCGATGTCACGCCACTCATACGGTCTGGCTTAAGGTGCGCAGACTAAGACGTCGTGAACATCATCCAGGTCCGCCGCGTTCGCCGACGAAATCCTGGGCGAACTCGGGCGCCTCGTCGTCCAACGGCAGAGTGCCGTCCTCGTCGTCCGCCTCGGAGGCGCGGCTGGGATCCGGCACCTCGAATCCGACCGGCAGCGACAGGTCTAACAGGCCCGCCGCCTTCATCTCCTGCACGCCCGGCAGATCGTACAGGGTCGCCAAGCCGAAATGCTCCAGGAAGCGGTCGGTGGTCGCATAGGTGACGGGCCGCCCCGGCGTGCGCCGGCGTCCGCGCAGCCGCACGAACCCCATCTCCAGCAGCAGGTCCAGGGTGCCCTTGGAGATGCTGACGCCCCGCACGCTCTCGATCTCGGCGCGGGTGACGGGCTGGTGATAGGCGATGATGGCTAGGGTCTCCAGCGCGGCCTTAGACAGACGGCGCGGCTCCTCGCGTTCCTGCGTCATCATGAAGGCCAAGTCCGGCGCGGTGCGGAACCGCCAGCGGTCGGCGACACACTCCAGCTCCACCCCCCGCCCCTCATAGCGCGCGCGCAGACCCGATATGGCGCGGGCGACGTTGCAGTTCTCGGGCAGGCGCGCGGCGATCTCGGCCGCCGTCAGCGGCCCGGCGGCGGCGAATAGCAGGGCCTCGACCCGCCGTTCGATCTCGGCCTCGTCGGGCTGGAACGACAGGTCGCTCACGGCGTCAGCTCCAGCGGCTGGCCCGCCCCCCGGCGTTTCAGATACAGGTCCGCAAACGCCTCGCTCTGCCGGATGTCCATCGCCCCCTCCTTCACCAGCTCCAGACTGGCCGAGAGGGTCGATGCCGTAAAGCTGGCCTGGCTAGGCCCCTCCTCGTCCTCGCGATGGGGCGCCACCTGTTCCAGCGGCGTCCAGTCGGCCAGCTTCGGCATGATTTCGCGCAGCCAGTCGCGGGCGGCTTCCAATGGAAAGGCCTCGACCCGCTGGCCTGGAGCATAGCGCCGGGCCTCCTCGCGCCGACGCTGGACGACATAGGCGCTCATCAGTTCGTACAGGCTGGCGTCGATGCGATCCGACGGCACGATCACCGTCGCCTCAGGGTCGCCCCGCGTGAAGACGTCGCGCTTCAGCTGGGGCCGTGCCATCAGCTGTTCGACGGCCTTTCGCATCGCTTCCAGCTTCTGCAGCCGGAACGCCAGGGCGGCGGCCATCTCTTCAGCCGGCGGTTCTTCGGCCTTGCCCTTGTCGGTGCGCGGCAGCAGCAGGCGCGACTTCAAATAGGCAAGCCACGACGCCATCACCAGATAGTCCGCCGCCAGGGCGAAGTTGCGCCTGCGCGCCTCGTGCACGAAGGCCAGATACTGTTCCGCCAGCTGGGTGATCGACAGCTTCAGCAGATCGACCTTCTGGTTTCGCGCCAGGGCCAGCAGGACGTGCAGCGGTCCCTCATAGCCTTCCAGATCGACGACGAAGGCCTCGCGCTCCTCGACCTCCTCGGCGTTGAAATCCAGATTGGGCTGGAAAGACTCCGTCATAGGTCTTTAGGCCTGCGCCTCACCCACATCCGGCCCCTTGGCGACGTCCATCCGACCGCCCATGGCCTTGAAGAAGCGATCGTGGCCCGCGACGGGATCCAGCGGCTCGGGCGTCCGCACAATCCGGGCCAGCGCGGCTTCCGCCCGGCGGCGCGCCCCGCCCTTCAGCGATCCGACGCCCTCGGCGACCTGGCGCATTTCGTCCATGTCGCCGTTCCAGTGGACGACGAGATCGCACCCCGCCTTCAGCGCCTTGTGAGCGCGCTGGGTCAGCGAGCCCGAAAGAGCGTTCATCACCAGATCGTCGGACAGCAGCAGACCGCCGAATCCCAAGCGCTCGCGGATCAGGCGAATGGCCTTCTTGGACTGCGTCGCCGGATGTTTGCGATCGATCGCGGTGAAGACGATGTGCGCCGTCATGCCGATCGGCATATCCGACAGGGCCTTGAATGGCGCAAAGTCCCAGGCGTCCAGCGTGTCCAGATCGGCGTGAACCGTCGGCAGATCCTTATGCGTGTCTGCAAAGGCGCGGCCATGGCCCGGCATATGTTTGATGCAGGGCAGAACCCCGCCCGCCAGCAGTCCCTCCGCCGCCGCCCGGCCCAACACGGCGACCGTCTCGGGATCGACGCCATAGGCCCGGTCGCCGATGATGTCGTGGGCGCCGGGGACCGGTACGTCCAGCACCGGCAGCAGATCAACGGTCACCCCGACCTCGCGCAGATCGTGCGCCATCAGACGTGCGCCCAGGCGCGTCAGCTCACGCGCCTGAGCCAGCTCGTTCGTCGCCTTCAGATAAGCGTTACCTGGCGGATATTTGGGCCAGTGGGGCGGCCCCATCCGCTGGACCCGACCGCCTTCCTGGTCGATCAAGACCGGCGCGTCGGGATCGCCGATGGACGCCCGCAGTTCGTCCGTCAGGGCCCGCACCTGTTCCGGCGTGTCGATATTGCGCCGGAACACGATGAAGCCCCAGGGTCGGACCTCGGCGAAGAAGGCCTTTTCGGCCTCCGTCAGCCGATGTCCCAGGCAGCCATAGATGGCGGCGGACGTCACCGGACGATGCAGTCCCGGCCCGCCGCCTTCAGCGCATTGCAGAAGGCCACCGCCCGTTCGCGCGACAGGCCCGAGAAGGCCGTGCGGTACAGGGTCGATCCGCTGGATGAGGTCACTTCCGTCACCCGCTTTTCAGCGCCGGAGGCATACGCGCCGAAACGGCCGGCGACCGCGGCGTATTCACGGTCCGCGATCTCGGTCGAGGAGAAGGCACCGATCTGGACCGAGGCTGATCCGCCGGTCGCGGCCGGAGCTTTGGTCGCCGGCGCAGCGACGGGCGCAGTCGGAGTCGTCGGACGCGGTGCGGGCGCGGTCGGCGTCGCCGTATTCGCGGGCGGCAGGCCCTGTCCGGTCGGTGCGGCGGTCGGGGGCGCGGCCAGACGCGGCTGAGGCGACTCGGGCGGCGGGGTGAAGGTTACCGGCGCATCGGTCGTCTCGGTCTCGTCGCGATAAACGCGCACGCCCTCGGCCGGATCGATCGGCTGGGCGTCGATGGGCGCGGCGGTCTTCATCTCGCCGACCGGCTGACCCACGGCCGGCGGCGCGTCGGTGGAGGCGCGCATGCCGGAACGATAGAAGAAGATCACCGCCACGATCAGCAGCAGCAGGACCACCGCGCTGATGATCAGCGTCACCGGCGGCGCCTTGCCTCCGCCCGAGCCCACATTGCGGCCGCTGCGCGGGTCATAGCTGTTGCGGCGGAACGGCAGGTCGTCATCGGTCGGCGGCGTATAGGCGCCCCGGCCGGGTTTGTTGTCGTCTTCAAAGGACATGGTCGCGCTCCGCCGTCTGTCGGCGCGAATCGGCGCGCCGAACGATCACTCTACGCCCCCGCGTGCATCTTTCGAATCACAGATCGAGGGCGAGGTCGAGGCTGAACAGCTTCTGGTGCACTTCTATGGCGTAACGGTCGGTCATGCCGGCGATGTAGTCGCACACCGCCCGCGCCCGCTGCGTCTTGTCCGGGGTCATAGCCGGCTCGCCCCACTCCGGCGGCATCACCTCCGGCTCGGCCATGAAGAGTTCGAACAGCTGCGACAGCACGCGCCGCGCCTGGCTGCGGGTGCGGTTGACGCGGTAGTGGCGATACATCCGCTCGAACAGGAACTTCCTCAGCACCGCCAGATCGACGTGCATGGCGTGCGAGAAATCCACCATCGTGCGCTTGGCCATCCGCACGTCCTCGGTCGTGACGATCCGGTCCTCCTCCAGCCGCCGCGCCGTCTCGGCCAGCACGTCCTCGACCATGACGCCGATCATCCGCCGCACGGCCTCGATCCGCAGCATCCGGTCGTCGATCGTGGGCCAGTCGCGGCGCACCTCGGCCAACATCGGGCCGATCAGCGGCACCTGATCCAGATCGCGCAGGGTGATCAGACCCGCCTGCACCCCGTCGTCCACGTCGTGATTGTTATAGGCGATGTCGTCGGCGATGGCCGCGCACTGGGCCTCCAGCGAGGCGAACGTCCCCAGCCGCAGGTCCCACCCCGCCTCGCCGCCTGATGCATAGGGGCGCACCACCGACCAAGCCGGCTCGTCCAGCCGGTGCGACACCGGGCCGTTGTGCTTGATGACGCCCTCGACCGTCTCCCAGCTGAGGTTCAGCCCGTCGAACTGCGGATAGCGGTTCTCCAGCTCGGTCACGACGCGGAAGCTCTGGACGTTGTGATCGAACCCGCCGTGATCGCGCATCTGCACCACCAGCTCGTCCTCACCGGCATGGGCGAAGGGCGGATGGCCGAGGTCGTGGGCCAGGGCGATGGTCTCGGCCAAGTCGTCATCCAGCCTCAGAGCATGGGCCAGCGACCGTGCGATCTGCGCCACCTCCAGCGAATGGGTCAGGCGGGTGCGGTAGTGATCGCCCTCATGCGCCACGAAGACCTGGGTCTTCTCCTTCAGCCGACGAAACGCCGTCGCATGGATGATGCGATCACGGTCGCGAGCGAAAGCGGTGCGCGTGCGGCTGGCGGGCTCAAAAACGCGGCGGCCCTGGGACAGGTCGGCGCGCTCGGCGAAGGAGGCGAGGTTTGTGTGGCTCAAGTCATCAACTTTAAAGCGGCGGCCCTTTGCGAACGGCCCTGCCCGCCTCATATAGACAGCCGTGAGCACCGTCCAATCCACAGAACCGTCCACACCCGCCTTCACCGTCGCCACGCGCGCGCCAGAAGGCATCGTGCTGGCCGCCAGCGCCGCCAAGCGCCTGGCCAAACTGGGGGCTGCCGAGGGCAAGACCCTGATGTTGCGGGTCGCGGTGGACGGCGGCGGCTGCTCGGGGTTCCAGTATCGGTTCGAACTTGTCGAGACGGCCGAGGACGACGATCTGCGCATCCAGGCCGACGGCCAGATCGCCTTGATCGACCCCGTCTCGGTTCCCTTCCTGAAGAACGCCGAGATCGCCTATGTCGATGAACTGGCCGGCGCCCAGTTCGTGGTCAGGAACCCGAACGCGGCCTCCAGCTGCGGCTGCGGCGTCAGCTTCTCGATCTGACGACGGCCCATCCGGTCGCCAGGATCGGCGTGGCCAGCAAGGCCGCAAACACCCAGTCCCAAACCCCATCCTGCAACAGCGCGCCCACCAGCCCAATCAGGCTGAGCGCGAACAGGAGGATGGGCGCGCGGAAGATGGCCCACAGGGTCAGATCCCTCGGGTTAGGACGGCGACGGCTCACGCCTTCCGCCTCCCCTTGCCCAGCCACAGATAAAGACCGGACCCCAAAATCACGATGGTGGCGATGTCCAGCAGCGCCCACAGCATCTTCAGCGCCAGCCCGCCATAGTCGCCGAAATGCAGCGGCTGCGACAGCGACAGGGTTTTCACATACCAGGGCATCGGCGCCACCGCCGCCAGTTCGCCGGTCCGCGCGTCGATCAGGGCCGGCGTCGTCATATGCGTCGTCAGCGGCGTGTCGCCGTGGAAGAAGACGGCATAGTGGTGGTCGGTCGAATAGTCGGTCCCCGGAAAGGCCACGAACTGCAGCTTCATGCCCGGCAGCGCCGCCTTGGCCCGCTCCACCGCCTCATCCAGCGAGGCCCGGCCTTGGGCGGGCGCCGGCGCATCGTAGGCGACTGTCAGTTCCTTCAGCGCCGTCTCTTTCCAATAGGCCAGGATGGGCGTGGCCAGGGTGTTGACCACCCCCGTCAGCCCCACCACCAGCACCCAGGCCGCCGTCACAACGCCCAGCAGATTGTGATAGTCCAGCCACCGCGTCCGCGCCGCCTTTTTGACCCGCACCGTCCCGAACGGCAGCCGACGCATGAAGGGCGCATACAGCACCACGCCCGACACCACGGCCACGACCAGCAACAGCCCCATCGCGCCCAGAAACAGCATTCCCGGCAGACCCAGGAACATGTCGGTGTGCAGCTGAAGCAGGAACTCCATCACCGGATGACCGGCGACCAGCGGCGCGCCCTCGCCGCTGGTCTGGTCGATGGGCTCGAAACTGTATTTGCCGGCCGGGGCGTCGGGCGCGCGGCTGGTGACGTTCACCACCGGCCGGTCTTCGTCGAAGCTCATGAAGGCCGGAACCTCGCCCGGATGCTTGGCCAGACCGGCGGCCAGCACCTCGTCCAGCGTCAGCAGTCGGCCGCCCGGGTTCTTCGGCGCCCACGGCTCATGCAGCAGCGCCTCGTTCAGCTCGTGGCTGAACACCAGCGGCAGCCCGGTGACGCACAGCATCAGCAGGAACAGGGTCGAGATCAGGCTCGACCACTTGTGCGTCCAGGTCCAGGCGCGGATCGTCCGGGCGTGCATCGGCTGACGCGGATCAGAACTCGGTCGAGACCGAAAGACGCAAGGTCCGCGGCGCGCCCAGCGTCAGATAGTTCGATCCCGGATAGCCGCCGACCGCGACCCACTGATCCTCGTCCGCGACATTCTCGACCCGCGCCCGCAGCGTCACCGGCTTGTAGCCCGCCACGAAGGCATAGCGCACCCCGGCGTCGAACCGGGTCCAACTTTGCAGCTCCAGCGTATTCGTCGCATTGGCCGGCTGGGCGCCGGTATGGACTGCCCGGCCCTCGACCGTCAGGCCGCTGACCATCGGCACGTCCCACTCGACGTTCAGATTGGCCTGAAAGTCCGGCACGCCGATGGCGGACTTGCCCGCATTGGCGGCGGTCAGCGACCGATTGATCTCGGCGTCCAGCCATGTCGCGCCGCCGATCAGACGCAGTCCGGCGATCGGTTCGCCATAGACCGTCAGCTCGACGCCCTTGTTCTCCTGCTCGCCGCCGTCGGTGTAGACGCCTTCCGGCAGAACATTCGACGCAGGGTTTCCGTTGGACGTGATGGAAACGAGCGCGCTGGGCAGGGTTGTGCGAAAGACGCTGAGCGTTCCGCCAAACGATCCTGCGTCATACTTCGCCCCTATCTCGGCCTGCTTAGCGCGGAAGGGCTCGAGCACATCGCCACCATTGGTGACGTTGACCGGCACTGCGGCGTTCCCCCAGCCTTCCACCACAGCATTGGCCAAGACGGGCGCGGTCGTGCCCGGAACCAGGGCTTCGGCATAGTTGGCGTACAGTGAAATCGTGTTGCTGGGCTTGTAGACCACGGCGAAGGCCGGCGTCGTCGCTTCGCTGGAATAGCCCGACGTGAATGCGCCGTCGGCATAGGCATAGGATCGGGTTTCGATCTCCTGATAGCGGACGCCGACGGTCGCCAGCAGCCGTCCATCCAGGAAGGACAGCACATCGGCGACGGCGAAACTGGTGTTCTTGACCCGCTCGGTGACGTTGGGATCATCCAGATCGCCCGAGACGCTGGCGATGGCCGGCGCCGGCGACAGCAGCGGATTGGTCAGTGTCCCCATCGCATAGCCGGCGAAGCTCGACGCCGCCCAGGCGTTCTTGGACTTGGACTGGATCTGCGAGGCCGAGGCGACCAGACGATGGTTGATCGGGCCGGTCGTCAGGTCGGCGCGCACGCCGATGTCGCCCGACCACACGGTGTCCTCGCGGATATTGTCGAAGCGATAGCCGCGGATCGCGCCCGCCGCATCGACGCGCGGATTGGCCAGGCTGTTGTCTTCCTCGCCCTGACGTCCGCCGAAAGCGGCCCAGGCGCTGATACTGTCGGTCAGGTCGAGCTCGCCGCGCACGGCGCCGAACAGTTGCTCCTCGTCGGTGTAGGTCCAGCGCTGGGCGAAGTTCTTGTCGGCCGAGGGCGCGTCCGGGATGGCGGTTCCCGGCGTCACGCTGGGACGGGGCGCGTCGATCCGGTGATCCTGCCAGCCGAGATCGGCCGAAAACCGGGCGCGATCGCCTCGGCGGTCCAGCCCCAGGCCGACGACCCGCAGTTGGCCGGTCTCGTCCTCGACGGCGCTTTCGCCCGCACGGCTGGCGATGTTCAAGCGCGCGCCCCATTCGCCTTCGGCGCCGAAACGGCGAGCCAGGTCGGCGGCGGCATAGATCTCGTCACGGCCCGACACGCCCCCGGTCAGGCGCGTCAGGGGGGCGTCGCCCGCCCGCTTCGGCGTCAGGTTGAAGGCGCCGCCGACCCCCGTTCCGCCCGGCGCGGCGCCGTTCAGGAAGGTGCTGGCGCCGCGAAACACCTCGACCCGCTCGACCAGTTCGGCCGCCACGAACTGGCGCGGCAACACGCCATAGAGGCCGTTGTAGCTCATATCGTCCGAATAGACCGGAAAACCGCGAACGACATACAGCTCCTGGAAGTTGCCGAAGCCCTTGGACACACGCACCGTCGGGTCGTTCTGCAGCACGTCGCCGATGCCGCGCGCCTGCTGATCACGCACCAGCTTTTCGGTGTAGTTGGCGGTCGAGAACGGCGTGTCCATTACGCCCAGATTGCCCAGCAGGCCGATGCGTCCGCCGCGCGCCACCTGACCGCCCGCCGCCGGCGCCGTCAGCCGAACCTGCGATCCCGTCACCACGATCTCGCCCAGCTCCGCCGGGGCCATCGCCTGCTGCGCCAGCACCGGCGAGGCAAGCGTCATCGCAAGGGCGCTGGCTGTCAAAAGAACGGAGGCACGGCGAAGGCAGGGCATTTTGATACGCATTCTCAAAATCAAGTTGCGCGTCCCTAGCCCGATCGGTGGGCGCAATGCAATCCGCCGCGCCCGCGACATATTGCATTTAGCCGTTTTCCTAATTAGGAACGTCGCTATGAACACCCTGTTCAAGGCCCTGTCGCATCCGGTGCGTCGTCGCATCATCGCCATGCTGCGCGCCGGTCCGCTGGCCTCCGGCGACATCGCCGCCGCCTTCGATATGAGCTGGCCCACCATCACCGGCCACCTCAACGCCCTGAAGGAAGCCGGCCTGGTCAGCCCGGAGCGCGAGGGCCAGACCATCCGCTATCGGTTGGAAATCTCGGCGGTCGAGGAGGCCATGGCCTTTCTGATGGACATCGTCGGGACCGGCGAGGCGACTGCCCCCCTGCCCCAGCCCTCAAAGGAACCACGCCGATGAAGGATCGCCTGTCACTGCTGGACTATCTCACCCTCGCCGTCTTCGGCGTGCAGGCGGCGTTTGCCCTCTACATCGGCGTCAACGGCCCGACGACGCCCATGCCGATGCACTGGAATGCGGACTGGCAGGTCGATCGCTGGGGCGACCGGGTGGAGTTCGCGACCTTCGCGGGCGGCATGGCGGTGATCGGCTTCATCGCCGCCGCCGGCTTGGGTCTGGCCGCCCTGCGCGCAGAGGACCAAGGCGACGCCTCACGGCGTCGCTCGATGCGGATCGGCCAAGGGCTAACCGTCTTCATCTTCGCCGCCATAGGCCTGGTGATCGCCTGGGCCAGCCTGGGTCACGCCAGCGCCAACAGCGGCCCCGCCGTGATGACCGGCGCCCTGTCGCTGATCCTGCTGGTCACCGGCGCCTTCCTCGGCCGTGTCGCGCCCAATCCCCTGATCGGCGTGCGCACGCCCTGGAGCTACAAGAGCCGCCTGGCCTGGGATCGCTCGAACCGTCTGGCCGGCCGGCTGTTCTGTCTGGTCGGTCTGGCCGGCCTGATCGCCGCGCCGCTTGCGTCCCCGCCCTATGGCGTCACGGCCCTGATCGCCGCCGTCATCGTCGTCGCGGGTCTTTCGATCTTCGAAAGCTGGCGCGTGTGGCGCGCCGATCCCGACCGCCAACCCTTCTGAAGGAGACTGCAATGCCGATGCTGACCCACGCCCTTCTGGCCGTCAGCCTGATCGCCGGCCCGGTCTCGACCGACATCGCCCTGCCCGCCCAGCCCGCACCCCTGCATGGCACGCTGCTGACGCCGGAGGCGCCGACGGCCGTCGCCGTCATCCTGCCCGGCTCCGGCCCGACCGATCGGGACGGGAACAGCCCGATGGGCGTCGCCGCCTCCACTTATCGCCTGCTGGCCGAAAGCCTGGCGGAACAGGGGATCGCCACCGTGCGCATCGACAAGCGCGGCATCGCGGCCAGCGCCGCCGCCGGGCTCGACGAAACCAAGTTGCGTTTCGACGACTACGCCGCCGACGCCCGCGCCTGGGCCGCCGAGGCCGCCTCGCGGACGGGACAGCCCTGCGCCTGGTTGATCGGCCACAGCGAAGGCTCTCTGGTCGCGCTGAAGGCGGTCGAGGGCGGAGATGACAAGGTCTGCGGCCTGATCCTGCTGGCCGGCGCGGGTCGCCCGGCCGGCGCGAGCATCCGAGAACAACTGGACGCCGGCCTGCCCGAGCCGATGAAGCCCCATGCCTTCGCCGTCCTGAGCGAGTTGGAGGCCGGCCGCACCGTCGCCGACACGCCGCCCGCTCTGTCGGCCCTGTTCCGCCCGTCGGTCCAGCCCTATCTGATTTCCTGGTTCGCGCTGGACCCCGCCGCCCTGCTCGCCGCCTACGACGGCCCGGTCTTCATCGGCCAAGGGACCACCGACCTTCAGATCGGCGTCACGGACGCCCAGGCCCTCGCCGCCGCCGACCCCAAGGCCACGCTGAAACTCTGGGACGGCGTCAACCACCTCCTCAAGACCGCCCCCGCCGACCGCACCGCCAATCTGGCCACCTACGCCGATCCGGCGCTGCCGCTCGCGCCGAGCGTGGCGGAGGATGTGGGGTCGTTCATTCGGGCGAATGGGAAGCGCTGAGCGTCAACGAGTTCGGCCTGCGCTTGCGTCACCGGGCGAACAGATGCGGCGCCGAGGCCTTTAGCCGCAGTTCGACGTCAGCCGTCACGCCTGTAATGCGTGGCGATCACCCCGTTAGTCAGCGGCGTCGCGGACACCAGTTTCAGCCGTCGCGCGCTGGGCAAGCCACTCTGATGCAGGGTCGGGCCGCGCCCGGCGATGCGGGGATGGACGAGAAACTGATACTCGTCGATCAGGTCCATCCGATCCAGTTCGGCCGCCAGTTCGCTGCTCCCGAGCAAGACGCCTTCAGGCGTTGCGTCCTTGAGCGCCTGGACGGCTGTCCGAAGGTCGCGGCCAATATGGCGGCTGTTGGTCCATGGAAAGTCCGCTCGCGTCGATGACGCCACATACTTTGGCTTGACCTCCAGTTTGAGCGCCCACTGGCGGATCATCGGCGGCGTGTCCGCCTCGCCCCGGGCGACAGCGGGCCAGTAGCTTTCCATCATTTCGTAGGTCACGCGGCCCCACAACATCGCCCCGTGTTCGTCCATCAGGCGGGTGAAGAAGGCATGTGTTTCATCATCGGCGATGCCCGCCTCATGATCGACGCAACCATCCAGGGTGACATTCAGACAGAAGGTCAGAAGTCCCATGCGCCAAGCCTCCCTTAGAGTACCCATTGTCACTCTGCGCCTCAGTTCGACGCTAAGCCACCCCGTGCTTCATCCGCCAAAGCGAAGAACCGCGCCCGCACCTCGGCCGCGAAGGGGTTGTCGCGTTCGATGGCGCGGAAGACGGCGGGGCTGTCGTGGCGGACCATGTCGACGGCCTGCATCAGACGGTCGAAGCTGGCGGTGGTCATGCGCGTCGGCAGGGGCTCCATCGCCATCAGGACGCGGGCGATCAGATGGGTCAGGCCCTGCACCGTCGCGGCCTCGCGGTCATGGTCCTCGGGGCTTACCTGAAACACCCTCAGCCCCAACGCCCGACGGCAGAAGGCGGCGACGCGGCGGGCGTCTTTCGCCCCCCTCACCTCGCACACGGCGATCCGCAGTCCCGCGATGCCGTCCTTCCCGCTCTGCGGTCCGAACAGGGGGTGGGTTCCGACAATCCGCACGCCGGGTGGCAGCAGTTCGTTCATCGCCTGCGCCGGCTTTACCTTCACCGAACCCACGTCGATCACGAGGGCGTCGGGCCTCAGGTGCGGGCCGATGGCGATCAGCGTCGCCTCCAAGGCCTCAACCGGCACGGCCAGCACCACCGTGGGACAGGCGGCGGCGGTCGCCAGATTGGTCAGGGTCGCGAAGCCCTCGTCATCGCTGGCCGCCGGGTCATGCGCTAAGATATCGAACCAGGCCGACAGATGCCGCGCCGTCAGCCGCCCGAAGGCGCCGAAGCCGATCAGGCCGAGCCTGTCCCTCACAGCGTCTCCATGAACCGCACCGGCCGCCCGTGCGCCGATCCGAGCAGTTCGCCGTCCTGCATTACCACCCGACCGCGCACGATGGTCGCCATCGGCCAGCCGGTCGCCTCGACGCCGTCGAACGGGGTCCAGCCGCAGCGCGTCGCCTGCTGATCGTCTCTAATTGTTCTCTTCGCCTTCAGATCGACGATGGTCAGGTCGGCGTCATAGCTGACGGCCATCCGCCCCTTGTTCGCCGTGCCGAACACCCGTTGGGCGCCCGCAGAGGTCAGGTCGATGAACCGCTCCAGCGACAGCCGCCCATTGGCGACATGGGTCAGCATCAGCGGCACCAGCGTCTGCACCCCCGGCATGCCGGACGGCGAGGCCGGATAGGGTTTGGCCTTTTCTTCCTTGGTGTGCGGCGCATGGTCGGAGCCCAGCACGTCGGCCACGCCCTGCTGCATCCCCCACAGCCACAGGGCGTCCACGTGCTCCTGCGACCGGATCGGCGGGTTCATCTGGGCATAGCTGCCTAGCCGCTCATAGGCTTCCGGTCCGACCAGGGTCAGGTGCTGGGGCGTGATCTCGACGGTGGCGACATCCTTATGGAAGCGCAGATATTCCATCTCGTCCCTGGTCGTGACGTGCAGCACATGGATGCGCGCGCCCGTCTCCTTGGCCAGGCCGACCAGGCGCCGGGTCGAGCGGATGGCGCTTTCGGCGTCGCGGACCTCGGGGTGGCTGGTCCAATCGCCGGTGCGGGCCAGGCCGCGCCGCTCGACCAGCCGGTATTCGTCCTCGGAATGGAAGGTGGCGCGGCGGCGCACATTGGAGAGGACCTTACGCACGCCCTCGTCGTCGGCGATCAGCAGGTCGCCGGTCGAGGCGCCCATGAAGACCTTGACCCCGCAGCAGCCGGGCAGGCGCTCCAGTTCGCCCAGATAGTCCGCATTCTCATGCGTGCCGCCGACGTAGAAGGCGTGGTCCGTCCACATCCGATCCTTCGCCCGCGCCAGCTTGTCGGCCATGGTGTCGGGATCGGTGGTGTTGGGATTGGTGTTCGGCATCTCGAACACGGCGACGACGCCGCCCAGGGCCGCCGCGCGGCTGCCCGTCTCCAGGTCTTCCTTCCACTCCAGCCCCGGCTCGCGGAAATGGACCTGGGTGTCGATGACGCCGGGCAGGACCGTCAGGCCCGTCGCGTCGAAGACCTCGCCCGCAGACGCCTGGGACAGGTCGCCGATGAAGGCGATCTTGCCGTCGATCACCCCGACATCCGCCATGCCCCGCCCCGCATGGTTCGCCACCTCGCCGCCACGGACGATCAGGTCATAGGTCTGGGTCATGGGGCGGCGTCCTTTCTTTCACTCCGTCATCCTCGGGCTTGACCCGAGGATCGGACTGTCCGCATCGCGACAGGCGACGCATTGACGCCATGCTTCTACCGGAACCACCGCCCAGCGGAACCCTCGATCCTCGGGTCAAGCCCGAGGATGACGGAAGACATGATCAACGTTTCAACATCCGCTGCGCCGCCTTCAGCACCCGCTCCCACGGGAGGTCCATCATATGCTGGATCGCCTGGTTCAGGCGCGGATCCAGCTTTTTGAACTCGTCATAGGTGCGCGGCCCGCGCACGACTTCGCCCTTCCAGGGTCCGCGCACGGTCTCGTCGGACGGTCCAAACACGGCCACCACCGGCGCGCCCGAGGCCACGGCCAGATGGGTCCAGATCGAGTCCGCCCCGATGTACAGCACCGACTTCGACAGGGCCGCGACCGTCTGCAGGCGCGTCAGCCTGCCCTGAAGCTCGACCACCCGCGCGCGCGGCACGGCGTAGCGAATCGTGTGCGCCGCCTCGCGGTCGATCTCCTCGCCTACGATCATCAGCCGGCCGCCCGCCAGCGGCCCGTCGTCGGCCAGCAGCTTGGCCGCGACCTTGGCGTAGCGTTCTGCGGGCCAGCGCTTGCCCATCCATTCCACGCCCGGCCCGACCGCCAGGATCGGCCCATCACCGCCCGTCGCCGGAATCAGCGCCTCGACCTGGGCCCGCGTTTCATCCGAGACGTAGAGTTTCGGCGCCGGGATCTCATCAGGCTCCAGCTTCAGCACCGCCGCCGCCGCCTCCACCGCATGCAGGCCCGGCTGATCCTTGCCCCGCACCGCCCGCTTGTGCCGCCTCAGCTTGCCCGACAGGTCCGAGCCGCGCATGTCCACGACCAGCCCCCATTTGGTCGCCCGCACCTGGTTCCACAGGGCGATCCATTCGAAATGGCCCTCGCGCTCCAGCACGATCAGCTTCGTCAGGCGCGGCGTATCGGCGAACAGCGGCGCGCTGGCAGCCGATCCGACAATGGTGAAGGTCGCGTGCGGCAGGCTCTCGACCAGATGCGCCAGCACGCCGGAAGACAGCACGGCGTCTTCGGCGTCCGCCTCGGCGATGTACAGGATGGGAAACCGCCCGATCATCCGTCGACGGATACAGGGATTCTATCTGCGGTTCAGCGCCAAACGCGTGTTTCCACAGAAAGGCCCCATGCGCTACAGCACCGCGCATGAGCCACACGCCCGACGCCGCCCCGGATCCCGCAGCCGCCGCCGCCCTTGAACGCTTCAAGGCCCAGCGCGTCACGGCCATCTACCGGCTGGACCTGATCGCCAAGGGCGCGACGATTTCCTACGAGGACGGCACGCCCATCGACATGGCTTCCGAAAAGGCGCGACTAGAAGCGGTCGTCGCCGACATGGATCGCCGCATCGCCCGGATGGAGCGTTCAGCCGGGTGAGCCTGCCCCTCCTCCCCGGCCGGACCTGCGGCGGTTGCGTCGAATGTTGTCGGGTCATTCCGCTGAACCTGCCGGAACTGGCCAAGCCGACGGGCGAACTGTGCGCCTATTGCGTCGACGGCGCGGGCTGTTCGGTCCACGCGATCCGACCGAACACCTGCCGCGTCTGGTTCTGCCTGTGGCGTGTGGTCGAGCTGTCCGACGACTGGCGACCGGATCGCAGCGGCGTCATCGTCCGCCCCGACGGCGTCGAGGATGGGGTCATCACCCTGTATGTCCTGCGCCGCTCCGACTTCCTGGCCTCGCCCGACTTCTTCGTGACCGTCGCCGGCTGGGTCGCGGAAGGGATTGAGGTCGCGCTCAGCATCCCCGGCCCGGTCGGAACCTATCCGGCCCGCGCGGTCGTCACCGATTGGCTGCGTCCGGCCATCGAGGATGGCGACACTGACGCCTTCACGACCCGTGTCCTGATGTCCCTCGACACCTTGGCCGAACACGATTTCCAGCCGGACGGCGTCGTTGCACGATATGCAGTGACAACCCAGGATCGTCCGAAAGCTTAGCCGAAGCTTAAGCCCTTGGCGCTACGATAGAATCCGTAACGCCGTCGCTGGAAAGGGCACGCCGTCGATGCAGGCCTGGGACGCGCTGAAACGACCGATCTGGATGTTCGATCCGGTCGCCCTGCGCGGCGTCTACGCCAATGCGGCCGCGCTCGACCTCTGGGGCTCCGACAATCTCGACGCCCTTCTGGCGCGCGACTTCACCAATGTCTCCCCCGCCGTCCTGGCCCGGACCGAGCGTCTGGCGCGCGAGACGGCCAATGGCGAGATCCTGACCGAAGACTGGACCTTCTATCCCCACGGTCGACCGCTGACGGTGTCGGCGGTGATCTCGACCTATCGCTTGACGGACGGCACGCCGGTCCTGCTGTTTGAGGCCGCGCCCATTGCGGTCGAAAACGAGGAGCGTCGCGCGGTGGAGGCGTTGCGCCACACCTCGACGCTGATCACCCTGTTCGACAGCGAGGCCCGCCCGATCTTCTCCAATCCCTCGGCCTTCGCCGCCTACGGATCGACCGCGCACCCCTTCGAGGCCCGGTTCGCCGAACCCGAGCGCGCCCAGCCCATGCTGGCGACCGCCCTGTCGGGGTCAGCGATTTCCGACGTCTGCGAGATCATCACGCGAGAAGGCGTGCGCTGGCACCATCTGGACGTTCGTCCCGTGACGGACCCCGTCACGGGCCATCTCGGCGTCTTGCTGAACGAGATCGATGTGACCGACCGCGTCGAGGCCGAACAGGCTCGCGTAGCCGCCGAGCAGAAAACCGCGATGGCCGAGGCTCGGCAGAAGTTCCTGACGGACATGTCGCACGAACTGCGCACGCCGCTGAACGCGGTCATCGGCTTCTCCGATCTGTTGTCCAAGGCCGGCCTGCCCGACGAACAGGCTGATCAGGCCGCCCGCATCAACGGCGCGGGCCAGCGCCTGTTGTCCGTCGTCAACGATATGATCGACCTGTCGGCCGACAACGTTGTTCCCCTGGAGCCCTCAGACACCCCGGCCGAGCCCGCCCCGCCGGCCAATGAGGACGTCCCTGCCCTGCGCGTCCTCTATGTCGACGATCACGACAGTAACCGCGCCCTGGTCATGGCGGTGTTGACGGCCCAAGGCATCGCCTGCGCCACCGCCAACGACGGTGAACAGGGCGTCGAGGCCGCCCGCACCGGCGACTGGGACGTGATCCTGATGGATATCCAGATGCCCGTAATGGACGGCGTCGACGCCACACGCGCCATCCGCGCCCTGCCCGGCGTGGTGGGCCGCACCCCCATCCTGGCCCTGACCGCCAACACCCTGCCGGAACAGCTGACCCAGTACGAACAGGCCGGCATGGACGACTGCATCGCCAAGCCGATGAACATCGTCGACCTGGTCATGCGCGTCACCGCATGGGGCGCCAGCGACTGGCGCTCCTTCGATCCTCGCCTTGAAGACGCGGCGGCCGCTGTCGCCTAAATTCGGCGCGGTGTCTTCTGAAGCCACGCCGTCGGCCCTATCTTGGCCCCATGCCCATCGCCCGTCTCGACAGTCGCGCCCTGATCTCCGTCACGGGCGAGGATGCGAAACCCTTCCTGCACAATCTGTTGACCCAGGATGTAGAGACGCTGGCCGACGGGGAACTGCGCTTCGGCGCCCTGTTGTCGCCTCCGGGCCGTCTGCTGTTCGACCTGTTCCTTCTGGGACAGGCTGACGGCGTTCTGCTGGATGTGGCGACGGAACGTCGCGACGCCCTGATCCAGCGCCTGTCGATGTACAAGCTGCGCGCCAAGGTCGAGGTCGCCGCCGACGACCGCCCGGTCTTCGTCGCCTGGCCCGAGGCCCCCGCCGGCTTCATCCCCGACCCCCGCACGCCCCTGATGGGCGGCCGCCTCTATGGCGAGGCGACTGCAGACGCCGCCGAGGCCGACTACGACGCCTATCGCCTGTCCATCGGCCTGCCCGATCCGACCGCCGACGCGCCCCAGGACAAGACCTATCCGATCGAGGCCGACTTCGACCTGCTGAACGGCATCGATTTCCAGAAGGGCTGTTTCGTCGGCCAGGAGACGACCTCGCGGATGAAGCGTCGGGGCACGATCAAGAACCGGATGCTGCCGTTGGACTTCGACGGCCCGCCCCCCGCCTTCGGCGCCGAGGTGCTGAACAGCGAACTGCGCGCGGGCGAAGTCCTCTCGGGGCAGGACGGTTCGGTCATGGCCCTGCTGCGCGTCGACCGCCTCGACGGCGACCTGACCGTGGACGGCCGTCCGGTGCGCTTGCGCAAGCCCGCCTGGATGGGCGAGGACGTCCTTCCCTCCTCCAACGCGTGAGTCCCCCCATGAAGATCGCCGATCAGCTCGTCCTCGTCACCGGCGGGGCGCGCGGCGTCGGCGCCGCCTGCGTCCGCGCCTTCGCCCATGAAGGCGCTCGCGTCGTCATCAACTGGAGGAACAGCGGCGAGGCCGCGAACGCTTTAGCCGCCGAGATCGGCGAGCGCGCCCTCGCCCTCCAGGCTGACGTCACCGACCGTGCCGCGGTGGACGCCATGGTCGCGGCCGCGCAAGGCCACTTCGGCGCCCCCGTCACCACCGTCGTCAACAACGCCCTGGACTACAGCTTCAACGGCGACGCCCGGTCCCAGATGACCGCCATTGGCTGGGACGAGATGGATCGCCAGTTCTCGACCGTCGTGCGCGGCGCCCTGAACCTAATCCAGGCGACCGCGCCCGGCATGGCCGCGGCCCAGTTCGGCCGCGTCGTCAACATCGGCACCAACCTGTTCCAGAATCCGGTCGTGCCCTACCACGACTACACCGCCGCCAAGGCCGCCCTGCTCAGCCTGACCCGCACCGCCGCCGGCGACCTCGGCCCTGACGGCATCTCCGTCAACATGGTCTCGGGCGGTCTCCTGCGCACCACCGACGCCAGCGCCGCCACGCCCGAGGCCGTCTTCGATTTCATCGCCGGCATGACGCCGCTTCGCAGCGTCACGACCCCGCAAGAGTTCGCCGACGCGGTCCTCTTCTTCGCCTCCCCCTGGAGCCGCGCGGTCACCGGCCAGAACCTGGTCGTGGACGGCGGTTTGGTCCGGGACTGACCACGACCGTCTCCTCCCTATCGCATGGCGATGGGGAGGTGGCGCGGCCTCTTGCGCCGTGACGGAGGGGTTCTTAGGTGCCTCACCGCCGCCCGCGGGACTCCAAAGAGCCCCTCCACCGCTTTGCGGTCCCCCTCCCCATTTCATGGAGAGGAGACGAGATACATCCTATTATCGCGAAATATTTTACAGGCATTCAGTCGCTTAGCTTTCGCCAGCGCCAATCGACCATCCCCTCCCCCACACCCCCTTACAATGCGCAGGTTTACGACAGGGAGAGACGAAGATCTGGGCTCATTGGACTGTTTTCCAGCGTCCAACTTCAACCGCGAAATTGCACTTTCTTGCACTTTGCACGCTTTCTCGAGGTGCAGTGCAATTTCGCCCGCGCCCCGAGATTAGACGAATTAGACACTTTAGACGGTGTTTTTCCTCCGTCGCCCCGACGCCGAACGCCCTTTCCTCAAGCGGAACAGACTGGCAACGTCAGGCCATGACCGACTCACACGCCTCAGAGGTTCCCGGCGGCCGCTGCGGCTGGTGCGGGACCGACCCCCTCTATGTCGCCTATCACGACACCGAATGGGGCGTGCCCGAGCGCGATCCCCGCGCCCTATGGGAAAAGCTGGTGCTCGACGGCTTTCAGGCCGGTCTCGCCTGGATCACCATCCTCAGAAAACGCGAGGGCATCCGCGACGCCTTCGATGGTTTCGATCCCGAGATCGTCGCCCGCTATGACGAGGCCGACATCCAGCGCCTGCTGAACGATCCGCGCATCATCCGCTCGCGCGCCAAGATCAACGCCGCCATCCGGGGCGCCAAGATCTGGCTTCAGATGCGCGATGATGGCGAGGACTTCTCAGAATGGCTCTGGTCCTTCGTCGGCGGCGAACCGATCCAGACACCCTACGCCGACTATCGCCAGGCCCCGACCCAGACCGAACAGTCCGTCGCCATGGCCAAGGCCCTGAAGAAGCGCGGATTTAACTTCTGCGGCCCGGTCATCGTCTACGCCTTCATGCAGGCCGTCGGCATGGTCAACGATCACCAGACGACCTGCTTCCGTCACACCCAGGTTCGTGCGATGGCGGGCCATGGCTAAAGCCCCCGCAAACCCGAAAGCCTTCCCGACCCTCGCGCTGGAAACGGTGCTGATGAAGCGGGTCAACGGCCTCGTATGCGGCGTGGACGAGGCCGGGCGTGGTCCTTGGGCCGGGCCCGTCTCGGCGGCGGCCGTGATCCTGAACCCTGACGACCTCCCGCCCGGCATCGACGATTCCAAGGCCCTGACCGAAAAGCGTCGCGCAGCCCTGGAGCCCGAGATCAAGGCCCGCGCCGTCGCCTGGGGCGTCGGCTTCGCATCGGTGGACGAGATCGAGGAACTGAACATCCTGCATGCCACGGGCCTGGCCATGTGCCGCGCCATCGAGGCCTTGCAGGTCCAGCCGGTCGCCGCCCTGGTCGACGGCAACTATCGCTTCAAGCTTCCCTGCGAAATCCAAACGGTTGTTGGCGGCGACGGGTTGTCGCTATCGATCGCGGCGGCCTCGATTCTGGCCAAGACCGCACGGGATCGACTTATGATCGATCTGGATGCCCAATACCCCGGCTACGGCTTCGCCAGCCACAAGGGCTACAACGCCCCGATCCACCAGAACGCCTTGAAAACCCTGGGCCCCTGCCCCGCCCACCGGCGCAGCTGGTCGCCGATCAAGGCGCTGTTGCAGGAGGCCTGACGCCGCCTCAGATGTGCAGGAAGCCGCCCAGCAGCGCGCCCATCAGGGCCGCAACAGCCGCCCCGGCGATCGCCATCATCCAGCGCGGCGGCGGCGCCACTTCGGGCTCGACGTCGATCTGTTCGACTGGCTGAACGGCCTCGACCGGCCGAGTGTAACGCGCCGCGTTGTGGGTAAAGGTTGCATCCGCCGCCCGCGGCGCCCAAGAGCGGGGCTCGGCCGCCGGGCGCACACGGTAGTCGTCGGGGCGATCGGTCTTGGGGGCGGTGTACGGGTGCGGTTGCATAGTCCCACAACGGCACGCAGCGATTCGCGTTCCGCCCTACCCTCCGTTGTTTTCATTGGTGTCTATGCGGCCACGGGCAGGGAGATCGGCCGCTCGGTGACCACGAACAGGTGCTCGACATTCTTGAGCCGCCCCACCTGCCCGACCTTCTCGCCCTTGGGATTATGGATCCCGATCCGGGCGCCGACATAGCGCGGATGCGCCACCTCCAGCACCTGCACATGGCCTCGCGCCGACAGCATCTCGACCAGGTTGGCGCGGCTCAGATACCCCTCATCGTTGAAGCTGACGATCAGGTTTGGCGCCTTGACCCGCTCGATCACGGTCCGCAGCGCCGGGCCGATGCCGGGCCGACTGTTGAAGGCGCTCTTGCGCGTCCTCACGTCCACCCGCTTGTTGGCCACCCCATAGGTCTCGGGCCGGTCCCACAGCACCAGGCTTTCCCAGCAATGGTAGTTCCCAAGATAGGAATGCTGGTTGTAGGGCGGATCCAGATAAACCAGGTCCGCCTCGACCTGTTCGGCGATCTCGACCGCATCGCCCTGCGTCGCTCGGCATGGCCCGTCCACCGCCGGAACCAGGTCCGGCGTGCGCAGCTCCAGCGTCTTCAACGCTCTCGGCGCCCACTGCTTCATATAGGCCATCTGAACCCCGGCGGTGGAATCCACCCGGTCCGCCGCCTCCATCAGGCTGACCAGGGCGATGGCCTTGAGTTCCGGCTCCAGTCCCATCGCCTCGATCCGGTGGCGCATGGCGTCGATGCGAGCGCCGTTGTCGGGGTGGAAATACCGCGCATCCTGACAAAAGGCCTGGGTGAACCAGCCCGCCTCGGGCTTCACTGTCCGCAGCTCGGCCAGCACGACCTCGGCCCGCTCAAGCCACCGCTCTCGATCCGCCTGGACATAGGTCGTCGCCAGGGCGTGGGCATAGGCGTTCAGGTCGTTCGACCAGACCTGAAACCCCTGCTTCTTCAAGGCGTGCCCGACCCGCGCTGTGCCCGAGAACAGATCGCACACCCGCCCGCCCTGCGGCAGCACCCCCGCCACCGCACCCGTCACATGCCCCAGCAAGGCGCGCTTGGAGCCGATATATTTGATCATGACGCGGCCCGACTCATCACGGCAGCATAGAGCCTGTCGACGGTCGCGCGAAGCTGGTGAGGGACGTTCGAGTCCGCACGCCGCGCCTATCTTCAAGCCAACGCCCGGTCCATGCTCGGTGCGACGACTACGGAGAAGGCGCATGCTGCACAGTGAAACCCATCGGGTCGATCGGATCGGCTGGCTCAGGGCGGCGGTGTTGGGGGCCAATGACGGGCTGGTGTCGACGGCCAGTCTGGTGGTTGGCGTCGCGGCGGCGGCGACCGGTCATGGCGGCATACTGATCGCGGGCGTCGCCGGATTGGCGGCGGGCGCGATGTCGATGGCGGCGGGCGAATATGTCTCGGTCAGTTCGCAGTCCGACACCGAAAAGGCCGATCTGGCGCGCGAGGCGGTCGAACTGGCCGGCGATCATGAAGCGGAGACGCGCGAACTGGCCGGCATCTATGTCGGGCGAGGCGTCGCGCCGGATCTGGCGACCGAGGTGGCGCGTCAGATGATGGCGCATGACGCGCTGGGCGCCCATGCGCGCGACGAGCTGGGTATTTCGGAGATCACCACCGCGCGGCCGATCCAGGCGGCGCTGACTTCGGCGATCACCTTCTCGGCCGGGGCCGCCTTGCCTCTGGTCGTCGCTGCCGTCGCGCCGCTGGACACGCTGGCGATCTGGGTCGCGGTTTCCGCCCTGCTGGGTCTGGCCGTGCTGGGCGCCCTGGGCGCTCGCGTAGGCGGCGCGCCGATCGGACGATCGGTTTTGCGTGTGGTCTTCTGGGGCGCGCTCGCCATGGCCATCACGGCGGGCGTCGGCCGGCTGTTCCACATCGCCGCCTGATCAGAACCGCGCCGTCAGGGCCAGGCGGGCGGCGAGCGGTCGTTGCGGCGTGCTGATGTCGCCCGAGCCGTAGAAGGGATTGCCGAAGGTGAAGGTGTCGTCGCTGCGGTTGAACAGATTGTCCAACGACGCCCTGATCGCCCAGCGATCGATCTCCACGCCGACGCCCAGCAAACTGGTCAGATAGCCGGCCGAGGCGCCGGTGGAGGTCGGCGACAGGGCGATATCGGTCGGGCCGACATAGCCCAGGCGAAGCTCCGAACGCACCGTCGCGTGCGCGAGGTGCGCCTCATGCACGACGCCGCCCTGCACGCTGAAATCGGCGACCGCCGGCAGGCGTGTGTCGGTGCCGAGCGCGAAACCGGGATCGGGTCGGGTCAACTCTGGATCATTGACGACGGCGTGCGCATCCAGCGTCCATGGCCCGTCGCGCCATTCGACCTCGCTCTCGATCCCGCGATTGCGGCCGTCGCCCAGATTGGCGGTGAAGGGCAGACCCCGGGCGTCGAACCGGTCCGACTGGATGTTGCGCCAATCGGCGACGAAGACCGCGCTTCGCCCGCGCAGGCGCCCTTCGAACAAGGTGAAGCGCGCGCCCGCCTCGCCGGCGACGATCTCGTCCGGCTTCACCCGTCGCGCGGGCTGCTGATCGCCAGCCGGCACGGCGCCAGCGTTGAAGCCCGGCCCGCGATAACCCTCGGTCGCCAGGGCGTAGAAGACGAAAGGACCGCGATCGTATTCGATCACCAGACGTGGGGTGATATCGACCAGAGCGTCGTCTCCAAACACCTTCATCGGATCGCCGTCGGTTTCGCTGCGATGCTCGACCCCGATGCGGAACAGGCGCGCGCCGGCCGTGATCTTCAGGCGGTCGGTCAGCGCATAGGCGGCGTCGCCGAACAGAGCCGCCTCGTCCACATGGTCGCGCCTGTACTGTAGATAGACCCCCGGCCCGCCCTGCCCGTCCGAGATCGCGACGGTGCGGGTGTGTGTGTATTCCGAGAAGAACAGTCCGGCGCTCCACTTCAGCCTTGCGCCGAAGTCGCCGTTCAACCGCACCTCATGCACCGCTGCCGACAGGTCGTCGGCCTGGTCCAGCGCCGCTGTTCCCGTAAGCCCGAACAGTCCGGCCGCAGGCGTCGCATCGTAGCGCGCATCAAGGCTGTGCGACTGAACGCTGGATGAGGCCCGCAGCCGCGCCCAGCCGATATCCCCGTCCACCGAGGCCCAGACGCCGTCAAAATCGTTGCGGCTGGGCTCCGTCAGGCTGCGACGACGCGCATAGGGTTGGTCGGCGCCTAGATTGGCGTACTGGCTGTCGTTGACGTCGATGGTCTGGGCCAAGAAGCCCGTCTTCAAGGTCCAGCCAGGGTTCAAGCGCAGCAGCGCCGCCGCCCTCAGCCCCTGCCGATGCATGCCACCGGTATTGCTCAGTCCGAGGGCCTGATCATCGACGTAGCCCCCGACCCGTTCGTCATAGCCGACGACCCGGACCGCCAAGCGATCGCGAAGGATCGGGGCGTTGATCATTAGCTCGACGGCGTCACCCGGCGCGCCGCCGGCCGTCAGCGCCCCCTCCGCCGTCACGCGCCCATAAAAGCCGTTCAGGTCCGGCGCGCGGCTGACCATCTGAACGACGCCGCCCATCGAGCCGGCGCCGTAGAGCGCCCCCTGCGGCCCGCGCAGAACCTCGACCCGTTCGATGTCGGCCAGACGCAACGCCGGGTCAGGCGCGTCGTAGGTCAGGCGCACATCGTCGAGATAGAGCCCGATCAGGCTTTGCGCCTGTCCCGCAACGGGTCCGTCCGCCAGGCCGCGAATGAAGAGCTTGTCGCGCCCCGGCCCCAGATTGGTGACCGTCAGGCCGGAGACGCGCGCGGCGACGCCGTCAAGGTCGCTGACCCCGGCTCGTTCCAGCGTTACCCCGTCCAGCGACGACAGGCCATAGGGGGCGCGCGACAGCAGCAGATTGTCCGTGCGTGACGCCGTCACCACGACCTCATCCAGCGTCGTCGGGGTCACGGGCGCGGGCGGCGCCGAGATCGTCCGCGCGACAGCAGGCGGCGCGGCGGCGACCCGCACGATCCTGTAGGCGCCGTCGCCGACGCGGGTCGCGACGCAGTGCGTGCCCAGCATCAATCTGGACAAGGCGGCATCGACGGAAAGTCGGCCTCTCACCCCGCGCGTGGGGCCGCATCGCTCGGCTCCGGCGGCGTCGATGCTGACGCCCGCCTGCAGACCGAAGTCGAGGACGGCGGTCCGCAACGGCTGAGGCGAAACCGACACCTGAAGCGAGGATCGCCCTTGGGCCATGCCGATCGACGGCGTGGTCACACCGCAAACGACGACCAGGGCGCAGAGGAAGGCTCGTACCAAAAGGCGACGTCCGAAGCAGGTTCAGCGCCGTTCTAGACGAACCCCTTGCGGCCCGCGAGTGGCCTTGATCGGCAGGAACCGTTCCAGCCGGCCGATCACCGCCGCTTCGTCATCAAGCACCAGCGTGCCGGAAAAGCGCAGGTTCGCCGCGTTCGGCGCCACAGAAACCGGCGTGGCGAAGGCGCGGCTGAGGTCGGCGGCGATCTCTCGCAGAGGCCGATCGTCATAGGCCCGTCGCCCCTGGGTCCAGGCGGCGGAGGTGCGGACATCGACGGGGGCCACGGTCATCCGGTCGTCGGCGTCGTCGCGCTGAACCGACTGACCGACCGTCAGACGCACCCGCCGCGCGGGCTGTTTCAGGTCGCTGACCTCGACGACGCCCCGCAGCACCGCAACCTGGGTGTCATCGGCGGATCTGCGGATGTTGAACGCCGTGCCGACCACGCGCACCTGGCTTTCGCCGACATCGATCAGGAAGGGTCGGCCGGCGTCATGCGCGACATCGAAGGTCGCCTCGGCCTGATCCATATGCACCAGACGCCGTCCTCGCTCCATCTTCACCGACAGGGTCGAGCCGCCGTTGATCTGAAGCCGTGATCCGTCGTCCAGAGTCACCGTCCGCGTTTCGCCGGGCGCGGTGCTGTACACCACTGTCGGCGCGGTTTGCAGCAACGGACCCAGGAAGATCGCCGCGGCGAGAACCGCAGCCATCGCCGGGACCGCCACCATCCATCGCCGCCCCGGTCCGTTGCGCCGCTCGCGGTGCGCCGACAGGTCGATGACCGACGCCGGCTTAACGTCGGAACGGTCGTCTAGGACATCCGACGCCGCCCACAGCCCCTCGGCCTCGTCGAAGGCGCGCCGATGGGCCGGGTCTTGATCGAGCCAGGCCGTCGCCGCGTCGATGTCCGCAATCGTCACGTCATCGGCGCGCAGACGCACGACCCAGGCGGCGGCCTGGGCGGCGATCTCCTCGTCCTTGATGACGGCGTCCTGAGTCATGATCCGGTCCGGGCCCGAGCGGGCTTTGGGGGAGAGACGACGCGGTCGCGCCGCATCCTCAACGAAAAATGGCGAAATCCGGTCGTCATGGCCAACCGACCCGCAGCAGCAGTTCCTTCAGCGAGGCGGAAACGTATTTTTCAACCGCGCTGCGCGAGACGCCCATCCGTTCGGCGACCTCGGCCTGGCTGAGCCCGGCCATCTTGTGCAGACGGAAGGCCTCCGCGGCCTTGGGCGGCATCCGGTCGATCGCGGCGACGACCTTTTCCAGTTTCAGCTTGGCCCAGACGGCGTCCTCGGCCGACGGCGCATCCTGGGCTTCGGCCGCATCATCGATAGCGGAAGCGCGCCGCCATTCCAGATCGCGCGCGCCCGCACGACGCTGGGCCTTGGACGCATCCAGCGCCAGATTGGCGGCGATCCGATAGAGGAAGGCCTGCGGGTGGCGTACCTCGGCGGCGGCCTCATCGGTCATGGATTGCAGCCGCACCCAGACATCCTGCGCCAGATCTTCGGCCGCAGCCGACGATCCCGTGCGCGCCGTCAGAAAGCGCACCAGGGCCGGGCGGCTGTCCAGCCACGCATCCGCCAGGGCTTGCCGCGCCGGTCGGCTCGGGTCGTGCTGAGGGGGACCGGAAGAGGCGTTCACCACCCCATCGTGGGTTGCTGCGCCCTCTGCGGCAACCGCGATTGCGACGGCGAAAGATTTTTTTGCGGGGGTCGCCGCACCGCGTCGTCTCTGGCCCGAAGTCCCCTGGCCCGAGGCCCGCATGTTTCCACTCCGCCTGCCCGAAGACGCCGATCCGGTTCGGCCGCGCGTGCGCCGCACGCTGTCGTCGCGCATCATCCGGTTCGACGACCCCTGCCGAGGCGAACGTCGCCGCGTGGAGCAGTTCATCGAGGCGGCCTATGCCGAGGCCTATGGCGGCCAGATCCAGGCCCATTTCCCGACCCTGATGAGCGTTCAGGATGAGGCGGGCGTCATCTATGCCGCCGTCGGCTTCCGGCACGCCGCCGAGGCGCCTCTGTATCTCGAGCAGTACCTGGACGGGTCCATCGAAACGGTGCTGAGCCAGGCCATCGGCGCCGTCATTGACCGCGCGCAGGTGGTCGAGATCGGCAGCCTGGCCTCCAGCGGACAGGGCGCGACCGTCTTCCTGTTCGCCGCCATGGCCCATCATCTGCAGTCCGAAGGTCTCAGGTTCGCCGTCGCCACCGCGACCGACGAACTGCGCCGCATCTTCCACAAGGCCGGTCTTGGCGCGCTTCAACTTGCGCGCGCCGATCCGCGCCGCCTGGACGACGGCGGCGGCAGCTGGGGCGCCTACTATCAGACCGATCCGGTGGTGCTGGCCGGCTCGATCGACGCGGCGACCGCGCCGCTGGATCACTTCTCCGAAACGGCGCCGGTCGGACGGGCCGTCCGCACCCGCCTGCACTACGAGGATCGCTCATGAGCGCCGTTCTGCACGCCCTGTCGCGTCGCGCCCGCTCCACGCCCGATGATGTGGTGATTCAGTGGGCCGAGGGTTCGCTGACCGCAGCCGAACTGCTGGCGCAGGTCGGTCAGCTGGCGACCACGCTGGCCGATGATCGATCTCCGGTCGGCGTCCTGCTCGACAACGGACCGGCCTGGGCCGTCGTCGATCTGGCGTTGATCCTCGCCCAGCGGCCGAGCGTGCCGATCCCGCCCTTCTTCACGGCCGCTCAACGCGATCACGCCTTGGCCGACGCCGGCGCGGGGCTGCTGATCACGCCGGGCGCTCCGGGCGAGCTGACGGCGGGCGGCGCGCCCATCCGGCTGACGCCGACAGGGCTGCCGGTGCGCGATCTGCATCCCGGCACGGCCAAGATCACCTACACCTCCGGCTCGACCGGCGCGCCCAAGGGCGTCTGCCTGTCGCAGGATCAGATGGAGGCGGTCGCCGCCTCTCTGGTTCAGGTCCTGGGCCGGGACCGCGCCGGGCTGCATCTGCCGGTGCTGCCGCTGGCGGTGCTGCTGGAGAATGTCGCCGGCCTGTATGCGACGCTTCTGGCCGGCGGCCGCTATCACGCCGCCAGCCTGGCCGAAGCCGGGATGGGCCAGGCCTTCCGCCCCGACTTCGCGCGCCTGCTGACCACCGTTGTCCAGACCGGCGCCACGACCCTGATCCTGGTTCCCGAACTGCTGCGCGGCCTGATCGCTGCTCAAAGCGTGATGCGGCTGGATCATCGGCTGGAGATGATCGCGGTCGGCGGCGCCCGCGTGTCCCCGGCCCTGCTGGAGGCCGCCGCCAACGCCGGCCTGCCCGTGGTCGAGGGCTATGGCCTCAGCGAATGCGCCTCGGTCGTGGCGCTCAACAGTCCGGACGACGCCCGCCCCGGCACGGTCGGCCGGCCTCTGCCTCACCTTGATGTCCATCTGGCCGACGACGGCGAAATCCTGGTCTCGCCCCATCCCTTCCTCGGTTACGTCGGCCAGGCGCCAGCGCCGGAGCGTCTGCACACCGGCGACGTCGGCCGCTTCGACGCCGATGGAAGGCTCACCATCGAAGGCCGCAAGGCCAACACCCTGATCACCGCCTTCGGCCGCAACGTCGCGCCCGAATGGGTCGAGAGCGAGCTTCTGGCCGAGCCCCAGATCCTTCAGGCCATGGCGATGGGCGAGGCGCAGGCGGCGTTGTCGGCCCTGATCGTGGCGATGCCGGGCGCCGAACCGGCCCAGGTCGAAGCCGCCGTCGCGCGCGCCAACGCCCGCCTGCCCGACTACGCCCGCATCGGCGACTGGCGTCTGGTGCCGCCCTTCGATCCCGCCGCCGGTCAGGTCACCGCCAACGGTCGGCCGCGTCGAGAGACCCTGCTGCGCACCTACGCCCCCTCCACCTCGCAAGCCGCCTGAGAGTTCGCATGTCGTTTTTTGAAACCCTGGTCGCCGCGACCGCAACCGAGCGGGCCGCCTTCGCCGCTATCCCGCAAATCAGGGACGGTCTGGCCGGCCGCATCAGCCGCGAAACCTACGTCGCCTATCTGGCCCAGGCCTATCACCACGTCCGCCACACCGTGCCGCTGATGCAGGCCGCCCGGGCGCGGCTGGACGACGATCACGCCGTCTTCAAGGCCGCGCTCGACGACTATATCGCCGAGGAAACCGGCCACGAGCAGTGGATCCTGAACGACATCCGCGCTGCCGGCGGCGACCCCGATCAGACCGTGCAGCACGGCCCGAACGTCGCGACCGAACTGATGGTGGCCTATGCCTATGACACCATCCAGCGCATCAATCCGATGGCCTTCTTCGGCATGGTCTATGTGCTGGAAGGCACCAGCATTCAGCTGGCCAGCGTCGGCGCCGAGGCCGTGCAACAGAGCCTCGGCCTCCCGCCCGCCGCCTTCACCTATCTGATTTCCCACGGGGCTCTGGATCAGGATCATATCCTGTTCCTCAAACAACTGCTGGACGGGGTTTCGGACGCAAACGACCGCGCCGCCATCGTCCATATGGCCAAGGTGATGTTCGGCCTGTTCGGCGGGGTCTTCGCCTCCATCCCCCACATCGCAGCGCGGGAGACGGTCGATGCAGTTTGAGGATCGCAACATCCTGATCACCGGCGGCTCCGGCGCCTTGGGGCGTCGCGTGGTCGAGCGGATCGAGCGCGGGGGCGGTCGGGTCACGATCGTCGCCCGCGCGCCGGTGGCGGGCCATCACACCCTGGTGGGCGACCTGTCCACCCCGCAGGGCCTCGACAGCGTCGCCGAACAGGCCGGCGGCCGCGCCTGGGACATTCTAATCAATATCGCCGGCATCCAGCATTTCGGCCCGCTGGAGCAACAGACGCCCGAGCATCTGCTGGCGACCTATATGGTCAATCTGGTCGCGCCGGCGCGTCTGGCCCAGGCCGTCCTGCCCGGCATGAAGGCGCGCAAGCACGGCCAGATCGCCAACGTCGGATCGATCTTCGGCTCGATCAACTTCGCCCACTTCGCCAGCTATTCCAGCGCCAAGGCCGGGATGCGGGCGCTCAGCCAATCGTTGCGTCGCGAACTGGCCGGCACGGGCGTCGGCGTCACCTATGTCGCGCCCCGCGCAGTGGCTACGCCGTTCAACTCCGCTAAGGTCGACGAATATGCGCGCCTGACCGGCATGGCCGTTGACGATCCGGACCCGATCGCCGACCGCATCGTCGCCGCCATCCGCTCAGATCGCCGCGACGTCTACCTCGGCTTCCCCGAAAGCCTGTTCGTCCGCCTCAACGCCCTGGCGCCCGGCCTGATCGACGGGGCCCTGAAGTCCAACGACCTGAAGGCCCGCGCCCTGTTCGCCGGCTGAACCACAGAACAAAAGGAGAGACACGCCATGAAGACCGCCCTGTTCGCCCTGGCCCTGATGGCCGCCCCCCTGACGGTCGCCTCCGTCGCCCACGCCGACGCCTGCGACGACCGCGCGCGCGGTCTCCAGCAGTCGTGGGACCATGTGAATTTCGAGGTCCCGCAAGGCGTTCGAATGGCGGAAATGGCGCGGCTGAACACCCAGGCCGACGCCGTCGTGGCCCAATGCCCCAACCGCGCCGAACCTCTGGTCTGGGACGCCATCATCACCGCTTCGGAAGCGGGATTGAAGGGCGGCATCGGCGCTTTGGGCCTCGTGCGTGAGGCGCGCACCGAACTGGAACAGGCCGAGCGGATCAACCCGCGCGCGCTGAACGGCTCGGTCTATGTCAGCCTCGGTTCGCTCTACGCCCAGGTGCCGGGCGCTCCGATCGGTTTCGGCAACCGTCAGCGCGCCCGCGACTACCTCCAGCGCGGTCTGGCCATGGCGCCCAACGACGTCGACGCCAACTTCTTCATGGGCGATCTGCTGGTGCGTGAACACGACTGGAACGGCGCCGCCCGCTATCTGCAAAAGGCTATCGACGCCCCCGCCCGTCCCGGTCGCGCCGTCGCCGACCGCGGTCGCAGGGCCGAGGCCCGCGCCTTGCTCGTCCGCGCCCAGCAGCATCACTGAACAGATCCATCATGAGCCCTGTTCCCCCCGCTCTGTCGCTCGACGTCGTTCAACGCCGTCGCAAATGGTTCGCCGGCTTGGTTCTGCTGGCCCTCATCGTCCTGACCGCCAGCGTTCGCTCGGTCGCCGTCCTCGACGGCGAATGGCATGAGGGCGTCGAAGGCTTGGGCCTGGCCGCCATCATCGTCGCCATCGTCGGTCGCGCCTGGTGCTCGCTCTATATCGGCGGACGCAAGAAGGCCGAGATCGTCGATCGCGGCCCCTACTCCATCACGCGCAACCCGCTCTATGTCTTCAGCTTCATCGGCGCCTTCGGCGTCGGCGCCCAGACCGGCAGCGTGACCATCGGCGCCATCTTCGCCGTGGCGACCTTCCTGGTCTTCCTGCGCACGGTCGGTCGCGAAGAGGCTTGGCTGGCCGAACATTTCGGCGCGCCCTATGCCGCCTACTGCGCCCGCACGCCGCGCTTCTTGCCCAAGCCCGCTCACTGGCGCGACGCCGACGAACTGACCATCCGTCCCGCCTTCTTCGTCCGCACCCTGCGCGACGGCCTGGTTTTCCTCGCCGCCCTCCCCGTCATGGAAGGGATCGAGCACCTGCAGTCATCCGGGTTGATCGGCTTTCCGATCAGTCTGTTCTAGACCTAACCGTCGCGCCATTCGCTGAGCATCTGGCCGTCGGCGTCTTCGAAGGCGACGCGGTCGAGTTGCACTGCGCCGATGCAAACCGGCCGTTGATCAGGGGCAGCCGCACGACAGTGGATGGCGCGGCCGTCGGCGAAGGCGGTCATCCGGCCTTCCAGCACGAGACGATAGCCCTGTGCTGATGGCGCAGGCGGCTGCCCATCCTCGCCGCGCAGGGTGAACTCGTAGGCGCGGCCGTTTCGGCGGCCGGTCCGCGCGCCGTTCGGCTTGAATACGGCGGCCAGCCCTGCCGTTTGAGGTGAGGCCGGGCTTGAAGCCGAGGCTGCGGGTGCCAGCGCCGGGCAGGCCTCGGTGCGCAGCCACGGCCGGGCCAGCCAGAAGCCTTCGGCCGCCTCCAAGCTGCTGTCGTCGTTTGCGATCAGGCCGGACCGCAGCCAATCGGCCGGCGCCAGGCTGACCTTCAGGCTCTGTCTATCCTTCGCTCTCGTGACCGTCGCCAGCCCATCGACCGCGGCCCCGGCGGCGTCGCCGGGCTCACCGCACCCAAAGGCTTGGCGCACGACAAAGCGACGCCCTGCCAGAGACACGCCCCCGACCTCGCGCCCTGCGGCGAAGGCCGAGGCGGCGATGTCCATGGCCTGAAGCAGGCCGGCGCGGTCCAGGACCGGCGCTGGCGCGACCGTCACGACCGGCGGCGTTTCGGATTTTTTGGCCGGAGCAGGCGCAGGCTGCGGCTCACGCTGGCAGCCGGCGAGCGCCAACAGGAATACTGCAAGCACGACGAACTGGAGACGAGGCGACGCAATCGGATCGAGCATGGAACCACCCTAACACGCGAACCGCTGAGGGGGATGCGCTCACCCGAAAAAGGTTGACGCGAGCCATGGGGGACGGTCTGCACAGCATCATGACTTTCGACCAGATCGCCGCCCTCGCCGTGCTTGTCGCCGTCGTGGGCGTCTTGATCCATGGCAAGATGCGGGCGGATGTCGTCGCCTTGACGGGCGCCGCCGTCCTCCTGCTGCTGGGCGTCGTGCGGCCGGTTGAGGTGCAGGGCGCCTTCGCCAGTCCCGCGGTCATCGCTTTGGCCGGTCTGTTCGTCATCGCCTACGCCATCGAACTGTCCGGCCTCTTGGGCTGGCTGATCCGACAGGCGACGCAGCTGTCCGCCCGGATCGGCGCCCGGGGCATCTGGATCGTCATCGGCCTGTGCGGTTCGGTCGGCGGCTTTCTGAACAACACCCCTGTGGTGGTCTTGGCCGCGCCGGTGATCCGCGACGTGGCCCAGTCGCTTCGCCTGTCGCCCAAACGCTTTCTGATGCCGCTCAGCCACGTCACGGTCATGGGCGGTCTGCTGACGCTGATCGGCACCTCGACCAACCTGCTCGTCAACGACATGGCCCGCAACGCCGGCCAGCCGGTCTTCGGCCTGTTTGAGATCACGCCTGTGGGGCTGGCCATCGCGGTCGTCGGCGGCCTGTGGCTCTATTTCGTGGGCGCGCGCCAACTCGGCCGATCCGTCGCCATGGATGAAGTTGAAGCCGCGCGCTTGGCGGAAATGGAAGAGGCGCGTCGCCGCGCAGAGGCCGAAGCCATCAATCGCCGCAAGCGCCTGCTGCCGTTCGGCCTGCCGCGCCTGGGCGGATCGCGAAACCAGGTCGATGGGTCGGGCGATGCGCATCTCGGCGACGTTGAACTGTATGGCGCCGCCGATCGTCCGCTGCGGCTGAGGCCCGCTGCGATCTCGCTCGGCGTGTTTGTTTTGGTGATCCTGTCGGCGGCGCTGGGATGGGCGCCGATCGCCGCCTCGGCCTTCGCCGGCGCCGTCGGACTGATCCTGCTGCGCGTCATCACACCCGAAGAGGCCTATGCCGGACTGCGCCCCGAAATCCTGCTGCTGATCGCCGGCATGGTCGTGGTCGGCACGGCCATCGAAGTGACGGGGCTGGCGTCCGCCGGCGCAGATCGTCTGATCGGCGTGATCCGGCCGCTGGGGCCGCTGGGCGCCCTGATCGTACTTTACGGCGTGACGCTGTTCGCCACCGAACTGCTGTCCAACGCCACGGTCGCGGTTTTGATTACCCCCATCGCCGTAGCCCTGGCCGAAAGCCTGGGCGTGGATCCCCGACCCTTCCTGGTGTGCGTCATGATGGCGGCCTCTGCCGCCTTCGCCACCCCATTCGGCTATCAGACCAATGTGCTGGTCTTCAACATGGGCGGCTACAGCTACATGGACTTCGTCCGCGTCGGCCTGCCTTTGAACCTGATCACCTGGATCGCCGCCATGGTCGCCATCCCGATCTTCTTCCCGTTCTGATCGAGTGGCAGTCGGAGTGGTGCGGGCGGCCGGGCTTGAACCGGCAAGGACTTTCGTCCGGCAGATTTTAAGTCTGCTGCGTCTACCAGTTTCGCCACGCCCGCAGCCCGGTCTGGCCCGGTTCGGCTCCTATAGACGGAACCGGGCCGGGTCTCCAAGTCGTCAGCGTGTCGGGGTCGCCGGCGTGGTCGCGGGCATCATCGCCCGGAAGTCCACGTCGGAGTCGGCGATCAGCCACAGCAGGCCCGCCCAGGCGGCGACGTTCTGGTTCAGTTGCGCCGGGTCGATCTTGTCCAGCGTGTCGTTGGCGGTGTGGTGCAGGTCGAAATAGCGGGTTCCGTCCTGGGCCAGGCCGAAGAAGGGCACGCCCAGCGGGCCCATCGGTCCGACATCGACGCCGCCTTCGGTCTCGACCCGATCCGAGGCCAGGACGCCGATCGGATAGAGAACGCGGGTCGCGGCCTTCTGGAAGTCCGAGCCTTGCGCGCCGGCGGGCAGGCGCAGGGCATAGACGCGGTCGGCTCCGAAATCGCTCTCGCCGGCGATGATGTGCTTGTCCAGCGCCGCGCCCTGGCCGCGCGCGTAGACGCCGCCGCCGTTGCCGGTCTGGGCGGTCGGCTGGGCCACTTCTTCCGAACCGTAGAAGATGACGCGCAGGGTTCGGGCTGGACGGCGGCCGCTGTCGGCGATGGCCTTGGCGGCGGCGATGGTGATGGCGCCCCCTGCCCCGTCGTCGATGGCGCCAGTGCCCAGGTCCCAGCTGTCCATGTGGGAGCCCAAGACGATGATCTCGTCGGGGCGCGTGGCGCCCGGCAGATCGCCGATCACGTTCTGGCTGGTGGTGCGATAGGTGCGGGCGGTCGAGGTCAGACGCATGCGCACCGGCTGGCCCAGGGCGACCAGGCGGCTGACCTGATCGGCGTCGGGCGCAGCCAGCGCGAAGGCGGGAATGGTCGGCTTGCCGTCGACATAGCGGGTCGTGCCGGTGTGCGGCATCCGGTCCTCGTCAGAGCCCACCGAGCGCATGACGAAGGCCGCCGCGCCCTTGGCGGCCGCCACGCCGGGGCCGGCGCCGCGCACGCGGGTCTGGGGACCATAGCCCGAGCCGTCCTGCATCGGGTGCATCTGGCCCAGATCGACATAGACGATCTTGCCGCGGACGGCGGCCTCGGGCGCGGCCTGCAGGTCTTCGAAGGTGGAGAAGCGCACGATCTCCGCCTCGACACCGCCCCTCGGCGTGGCCGGCGAGTGGCCCAGAGCCGCAGCGACCAGGGCCTGGGCGTTGTCGCCGACGATGGCGGCCGAGCTTTCGCCCCGCTCCCAGCCGACCAGTGGGAACTCGTCGATGCGGACATTCTGGAAGCCGTTGGCGCGCAGATAGTCGGCGGCCCAGGCGGCGGCCTGCTGTTCGGAACGGGAACCCGCCGGGCGCGCGCCGAACCGCGTCGTCAGCTGGGTGACATAGTCCATGGCGATGTTCGAGCGCATCGCGGCGTCGCGCACGACGATCGCCTGCTGCACCGTCGCCGCATCCTGAGCCTTGGCCGCCGGGATAAACGCGACAAGACCCAGGGCGACGGCGCTGGCGGTCAGCAGACGGATGGACATAGGCAGGCTCCGGATTCAGATGAGAGCCGGACCCTAGGTAGGTTCAGTCGTTCTGGAAATAGGGTTCGACCGGACCCTGCAGTTTCACGGTCAGGGCCTTGCCCTTGCGATCCACGCGGTTGCCGAGCGCCAGACGCACCCAGCCTTCGGACACGCAATATTCCTCGACATTGGTCTTCTCTTCGCCCTTGAAGCGAATGCCGACGCCGCGTTGCAGGACCTCGGCGTCGTGATGCGGGCTGGAAGGGTCGACCGAAAGGCGATCGGGGGGCGTGTCGGACATGGCGTTGGTCGGGCTCAGATCTCGGGAAGGCGCGGTGATAGACGCGCTGGCGCGCCCTGCCAATCCGAAACCGGGCGGAAACCGGGTTCGAAGACCCTAGGGCAGCAGGTGATAGTGCTGGGCGACGGCGGCCATCATCACGGTTCCGACCGCCGGAACGGCGAGTATGATGGCCCGGCGCATGCGGTGCGCCACGTAAAGCAGTTCGCCGATCATGGCGCAGATCCTCGATGTCATCGCTCTCTGACGGAGCGTTCGAAGATCATTGGTCGAACAGTGCGCGCTGTCGAGACGAAACGTCAGCGTCGAGATTACACTTAAGGTTACTGCACAGTTTGCCGGGGCTGGGCGTTGGGGGCCGCTGACGGCTGATAGGCCTGCGGGCCGGTCGCGGCGGGAGCAGCCGCAGGCGTGGCGGCGGCACGGCGCGCCGGAGTCGCGGCCGGGCGAGCCGCCGGTCGCGCAGCGGGACGGTTGGCGGCCGGGCGCGGCGTCGGACGGGTCGTCGGGGCGGCGGCGGGCTGAGCCGTCGGTGTCGCGGGCGGGGTCGTGGCGGCTGGCGCAGCAGCGGTAGGCGTAGCAGCCGGAGGGGGCGTGGCTTCGGCGGCGGCGGCGCGAGCGGCCATCTGCTGGGCCTGGAACCGGGCGGCGAGCTTTTCGGTCAGTTCCTTGGCTTGCGGCGCGCTCATCTGGGCCATGATGGCGGCCAGGGTGCGCGGACGCATGGCGGCGGCGACCGGCAGGCGCACCCGGTCCTCCAGCGCGGCCATGACCGGGGCGGCCTCCTTGGGACGCATGGCGGAATAGACCTGAACCAGACGATCGATCTCGGCCTTCTCGCGCTCGTCGACCTGGCCGAGCATCTGTTTCATCTCGGCCTTCAAGGCTTCCAGCGCCTTGACCTTGGCGTCCAGCTTCTGCTCGGCGGCGACCATCAGCGGCAGGGTGGTGGCGAAGTCCTGATCACGCGCGTCCAGCGCCGCGCGGCGCTGCGACAACGACTGGATGATCTTCAGCTCGGCCGGCGAAATCCCCGCCTGCTGGGCCAGCTGTTCGGGAGACAAGGCGGAACAGGTTCCGGGCAGAGCCGGCTTGGGCGGCGCGCCGGCCGCAGCGGGAACCGCCTCCTCGGCCCAGGCCTTGGCCCCGTCGAACAGGCCCGGCGCGACGCCGACGGCGCGCACGGCGACGACCCCGCCGATGGCGATGGCGATCAGGGGCAGGATGCGGGGAAGGCGGGCCATGAAATGGGGTTCCGAACTCAGGCGGCGAACAGGTCGTCGTCGAGATTACGACGCGCGGCGTTGAGGCTTTGTTTGGCGGAATGGTTAGCGGAGCGTCCGGCCGTCAGGGCCTGAACGATGGCGGCGACATTGTCGCGCCCGGCGGGCGCAGCCGCTTCATTGCGACGGTTCGAAGAGGGACTGGCCAGTCCCTGGATGCGTTGCGCCAGAGCGGCCATGCGCTCAGCCCGCTCCTCGTCTTCGGTTGCGGCCGGCGCCGGAGCCAGGGCGGCCGGGGGTGCGCGACGGGCGAGTTCTTCCTCGACGATCCGCACCGGCGCCATGGCCGGCGCGCGGGCGATCAGGGTCTCCAGCTGGGCCTTGACCTCACGCGCCTTGATAATCCGGTCGTGCAGCAGATCCGTTTCCTGACCAGAGGCCCGAAGGGTGGCGAGCGCATTTTCGGCGCGGCCGGCGGCGGCGTTCAGTTCGGTGACGGCCTGAGCGAAGGCCAGCTGTCCGGCGCGCAGGGCGGCCAGCTTGCGTTCCAGCTTGATGCCGTAACCGACCGCCGCGATCAGCAGCACCATCAGCACGCCGTCCATAATCATTCCGGCCATCAGATGTTCACTCCCAGGCGGGCGGCGACTTCCGGATTGACCGGCCCTTCGACGCGTATGGCGATGTGCTGTCCCTTGCGACCCATGCGGCCGGTGGTCAGCGGAATGGAGCCGGCGCGGATCGAAACCTCGGAATCCGGCGTGGCGTTCAGCATCATCGTGTCGCCGACCTTGAGGTTCAGCACGCTGGACAGAGGCATTTGCTGTTCGTCCAGGACCGCGCGGACTTCGGTTTCGGTCGTCCAGATCTCGGTGGCCAAGTGGCCTTCCCAGATGTTGTCGCGGCCGAACTTCTCACCCATGAACTGCTGCAGCAGCATCTTGCGGATCGGCTCCAGCGTCGCATAGGGCAGCAGCAGCTCGATACGGCCGCCGCGATCCTCCATGTCGATCCGCAGCTTGATCAGGATGGCGGCGTTGGCGGGACGCGCGATGGCGGCGAAGCGCGGGTTGGTCTCCAGCCGGTCCAGGTTGAAGTGAACCGGGGTCAGGGGCTCGAACGCCTGGCGGGCGTCGTTCAGCACGACCTCGACCATCCGCTGCACCAGCACCCGCTCGATGGTGGTGTAGGGCCGGCCTTCGATGCGCAGCGCCGCCGTGCCGCGACGACCGCCCAGCAGCACATCGACGATCGAATAGATCAGGTTGGAATCGACCGTCAGCAGACCGTAGTTGTCCAGCTCTTCGGCGCGAAACACCGCCAGGATGGCCGGCAGCGGGATCGAGTTCAGATAATCGCCGAACCGGATGGAGGAGATATTGTCCAGGCTGACTTCGACGTTGTCAGAGGTGAAGTTGCGAAGGCTGGTCGTCATCAGACGCACCAGGCGGTCGAACACGATCTCCAACATCGGCAGACGCTCGTAGCTGACGAGCGCGGAGTTGATGATGGCGCGTATGCCCGAGCGTTCGGAACCGTCGTCGTCGCCCAGGTCGAAGCCCAGCAGGCTATCGATCTCATCCTGGTTCAGGACGCGTTCGGACAGGGCGTCGCCGGGATCGCCCAGACCGCCGAACGGATCGAGTTGCGCCGCGTCGGTCATGCCTATTGCACCAGCATTTCTTCGATCAGCACGGCGTCGACCTTGCCCGGGGCGGCGATCAGATTGACGCGGCGCAGGATTTCGGCGCGCAGCTGATAGGTGCCGGCCGAGCCGCTGAGGTCCTCGGGGCGCAGTTCGCGCACGAACCCGGTGAACATGTCCTGCAGACGCGGCATCTCTTCCTGCAGGTGGGTCGCCACCTCGGCGTCGTGCATCTCCAGCGTCAGCTTCAGTTTCAGAAAAGTCGGACGGCCGTCGGGCGACTGAATGTTCATGACCATGTCGGGCAGGGTGTAGAAGGTGACGCCATCCGGCCCCGCGGCGATGACGCCGAGCGCAGGATCGGCCTCGCCTTCCTTGCCGCCGCCGCCGTGACCGCCGCCTTCCTTCTTCTCTTCCTTGCCCTCGGCCTTCTTGTCGGCCTTCTCTTCTCCGTGGCCGACTTCGGCTTCGGCGCCGTGCGCTTCGGCAGGCTTGGGCTTCAGCATGAAGAAGGCCGCCGCGCCCCCGCCGCCCAACACCAGCAAGGCGACCGGCGCGATGATGAACAGCAACGGGATTTTCTTTTTCTTAGGCGCGGCGGCGTCACCCTTGGGGGCCTCGCCTTCGGTCACCGCCGGCAGGTTGGCGTCGGCGTCGGCCGCAGGCGCACCCTTCTTCTTGCCGAACTTGAACATGCGCGCGCCCCGGAGACTCTCTCATGGCGAGGATCGTCCGGTTTGGTTAACGCGACGTTTACAATGGGCAGGATTTGCCGGGTCGGAAGATACCTGCTCCCGCTCAAACCCGCATTCCGCCTGAATTAACCTTGTTGGCACAGCCGTTGCGAGAGGCTGAGGCGAAGGAGCACGCCTCTCGTGGAAAACGCCGCCTATATCGGACTGTCACGCCAGATGACGCTGCGTCGCGAACTGGACATCGTGGCCAACAACGTCGCCAACGCCAACACCACCGGCTTCAAGGTCGAGCAACTGATGCTGGGCACCGAGATCGGGCAGCGGGCGCGCAACGACTCGATCCGCCCGTCGGCCAGCTTCGTGCTGGACAATGGCGTCGGTCGCGACTTCGGCCAGGGTTCGATGCAGCAGACGGGCCGCTCGCTGGACTTCGTCATTTCCGGCGAGGGCGCCTTCTTCACCGTGCGTGATGGCGCCAACGGCGAGGCCTACACCCGCGACGGCGCCTTCACCCTGGACCCGGAAGGGCGTTTGACCACCAAACAGGGTCAGGCTGTTTTGGGCGGCGGCGCGGAGATCGTGCTGGACCCCGCGCTTGGCGCGCCCAGCGTCGGCGCTGACGGCACCATCACCCAGAACGGACAGGTCACTGGCCGGCTGTCGGTCGTGCGTTTCGATACGCTGGGCGTGCTCGAAAAGGGCGGCGACAGCCTCTACCGCAATAAGTCCAACGCCCAGCCGATCGAGGCCGCCGACGCCCAGGTTCATCAGGGCTCGCTGGAGTCTTCCAACGTCAATCCATTGATCGAAATCACCAATCTCGTCGAGATCAGCCGCGCCTACGAGAGCATTTCCAAGCTGATCGAAAACACCACAGACCTGAGCCGTCGCGCCGTCGAGCGCCTCGGCAAGGCCGCTTAGGGGAGAGCCGGAACATGCGCGCTCTGAGAACCGCAGCCTCGGGCATGGCCGCCCAGCAGCTGAACGTGGAGGTCATCTCCAACAACATCGCCAACATGAACACGGTGGGCTTCAAGAAGCAGCGCGCCGAGTTTCAGGACCTGCTCTATCAGAACGTCGAACGCATGGGGGCCCAGTCCTCGGCCTCAGGCACCGTCGTTCCGACCGGCATCCAGATCGGCGCAGGCGTCAAGGCCGGGGCCGTCTATCGGATCACCGAACAGGGCACGCCCCAGGCGACGGGCAACCCGTACGACATGGCCATCGACGGCAAGGGCTATTTCCAGATCAGCCTGCCTTCTGGCGAAAAGGCCTACACCCGCGCCGGCAATCTGCAGGTCAATCCAGAAGGCCAGATGGTGACCGACGACGGCTATCTGCTGGAGCCGGCGATCACCATCCCGCAGGACGCGACCAAGGTATCGATCTCCAAGACCGGTCTGGTTCAGGTGACCCAGGCCGGACAGCCCGCCCCGACCACGGTCGGGCAGATCGAACTGGCCAGCTTCTTCAACGAGGCGGGTCTGGAAGCTATCGGCGACAACCTGCTGCTGGAAACCGCGGCGTCCGGGCCGGCGATCGTCGGGACGCCCGGCGACGCGGGCTACGGCCAGATCATGCAGTCCTACACCGAGGCGTCAAACGTGGACGCGGTAGCAGAGATCAGCGCCCTGATCGTGGCGCAGCGCGCCTATGAAATGAACTCCAAGGTCATCAGCACCGCCGACCAGATGCTGTCCGTCGCCTCGCAAGTGAAGGGCTAGGGCCATGACCATGATCCGTTCGCTGCTGCTCGCCGCCGCTGTCAGCGCCTTCGCCGGCGCCGCCCTCGCCAACCCGGTCGTGCTGCGCGCCAACCCCGTGGACGACGACGGTCGCGTCACCCTGGGCGACATCTTCGAGGGCGCGGGCGCCGCAGCCAATGTCGCCGTCGCCGAACGCGTCGGTCCCTCGGTCGTGCTGGACGCCGGTCAGCTTCAAGCCCAGGCGCGTCAGGCGGGCCTGGACTGGAGCAATCCCAACGGCCTGCGCCGCGTCGCCGTGCGCCGTTCGGCCGGACCCCTTCAGACCGTGGCCGAGGCCGCGCCGACGGACGCCGTCCAGGCTGCCCAACCCATCGCCCGCGCCGCCTATCGTCCCGGCGCCGCGCCGCAGGTCATCGCCCGCAACGATATGGTGCGCGTCACCTATCAGGTCGGCGGCGTGAACCTGGCCGTTATGGGCAAGGCCATGCGCAGCGCCGGTCTGGGCGAACCAGTGGCCATCATGAACACCACCTCCAACCGCGTCATCGACGCGGTCGCCTCCGGTCCCGGCCAGGCCATCGCCGGCCCCGGCGCCGACATGGCCCGCGCCAATCCCCAACAGTTCGCCGCCCGCTAGGGAATCCAAGTCATGCGTAAAGCCGTCCTGATCCTCGCCGCCCTCGCCCCGCTCGCTGCCTGCTCGACCGTCGCCGAAACGGTGCGCGGTCCGGAACTGGCCCCCATCGGCTATCCCGCCGCCCTGATCCCTGCGCAGCAGGCCTATCTGCCTGCGCGCGAGACCGCGCCGGCCAGCGCCAACAGCCTGTGGCGCACGGGCGCCCGCACCTTCTTCGGCGACCAGCGCGCGCGCCATATTGGCGACATCCTGACGGTCAAGATCGACATCGACGATCGCGCCCAGACCCAGAACTCGACCCAGCGCTCGCGCTCAAACGAGATCAATGCCGGCGTCAGCAATCTGTTCGGCCTGGAAAGCAGCCTGGGTCGCGCCTTCCCCGGTGGCTTCGATCCGTCGAAGATGGTCGGCATGGAAGGCGATCTGAAGTCGTCGGGCAATGGTTCGGTCACCCGCGCCGAGAAGGTGTCGCTGACCATCGCCGCCGTCGTCACCGACGTCCTGGCCAACGGCAATCTGGTGATCCAGGGTCGGCAGGAAGTGCGCACCAACCGCGAGGTCCGCGAACTGACCGTCGCCGGCATCGTCCGCCCCGAGGACATCTCATCGGCCAACGCCATCAACCACACCCAGATCGCCGAGGCGCGCATCTCCTACGGCGGTCGTGGCGACGTCAGCCGCGTACAGGCCCCGCCAGTGGGTCAGGCGCTGGCGGAACGCTTCAGCCCGTTCTGACGTGAGCCGACCCTGCTGGTGAACTGCGGACGGATAACCGCGTTCAGAGTGAATGCGGTCGTCTGATCTCTTGCGGTTCCAGCCGCGCCTGACGACATTGAAGACGACGCGGCGCTGCGCGTCGTCGGCGGGGGCTGACACATGATGCTGATACTCTCCGCCCTGATGGCGGCCGCGATACAGACTGCGCCCGGCGCAGGCTGGACCTGGAGCCTGTACGAGGGCGAGGGACCGATGGTGCTGGCCAACGACATCCCCGACACCGCTAGCCTGCGCGCGACGCTGCAATGCCTGCCGGGTTCGGGCGCGGTTTCGGTCGCGGTCTATAGCGGGGATGCATCCGCCGGCTTTGCTCGCATCACCTCCGGCGGGTCGACGGCCACTAGCGAGGCCCGCGTCGGGCGTGGCGGCAAGCTGGAGACGGCGATCCCCGTCGATCACCCCGCCTTTTCCGCCTTCGTGTCGAACGGCCGGATGACGATCGCCGTCGGCGACGACGCCAACACAATCACCGTGGAACGTCCGCACATGGCCAAGCTGCGTCGTTTCGCCGACCGCTGCGCCGGCTGAGGAACTCACGCATGCGTCTTCGATTGATAGCAGCCTTGATCGCCATGTCGGCGCTTGCCGCTTGCGCGACCCAGGCCCCGTTTCCCGTAGCCGGCTCTGCGGCGACCGCATCGGCGCCCACGCCCACACCCGGTTATGACTGGTTTCTGAACACCGATGGTCAGGAGGCCATGCTGGCCTACGGCGTCGCCAACAGCGACGAGATCAAGCTGAAACTGGCCTGTCAGGCCGGATCAAGCGCACTGGAACTGACGGCCTCGAGCGACAAGCCGGGCCGCGAAATCTATTTGGAATCCGGCGGCGACACCGAGCGCTATCGCGCCGCATCTGAGCCGGCCGTCGTGCATGACGGCGAACTGCTGACGGCGCAGGCCAAGACCAAGGATCCGGTCTTCCAGCGCTTCCGAAGTCTGGGCTGGATCGCCGCCTGGGCTGACGACGAACGTCACGTCTACGCCGCCCATCCCGCCGCAAAGGTGCAAATCGAGCGGTTCTTCACCGTCTGCGGTTGACGCATCGGCTCTGCTCGGCTTGCGTGCCCTTCCTGACAGGAGGGGCGTCATGAAGATTTCTTATCTGGCTATTGCGGCCATGCTTGCGGCCGGGTCGCCGATCATGGCCGTGGCGCAAACGCCGCCCGCCGCCGTGGCAACCGCCCCCGCAGACGCCGCGCTGAACGCCGTCATCGCCGACTACGAGACCTATCTGAAGTCCGTCGATCCGATCTCGGCCGGCGGAGAGGGCGATGTCGAGGCGATGGGCCGGGTGCCTGACCTGTCGCGTGAGTTCGAACTGGCCCAGCGGGCGCCCCTGGAAGCGTTCGTGCGGCGGTTGACGGCCATCGACCCGGCAAGTCTTTCCCACGCCGGCGGCATCAACCACGCCTTTCTGCTCTATACGCTTAACCGCAGCCTGGAAGGGTTGGATTACGACACCAGCCGCCTGGCGTTCGACTCCGAAGGCGGCCCCGGAACCTGGGCGCTCTATGTCGGCGGCAGCACACGCCTGAACTCGGTCGCAGAGGCCGAGGCCTACATCAAGCGTATCCGGGGCTTCGGCCAAATCTACGCCCAGACGACCGCCAACGCCCGGCGCGGCCTGGACACCGGCCTGGTCCAGGCGCGATCGGTGACCGAAAGCGCCTTGACCCTGGCGCGAAACGATGTGGCGATCAAGCCGGACGCCGAACCGCTGCTGAAGCCCTTGGCCACCCTGCCGTCGACCGTGTCTCAAGCGGATAAGGATCGCCTGACTGCAGAGGTGACGGTGGCGGTTTCAGAAACGATCCTTCCCGCACGCCGGTCCTGGCTGGAATTCCTCGAAAGCGACTATCTGCCCAAGGCACCGGTCCAGCCGGGCATCGGCAATCGGCCCGGCGGCAAGGAACTCTACGCCTATCTGGTGCGCGGCCACACCACGACTGACCTGACGCCCGACCAGATTCACCAGATCGGTCTGGACGAGGTCGCGCGCATCCGCGCCCGTATGGATTTGGAAATGACGGCGTCTGGCTGGACCGGCGACTTCGCCGGCTTCCTGAACTTCCTGCGCACCGATCCTCAGTTCTATGCGACCAGTCGCGAGGCCCTGTTGCAGGAGGCGTCGGAGATGGCCAAGCGCGCGGATGGCGGCCTGCCGCCCCTGTTCGCCACCCTGCCCCGCCTGACCTACGACGTGCAGCCCGTGCCGCCGCAGATCGAGGAAAACTACACCACCGGCCGCTACAACGGCGGTTCGATGCAGAACGGCGTCGCCGCCCATTACATCGTCAACACGTCCAAGCTGGATCAGCGTCCGCTGTACGAGTTGCCCGCCCTGACCCTGCATGAGGCCGTTCCGGGCCACCACCTCCAGATCGCCTTGCAGCAGGAGGCGCCCGGCCAACCCTATTTCCGCCGCCAGGCCAATGTCAGCGCCTATACCGAGGGCTGGGGCCTGTATGCCGAATATCTGGGCGAGGAGATGGGCTTCTACCGCACGCCTTACGAGCGGTTCGGCCGCCTGTCCTATGAGATGTGGCGCGCCTGCCGACTTGTCGCGGACACCGGCCTGCACTGGATGGGCTGGACCGAGGAACAGGCCCGCGCCTGTTTCCGCGACAACTCAGCCCTTGCGCCCCACAACATCGAGACTGAGCTTCAGCGCTACATCGGCTGGCCCGGCCAGGCCACGGCCTACAAGATCGGGGAAATTCGCCTGCGCGAGATCCGGGCGCGGGCCGAGCGAGAGCTGGGGCCGAAGTTCAACATCCGCACCTTCCATGACGCCCTGCTGGTCGAAGGCCCGCTGCCGTTGGCGCTGCTGGACCAGCGGATGGACGCCTGGATCGCGGAGCTGAAGGCGAAATAGGCTGTGCGGCCTACGCCCAGTCCGGCTCAGGCAAACCCTTCGACCGCAGGAATTCCGGGTTGAACAGCTTGGACGCATAGCGCGAGCCAGGATCACACAGGCAGGTGACGATGGTCTTGCCGGGGCCAAGCTCGCGCGCCAGCCGCACCGCGCCGGCGATATTCACCCCCGCCGATCCGCCCAGCGATAAGCCTTCGTGCTTCACCAGGTCGAACAGGATCGGCAGGAACTCCGCGTCTTCGATCCGATAGGCGTAGTCGGGTTTGAAGCCTTCCAGATTGCCGGTGATGCGGGCCACGCCGATCCCCTCGGTGATCGACGATCCCTCGCCCGTCATCTCGCCCTTGGTGAACCAGTTGAACATGGCCGCGCCCGCTGGATCGGCCAGGGCGATGGTCACATCCGGCTTCTGTTCGCGCAGATAGGCGCCGACGCCGGCGATGGTCCCGCCTGAGCCGACGGCCGAGACGAAGGCGTCGACCTGACCGTTTGTCTGCGTCCAGATTTCGGGGCCGGTCGTGTTGTAGTGGGCCTCGCGGTTGGCGGTGTTGTCGAACTGATTGGCCCAGATGGCGCCGGCCTCTTTGCTGTCGTTCAGCTCACCGGCCAGACGCCCGGAATAGTGCACGAAATGGTTCGGGCTGGAAAAGGGCGCGGCGTCCACCTCGACCAGGCGCGCACCCAGCGAACGGATGGCGGACTTCTTCTCTTCCGACTGGGTGCGTGGAATGACGATGACGACCGGATGACCCAAGGCGGCGCCGACCAGGGCCAGGCCGATGCCGGTGTTGCCGGCCGTGCCTTCAACGATCGTCCCGCCGGGTTTCAGCGTGCCTGACGCCCGCGCGCCCTGCACGATCGATAGGGCCGCGCGATCCTTGATCGAGCCGCCGGGATTCAGAAACTCGGCCTTGCCCAGGATTTCGCAGCCGGTCGCGTCAGACAGGCGGTTCAGGCGCACCAGCGGCGTATTGCCGATCAGGTCGATGACGGATGACGTAGCGGACAAGGTCAGGCTTTCAGGCGAAGGTCGAAACAGGGCGGATCAGGCGGCGGCCTGGCGTCGCCCTAAGTGGATGCCGCACTCGACCTTGTCCATGCCCGACCAACGTCCGGCGCGGGCGTCTTCGCCGTCCTGGACCGCGCGGGTGCAGGGCCAGCAGCCGATGGAGGCATAGCCCTGCTCGACCAGCGGATGGCGCGGCAGATCGTTCTCCTCCAGCCAGGCCTCCACGTCGTCGGCGTCCCAGTTCGCCAAGGGATTGATCCGCAGCACCCCGTGCAACGCCTCGAACGGCTTCAGCTTTGCGCGTGTCGCGGCCTGATAGCGTTTGCGCCCGGTGATGAGCGCATTGAACGCGACGGTCGCCCGCGCCAGCGGCCGCACTTTTCGCAGGTCGCAGCAGGCGTCCGCGTCGGTCTTCCACAGGTCATCGCGCGCATCCAGCGCAGCCTTCTCGCCCGCATCCGGCGTGACCAGCCGCACATCAGTCAGGCCCAGCGCCTTGGTCAGTTGCGTGCGATAGGACAGGGTCTGGAGGAAATGCTGGCCCGTCTCCAGAAAGATCACCGGCACGGTCTTGTCCTCGCCGGCGATGATGTCCAGCAGGGCGGCGGACTCGGCCCCGAACGACGAGATGGCGCCGACCCGCAGGCCCAGCGCCGGGTCCAACGCCGCCTTCACGATCTCGGATGCGTCCTTGCCCGCCGTCTCGCGGTTCAGCCGTTCGGCCAGGGCGTCCAGATCGCGGTCGTTGGACGCCGCACGCCGCCGCTGCCAGATCGTCGGCGCGGGATCGACCGCCGGCTGATAGGCGCCGCTGAACGCCCGGTCCATCCGGTCCCAGGCGGCCGCATCCGCGCCCTCGGTCAGTTCCACCGCGTCGAAGCCCGAACGCCGAAGGTGTCGCGCCTGATCCGGCAGGACCTTGCCCGCCGCGATCAGCCGCCCGGCGTAACCGCGCTCTCGCAGCACCGCCGCCAGCGAGAAGCCGCGCCCGTCGCGGAAGGCGCCGAACTCCAGCACCAGCGTGTCTTCGCTCGCGGCGGCGGCCTCGACATCCTCCAGTGGGGTCGTCACCGACAGTCGCAGCCCGTTCTGTATGCCCTCAAGCCGTTGCATCGAGCGTCTCATAAATGGCGTCGCGGAAGGGATCGGGTCCGACGCGGCGCACCGTGTCAATGAACCGCTCGCCGTCCGTGCGGATTTGCAGATAGCGGTCGAGGGTCCGCTGGATGGCGGGCGCGACGTCATCGGCCGGCAGGCTCTTGCCGACAATGTCGCCCAGCGCCGCCTGTTCGTCGGGGGAGCCGCCGACGGTGATCTGATAGTATTCCTCGCCCTTGCGATCGACGCCCAAGACGCCAATGTGGCCGACGTGGTGATGGCCGCAGGCGTTGATGCAGCCGCTCATATTGATGCGGACCGGCCCCAGCTTCTCCTGATAGTCCATGTCCGCCAAACGCTTGGACAGGGCCTGGGCCACCGGGATCGAGCGGGCGTTGGCGAGGCTGCAATAGTCCAGGCCCGGGCAGGCGATCACATCGGTCGCCAGATCGGCGTTGGCCGTCGCCAGCCCCGCCTCTCGCAGCGCTCGCCACAGAGTCGGCACATCGTCCAGCTTCACATGGGGCAGGACCAGGTTCTGCTCATAGGCGGCGCGCAGTTCGTCGAACGAATAGCGCTCGGCCAAATCCGCCACCGCGTCCATCTGGTCAGCCGTGATGTCGCCGGGCACGCCCCCGACCGGCTTCAGCGACACCACCACCGAGGCGTAGCCCGGCTGGCGATGACGACGGACGTTGTTCCTCGCGAACCGAGCGAAGTCCGGATCGGCCAGCAGGGCGCGGTCGAACGGGCCGCTGAACTTGGGCAGATCCTCGAACGGCGGCGGGGCGAAATAGGCCTTGATCCGCTCGGCCTCGTCCTCGGGGATGCGCAGATCCTCGTGGCGCAGGGTGGCGTAGTGTTTGTCCACCTCCTCGCGGAAGGCCTCGATCCCTAGCGAGGCGACCAGGATCTTGATCCGCGCCTTGTGGATGTTGTCGCGCCGACCCAGCAGGTTCCAGGCCCGCAGGATGGCGGTCAGATAGGCCAGCAGGTCCGCCGCCGGGACCGCCGCCGCGATCTCCTGACCGATATGGGGCAAACGTCCCTGCCCGCCGCCGACGAAGACGCGGAAGGCCGTTTCGCCGTCCTCGCCCTTCACAATCTGCAGGCCGACATCGTGGGTGCGGATCGCCGCCCGGTCCTTCTCGGCCCCGATAACCGCGATCTTGAACTTGCGCGGCAGGAAGCTGAATTCCGGGTGGATCGTCGACCACTGGCGGATAATCTCGCACCAGCGGCGCGGATCCTCGATCTCGTCGTCGGCGGCGCCGGCGAAGACGTCTGTCGTGGTGTTGCGGATGCAGTTGCCGCTGGTCTGGATGGCGTGCATCTCGACATCGGCCAGTTCGCTGAGGATCGCCGGCAGGTCGGTCAGGGCCGGCCAGTTGTACTGGATGTTGCAGCGGGTGGTGAAGTGACCGTAGCCCTTGTCGTAGGTCCGCGCGATATGGCCCAGCCGGCGCATCTGACGGCTGCTCATCACGCCGTAGGGAACGGCGACGCGCAGCATATAGGCGTGCAGTTGCAGATAGACGCCGTTCATCAGCCGCAGCGGCTTGAACTCGTCTTCGGTCAGGGCGCCGGATGCGCGGCGCGCCACCTGGTCCGAGAACTCCTCGACCCGCTCACGCACCAGGGCGTGGTCGAACTCGTCATAGCGATACATCAGCCCACGCCTCCGGCGACGCTATGACCGACGGTCGGACCGGCCGAGCGGATGCGCTCCTTGAGTCGGTCGCGGCCTGACGGCGTACGATCCTGAACCTCGAACAGATAGGGATTCACGAAGACGTCCGACCGCCCGGCGACGTCAGCCAGCACGACCTCGGCCGCCGTATCGTCCAGCACCGAGGCCTGGTCGATGTGCTCGACCGGCTGGTTGTCCACGCCCGCATAGATGACGCGGCCGTCCGACAGGCGGTTTGCGGTGACGATCTTCACGCCGCGACCTCCGCTCGAGCATCCAGCTGAGCCGCCGAGAAGGCTGCTGTCTCGCCGACGAACAAAAGGGCGGGGCCGGTCAGATCGGCGCCGCGCACCAGTCCGCCCAGCCCGTCCAGTCGCCCGGTCAGAACCCGCTCATCCGGGCGGCTGCCGTTCTCGACAATGGCGACAGGCGTCGAAGGCGAACGCCCCGCCGCGATCAGGCGCGCAGCCGTCTCCTCGGCACGGTCCGACCCCATGTAGATGGCCAGGGTGTGGTTGGGGCCGGCCAGTCGCGTCCAGTCAGCCTCGACACCGCCCGGCTTGGCCTGAGCCGTCACGAAGGTGACCGCCTGGGCGTGATCGCGATGGGTCAGGGAAATGCCCGCCGAGGCTGCGCAGGCCAGGGCTGCCGTCACGCCCGGCACGACAAAGACCGGGACCCCGGCCGCCCGCATGGCGTCCAGTTCCTCGCCGCCGCGACCGAAGACGAAGGGATCGCCGCCCTTCAACCGCACGACGCGGTGGCCGGCGCGCGCCTCCGCAATCATCAGGGCCTCGATCTGATCCTGAGGCACCGAATGCTCGCCGCGCGCCTTGCCCACATACAGACGCTTGGCGTCGCGCCGCGCCCGCTCCAGCACCGCCTCGGGCACAAGACGGTCATGGATGATGACGTCGGCGTCCTGCAAGACTCGCAGCGCCTTCAGGGTCAGCAGTTCGGGGTCGCCCGGCCCTGCGCCGACGATATGGACCACGCCCGTCTGCGGCGCGGCGACGTTCAGCAGGCGCAGCATCTCGCGTCGCGCCTCGGCCGTCCGACCTTCCGCCGCCAGCGTCGCGGCCGGACCCCGGAAGGCCTTCTCCCAGAAGCGCCGGCGCGCCATGAAGTCCGGCACGCTGGCCTTGACCGTGTCGCGCAACTCACGCGCTATACGGGCCACATTCGCCAGTCCGGCGGGCAGCACGCCCTCGATGGCCGTGCGGATGTCCCGCGCCAGAATGGGCGCCGATCCGCCGGTCGCCACGCCGATCACGACCTCGTCGCGGTCGATCAGGGCCGGGGTCTGGAAATCGCTCAGATGCGGCTTGTCCACCACATTGACCTGAGCCCCCGCCGCCCGTGCGAGATGGCCCAGCCGCGTCAGCTCGTCCGCATCGTACAGCGCCATGAACACCAGCCGTGCACCGGCCAGTTCGTCAGCCTCTGGCGCACGCAGCACCGGCTCCGGCGCCGTCAATGGCGTCTCGATCTTGGGCGGCGCGCCGTCGGGCGCGAACCACATCACCTCGGCGGGCGTGTTCAGGAACAGTCGCAGCTTGGCCAACGCCGGCTCGCCGCCGCCGATGATCACGATCTTTGCGGCCTCCAGCGGAATGGAGGCGAGAAATACACGCATCGTCTTGCTTTCTGGGCCGTCGGGAGAGGAAACAGGGACGACGGCAGGGCGCGAACCTTCGTCTTCCCCGTCCAGAGCCGCAAACCAGATTGCCTTTGTCTCGCTGATAGGATTTCTATCCGCGATGGCCCGACCCCTGCTCCCGCTCAACGCCCTGCGCGCCTTCGAGGCCGCCGCGCGGCATCTGAACTTCTCGCGCGCCGCCGACGAGCTGTCGGTCACGCCCGGCGCGGTCAGCCAGCAGATCCGCCTCTTGGAAGACATTGTCGGCGGGCCGCTGTTCGTGCGCGAGGCGCGGGGCCTGCAACTGACCGATCTGGGCCGATCCTCCGTGCCGCTGCTACGCGAGGGGTTCGAGCGGCTGATGGACGCCTCGGCCCTGTTGCGCGAACCCCCGCGTCGCAAACAGGTGTCGATCAGCGTCGCGCCGGGCTTCGCCTCCAAATGGCTGATGCCGCGCATGGACGATTTTCACACCGCCCATCCCGAGATCGAACTGTGGATCTCGGCAGACATGGAGCCGGCGGACCTGAGCGAGGGCAAGGTGGATCTGGCGGTGCGCTACGGTCCCGGCGACTATCCCGGCCTGACGGTCGATCGGCTGATGACCGAAACGGTCCTGCCCGTCTGCGCCCCATCGCTGATGGATGGCGACAAGCCGATCCGTAAGCCCGCCGACCTGATCGGACACACCCTGTTGCACGACATGTCCAACGACGGCGACCCCAGCCGCCCGGACTGGGCCATGTGGCTGAAGGCGCGTGGCATTCGTCACCCCGACCCGCGTCGAGGCTCGCGTTTCAACCAGTCAGGTCTGTTGATCGAGGCCGCCATATCGGGGCGCGGCGTGGCGCTGGCCAAACGCACCCTGGCCCAGGCGGACCTGGCGTCGGGGCGGCTGGTTGCGCCGTTCCCCGATGGCTCGGAAGCGGTCGGCTTTGCCTATTATGTGGTCCAACCCCGCGACCGGCCTCCGTCGCCCAGCGCCACCGCCTTCGTCGGCTGGCTGAAGAAACAGGCCGTGGATCACGACAATACGATGGGTCAGTTGTAGGGTTCATTGCACCGCAGACTGGCGGCGCAGAAAAGGGACATCCGCCATGGCTGACGACAAGGCCCCTCGCCTCGCGGTCCTGATCGATGCGGAGAATGCTTCCGCCCGCATCGCAGAGGCGCTGTTCAGCGAAATCGCCACCTTGGGCGAGGCCTCGGCACGACGGATCTACGGCGACTTCGCCAGCCCGCAGATCGCCGGCTGGACGCGGGTCTTGGCCCGTTTCGCCATCCAGCCCCAGCAGAATTTCGCCAACACCAAGGGCAAGAACTCGGGCGACATCGCCTTGGTGATCGATGCGATGGACCTGCTGCATTCAGGGCGATTCGACGGTTTCTGCCTGGTGTCGTCGGACGCCGACTTCACCCGACTGGCGGCTCGCATCCGCGAAGAAGGCGTCGATGTCTATGGTTTCGGCGAGCAGAAGACGCCCGAAAGCTTCCGTCAGGCCTGCACCCGCTTCATCTATACCGAGAACCTGATCGCGCCGGTTCCGGTCGACGCAGGCGCCAAGTCGCCAGTCGCCGAAGCGCCGGCGACCAAGCGCAAGCCGTCCGAGGCCGCGCGCCTGATCGCGGCCATCATCGCCGACATGGACGAGGACGGCGACGGATGGGTCGCGGTGGGTGGTATCGGCAATCGGCTGCGAAACGCCCATCCCGACTTCGACCAACGCACCTACGGTTACGCCAAGCTGTCGGACCTGATCCGCGCCACCGGCCGGTTCGAGGTGGAGACCGGCGAGCGCGGGGCGATGCGAATTCGCGACCGGGCCTGATCTACGCTCTAGCCGCCTGGCTAACCGACACGCCCAAGGCCTGGAGCGCGGCGGCTATGATGTGTTCGGCATTCAGGCCGGCCTGGGCGTACATGGCCATCGGCGCATCCTGGTCTTGGAAGACGTCGGGCAGGTTCAGGGTGCGGATCTTGAGTCCGCCATCCAGCGCGCCCTTTTCGGCCAGCAGTTGCAGCACGAAGGCGCCGAAGCCGCCCATGGCGCCTTCTTCAACCGTAATCAGGGCTTCGTGCTCGCGCGCCAGACGCAGGATCAGATCGGCGTCCAGCGGCTTGGCGAAGCGGGCGTCGGCGACGGTGGCCGACACGCCCTTGGCGGCCAGCATGTCCGCCGCCTTCAGCGATTCCTGCAGACGGGTGCCCAGGCTAAGGATGGCGACCGAAGTCCCCTCGCGCACGATCCGGCCCTTGCCGATCTCAAGCGGAGCAGCCAGTTCCGGGATCTCCACGCCCACGCCGTCGCCGCGCGGATAGCGGAAGGCGCTGGGCCTGTCGTCGATGGCCAGGCTGGTCGAGATCATCGCCGCCAGTTCGGCCTCATCGGCGGCGGCCATCAGCACCATGCCGGGCAGGGCACCCATGAAGCCGATGTCGAAGGATCCGGCGTGCGTGGCGCCGTCCGATCCAACGAGGCCCGCCCGGTCCATGGCGAAGCGCACCGGCAGCGACTGGATCGCCACGTCGTGGACCACTTGGTCGTAACCGCGCTGAAGGAAGGTCGAATAGATGGCGCAGACCGGTTTCATGCCGTCCGCCGCCAAACCGGCCGCGAAGGTCACCGCGTGCTGTTCGGCGATGCCGACGTCATAGGTCCGCTCAGGAAACGCCTGGCCGAACAGGTCCAGACCCGTGCCGGACGGCATGGCCGCCGTGATCGCCACGATCGACGGGTCGACCTTGGCGTGTTTGATCAGCTCGGTTCCGAACACCTTGGTGTAGCTGGGGGCGTTGGAGATGGCCTTGGCCTGCTTGCCTGAGACCACGTCGAACTTGACGACCGCATGGAGTTTGTCGGCGCTGCTTTCGGCGGGGGCGTAGCCCTTGCCCTTCTGCGTCACGACGTGGACCAGCACCGGACGGTCCTCGATGGCGGCCGCCTTCTTCAAGATCGGCACCAGATTGTCCATGTCGTGGCCGTCGATCGGGCCGACATAATAGAAGCCCAACTCCTCGAAGAAGGTGCCGCCGGTGACCATGCCGCGGGCATACTCCTCGGCCTTCTTGGCCGCCTTGCGGAAGGGGCGCGGCAGGTGCTGGGCCACCGTCTTGCCCAGGCGGCGGACGTTCTGATAGGCGCCGCCCGACACAAGGCCGGCCAAATAAGCGCTCATCCCGCCGACCGGCGGCGCGATCGACATGTCGTTGTCGTTCAGGATGACCATCAGCTGGCCGCTGGTCGCCTCGGCGGCGTTGTTCATCGCCTCGTAGGCCATGCCGGCTGACATGGAGCCGTCGCCGATGACGGCCACGACGCGGTTCTTCTCGCCCTTCTGATCGCGCGCGGCGGCGAAGCCCAGGGCGGCGCTGATCGAGGTCGAGGCGTGGGCGGCGCCGAACGGATCGTATTCGCTCTCGCTACGCTTGGTGAAGCCCGACAGGCCGCCGCCCTGGCGCAGGGTGCGGATGCGGTCGCGCCGTCCGGTCAGGATCTTGTGCGGATAGCACTGATGCCCGACGTCCCAGATCAGGATGTCCTTGGGCGTCTCGAACACATGGTGCAGCGCCGTGGTGAGTTCGACCACGCCCAGGCCCGCGCCGAGATGGCCGCCGGTGACGGACACGGCGTCGATCGTTTCGGCCCGAACCTCCTGCGCCAGCTGTTTCAACTGGGCGATATCGAAGTCCCGCGTATCGGCGGGCGTCTTGACGGTGTCGAGTAGCGGGGTGTCGGGCATCAGCCGTAAAACCTTGGAAAGTCTGGTCGATCAACCCGCAGGTCGTTTCAACGTTTCGTATCAGGACCGGCGCTTTAGCACAAAGTCCACGCTGGCCCTGAGGATTTCGGCCTCGTCGCCGAACGGTTCCAGATGCGACCGGGCCTGGTTTGCGAGATGCGCGACCCTTTGCCGCGCCGCCTCCAGACCCAGCAGGGTGACGAAGTTGGTCTTGCCGAGAGCCGCGTCCTTGCCCCCGGCCGCCTTGCCCATTTCCTCGGCCGAGCCTTCGGCATCCAGCAGGTCGTCGACGATCTGATAGGCCAGGCCGACATCGTGGGCGAAGCTAATCAGAGCGTGGCGATGTTGGGCCGAGGCGTCGGCGATGATCAGCGGGATTTCGAAGGCGTAGGCGAACAGGGCGCCGGTCTTCAGTCGCTGCATTCGCGCCACGCCGCCCAGGTCGTCGCGCACGCCCAGCAGGTCGATCATCTGACCACCCGCCATGCCCCGCGCGCCGGACGCCAGCGACAGCCGCGCCGCCAGTTCGCAACGCACGGCCGCATCCTCATGGGTGTCTTCGTGCAGGATGATGTCAAAGGCGGCCGTCTGCAGCGCATCGCCGGCCAGCACTGCCGTCGCCTCGTCATAGGCCCGGTGAACGGTCGGCCGCCCCCGGCGCACGTCGTCGTCGTCCATGCACGGCAGGTCGTCGTGAACCAGGCTGTAGGCGTGCACGCATTCCAGCGCGCAGGCGGCGCGCAATACCGATCGCTCATCGATGTCGAAAAGGCGTGCGGCCTCCAGCGCGAAGAACGGCCGCAAGCGTTTGCCGGGACCCAGCGCCGCATAGCGCATCGCCTCGGTCAGGCGGGATTCCGGGCCCTCGGCGCGCGGCAGCAGTTCATCCAGCGCGACCGTGACCAGATCGGCGACCTCGGCCACGCGATCGATCACCGCCTGTTCCGGCGAGTTCGCGGCGATGACGCGGTTCACGAGAACCGGCTCCAGACCAGGCTCGGAGACGACATAGGGATCATTCGAACGACGCCGCCTCGACGCCCTTGGCCTGGCCGTCGGGGCCGACCACGATCTTTTCCACACGCAGTTGAGCCGCTTTCAGCCGCGCCTCGCAATGCGCCTTCAGCTTGGCGCCCTCTTCATAGAGGGCGATCGATTCTTCCAGCGGCGCCTGGCCGGATTCCAGGCGAGACACGATGGTCTCCAGGCGCTTCAGGGCGTCTTCGAAGCTGAGATCGGCGGGGATGGCGGCGGCGGTATCGGTCATGGCGCGGACCCTAGAGGCGAGCGCGGGGCGCATCAACGTCAGAAGCGGCTATCGTTTCTCGTAGCGACGCTGAGACCAGTATTTGAACCCCTGGTTCTGGACCAGCTTCCAGCCGTCGGCCTTCAGCGCGCGCCCGACCATATGGTTGAAATAGCCATGGGCGAAGACCAGCACGTCCTGACCGCTTTCGGCGCGCGCAATCAGCTTTTGCGCCGCCTGATCGGCGCGCGCCTCGGCCTGGGCGCGGGTTTCCTGGCCGCCGTGATGATCGAAAGCATGCCACCAGAAACGCGACACCACGCCCCACCATTTGGGCGACAGCTTGATCCATTCCGGAATCGGCGGCGGCGGCAGGGGCGCCTCGATGAACATCACGTCGGCCATGACCTCACGCCCGGCGGCGACAGCAGCGGCGGTTTCCTGGGCGCGCTGACGGGTCGAGGCGTAGATGGCCCCAGCCCCTTGGGCGGCCGCAACCAGTTCGGGCGGCGGGGTCTGGCCGGCCAGCAGGCCGCCGATCTCATATTTCGCCCACCAGTCGCCATACTGGCGCGCAGAGATCAGACATTTGCGCGACAGGGCCGGCTCACCGTGACGCGTCAGGATGATGGCGCCGGGACGGACAGCGACAAGCGCGCCGACGGATGGTGCAGCGTCAGGCGGGGACACGGACGGTTCGGTCGAATCGAGGGACAGGGCGGGGGCTGACATGACAAACGGACGGGCCTTTGGTTTCAAGGCGTTAAGCGTCCTCAGTCCTCCCCGAGCGCAGCGACGTGGGCGACCGCGGAGCGGCCTAGTCCTTCAAGGTCGTAACCGCCCTCAAGCGCCGACACAACCTTGCCCGAACAGGTCCGACGCGCGACTTCCAGAATCGCGCGCGTCGCCCAAGCGAAATCCTCGGCCTCCAGCGACTGATGCGCCAGTGGATCGCGCCGGTGGGCGTCGAAACCGGCCGAGATCAGGATCAGGTCCGGCCGGAACGATTCCAGCGCCGGCATCAATCCGCCGGCGAAGGTCGCACGCCAGTTCTCGCGCGCCGCATGGGGCGCGACGGGCGCGTTGACGATATTGCCGACGCCCGTCTCAGACGCCGCGCCCGTGCCGGGATACAGCGGCATCTGGTGGATGGAGGCCAGGAAGAGGCTGTCGTCGTCCTCAAACGCCGCCTGGGTGCCATTGCCGTGGTGAACGTCGAAATCGACCACCGCCACCCGCGCCATACCTTCGGATTGAGCCACACGCGCCGCGACGGCGACGGAGGAGAACAGGCAGAACCCCATCGCGCGGTCCGGCTCGGCGTGGTGGCCCGGCGGGCGCACGGCGGCGAAGGCGCGGTCCATCTCGCCCCGCGCCACGGCTCGCACCGCATTGATCGCCGCCCCCGCCGCCAGCCGCGCCGCCGGCACGCTGCCGGGCGAAAGGACGGTGTCGGCATCCAACTGGACCATGCCGGCGACCGGCGAGGCCTCCAGCAGTCGTGCGACATAGGCGGCGGGATGCACCCGCTCCAGATCCGCAACCTCGGCCTGGGTCGCGGCGCGCCGGTCGCGGGCCAGGCCTGCGTCGTCCAGAGCATCCAGCACCGCCTTCAGCCGCTCGGGACTTTCGGGATGGCCCGCGCCCGGCGTGTGGGACAGCATGGACGGATGGGTGAAGATCGGCAGAGACATTGAAGCGACGATACGACGGGCTTTCGGACTTGTCGCCCGTGACGCGCACCAAGGCGCGCGCTAGAGCCGAAGCATGACTGAGATCGCGATCCGCCCTGCCCGCCCCGAAGACGCCGCCGCCCTGGGCACCCTGGGGCGCCAGACCTTCATCGACACCTTCGTCGAGGGGTTCGGCATCCCCTATCCGCCGGCCGATCTGAACGCGTTTCTGGACGCCAGCTTCGATCTGGAGCCGACGCTGAAGAAGTTGGCGGAGCCCGACTGCGCCTGGTGGGTGGCTGACCGAGACGGCGAGCTTCTGGCCTTCGCGAACGCCGGCCCCAATGGCCTGCCCCACCCCGAGGCCAGATCGTCACACATGGAACTGCGCCGGCTCTATGTGTCCAAGGCGGCGCAAGGTCTGGGCCTTGGAACCAGACTGCTGAAGCTGTCTCTGGACTGGATGCAAACCCATACGGACGGACCGCTGTGGATCGGCGTCTGGAGCGGCAACAACAAGGCCCAGCGCCTCTATGCCGCCTACGGCTTCGAGAAGGCGGGAGAATACGACTATCCCGTCGGCGCCTGGCGCGACCACGAGTTCATCTTGCGGCGCGGCTGATCCGGGTTCACATCCCTCCCATGCTCCTGCCCTTCTTCACCGCGCTGCGCGACGCCAAGGTTCCGGTGTCGATGAAGGAATGGCTCCATCTGATGGAGGCCATGGATCGCGACGTGGCCGGGCGCGAGGTCGAGGCCTTTTATCACCTGTCGCGCGCGGTGCTGGTCAAGGACGAGAAACACTATGATCGGTTCGATCAGGTGTTCGGGACGGTGTTCAAGGGCGTCGAGTCGGTCGGGTCGGGCGAAGACCTGACCACCGACATTCCCGAGGACTGGCTGCGGCTGCTGAATGAAAAATACCTGACCGACGAGGAGACGGCCCAGATCGAGGCGCTGGGCGGATTCGACAAGCTGATGGAGACGCTGAAGCAGCGTCTGGAGGAGCAGAAGGAGCGGCACTCCGGCGGCTCCAAATGGATCGGCACGGGCGGGACCAGCCCCTTCGGACACGGCGGCTATAACCCCGAAGGCGTTCGCATCGGCGGTCCGGCCAAGCATGGCCGGGCGGTCAAGGTCTGGGAAAAGCGCGAGTTCAAGAACCTGGACGACACGGTCGAACTGGGCACCCGCAACATCAAGGTGGCGCTGCGTCGTTTGCGCCGTTTCGCCCGACAGGGCGCGCCGGACGAACTGGATATCGACGGCACCATCGACGGCACGGCGCGTCAGGGCTGGCTGGACATCCAGATGCGGCCCGAGCGGCGCAATACGATCAAGGTGCTGCTGTTCCTCGACATCGGCGGGTCGATGGACGGTCACATCAAGCTGGTTGAGGAGCTGTTCTCGGCGGCCAAGACCGAGTTCAAGAACCTGGAGTTCTTCTACTTCCACAACTGCCTCTACGAAGGCGTCTGGAAGGACAATCGCCGCCGCCACACCGAGCGGATCCCGACGTGGGATCTGCTTCACAAATACCCCGGCGACTGGCGCGCCATCTTCGTCGGCGATGCGACGATGAGCCCCTATGAGATCACCATGCCCGGCGGCTCCGTCGAGCACTGGAACGAGGAGGCCGGAGCCGTATGGATGAAGCGGGCGCGCCAGCAGTGGGAGAAGTCGGTCTGGCTCAATCCCGTTCAGGAGCGGTACTGGGACTATACCGCATCCGTTGGACTGTTGCGCGAGGTGATGGAGCAGCGGATGTTCCCGCTGACGCTCGAAGGCCTCGACAAGGCAATGCGGGCCCTGACAAGGTAGGAGACGTTCGGGCGACCGCCTGCAACTTCACGAAGGGTCCGACCATGATCGCCGCCGCCTTCGCCTTGCTGATCCTCGAACAAGCTGCGCCGACCGTCGTGTGGGATGCGCCCGCGCCCGAGGCGGTGGTTGAAACGCCGGCGCCGCCGTTCGAGCACAATGTACCTGCCTGGGGACTGGCTGATCCCTTTGGCTTCGAGCGCGCACGGTGCAGTCCGCTAGTGCGCGGCCAGACGTCCATGGCCGAATGCCAGACCGAGGTGCGCGAGCAACTCGCCATCGCCATGGGGTCAAACCTGCCTGAGGCCCTGCGTCCCACCGGAATGGCCGGCGACTGCCAGATGATCCGGGCCAGCGCCGCAGGCTCGGACTATGCGGTCCAGTGCGGCCCGCAGTCTCGCACGGGGGCCGCGCCCTCGAGCCTGCGAGAAATGGATTGTCGTCCGCGTCCGGTCGAGGGCGGGTTCAGCTCTGAGTGCCGCCCGATCGATGGAGCCGATAAGAAGGGGCTGTCGCTGACCCTGTGGGGCGACAAGGACTGATCGAAAAGAAAAGCGCCGCCCGCTTTCGCGGACGGCGCCTCGCATCTTCGCGCATTCTAGGGAAGCTTAGGCCTTGTCGCGCAGGCTGTCCTTGACGCCGCCGACAGTATTCTGGACCTTGCCTTCGACCTGATCGGCCTTGCCTTCGGCCTGCATCTTGGTGTCGCCGGTCACCTTGCCGACGCCTTCTTTAATCTTGCCACCGATGTTCTTGGCGGCGCCTTCGATACGGTCATGGTCAGCCATGGAAATCTCCTAATTTTCATCGCCGCGACGTAACGTTGCGGTTCGAAAAATGAACGAGTTCGCTAATGGCCTGTTCCGTAAGGCTCAGCTTGGACGACGCAGCCAGACGGCGACAGCCCAGGCGTGAGAATCGTGACGCAAGCGCGAGATGGCGAAGGTCGGATCCAGCCACACCAGCGTGTGATCGTCCTCACATTTCGCATCGGGATTTTCGGCCGCCACAGTCGCCGTCCAGAAGCCGCCGACATTGTTCACCGGCTCGCGCGTCGAACGCACGAAATATTGGCTGACCTCGGCGATGCGGTTCAGCGGCGCGACCGTCAAGCCGGTTTCCTCGACGAATTCGCGGATCAGCGCCTGAACCTCGGTCTCTTCCAAATCCAAGCCGCCGCCGGGAAGATCGAAATAGGGGCCGGCCTCGCGTTCGACGCGCACACAGGCGATCAGGCCGTCGCGCTCGACGATGCCGAACGCGGTGGCGCGGTGACGATAATCCGAAGCGGGTTTGCGAACGCCGAACTGCAACATGATGAAAACCGACCCTAGAGGTCGAACGACAACCTGGCGCGCACACCCTTGTGGGCGCCGTCGAACTCGACCGCCGACCGCAGGCCAGACGCCATGGCGGAAATGATCTTGCCACCAAGCCCCGTGCCCTTCGGCGTTCCATCGCCCATGCCGGGGCCATCGTCCTCGACCGTCAGCATCACGCGATGGTCCGTCTCGCGGCGCAGATGGATGCGAATCTCGCCGCCCTGTCCCGGCGCATAGGCGTATTTGACCGCGTTGGTGACCAGTTCGGTGACGATGACGCCGATGGAGACGGCTTGATCGGTCGTGACCGACAACGGCTCAGCGTCCAGCGTCAGCCTGGGCGATCCTTCGTCCGGTCCGATGGACTTGGACAGTTCGTCCATCAGCCCGACCAGATATTCGTCCATCGCCACGTGGCTCATGTCGCCGGACGTGTAGAGGCGGCGGTGAACATGTGCGACGGCCTCGATCCGCGCCTGCGATTCGCGCAACGCGTCCTTCGCCCCCTGATCGGTGACGTGGCGCATCTGCAACGACATGAAGCTGGACACCAGTTGCAGCGAGTTGCCGACGCGGTGGTTGACCTCGCGCAGCATGGCCTCGGCCCGATCGCGCGCCCGGCGGATTTCTTCCTGCGCCAGTTGGTTCTCGCGCTCCAGCCGACGACGCGACAGGGCGTCCTCGAGCGCCGAGCGCAACAGGGAGGTGAAGTCCTCCGACACGTCCTTGATCACATAGTCCGCCGCGCCGGCGCGCAGGGCCGCGACGGCGATCCGACCATCCTGCGCACCCGTCACATAGACGACGGGCGGCGGCGCCGTCAGGGCCAGAATGTCCGGCAGGACGTCCAGCCCGTCTCGCGTCGGCATATAGTGGTCCAGCGCGCAGACGTCGTAGTCATGCTGCTGCAACAGCTCCAACCCCGCATCGCCGTCCGGCGCGCAGGTGACGGCATAGCCGTGACGCCCCAGCTCCTTCTCGACCAGCCGGGACAGACCCCGATCATCGTCGATGTAGAGCAGGCGAATGGGCTGTGGCGCGTTGATCGTCAGATCTCCGGCGCCTGAATCACCGACAGGAACAGGCCCAGCTGACGGATGGCGCCGGCGAAGGATTCATAATCCACCGGCTTGGTGATGTAGACGTTGCAGCCCAGATCGTAGCAACGCTGGATCTCGACCTTGTCGTCTGTTGTGGTCAACACGACGACCGGCGCCCGCTTCAGACGATCGTTGCCCTTCACCTTTTCCAGAATGTCCGTGCCCGACATATCCGGCAGATTGAGGTCGAGCAGGATCAGGAGCGGACCGTTGGCCAGGATTTCGTCGCTGAACAGATAGTCCAGCGCCGATCCGCCGTCGTCGAAATGCTTGATCTCGTTGTTGATGTTGGCCCGGCGGATGTTCTTTTCGATCAGTTTGGCGTGGCCGTGGTCGTCTTCGACCATAATGATTTTGACGGGTTGCGTCACAGCGCGCCTCCGGGTTCAGACAGGATCAGTCGTTTGGGGAATTTCAGCAGGAAAGTCGAGCCTTTGCCCAGTTCGGACTCGACGTCGATGGTGCCGCCCAGGCGGCGCACGCTGTTTCTGACGAACGCCAGCCCCAGGCCTTCGCCGGAACGGTCCTGTTTTCCGGAGCGGCGGAAGAGTTCGAATATCCGCTCATGGTCACGCGGGGCGATGCCCCGGCCGTTGTCGGCGACCCGGTAAACGACCCAGCCGCCCGGCACGTCTTCGCCCGACACGACGATTTCGCCCGGCCTGTCGTGATCCAGATATTTGACGGCGTTGTCGATCAGATTGCCGACGATCTGCTCCATCGAAATACGGTCGCTTTCGATTTCAGGCAGCGCCTGCACATCGATGCGCGCGCCCGAGGCTTCGGTCTGGTGATGGACGCTGTTGGCGATGTTCTGTGCCATCGTCGTCATGTCCAGCGGCTCTGGGAGCAGGTTGCGGCGACCTTCTCGCGACAGCTTCAGGATGGCGTTGATCAGCCGGTCCATCTTCTCGGTCGAGGCGCGGATGAAGCCGATGGCCTCGGGCATTTCCTCGCGCACTGCGGTGACGATCTCGGGATCGACCACGCGCGTCTTTTCCGCCTCGTGGATCGCCTTGTCGACGATCTTGCCCGCCTGCTCCAATTCCGAGGTATAGCCCATGACATTGACTAGCGGCGCGCGCAGGTCGTGGCTGACGATATAGGCGAAGCGCTGGATTTCCTCGTTGGCGCGGATCAGGTCGCCGGTGCGCTCGCGGACCTTGTCCTCCAGGCTGGCGTTGGCGGCGTCCAAGGTCGCGCGGGCGGACTGAATCTCGGCCACGTAGCGCCGAACCAGCCAGGCCGAGAGCAGAGCCAGAACGAGAACCAGAAGCCCCGCGATGGCGTTCATCGTGACGGTCAGGAAGCCAAACCGCTCCGAGGCCCGACGTCGGCTGTCGATCCTGTCGGACTTCAGCTTGTCGAACTTCTCGATGGCGGCTCGGAGCTCGTCCATATACTGCTTGCCTTCGCCAGACCGCACGGCCTGGATCGACTGCCCGATCCGACCCTGCCGCGCCAAAGCGACGGTGCGCTCCATCTCGTCCCATTTCTTGTCACCCAGACGGTGAATGGGTTCGACGGTGTCTTTCAGCGTCGGATCGAGGGCTGCGCCCTCATCCAGAAACGCCAGCGCGGGCTCCATGTCGGCCCTGGAGTCACGATAGGGCTGTAGAAAATCGCTTCGTCCCGTCAGCAGAAAGCCGCGTTGCGACGTTTCGGCGTTCAGGCTCGCAATGAGAACCGTGCGCGCGGCGCGCCGCATCTGCTGAGCATGCTCGATGGTCTTGTTCAACGCGACGGTGCGCTGGATCATCACGAACGTCGTCGCATTGACCACGATCAGCAGTCCGAACGCCAGGATCAGCATGGCCGATATTGACCGGGCCAACGACGGCGTACGCATGAAGTCGCGCAGGCGCGACCATTGGGATCGGGGGTTCGGACTCATGACGGCGGAGCTTTAGCGGGGTGCGTCGCCGCGTCAAACGTCAAACTGCCAAGTCGGCGGGATCAGACCTGGCCGAGGGTCCGCAACCGGGCCTTGGGATGAATCTCGTTCTGGCTCATCACGACGGTCTGGCCGCGGAAGCGTTCGATGATCGATCGCACATAGGGCCGCGTCATCGGCCCGGTCAGCAGCACCGGATTTTCGCCCGTCATGGCGATCCGCTCGAAGGTGTCGCGAACGGCGCGGATGAAGTCCTGAAGGCGCGATGGCGCCATGGCCAGCTGCTTGTCCTCGCCATTGCCGATCAGGCTTTCGGCGAAGGCGTTTTCCCATTCCGGCGACAGGGTGACGATGGGCAGGGCCCCTTCGCCGTCCTTGTTCTGCCAGCACAGTTGGCGGCCCAGGCGCGCACGAACGTGTTCGACCAGGGTGGTGACGCTGGAACTGTGCGGCGCCGCCTCGGCCAAACCTTCCAGGATCGCAGGGAGGTCGCGAATGGACACCTTCTCGCGCAGAAGCGACTGCAACACCCGCTGCAGCGTCGTGACGGTGACCACGCTGGGCACCAGTTCTTCGACCAGCTTCTTCTCCTCGGCGCCCAGTTCCTTCAGCAGCTTCTGCACCTCCGCGTAGGACAGCAGATCGGCCATATTGTCTTTCAGGATCTCGGTCAGATGGGTCGTCAGGACCGTCGACGGATCGACCAGCGTATAGCCCCGGAACGTCGCCTCCTCGCGCAGACCTTCCTCGATCCAGGTCGCCGGCAAACCAAAGGCGGGTTCGCGCATATGCTCGCCCGGAAGTTCGACCTGGCGCCCCGCCGGATCCATCGCCATCAGGTGGCCCAGCCGCACCTCGCCCGCGCCCGTCTCCATCTCCTTGATGCGGATGGCGTAACCCTGGGTCGGCAGACGCATATTGTCGAGGATGCGCACCTGGGGAATGACGAAGCCGTATTCCTGGGCCAGCGACCGCCGCAACGCGCGGATTTGATCGGTCAGGCGGCGTCCTTCAAGATCGTTGATCAGGCTGAGAAGCGAATAGCCGAGTTCGATCTTCACCTCGTCGATGGTGAGCACATTGGCGATCGGCTCTTCGACGTCTTCCATGGGTTTTGCGGCCGCCGCCGCCGCCGCAATCTCCGCCTCTGTCGGTTGAGGCTTCAAGCGATTGCGGCCCAGCCGCCAGGCCATGAAACCCGAGCCGATGGCCAGGGCCGCGAACGGGATCAGCGGCATGCCGGGGATCAGGCCGATCAGGCCCGCCGCGCCCGACACCACGCCCAGCGATACCGGATTGGTCGCCAACTGGGTGACCATGGCCTTATCCGCCGTGCCTTCGACGCCGGCCTTGGACACCAGGAAGCCGGCGGCGATCGAGATGATGATGGCAGGCACCTGCGTCACCAGACCGTCGCCTATGGTCAGCTGGACATAGGTGTTGGCCGCCTCCATCGCCGGCATGCCGTGTTGCAGCGTGCCGATCAGTATGCCGCCGATGGCGTTGATGAAGGTGATGATCAGCCCGGCGACGGCGTCGCCGCGCACGAACTTGGAGGCGCCATCCATGGCGCCGAAGAAGGTCGATTCCTGCTCCAGCTCCTTGCGGCGCAGCTTGGCCTGGTCCTCGGTGATCAGGCCCGACGACAGATCGGCGTCGATGGCCATCTGCTTGCCCGGCATGGAGTCCAGGGTGAAGCGGGCGGACACTTCGGCGATCCGGGTCGAACCCTTGGTGATGACGACGAAGTTCACCACCAGAATGATCGCAAAGATGATCACCCCGATGATGAAGTTGCCGCCCATCATCAGCTGACCGAAGGCGTTGATGACCTGACCCGCCGCATCGTGACCTTCCTGGCCGTGGGTCAGGATCAGACGCGTGGAGGCCAGGTTCAGGCCCAGCCGGAACAGGGTCGAGACCAGCAGCACGGTCGGGAAGATGGCGAAATCCAGCGGCCGCTTCATCATCACAGCGGTCATCAGGATCAGCACGCTGGACACCAGCGAGAAGGCCAGCAGCAGATCCAGCAGGAACTTGGGCACCGGCAGGATCAGCAGCATGATCACGCCGATCACACCGACCGCCATCAGCACTTCGCCGCGGTTGACCCAGCCCAGGACGTCGCGACCCGTCGGGCGCGCCATGCCGTCCTTCATCATCACCGGCGTATCAGTCACGGCCCAACGCCTTCAGCGCGCGACGCGTCGCCTCAGCGATCACGGCCGCATTAGCGTCGTCCGATGTCGCCCGGGCAGCGTGGTAATAGGCGGCGACGATCACAGGTTGGCCGTTCGGCGGATACAACAGGCCGATGTCATTGGTCGGCCCATAGCCCCCCGTCCCCGTCTTGTGCGCCACCCGCCAATCCGCTGGCGTCCCAGCCCTAAGACGATTCTGACCCGTGGGCGTATCGGTCATCCACTGCAGCAACAGGGCGCGCGACGCCGCCGTCAGGGGCGAGGTCGGATCCAGAAAAAGACGTTCAAGATTGGCGACCGACTGGTTGGGAAGGATCGTATCCTTGTCGCCGTCCAGGCGATTCATCTCGGGCTCGAACCGATCTGAGCGGGTGCTGTCGTCGCCGATGCCGCGATAGAAGGTCTGCATCGCCGACGGGCCGCCCATGGCCTTCAGCAACAGATTGGCGGCGGGGTTGTCGCTGACCTCAACCGCGCCCTTCATCAACTGCTCGACCGTTAGGCTGGCGCCAACGGCGGGCTCCGTCACCGGAGCGTGGTTGATCATGTCCGCCGCAGCGATGGGGATGCGGCGATCCAGTCGCTCCTGCCCGGCCTGCACCCGCAACAGGGTCGCGGCGGCCAGATACAGTTTGAAGGTCGAGCAATAGACGAAGCGTTCGTCGCCGCGCCAAACCAGCTTACGCCCTGTCGCCGCGTCCTGAACGACGAAGCCCAGACGGCCGCCATTGCGCGCTTCCAGGTCGGCCAGGTCAATGATCTCTTCTGACAGAGGGGCGGGCGCGGCAGGGTGTGATTCCGCGCGCGGCGAACAGCCGACCGCGCTCAAGGCGGCCAGCCCCGTCAGGACGCATCGGCGCTCCACGGGTGCGCGCATGGGTTCAGGCCGCGTAGCCCGAGGCGGAGACGCCGCTCATCGGCGCCGGAATGGCCGTGCCCTCATCAGCGTATTCGTTCAGCTTGTTGCGCAGGGTGCGGATCGAGATGCCCAGGATGTTGGCCGCGTGGGTGCGGTTGCCCAGGCAGTGGGTCAGGGTGTCCAGGATCAGCGTCTTTTCCATCGCCGCCACAGTCTGACCCACGAAGCTGCGGGTCACGGCGTCGGCTGCCTGGGCGGCACGCGCAGCCACTCCGGCTTGCGGCGCTTCATAGGCCTGTCCCGCCATCATGCCCGCGCCCATGCCGCCCAGCGGCTGACCGTCCGGCAGGCGGATGGCGTCGACGTCGATCTCAGGGCCGGTCGCCAGCAGCACCGCGCGGTGCATGGCGTTTTCCAGCTCGCGGACGTTGCCTGGCCAGCGATGGGCCGAAATGGCCTGACGCGCGGCGGCCGAGATCGGACGTACCGGCACGCCGTTGGCGGCGGCGTATTTCTTGATGAAATGGTCGGCCAGAACCACGATGTCGCCGGGCCGCTCGCGCAAGGACGGCAGGCGCAGGTTCACCACGTTCAGGCGATACAGCAGGTCCTCACGGAAGGTGCCTTCCGCCACGGCTTTGGCCAGATCGCGGTTCGAGGTGGCGATGATGCGGATGTTGACCGAGACCGGCTTGGAGCCGCCCACGCGGTCGATGACGCGCTCCTGGATGGCGCGCAGCAGCTTGGCCTGGAGCCGGGCGTCCATCTCGGAGATTTCGTCCAGCAGAAGCGTGCCGCCGTCGGCCTCTTCGAACTTGCCGATGCGGCGCGCGACGGCGCCGGTGAAGGCGCCCTTCTCATGGCCGAACAGTTCGGACTCCAGCAGGTTGTCGGGAATGGCGGCGCAGTTGACGCTGATGAAGGGGCGTTCCGACCGGCGCGAGTGCTCGTGCAGATAGCGCGCCATCACCTCCTTGCCGACGCCGCTTTCGCCGGTGATCAGGATCGAGGCTTCCGAGCGCGCGACTTGGTCGGCCAGTTGCAGCACCGCCTTCATCGACGGGTCGGCCGAGATCATCGGCTTTTCGTCGTCGGCGACAGCCGACAGGACGGCGGCGATCAGTTCGGCGTCGGGCGGAAGCGGAATGAACTCCTTGGCGCCGGCCTTGATGGCGGCGGCCGCCTCTCGCGCATCGGCGTCGACGCCGAAGGCCACGACCGGAATGGTGATCCGCTCGGCCTCGTTGGCGGCGATCAGGGCGGCGATGTCCAGCTGATAGTCGACCATCAGCAAGTCGGCGCCCTGCCCCCGGCGAAGTTGTTCGGTCGCCTGGTCGGCGCGCTCGACGTGATTGACCTTGGCGCCGTGCGCCATGGCCATCTTCACCGCCGAAGCGAGCTGGCCGCTCAGTCTGCCTACCACCAGAAGACGCATCGTTCTTCTCCTCTAATCTCTAAAGCCGGTCGCCAATCAGGCGCCCGAGTCCTCGGTCTTGATGATTTCCGTCATGGTCACGCCCAGCCGGTCGTCGACGACGACGACCTCGCCGCGCGCGATCAGGCGGTTGTTGACGAAGATGTCGATCGCCTCGCCGACCTTGCGGTCCAGCTCCAGCACCGAGCCCTTGTTCAGTTTCAGCAGCTGGGCCACCGACATGTGCGACTTGCCCAGAACCGCCGAGATGTTGACCGGCACGTCAAAGACGGTCGCCAGGTCGGCGGCGCTCTTTTCGCCGCTGTCGTCCAGGGGCGGCAGGCCCGAAAGGCCGGAGAATTCCTCCAGCGCCAGGTCGTCGGATGCCATCAGAACATGCTCCTGTCGACGGGAAGGGTTTCGGCGTGTCCGGCCTCGGCGGCCAAGGCGGCGGTCAGGGCCTCGGCGACACGGTCGGCCGAGCCTTGTGGATCGTGATCAGCGCGCCCGTCGGCCCATTCCAACTGGAAGGCGGCCTGGGCCATGCCCGGTTCATCGCGGAAGGCGACTACGCCGGTAAAGCCGCTGTCGGCACAGGCGCGCTCGATTAGGCCGCGCGCCTCGTCATCCAGGCCCGAGGCGCGAACGACCAGACGTGGCGAGGCGTCGATTTCCTGCGCCAACAGTTCCAACGCGGCTTTCAGCGGCGCATGCGGAAACCGCTCCAGAGCGGCCCCGGCGATGGTGCTCGCAGCAGCCAGGGCTAGGTCAGCGGCCTGTTCCCGGTGCGCCTGGGCCACAGCCTTCAGGGTCGGCATGGCCGAGGCCACAGCCTGGGCGATATTGCTCAGGGCCATGGCGCGGATGTTTTCGACCTCGCTGAGCGCCTGTTCGCGCGCCTCCAGACGCCCTTGGGCGACCAGAGCATCGACCTCGGCCGGCAGATAGGAGCGTTTGGCTGGCGTCCAGGCACCCGGGCGCACGACCGTGCCGTCCGCGTCAAACTCTGTGTCAAAGGCGAAGAGGCGCCGGATTTCAGGGGACTGGGTCATGTCAGTAGATCAACTCGTCGTCGGCGCCCTGACCGGCCAGCATGATGTCGCCCTTGGCGGCCAGATCCTTGGCGACCTGGACCATGGCCATCTGGGCGGCGTCCACGTCCTTCAGACGCACCGGCCCCATCGACTCCATGTCCTCGCGCATGATCTTGGACGCGCGCTCGGACATGTTGGAGAAGAACATCTCGCGCAGACCTTCGGACGCGCCCTTCATCGCCAGGCCCAGCGAATCCTTGTCCACGGCGCGCAGCAAGGTCTGCACCCCGCCCGGATCCAGCTTGGACAGATCCTCGAAGACGAACATCAGGGCGCGGATGCGTTCGGCCGATTCACGATTGCGCTCTTCCAGAGCCCCGATGAAGCGGGCCTCGGTCTGGCGGTCGAAGCTGTTGAAGATGTCGGCCATCATCTCGTGGCTGTCGCGCTTGGAGGTGCGCGCCAGGTTCGACATGAACTCGGTGCGCAGCGTGGCCTCAATCTTGTCCAGGATCTCGCGCTGCACGGGCTCCATGCGCAGCATCCGCTGAACGCATTCCAGGGCGAAGTCTTCCGGTAGGCTGGTCAGGACGCGGGCGGCGTGGTCCGAGCGCACCTTGGACAGAATCACGGCGACGGTCTGGGGGTATTCGTTCTTCAGATAGTTGGCGAGAACGGCCTCGTTCACATTGCCCAGCTTGTCCCACATGGTGCGACCGGCCGGCCCCCGGATTTCCTCCATCAGGCCGTCGACGCGATCCTTGGGCAGGAAGGCGGCCAGCAGCTTTTGCGTCTGCTCATAGCTGCCCATCACGGCCCCGGAGCCGGACAGGCCCGAGACGAACTCGATCATCAGGGCCTCGACGGCCTCGGCGCTGACGTTGCCCAGGGTCGCCATGGCCTGGGAGATTTCCTTGACCTCGTCGTCGTCCAGCCGCTCCCACAGGGCGGTGTGCTCTTCGCCCAGCGCCAGCAGGATGACGGCGGCCTTCTCCGGCCCCGACAGCTTGTTGGGATCGTCGATCGAGGCTTTCTTGTTGACCAGCTTCGCCATCAGCCTTCGGCCACCCAGGTCCGCAGGATGCCGGCCGCGTCATCGGGATGCGACTGAACGAAGTCGGCGACCTTCTTGACCGACGACGCCTTCACCTGACCCTCGATGCGGGCGATGTCGATCTTCTGTTCCATCTCGCTGGGCGCCGGCAGCTGAACCAGCTGAGGCTGGCCGTCCGGGCCGATCACCGTGGTCGCCACGGTCGTGACCGGCACGCCGTTGGTGCCCGCCAGCGCCGGCAGATTGGCCCCGCCGCCCGCCGCCGTCTTCAGCAGAGGACGCAGCACGAAGAAGATCAGCAGCAAGGCGACGACCGTCAGAATGCCCAGTTCGACGAAACGCATGATGTCGTTCTTGGAGAAGTCCAGCAGCGACGACTTGCCGTCCAGACCGCCCTCGATGCCGGTGTCGTGGTTGAAGCGGACGTTGATGACCTCGATCTTGTCGCCGCGCGTCTCGTCGATGCCGGCGGCGGCGGCGACCAGCGACTTGATCTGGGCGATCTCCTCGGCCGTGCGCGGCGCATAGGTCGGCTCGCCCTTGCCGTCCTTGGCCGGGGTCCACTTGCCGTCGACCGCGACGGCGACGGCCAGCTTCTTGACCTCTCCCGGCTCCTTGGTCGTGGTCGTGGTGGTCTTGGAGATTTCGTAGTTGGTCGTCTCGGCGTTTTCCGAGTTGGTCGAACCGGCCGGCGTCGCGCCGGGCGCAGCCCCGCCGGGGATGTTGTTCGTCGCAGTCACGCCGCCGTCGGGCTGGGCGCTGTTGTCTGCGGATTGCGAGCCGTTGGTCGTGGTCGAGCGGACGACCTGACCGTCGGGATCGAACTTCTCTTCCTGTGTCGTGGCGCGGCTCTGGTCGATGTCGGCCGTGACCTGAACACGGGCGGCGCCGGCGCCCACGACGCCTTCGACGATGTCCTTGATGCGCGCCTGAAGCTGGCTCTCGGTATTGCCCTTGGCCTCGGCGGCGGAAGCCGAGGTGAAGGTTCCGTCGTCGCTGCCGGCCGCCAGGGTGCGGTTCGTTTGGTCCGCGACGGTGACGCGGTCGGGCTTCAGGTTCGGCACGGACGAGGCCACCAGGTTGCGGATCGCCCGCACTTGGTCGCTGGTCAGGTCACGCCCGCCCAGGCCCACCAGAACGGCGGCGGTCGGTTCGCCGGCGGCCGAGGTGAACATCTCGCGGCGCGGCATGGTGATGTGGACGCGGGCGGCGGTGATGCCGCGCATAGACATGATGGTGCGCGACAGTTCGCCCTGCAGGGCGCGCTGTTCGTTCAACTGTTGCTGGAACTCGGTCTGACCCAGCACCGACTGGCTGTCGAACAGCTCGTAACCAACCGATCCGGACGTGACCAAACCCTTGCCCGCGACCAGCATCCGCGCCGTGCCGACTTCGTCGCGGTTGACCATGATGGTCGAACCGTCGCCCTTGGACGAATATTTGATGCCGGCCTGATCCAGGGCGGCGCTTATCTCGCTGGCCTCGCGCAGATCCAGGTTGGAATAGAGAAGCGCGTCGGGCGCTTGGCCCATGCGCAGCATGATGGCGACCAGCACGGCGGCCACGCCTGCGGCGACGCCGAGGACCGCAGCCAGACGGCCGATCCCGAACTTCTGCAACGCCGCTGTGAAGCCGCCCACGCGTCCCCGCCCCCTACTCGCGGGAGACACGAACGCCCCGCTAGGCAGAAAATGCCGCCTGGATGGTAAACGTCGCGTTAAGACCCGCTTAAGGGCGCGCCCCGCCCGCCTGAAGCTGCGGCAAAACCGCCGGTGCACCGGACGGCAAGGGGGCTTTCGGGTCTCTCAACCACGAGACGACGTCGCGATAGACGATCTCGGCGTCCAGATCGCGGTTCAGCAGATGCCAGCCGTTCGGATACCAGGCGGTCCGCAGCGTTCCGCCCTCCCGCTCGGCCCGCTCAAGCGCTGCCTTCATCGGCCCCTTCTTCACCACCTCGTCGTGGGCGCCGTACATCAGGATGGCGTCGCCCCGAATGCGGCCCAGGCTGCGCGATGAGGCCTCCATCAGATCGACCAGCCCATAGACGGTGTCGAACCGCGTCGCGAGGATGCTTATCGGATCGCGCCCGTTGCGGATCAGCTCCAATGTATTCGAAGAGGCGTGGATGTCGCGCGTGATGAATTCCGGCGGCTCCAGCGCCACGTCGCCCAGCGCTCGAGCTGCGATGTTCAGCGCCGTGCTGTTCAACGGTCCTTGCGTCGACCAGCCCCATACGCCGGGCGCCAGCAGCACGATCCGGTCCGCATCCGGCGGATTGTCGGAGCCGAACGCCGCCGCCGTCACCGACCCTCCCATACTCTCGCCCACCACAGCGATGACGGCATTGGGATAGCGGGCCCGCGCCATCGCGGTGATCTCGCGCAGATCATCCGTCATCCGCTGCTGCCCGGCCCATTCGCCCCGCCCCGGCGCCCCGCCGAAGCCACGCTGGTCGTAGGACCAGGTCTCGATACCCTGCTCGGCCCACCAAGGGCCGGCCAAGCGGAAGCTGGCGTCGTGATCGTTCATCCCATGCAGGGCCACGATCACCGCCCAAGGCGCCCCATCCTTTGGCCCCCAATGCAGATACGGCAGGCGCGCGCCGTCCGACATGACAAGCGCCCGATCCTCGACATGGGCGCCGACAAAGCCCGGTGGCGGCGTCAACGGCGGCTGAATGTGGGGTGCGGCGCAGGCCGACAGAATGAGCGCGGCGGTCAGCGGCATAAGTCTGGAGGCGATCAAGGCCATGTGTCCCAAGCAGCGCTCATGATACCACCGGCGTGTCCTTCTCGCTGGAGCGAATGGCCGCCGGATTTGCAGAAGTCAGAATGCGCTGAACCCGTTCCCGGAGATAGGGAAGCACCTCCGCCTCGAACCACGGATTCTTCTTCAGCCAGGCCGTATTGCGCCACGACGGATGCGGCAGCACCAGCAGATCCGGTGCATACTCCCGCCACGCCCTAACCGTCTCGGACATGGTCCGCTTGGCCCTGTCGCCCAGCGCCCACGCCTGGGCATAGCCGCCGACCAGCAAGGTCAGCTCCATCTGCGGCAGGGCGTCCAGCAACTGCGGTCGCCACAGTTCCGCACAGCGTGTCGGCGGCGGATAGTCGCCGCCTTTCGGCGCGGTGCCCGGATAGCAGAAGGCCTGGGCCGCCACCCCGATGCGCGGATCGGCGTAGAAGGTCTCGTAGTCCACGCCCATCCAGTCACGAAGGCGATCGCCGGAGGGATCCGTGAACGGCAGGCCGCTCTCGTGGACGCGTCGTCCCGGCGCCTGGCCGCAGATCAGCAGCCGCGTCTCGGGAAAGACCCGCACCACCGGGCGCGGCGTGTGCGGCAGGACGCCCGCGCAGGCGCGACAGGCGCGGATGTCGTTCAGGATATCCTGGAGATCAGTCGTCATCGCCCTCGACGACCGGCGGACGGCGGCTCAGCGCCAGGGCCGTTTCTTCCTCGGTCGCCTGGCGCAGGCGCGTGACGCCGCGGAAATTGTCCGGATCGACCGCCTTGCCCTTCTTGGTGATGGTCAGCTTGCCCTGGCGCATCAGACCCAAAGCGGTCGCGCGGACCTTGGGCAGCATGCGCTGCCACTGCTCGGGCTGTAGCTCTTTGGCCACTTCCGCCGGCTCAATGCTCTTGCCGGGCTCAAGCGCGGCGATTTTGTTCAGGATTGCGGTTTCGATCGGGTCGCTCATTGCGCCTATATGCTGCAACGCACGCCCATAAGTAAGGCCGAGTCTGCATGCCCAAGAAAATCACCATCACCGAGGGCGAGTTCGCCGGCTGGCAGACCTACGATCTGCACGACACCTTCGACACGGTGGTCGGCCCCTTCTACGGCAAGCCGGATCCCGACGGGCACATGCGCTGCGCCTTCCGCGCCGAGCAGAAGCATATGAACGCAGGCGGGCGGATGCACGGCGGCTGCCTGATGACCTTCGCCGACATCGCCATGTTCCAGATCGCCTATCAGGAGATGGAAGGTGCCTCGGGCGTCACGGTTCAGCTGGACTCCACCTTCATCGACGGCGGCTATGTCGGCGAACTGATCGAGGCCACCGGCCAGGTCACCAAGGCCGGCAAGAGCCTGATCTTCGTGCGGGGCCAGATCAATACCGGCGAGCGCCTGCTGATGACCTTCTCCGGCGTCATCCGCAAGTTCACGCCGCGCTGAGCGTGTCCTAGCCGAAGACAACGCTGGGCATCGCGCCGACGATGGCCGCGGTCATCAAGGTGGCTAAAAAGCCGGCGAAAAGGCCCTTCCAGACCATGCCCAGCACTTCCTCGCGGCGTTCGGGCATCAGGACAGACAGGCCGGTGACGGTGATGCCGACCGAGCCGATATTGGCGAAGCCGCATAGGGCGTAGGTCATCAGCATCCGCGTGCGCTCGGTCATGTCTGCGGCCGGCACCTTGCCCAGGTCGATGAAGGCGACGAACTCGGTCAGGGTCAGTTTCACGCCCAGCAGCCAGCCGGCGACATCGGCGTCCTTCCACTCGACCCCGATCAGCCAGGCGACCGGCGCGAAGATCCAGCCCAGCATCCGCTCGACGGTCAGGGGCGCATCGAACACGACGAACCCGCCCAGCATGACGTTGACCAAAGCGACCAAGGCCACGAACACGATCAGCACGGCCGAGATATTCAACACGACCATCAGGCCGTCGGATGTGCCTTTGACGATGGCGTCGATGGCGCTGTCGTACTTCAGCGCCGAGTCATAGTCGGCGACCGCGCCGCCCATCCCCTCTTTCTCGGGAATGATGATCCGCGCCAGCAGCACGCCGGCCGGCGCCGAAACGATCGAGGCCACCAGCACGTGGCCTGCCGCATTGGGCAGCACCGGCGACAGGATCGTCGCATAGGCCACCATGGTCGAACCGGCGACCGTCGCCAGGCCCACCACCATCATCAGGAAGATCTCGGACCGCGTCAGCTTATCCAGATAGGCGCGGATCACGATCGGGCTTTCGATCATGCCTAGGAAGATGTTGGCCGCGACCGCCAGGGCCGACGCGCCGCCCAAACCCATCGTTTTCTGGAACAGAAAGCCGAAGCCCAGCGTGATCCACTTCAGAATCTTCCAGTGCCACAGCAGGGCCGACAGGGCGGAAATCACCAGGATCAGCGGCAGAACCTGGAAGGCGAAGGTGAAAAGCGCGCCCTGGTTCGAGACCGTATAGGGTTGGTCCCCGCCGGCCAGATAGCCGAAGACGAACTTGGTCCCCTCGGTCGTCGCGACCGCCAGACCGTCCACCGCGCCCGTCACCGCCGCCAGCACCGCCTGCGAGCCCGGAATGGCGAACAGGGCGAGTACCAGCCCTGCCTGCACCAGGATCGCGCCGATCGTCAGCCGCCAGGGAAAGGCCTTGCGGTTTTCCGAAATCGCCCAGCAGACCGCGACGATGACGACCAGACCCAGAAGGCTCTGGAGGTTCAGGAGGCTGAACATGAGAAACGATCCCCGCACCCGGCGCGCCTGCCGGTCTGTATTCGCTTCAAGGACAAAGTGACGCGGCTGGCAAGCGAAACGAAAAAGGGCGGCCCCTTCAGGGACCGCCCTCATCGTGTCGTCGCGCCTCGGCTTACAGCTGGCCGCGCACCAGCTTGCCGTAGTGATCCATCAGATCCAGCGACAGGGCGCCGGGGGTGAAGCGGTATTCGCCCACCTCGGCGACCGGGGTCACCTCGACGGCGGTGCCGGTCAGGAAGCATTCGGTGAAGTCCGACAGTTCTTCCGGCTTGATCTCGCGCACCACGACCTCGATGCCCTTTTCGCGCGCGATCTCGATCACCGTCTGGCGGGTGATGCCGTCCAGAATGTGCTCGACGTTCGGCGTGTGGATGACGCCGTCCTTGACGAAGAAGACGTTGGCGCCGGTCGCCTCGGCGACATAGCCGCGCCAGTCCAGCATCAAGGCGTCAGCGAAACCACGCCGCTCGGCGGCGTTCTTGGACATGGTGCAGATCATGTACAGACCCGCCGCCTTGGCCGTCGTCGGGGCCGTCGCCGGATCAGGACGACGCCACTTGGACCATTCCAGACGCAGGCCGCGCGCCTTGACCTCAGGGTCGAAATAGCTGGGCCAGTCCCACACGGCGATGGCCAGGTGGACCTTGTTGTTCAGGGCCGAAACGCTGGTCTGTTCCGGGCCCAGGTAGGCGACGGGACGCACATAGCAGTCCGTCAGACCGTTCTTGGCGCAGGTTTCCTTACAGAAGGCGTCGATTTCGGCGACGCTGTAGGGTATCTCGAAATCGAGCAGGTTGGCGGACCGCTTCAGGCGCTCGGAATGTTGCGTCAGCTTGAAGATTTCGCCGCCGTACATACGCTCACCCTCAAAGACCGACGAGCCATAGTGAAGGGCATGGGTCAGAACGTGCGTTTTCGCTTCCCTCCAGGGGACGAAATCGCCATTCACCCAGATGAAGCCGTCACGATCGTCGAAAGGAACGAAGGCCATTGAAATACGTCTCCCGCGAAACTGACGGTCTTAGAGCCGCACGAATCGCTCAGGTCAACGCCGCAAGCGGGGGAAACGTCGCATGAGCATGACGGAATCGCGTTCGCATGGCCGCTCAGGCCCCATCGCCGGCCCTGGCGTCGGCCGCCATCTGCTGATTGTCGACGACGACGATCGCATCCGCGAACTGCTGAAGGAATTCCTGGCGCGCGAAGGCTATCGCGTGACGGGCGCCGCGCATGCGGCCGCCGCCAAGCGGATGATGGAGCTGATCGAGTTCGATCTGGTCGTGCTGGACGTCATGATGCCGGGCGAAAGCGGCTTGGACCTGACCAGCTGGGTCCGCAACAAAGCCGAGCTTTCCAAGACGCCGGTCCTGCTGCTGACCGCGCGCGGCGATCCTGAAGACCGTATCGAAGGTCTGTCGCGCGGCGCCGACGACTATATGTCCAAGCCGTTCGAACCGCGCGAACTGGTGCTCCGCATCGACGCCATCCTGCGTCGCACCGGCGGCAAGCCGATCGGTCCCAAGGAGATCAAGCTGGGCACCGCCGTCTTCGACATGGAACGGCTGGAGTTGAGCCGTGACGGCGCGCCCCAGCGCCTGACCGAAGCCGAGGCCCAGTTGCTCAAGACCCTGGCGCTTCACGCCCATGCGCCGGTCGAGCGGATGAGCCTGTCGCCCGACACCGCCGACATCACCGGCCGCGCCGTGGACGTGCAGGTGACGCGCCTGCGCCGCAAGCTGGAGGTTGACCCCAAGAACCCGCGCTATCTCCAGACGGTGCGCGGCGTCGGCTATATGCTGGCTCCCGACTGAGCGGATGCGGCTTCTGCCCGCCTATCTGTGGCCGCGCTTTCTGAAGCGGCGCCTGCCGACCTCGCTCTGGGGCCGGTCGCTGCTGATCATCGTCCTGCCGGTGCTGGTCATGCAGATGGCTGTGACCTGGGTCTTCTTCGACGCCCACTGGCAGACGGTGACCGCGCGCCTGTCCGAAGGCCTGGCCGGCGACATCGCCTGGGCCGTCGAGAGCTATGAGGACGACCCCAGCCCGGCGAACCTGGACAAGCTGGCCAATCGCGCCGAGCGATCCATGTCCCTGTCCATCGTGCTTCAGGATGGGCGCACCCTTCCGACGGAAGAACGCCGCGGCGCCATCGGCGTGGTGGACCGGGTGCTGGACAGGGCCTTGGATGCGCGTCTGGACCGCCCCTACTGGTTCGACACCACCCGCTATCCCGCCTACGTCGACATCCAGGTGCAGGAGCCGCAAGGGGTGCTGCGCATCATCGCCCCGCGCGAGCGCGCGGTGGCGACGCAGGCCCATATCTTCGTCCTGTGGTTGGCGGTGGCGACCGTCCTGCTGATGGGCGTCGCCATCCTGTTCATTCGTAATCAGGTCCGCGCCATCGAGCGTCTGGCCGACGCGGCCGAGGCCTTCGGGCGTGGCGAAACCGTGCCGCGGTTCAAGCCACACGGTGCACGCGAGGTTCGCGCCGCCGCCGTCGCCTTCATGGCCATGCGAGACCGCATCCAGCGCCACATCGATCAGCGCACCGCCCTGCTCGCCTCGGTCAGCCACGACCTACGCACGCCCCTGACCCGTCTGCGTCTCGAACTGGCTCTGGCTCCCCCCTTCAAGCGCCAGTCCGCCATGCGCGGCGACCTGGACGAGATGGAGCATATGATCGACGAATACCTCGACTTCGCCCGTGGCGAAGCGGGCGAACCGCCCAAGCCGGTGTCGATTTCCGACCTGTTGAAGGCGGCCGGCGAGGATGCGAAACGCGCCGGCGCCGAGGTCGAGGTGGTGGTGGCCGACGGGCTAACCGCTTCGGTTCGCCCCCTCGCCTTCAAGCGCGCCCTGGTAAACCTGGCCGGCAACGCCGCCTCGCACGGCGAGAATGTGCGCCTGTCGGCCCGCGCCCTGGCGTCAGGCGGGCTGGAGATCATCGTCGAGGACGACGGACCCGGCATCCCAGAGGCCATGTATGACGAAGCCTTTCGGCCCTTCTCGCGCCTGGACGACTCTCGCAACCAGAACCGCAAGGGCGTCGGTCTGGGCCTCGCCATCGCGCGCGATGTGGCGCGCGGCCACGGCGGCGACGTCACCCTGGATCGCAGCGAACTGGGCGGGTTGAAAGCGACGATCCGCATCCCCGGCGCGGTCACCGTCGCCGAGTCCGCTTAAGGCTTGAAAGCTTTCGTCGGCAGGGTCTGGCGGAACGGCGCTGCAAGGGTCATCTTGAGGGGGACAGGGCTTGGAGATGATTTCGATGCGTAAACTCGCCTTCTTTGCACCGCTGGCCGCGACACTCGCCTTCGCCGCCATGGCTCAGGCTCAAGCGCAGACGGTGAACGTCACGGTCGGGCCGCAGCTTCAACGCGAGGTCGAAAAGCTCGGCGACCGCGAGGTCAACGAACAGATCGCCGGCCTTCAGGCCGAGGTCGGAAAGGCCTTGGCCCAGCGTTATCCGGGCGCGACCGCCAATCTGGTCCTGGTCGACCTGAAGCCCAACCGGCCGACTTTCGAACAGGTCCGTCAGACGCCCGGCCTCGACCCGATCCGCAGCGTGTCGATCGGCGGCGCGGCCATCAAAGGCGAGATCGTGATGGCGGACGGTGTGACGCGGTCCGTGGACTATTCCTATTTCACGCCCAGCATCAACGACGTCTGGGGCTACAGCGTCTGGCGCGACGCTGACCGCGCGTTCGAGCGCTTCGGCGATCAGATCGAGCGCGGACGCTTCTAGCCCATCTCGCGGTTGCGTCTGACCGCCGCCGCGACCGTCTCGTCCAGCATCGCCGTGAGGCGGCCGTCCTTCGCCATGGCGTCAAGCCCGGCGCGGGTCGAGCCGCCAGGCGAGGCGATGCGGCCTATCAGGGCTTCCAGCGCGTCGTCACCCATGGAGTCGGCTGCGGACCTCAGGGTCGCGCGCGCCAGCACATCCGCCGTCGCCGCATCCAGACCCGCCGCCTCCCCGGCCCGCGCCAGCGCTTCGGTGAAGGCGTAGAAATAGGCTGCGCCTGACCCGGCCACCGCTGTCGCCGCATCCATCAGCGCCTCGTCGGCCAGCACGACCGTCTCGGCCATCGGCTCAAACAACGCCCGCCCGATGCCCTCAGCGCGCCGGTCCGCCGACCAGACAGAGGCAACGCCGCGCCCGCGCGACACGCCGGTCGTCGGCATCACCCGCACGATGGGCCAGCCTCCTAGACCTTCGGCCAAGGTCGGCGCCGTCACGCCCGCCATGACCGACAGAATGACGGCTCGGTCATTCATGAACGGCGCCAGCGGAGCCATGACCTCGCGCCACAGCGCCGGTTTAACCGCCAGAACGATGATCGCCGCCTCGGTCAGGACCTCCAGCGGCGGATTGATCCGCGCGCCCTTGGCCCGCGCCGTCTCGGCCGCCGGCTTTTCCGAGGGGGTGAGAATGATCAGGTCGGACGCCGCCACCGTCTCGGTCAGCAGCCAGCCTTCCAGAATGGCGGACCCCAGCCGGCCGCAGCCGACCAGGACGACGGGCCCCGCCACGGATTCCGCGCTTGGCATCAGGCGGTGCCGACGGTCTCGAACAGGCAGGCGTCGATCGCCTCCTGCGGCTTCTTGTTCCCGCGCACCATGAAGTCGAAGGCGGGGTAGTAGCGATCCGAAGCCTCGATGGCCGCGTCGATCATCGACGCCGCCTGGGCCAAGGTCGGGCGCTCGCCCATCGGCAAGGCCAGCGAATGGCGGAAGACGATCTCCCCGTCCTCGGCCCAGACCTCGAAATGACCCATCCAGGTGCGCTGGTTGATCAGGCCGACCAGTTCATAGGCGGCCGTTTTGCGGCTCTTGGCCACCTTCAGATCCAGCGCGCAGCACAGCTGAAGACAGTCGCCTTCGGGACGCCAGGCGAACCACAGTTCATAGTCCTTCCAGTCGCCGGCCAGAGCAAAGGCGAGGTCGCCATCGTCGGTGCGGTCGAACGGAAGATTCTCGGCCGTGAGCACATGCTCGACGACCTCAAGCGGGTCGAAGGGCACGTCCACTTCCTCGGGCCGGGCGATGTCCATCAAGTGTCTTTCACGCTGCGTCCGCGAGAATCGCGGGCGTTAACAGAACGGTAAGCCTGTTCGCAGATTCGGCTCAACCGGCTGCGTCCCCGGGTTGAGTTCCATCTGTGGACGTTCCCTTCACGGGCTTTGCAGCCGGCTTTTGGGCGGCCTTCAGCTCTGCGATCTCAGCTCGCAGAGCCGCGATCTCGTCCTTCAGAACATCAAACTCGTCGCGACGGACCAGGTCCATTTCGGCGGCGATCCGGTCAGCCTGGGCGCGCCAGGCGGTCTTGGCCTCTTCGCCTGCGGCTTGGGCCAGGCCCATGGCGCCGGTCGTCAGCTTGGCGAACTCGTCCAAAATGGGATTGCGGGTCTGCATGGCGGCTCCGACCTCAACGTCGTTAACGAAGGTTCACCGACTATGGTGAACGAAACCTTTCTTTCTGCTGCTTCGCGGGCGCCATCAAGGCGTCGTGATGCGTCTTCACAGGCGACGACGGCGGCGACGCTTGCTAAACCGCTGTCAAAGACAGTCCCGCACAGGAACGCCCATTGCCCTTTCCCGAATTCGATCCGGTCCTGATCCACCTCGGACCGCTTCCGATCCGCTGGTACGCCCTGGCCTATGTCGCCGGCATCGTGCTGGGCTGGTGGTACGCCGCGCGTCTGGCCAAGACCCAGCGCCTGTGGGCGCCCGGCAAGCCGCCCGTCACCACGACGCAACTGGATGACCTGGTGCTGTGGATCGTGCTGGGCATCATCCTGGGCGGGCGCCTCGGCTACGCCCTCTTCTACAAGCCGGCCATGTATGGCCAGCTGTTCACCGGCCAGACGCTGGGCGAGCGGTTCGAACTGTTCCAGCTGTGGACAGGCGGCATGAGCTTCCACGGCGGCTTCCTTGGCGTCTGCTTGGCCATCGTCCTTTATGCCCGGTCGCAGAAGATCGACATGCTGCGCCTTGGCGATCTGGTCGCGCCCGTCGTGCCGATCGGCCTGATGTTCGGTCGCCTGGCCAACTTCATCAATGGCGAGCTGTGGGGCCGCGAGACGACCGTCCCCTGGGCCGTGCGCTTCTGCAACGCCCGCATCGAACAGATGTACGGCTTCTGCCCCGCCGGCGATGCGCCCCGCCACCCCAGCCAGCTCTATGAGGCGGGTCTTGAGGGGATCGTCCTCTTCTCCGTCCTTTCCATTGCCATTTGGAAGTTCGGCCTGCTGAAGAAGCCCGGCTATATCACCGGCCTGTTCCTGGTGGGCTATGGCGTCTGCCGCGCGGCGCTGGAGAATGTGCGCGAGCCGGATATCGGCATGCCGGATTTCCCGTTCGGCCTGACCATGGGAATGATGCTGTCGATCCCGATGATCCTAGTCGGCGCCTGGCTGATCTGGCGCGCGTGGAAGCGTCCGCCAGCTGCTGCTGAGGCATGAGCGAGGCCGAAATCCTGAAGACTCGTCTGGCGCGCGAGATCGCCCTGACGGGTCCGATGACGGTCGCCGACTACGTCACCCGCTGCCTGCACGATCCCAAGGGCGGCTACTATGCGTCGCGTCCGGATCTAGGCGCGCGTGGCGACTTCATCACCGCGCCGCTGGTCAGCCAGATGTTCGGCGAACTGATCGGCCTGTGGGCGGTCGAAACCTGGAACCGGCTGGGCGCGCCCGAGCGGTTCCGCCTGGTCGAGGTCGGCCCCGGCGACGGCACGTTGATGAGCGACGCGTTACGCGCCGCCCGCCTGGTCCCGGGCTTTCTCGAAGCCTGCGATCTGATCCTGATCGAACCCAGCGCCCCCTTGCGCGATCTGCAGGCCAAGGCCCTGGCCGGCGCCGACCTGTCGCCGCGCTGGGTCCGCAGCCTGACGGCGATCGAGACCGACGCCCCTGTCATCCTGATCGCCAACGAGGTGCTGGACTGCATGCCCGCCCGTCAGTTCGTCCGCACCGACGGCGGCTGGGCCGAGCGCCGCATCGGCGTCACAGACGACGGCGATCTGATCTTCGGCCTGACCGCCATTTCCGGCGGTTTTCAGAAGCCGGACTTCGACATCGCGCCAGGCGGCATTCTGGAAATTTCGGATCAGCAGGCGGTCTTCGGCCGCGACCTCGGCCTGTTGATGAAAGCCGCCTCGGGCGCCGCTCTGCTGATCGACTATGGCCGCGCCCGCCCCGAAGCCGGCGACACGCTCCAGGCCCTGCGTCGTCACCAGAAGGTGGATCCCCTCGCCACGCCCGGCGAAGCCGACCTGACCCAATGGGCCGACTTTCCCGTGGTGCTCGAAACCGCGGTGCGAACCGGCGCCGACGTTACCGGCAGCCTGCCCCAGGGCGAGTTCCTACGCCGGCTGGGCATCGAGGCCCGCGCCGAGGCGCTGAAAGCCGGCCGGCCCGCCGCCTCCGGCGTCATTGCGCGCCAGCTGGATCGGCTGACCGGCGACGACCAGATGGGAACCCTGTTCAAGGCCGCCGCCATCTTCGCCCCCCGGTCTCTGGTCGTACCCGGCTGGGACGCCTGATATAGGTGGGGGCATGAGCGACCTGGCCCCCATCACTCACCCGCTTCTGACCGCCGTCGGCATCGCCCACGGCTTCTTCACCCGTGCGGGCGGCGTCTCGACCGGCATCTATGAAGGGTTGAACGCTGGCGTCGGCTCCAAGGACGAACCGGCCGCCGTCGCCGAAAACCGCCGGCGCGTCGCGGCCCATTTCAATGCCGACGCCAATCATCTGAACGGCTGCTACCAGATCCATTCCGCCGTGGCGCGTGTGGCCGAAGGTCCCTGGCATGGCGACCGGCCGGAAGGCGACGCCGTCGTCTCGGCCGAGCCGGGCCTGTTGTGTTCAGTCCTGACCGCCGACTGCGCGCCGATCCTGATGGCCGATCCCGAGACCCGCATCGTCGCTGCCGTCCACGCCGGCTGGAAGGGCGCGCTGGGCGGCGTCATCCACTCCGCCGTTTCCGCCATGCAGGCCCTGGGCGCCGAGCCTCGGCGGGTGGTCGCCGTCGTCGGCCCCTGCATCGCGCCCGCCAGCTATGAGGTCGGCGTCGATTTCGAAGATCGCTTCACCCACCACGATCCTGGCAGCGACCGCTTCTTCCACCCCGGAGAGTCCGACGACAAACGCCAGTTCGACCTGCCCGGCTTTGTCCTGTGGCGGTTGCAGCAGGCGGGGGTCGGCCAGGCCGTCTGGACCGGCCACGACACCTGCGCGGACGCAGAGCGGTTCTATTCGAACCGCCGCGCCTTCCAGCACGGCGAGCCGGACTTCGGTCGATTGATTGCGGTGATCGGGGCTTAGCCCGCGCGCGCCAGCTCCGGCACGCGGGTCACTTCACGCCAGGCGTGCGGGGCGGCCAACAGGGCGCGGACCAGCTTGTTGTTCAGGGCGTGACCGGCCTTGTAGCCTTCGTATCGACCCAGCAGGGGCGCGCCCAGCACATACAGGTCGCCGATGGCGTCCAGCGCCTTGTGACGCACAAACTCGCGTTCCATGCGCAGGCCGCCGGGATTCAAAATCTCGTCGCCGTCGATGACTACGGCGTTCTCCAGCGAGCCGCCCCGCGCCAGACCCGCCTTGCGCAACGCCTCGACCTCATGGGCGAAACCGAAGGTGCGGCAGGCCATGATCTCCTTGCGGAAGGTCGGTTCGTCCACGACGAAGTCGATCACTTGATTGCCGATCACGGCCGACGGGAAGTCGATCTCGAACCGCATCTCATAGCGGTCGCACGGCATCAGGGCCGCATGCTTGTCACCCTCGACGACATGGACCGTTTCCAGGATCTCGATATAGCGCTGCGGCGTCGGCTGCGGTCGGAAACCGGCCCGATCCAGCAGCTTCACGAACTCCAGCGCCGAACCATCCAGGATCGGCAGCTCCGGTCCGTCCACCTCGACCACGGCGTTCGACACGCCCAGGGCGGCGAAAGCGGCCATCAGATGCTCGATCGTCGACAGGCGAACACCCGCGCCGTTCTCGATCATGGTGTTCAGGCGGGCGTCAACCACGGCCTCGCCCGACACCGGAATGCGGTTGTCGCGGTCGGTGATGTCGGTGCGCACGAAGACGATGCCCGTGCCCGACGGCGCAGGCCGAACCGCCAGCCGCACCCGGCGGCCGGTGTGCACCCCGACCCCGGCGATGATGGCCGGGGCGACGATGGTGCGTTCGTGATGGTCGCTTCTGACCGACAAACCTGAACTCGCTCTTTCCTTTGCGCGCCGCACGCCGTGCGGATTGCGCCCTGCGTTTCATCTAGCGGTCATGCCGCAAGCGCGAAATGAAAGTCCGGTTTCGGATTGTTTCGGTCTGAGACACATCCGAGAACGAGAAACGCCCCGGAGGCGGGCTCCGGGGCGTTTCATCGTCATTTGGTACGTTTAGTTGGCCAGACGGCGGAGAAAGGATGGGATTTCCAGGTCGTCATCGGCCTGTCCCGCCTCCGGTTCTTGATGTTGGACCGGTTGAGCCGAAGAGCGCGCCTGATGCGACGATTGCGGCGCATAGGACATGTCGTGCTGAGGCTGGGTGCGCTTGCCGCGACCAAACAGGCTCCAGCCGCTGCGGCGGTGGTCACGGTCGTCGTAACCATCGTCGGCCTGAGGCTGCTGGGCCGCAGGCGCGGCGCGTTCATAGAGATCGCCTTGCGGCGCGACGCGCGGGGCCGGCGCGCGGGTTTCATATTCCTCGACCCAAGGATCAACGATGGGGTCCAGAGCGCGCGGCTGCGGCTCGGCGACGCGGATCACCGGCTCGGGGCGCGGTTCCGGTTCGCGAGCGGCAGGGGCCTGAAAGGTCGGCACGACCGGCGCCGCCTCGATGCGGGGCTCAGGCGCGCGCGGGGCTTCTGCGCGAACCGGCTCACGGTAGGCGTCGCGGGTCGGTTCCGGGGCGCGCGAGGCTTGCGTGCCATACAGACCGCCAGCCGAGCGGCGAGCATCATGACCAGCCAGCGGCGCGCTGGCGGCCGGCGGGGCGATGGGTTCGATGCGACGCACTTCCCCCTCGTCCATGCCGGTCGCGACGACCGAGACGCGGATCTTGCCATCCAAGGCCGGGTCGAAGGCCGCGCCGAAGATGATGTTGGCGTCGCCGTCCACTTCCGCGCTGATGGCGTTGGCGGCTTCGTCGACTTCCAGCAGCGTCATGTCCAGACCGCCGGTGATGTTCACCAGCACGGCCTTGGCGCCCTTCAGGCTGGTCTCGTCCAGCAGCGGGTTGGCGATGGCGTTCTGGGCCGCCAGCAGGGCGCGATCGTCGCCCGTGGCTTCGCCCGTGCCCATCATCGCCTTGCCCATCTCGGACATGACGGCGCGCACGTCGGCGAAGTCCAGGTTGATCAGGCCCGGCAGGATCATCAGGTCGGTGATCGAGCGCACGCCAGAGTGCAGGACCTGATCGGCCATGCCGAAGGCGTCGGCGAAGGTCGTGCGCTCATTGGCGACGCGGAACAGGTTCTGGTTCGGGATGACGATCAGGGTGTCGACATAGCGTTGTAGTTCGGCGACGCCCGCGTCGGCCAGACGCATGCGGTGACGCCCTTCAAAGGTGAAGGGCTTGGTCACGACGCCGACGGTCAGGATGCCGCGATCACGCGCGCATTTTGCGATGACAGGGGCCGCGCCGGTGCCGGTGCCGCCGCCCATGCCGCAGGTGATGAAGACCATGTGCGCACCTTCCAGGTGCTGATGGATCTCGTCAGCGGACTCCTCGGCGGCGTTCATGCCGACTTCGGGGTGGGCGCCGGCGCCCAGGCCTTGGGTGATGGTCTCGCCCAGTTGGATACGGCGATCGGTCTTGGCGAAGCTGAGGTGCTGCGCGTCGGTGTTGGCCACGACGAACTCGACCCCTTCAAGGCCGGCGTCGATCATGTTGTTCACGGCGTTGCCGCCAGCGCCGCCGACGCCGAACACGACGATGCGGGGCTTCAGTTCAGTGTGTTGCGGCTTGACCAATGAGAGCGACATTTTCTGTTTCCGACCTGCTGACCCGCCCCTTCAAACCAACCGACCGCCCCGCCGAATCGCTTTGGTTATGAGCGCGTTAAGGATTGCGCCCATGAAGGTTAAGAGAAGGTTACGGCGATAATGTGAGTCGGACCGAAGAACACCCCAAACCGAAAGCGTTGCTGAAGTTTTGCATGGAGATGGATGTTTAGATCTCCGGTAGGGTTGGCGCGCAGTGACCGGAGCCATGGCATGGGTCGTGAGACTTCACAGATTATCTCTCAGCCAGCCCGCCACGCGGCCCACCACGTTTCCGCGGTGAATGCGTGGCGCGTCCGCAGCCGTAATTTGTCGCGCCATCAGCTTTCTTGCCGACACCGCCTCGCGCGGGCCGTAGGCGGCGCGGAGGAGGACGCCCGCGGTGGCGCAGAAGGCGGGACCGGAGGCGGCGTCGGCCAAATGTGGCGCCCGTTGGGGTTTTCCGAGGCGGACGGGGCGGTCGAAGACACGCACCGCCAGCTCGCGCACGCCGTTCAGCTGGCTGGCCCCACCCGTCAGGACGAGACCCGCGCCCGGCTCCAGGCCGACGCCTGCGTTTTTCAGTCGATCACGGAGCAGTTCGAGCGTTTCCTCGACGCGGGGAGCGATGACGGTCTTCAGCATGGCGCGCGGGACGATGACGGGGCCGGCCGAGGCGTCCTCGCCGCGCGGCGGGGCTTCCAGCATTTCGCGGTCCTCGTTGGCGCTGGCCATGGCCGAGCCGTGAAGGGTCTTGAGCCGTTCGGCGCCGGCCTTGGACGTCGACAGGCCGCGCGCGATGTCCGAGGTGACGTGGTCCCCGCCGACGTTCAGGCTTTCGATATGCAGCAGGGACCGGCCGCCCCAGACCGCAGCGCTGGTCGAGCCGCCGCCCATGTCGATGCAGACGGCGCCCAGGTCCATCTCGTCTTCTTCCAGCGCGGCCAGCGACGACACGACGGGCGCGGCGGCGACGCCCTGCAGGTCGAGGTGGGCCAGCTCCAGGCAGTGGCTGAGGGTTGTAAAGACATTCTCGGCCATCGAGACGACCAACAGATCAAGCCCTAGAGAGCCGCCCCGCATCGAACGCGGATCATGCACGCCGCGCGCGCCATCGACCGACCAGGCGATAGGCAGGACGTGGATCGGTCGGCGGTTGGGCAGGCGGATCTGGGCCAGAGCCATGCCGATGGCGCGCGCCAGATCGGCGTCGCCGACCGGATTGGCGCCCAGCGAGACGCGGGCCTGCACCCGGTGGCTGGCCATCTGGCCGATAGCCGTGGTGACGACGACGCCGGAAACCGGACTCTGGGCGGCGCGCTCGGCGCGTTCGACGGCGTGACCGATGGCCTGGGCGGCCTCATCCATGTTGATGATCGCCCCGCCCCTCACGCCCTTGGACTGGACGTGGCTGGCGCCTGCGACGCGGATGGTGCGGTCTGCGTGACGCACGCCGTCCGGCTTCATGATGAAGCACGAGACCTTGGATTGACCGATATCCAGCGCAGCGACCACGGGCGCACGACCGGCGCGAGGATCCATGCCCCGACCGTGATCATTCGCCGCGCCGCGTTGCTTGGTCATGTCTCTACGGTCCTTAGGCGTCGCCGGCTGGTCGCACGGCGACCTCGTCGGGGGTTCTGAGATCGACGCGGGCGAAGCCCAGGTCGAGCAGGCGTTCGCGCTGGTCCAGCGCATCGAGGCGGATCAGGGCCGCCTCCTGTTCCGTGGCGGGCAGTTGGATCAGGCTGCCGTCCTTGAGACGCAGGTCCCAGCGGCGCTCGTCCACGCGCACTAGGGCGTCCACCATCCCCATCAGTCGCGGGCGCTGGGCCAGCAGAGGCAGAATTTCGCCCGCCGCCACGTCGGCGCCCTTGCCCACGACCAGAGGCAGCGTCGGATAGCGACGCGCGTCGGCGCCGTCGATGACCTGGCCTCGGTTGTCGATCACCTTGATCTGACCGGCCTCCTGCCAGACGGCCAGGCGGTCGTGTTCCTTGACCTCAACGATCAGGGTGTCGGGCAACAGGCGCACCACACGCGCCTCCTTGACCCAACCCACGCCCTGAACCCGTGTGCGAATGGCGTTCAAATCCAGGCTTGTGATCGGCTGACCGGAATACAGGCCCAGCGCGCGCTGGATCGCCGGCTCAGCCTCCGGCGAGGCGCCGGTGATGTGCACCCGCTTCAGCGTCAGGCCCATACCGGCCGTCACACTGTCCAGGCCATGCGAAACCGAGGCGCCGATCCGCTCCGCGCGGGCGCCCGTGGCCAGAACCCCGACCAGCAGCAGCGCGCCGGCGCCCAGGGCGATCACGGCGGTGCGCGGCGAAATATCGACACGGCCGATGGCGGCCATCTTGCCGGGAACGGCGGACGCGTTCTGGGCCCCGCCGCGCGACCGTCCTCCGCCTTTGGAAGCCGAACCGCGCTGTGGAGCCTGATTAGAACCCTGTCGCCGACCGCCGCGAACTACCGCGGGCATGAGGCGTCCTCCACCATCCACCGAACCAGATCGTCATAGCTCATCCCGGTATGGGCGGCCTGCTCGGGCGCGAGCGAAGTCGGGGTCATGCCGGGCTGGGTATTGACCTCCAACAGGACCAGATCGTCCTTAACATCATCATAACGGAAGTCGGATCGCGACACGCCGCGGCACCCCATGGCGACGTGCGCCGCCTCGGCCTGACGCAGAGCCTTCTCGAACACATGCGGAGGCAGAACGGCCGGCAGGACGTGCACCGATCCGCCCGGCGCATACTTGGCCTCATAGTCATAGAAGCCCTTGGTCGGGGTGATGTCCGTGACGGTCAGGGCGCGCGGCCCGGCCGGTTCGCCCAGCACGGTGACGCACAGCTCCTTGCCGGCGATATAGGGCTCGACCACGACCTGCTCGCCGTAAGCCCAGCCCGGCTCCCCCACTTCGGAAACCGGCCTGTTGGCGCCCTCGCGCACCAAGAAGACGCCGACCGACGAGCCCTCGGCATTCGGCTTGACCACATAGGGCGGGTCGATGACGTGGCGGCTGGCGACTTCGTGACGATCGTAAAGACCACCGCCCGGCACCTTGATGCCCGCCGCCCGCAGCACGGCCTTGGACTTGTCCTTGTCCATCGCCAGGGCCGAAGCCAGCACGCCGGAATGGCTATAAGGAATACGCAGCGTCTCCAGCACGCCCTGGACGCAGCCGTCCTCGCCCCAGGCCCCGTGCAGACAGTTCAGGACCACGTCCGGCTTGATCAGGCCGGACAACACATTGGCCAGATCCCGCCCCGCATCCACGCGGCTGACGCGCACGCCCTGCCGCTCCAGCGCGCGCGCGCACTGCTCGCCCGACGAGAGGGACACCTCCCGCTCTGCGGAAAGGCCGCCCATCAGAACGGCGACGTGAAGATCTTTGAAAGCGCGGGCCATGACGCCCTTGGATTGGGGCCTACATGTTTAACAGGCCGTCAACCATTCGCGTCCACCGACCATTTTTGCGCGGGTTTTTTTATCCCGCCCGGCCGATCCGCTTGATTTCCCACTCCAGCTGAACGCCGGTCTTGGCCAGCACATCGGCGCGAACCGCCTCGCCCAGGCCTTCGATATCGGCCGCAGTCGCTTCCCCGGGATTGATCATGAAGTTGGAGTGCAGTTCGCTGAACTTGGCCCCTCCCCCGGTTTCGGCGTGAAGCTTGCCGCGCCAGCCGGCCTCATCCACCAGCTTCCACGACGAATGGCCCTCGGGGTTCTTGAACGTCGAACCGCCCGTCTTCTCGCGGATTGGTTGGGTCGTCTCGCGACGACTGGTGATCTCGGAGATCCGGGCCGCCACCGCCTCGGGTTCGTCGGCCGTGCCACAATAGGTCGCCTCGATCCAGATGATGTCGACCGGCGCCTGGGAATGGCGATAGGTGTAACCGAAGTCGGCCAGAGCGTAATCGACCCGCTCGCCCGCCCGCGTCAGGCCCCAGGCCGACACCAGCACATCCTTGGTCTCGGAGCCGTAGCAACCGGCGTTCATGGTCAGGGCGCCGCCGATCGTGCCCGGAATGCCGGCATAGAATTCCAGCCCGGCGATCCCCGCCTTGGCGCTGGCCTTGGCGACCATCGAGTCCAGCGCGCCCGCGCCGGCCGTGACCGTGTCGCCGTCCGTCGTGATCTGCGCCCAAGGGCGGCCCGCCAAACGGATCACCACGCCCTCGACCCCGCCGTCACGGACGATGACGTTCGACCCCACGCCCAGTACCGTCACCGGCACGGACGGGTCCAAGGCCTTCAGGAAGTCCCCCAGATCCTCAGCGTCCGCCGGAATGAACAGGGCCTCGGCCGCGCCGCCCACCCGGAACCAAGTATAGGGCGCCAGCGGCTCGTTCCGCAGCAGCTTGCCGCGCACGTCGGGCAAAACGATCACGCCAGAGCCTCCAGCTGCGCCGGCAGGCCATAGGCCCAACTGGTGATGTCGCCGGCGCCCAGCAGCACGACGACATCGCCGGATTTGGCCTCATCCTTGATCAAGCGCGGCAGGACGGCGGCGTTCTCCAAGGCCTGCACGTGACGGTGGCCGTAGCGGCGCACGCCGTCGGCCAGAGCGTGCTTGTCCACCCCTTCGATCGGCTGTTCGCCGGCGGGATAGACATCGGCGACGATGACGCTGTCCGCGTCCGAGAAGCAGGTCGAGAACTCGTCCATCAGGTCGCGCAGCCGCGTGTAGCGGTGCGGCTGGACCACGACGATGACCCGACCCTCCGTCACCTGACGCGCGGCCTTCAGCACGGCGGCGATCTCGACCGGATGGTGGCCATAGTCGTCGACGATGCGAACGCCGCCCACGACGCCCGTGGTGGTGAAGCGGCGTTTGACTCCGCCGAAGCCGGCCAGCCCGGTGCGGATCGCGTCGTCAGACACATCCAGTTCGCGCGCCACAGCGATCGCGGCCAGGGCGTTCGACACATTGTGCCAGCCGGCCATCGGCAGATGGACGCCTGAGATCGTATGAGTTTCGCCATTCTGGATAACCACGTCGAAGCGGCAGCCGTCCGGCCCCATCTCGACATTATCAGCCCGCACCATGGCCTGCGGATTGACGCCGTAGGTCACCAGACGCCGGTTATCGATGGCCGCGACCAGCTTCTGCACCTCCGGATGGTCCAGGCAGACAGCGGCGAACCCGTAGAAGGGAATGTTTTCGACGAAGTCCACGAACGCTTTACGCACCCCGTCGAAGTCGCCGTAGTGGTCCAGATGTTCGGGATCGATGTTGGTGACGATGGCCACCGTCGATTTCAGGCGCAGGAAGCTGCCGTCCGACTCGTCCGCCTCCACCACGATCCAGTCACCGTCGCCGACCTTGGCGTTGGTGCCATAGGCGTTGATGATGCCGCCATTCACCACCGTCGGATCCAGTCCCGCCGCATCCAGCAGGGCCGCCACCATCGAGGTCGTCGTCGTCTTGCCGTGCGTGCCGCCCACCGCGATCGAGAACTGCAGCCGCATCAGCTCGGCCAGCATCTCGGCCCGGCGCACCAGCGGGATGCGGCGCTCGCGGGCCGCCTTCATCTCGGGGTTCTCGGCCTTGACCGCCGTGGAATAGACCACCGCCGAGACGCCCTCGCCCACATGGGCGGCGTCGTGGCCGATGAAAATCCGGGCGCCCAACTGTTCCAGCCGTTCGGTGTTGGCGCTGGCCTTGGCGTCGGAGCCCTGAACCGAATAGCCGATCTTCAGCATGATCTCGGCGATGCCGCTCATGCCGATGCCGCCGATGCCGACGAAGTGGACGGGACCGAGGTCGAACGGAACGGGGCGAAGGCGTGCGATCATCGTCGCGTCATAAACGCCGCCTCGCCTCCTGCGAAGGGCGCGCCGCATACGGAGCGAACTTTTCTAAGGACGATCGGGCGCGGCTGTGCGCGAACTCGCACAGAACTATTGCGCCTCCACCGAGTTGTCTTCGGGAACGCGCGCGGCTCCCGCTTGCGCCGCTGCTCCAAAGGACTCCCAAGATGGCCAAGAACGCAAAGCCGGCCGGCGCGCCGATAATCGGCAACGCCGGCGAGGTGCGCCAGACCGCCTCGACGCCTGAGACCCGCCTTACCACAAATCACGGCACGCCGATCAGCGACAATCAGAACTCTCTCAAGGCCGGCCCGCGCGGCTCGACCCTGTTGGAAGACTTCATCCTTCGCGAGAAGATCCAGCATTTCGACCACGAGCGTATCCCGGAGCGGATCGTCCATGCCCGCGGCTCGGCCGCCCACGGCTTTTTCGAACTGACCGACAGTCTGTCGGAGTTCACCACGGCCAAGATCCTGACCGAGGTGGGCAAGAAGACCGAGCTGTTCGCCCGCTTCTCGACCGTCGCTGGCGGCGCGGGCTCGGTCGATACGCCGCGCGACGTGCGCGGCTTTGCGGTCAAATTCTACACGACCGAGGGCAACTGGGACCTGGTCGGCAACAACATCCCCGTCTTCTTCATCCAAGACGCGATCAAGTTCCCGGACCTGATCCATTCGGTGAAGATGGAGGCCGACAAGGGCTATCCCCAGGCGGCCAGCGCCCACGACACCTTCTGGGACTTCATCGGCCTGATGCCCGAGAGCATGCATATGGTCATGTGGGCCATGTCGGATCGCGGCATCCCGCGCAGCCTGCGCATGATGGAAGGTTTCGGCGTCAACACCTTCCGCCTGCTGAACGCCGAGGGCGAGGCGACGCTGGTCAAGTTCCACTGGCGGCCGAAGCTGGGCACGCAGTCCACCTGCTGGGACGAGGCGGTAAAGATCGCCGGCGCCGATCCCGACTATCACCGCCGCGACCTGTATGAAGCCATCGACCAGGGCGACTTCCCCGAATGGGAGTTCGGCGTGCAACTGTTCACCCAGGACCAGGCCGACGCCCTGCCCTTCGACATTCTGGACGCCACCAAGCTGGTGCCGGAGGAGGATTATCCGATCCAGGTGATCGGGCGGATGGTGCTGGATCGCAACCCGGACAACTTCTTCGCCGAGACGGAACAGGTCGCCTTCCTGCCGACCAACATCGTGCCGGGCATCGATTTTTCGGAAGACCCCCTGCTGCAGGGCCGGCTGTTCTCCTATCAGGACACCCAGCTTTCGCGCTTGGGCACGGTCAACTTTCACCAGATCCCGATCAACCAGGCCAAGGGCTGCCCCTTCCAGAACTTCCAGCGTGACGGTCATATGCAGATGGCCGTACCCAGGGGCCGCGCCAACTATGAGCCCAACAGCCTGTCCGAAGCGGGCGAGGACGGCGGCCCGCGCCAAGATCCCAAGGGCGGTTTCCGTACCGCGCCCATCCCGGTCGAGGGCGAAAAGGTCCGCCTGCGCGCCGAAAGCTTCGCCGATCACTACAGCCAGGCCCGGCTTTTCTTCCGCTCCCAGACCGAGATTGAACAGGCCCACTTGGCCAGCGCCATAGTCTTCGAACTGTCCAAGGTGTCGCTCGCTCACGTCCGCGAGCGTGTTCTGGCCAATCTGCAGAACGTCGATGAGACGCTGGCCCAGCGCGTCGCCGACGGCCTGAACCTGCCCCTGCCCAAGGCGTCCGACCCCGGTGTGGCGCCCATCGATCTGGACGCCTCGCCTGCCTTGCGCATCGTCGGCAAATATCCCGACACCCTGAAGGGCCGAAAGGTCGCTATCCTGGTTGCCGACGGTTCGGACGGCGCGATCGTCGACGCCGTGAAAGCGGCGGTTGAAGGTGACGGCGGCTCGGTCTTCATCGTCGCGCCCAAGATCGGCGGCGCAAAGCTGAAGGGCGGCAAGACCCTGGCCGCCGACGGTCAGCTGGCCGGCAGCCCTTCGGTCTTGTTCGACGCAATCGCCATCGTCCTGTCCGGCGACGGTTGCGCCCAGTTGCTGAAGGAAGGCGCCGCGGTCGATTTCGCCAAGGACGCCTTCGGCCACCTCAAGGCCATCGGCCACACCCCCGAGGCCCAGCCCCTGCTGGACAAGGCGGGCGTCGAGCCGGACGCCGGCCTGATCGATCTGTCCAAGGACGCTAAAAGCTTCCTCGCCCCCGCCCGCACCCGCCAGTGGGACCGCGAGCCCAATGTGCGCATGTTGGCCTGACCGAAGTAAACTTGATCAGAACGACAGAGGGCCGGGCGATACGTCGCCCGGCCCTTTCGTTTTCAGCATCGCGACGCGGTCAGCTGTCGGCTTGCCAGCCGCCAGCCAAGGCGCGGAACAAGGCGATCTGGTAGGTGGTGACCAAGGCGTCGGACTGGGCCAGGGCGGCGTCCGCCGCCGCCTGGGTGCGTTCGGCGTCCAGCACCAAGAGGAAGCTGTCGGCGCCGGCGTTGAATCGCAGGCGCGACAGGTCGGCGGCGCGGGCTGCCTGGTCCCTGGCTTCGGTCAGGGCCGCATGGCGGTCCAGCTCGTTGGCGTAGTTGGACAGGGCCGTTTCCGTCTCCTGCAGGGCCGTCAGCACCGTCTGGTCGAAGTTCGCCAGGGCGGCGTCCGAACGGGCGCCGGCGGCCTTGATCTGAGCGCGGGCGGCGAAGACGTTGGGGAAGGACCAGCTGATCAGCGGACCGAAGCTGAAGCGGAAGTTCTGGTCGTCGCCCAGTTCACCCGAGTCCAGCGCGGTGGAGCCGAAGGATCCGCCCAGGCTGATCTGCGGAAACAGGTTTGCGGTCGCCACGTTCACGCGCGCGGCGGCGGCGGCCAGTTCGGCCTCGGCCTGGCGCACGTCGGGACGGCGGGCCAGAAGCGCCGCGCCATCGCCGACCGGGATCGGCTGGCTGAGCTGCGGCGGACGCACGCAGGCGGCGGCGGCCTGGCTGGCCTCGGCCGGGGTGCGGCCGGTCAGGGTCGCCAAGCGGAACAGGGCCTCGTTACGGGCTGCGCGCAGGGTCGGCAGGGTCGCCGCCGTCTGGGCCAGGGCCGCGCGGGCGCTGGCCACATCCAGCCCCGTGCCCGCCCCGCCGTCGAGCAGGGTCTGGGTCAGGTTGGCGGTATTGCGTTGCAGCTCCAGCGTCCGTTCGGCGACCGCGATCTGCGCATTGGCCGAGCAGGTGTCGGCATAGGCGCGGGTCGTCTCGGCCGCGACCGTCACCTGGACCGTGGCCAGGGCGGCCTCGGCGGCGCGGGCGTCGGCGCGGGCGGCGCGGATGGTGGACTCCACCCGTCCGAACAGATCGACCTCATAGGCCGCCTGAATGCCGACGTCATAGGTGTCGATCTCGGGCGCATCTTGCCCTGCGGGCAGGCCCTGGACCGTGGCGGCGGAGGCGCGGCTGCGCTGGGCCTGGGCGCTGGTCGTCGTGGTCGGGAAACGACCCACGCGGGCCTCCGACAGCGACGCCCGGACCGCGCGCAGATTGGCGAAGGCGGCCTCGAGCTGGTTGTTCTCGGCGAAGGCCTGCTGGATCAGGGCGTCCAGCGTCGGATCCTCATACAGCCGCCACCAGTCGTCGCGCGCCGCGGCGGTCGAGACGGTGGGACTGGCCGAGCCGACGAAGGCGCCTGTGCCGGCGACGGGCAGGTCGGCGACCGGCGCCTTGGGCCCGACCGCGCAGGCGGCCAGTAGGGCGCTGGAGGCTGCGGCGGTCAGGAAGCTGAGGGTCTTGTTGCGAGTCATCAGATGTCCCCTCCCCGGCCAGTCGCGGGCGCAGGCGCGTTCGGATCGGTCAGGTCGCTGGTTTCGTCATAACGCAAGGGCCGGTCCGAAGGACGGTCAGGCGTCGGGGTCGGTTTCTTGCCTTGCGGCAGTTTCGAGGACAGCCAGCGGCTGACCACATAGAAGACCGGGGTGAAGATCAGGCCGAAGAAGGTCACGCCCAGCATGCCCGAGAAGACGGACGTGCCCAGCGACTGACGCATCTCCGCGCCTGGCCCCGAGGCCAGCATCAGCGGCACGACGCCGAGGATGAAGGCGAAGGAGGTCATCAGGATCGGACGCAGACGGGTCTTGGCGGCGGCGACCGCAGCCTCGAACCGGTTCATGCCCTGCTCTTCCTCGGCCTGCTTGGCGAACTCGACGATCAGGATGGCGTTCTTGGCCGCCAAGGCGATCAGAACGACCAGGCCGATCTGGACTAGGATGTTGTTGTCCAGGCCGCGCAGGTTCACCCCGATGATGGCCGCCAGCAGACACATCGGCACGATGAGGATGACCGCCAGCGGAAGCGTGAACGCTTCGTACTGAGCCGCCAGCACCAGGAAGACGAACACCACCGCCATCAGGAAGATGACCGTCGCGCCGGAACCCGCCGCCTTCTGCTGATAGGCCAGACCCGTCCATTCGTAGGAGAAGCCCTGCGGCAGGGTCTGGGCGGCCATGGTTTCCATGACCTGCAGCGCCTCGCCGGAAGAAACCCCTGCTGCGGCGTTGCCCTGAAGTTCGGCAGCCGGGAACAGGTTGTAGCGCACGATCCGCGCCGGGCCGGAATCGTTGACCAGATTGGCCACCGATCCGATCGGCACCATGGCGCCCGTGGACGACTTGGTCTTCAGATTGGCGATGTCGGCGATGTCGTCGCGCGCCGTCGGCTCCGCCTGCGCCGTCACCCGGAAGGTGCGGCCCAGCATGTTGAAGTCGTTGACGTAGGACGAACCCAGATAGACGCCCAGTGTGTCGAACACCGAGCTGGGTTGGACACCCAGCATCAGCGCCTTGTCACGATCGACGTCGGCGGTGATGCGCGGCGAGGCCGTGTTGTAGGTCGAGAAGACCTGGCTGACCTCGGTCGGCTTCTGCGCGGCAGCGCCCATCATGGCGAAGGTCGCGCCTTCCAGCGGACGATAGCCGGCGCCTTCGCGGTCCTGGATCATCATCGAGAAGCCGTTGCCGGTGCCCAGACCCTGGACCGCCGGCGGGGCGATGACGAAGATCTGAGCGTCCTCGATCTGTCCGGTCGCCTGGGTGATGGCGCCGGCCAGAGCCGTGGCGGCCTCCTCCTTGGAGCGTTCCTCGAAGCCGTTCAGGCGCACGAAGATGGTGGCGGCGTTGGAGCCGAACGAGAAGCTGGAACCGTCCAGACCGGCGAAGGCTACGGTGCCGTTGACCCCGGCGGTGCCCTGGATGATCTTGGTGGCGCGTTCCATCACCGCCTGGGTGCGGTCCAGAGACGCGCCCGCCGGCAGTTGGATGACGCCGATCAGGAAGCCCTGATCCTGTTCAGGGATAAAGCCCGAGGGGGTATCGACCAGACGCCAGGCAGTCAGGCCCAGAAGACCGGCGTAGATGATCAGAACCAGACCAACCGTGCGCACCAGACGCGCGGTCAGGCGGCCGTAACGATCCGACAGCCAATCGAAGCCCTCGTTGAACTTCCGCCCGGCCCAGCCCCCATAATAGACGACCGTGCCCAGGACGCCCGGCTTGCGAGCGTGCTCATGATCCTTCTTGTGCGGCTTCAGCAGCAGGGCGGCCATGGCCGGCGACAGGGTCAGGGACACGAACAAGGAGATGACCGAGGCCGAGGCGATGACGACCGCGAACTGGCGATAGAAGATGCCGGGGATGCCGGGCACAAACATCGTCGGCACGAACACCGACACCAGCACCAGGCCGATGGCGATAAGGGCGCCGGAAACCTCCTGCATCGATCGATAGGCGGCCTCCTTGGGACTGAGCCCTTCACCGATGGCCCGCTCCACGTTCTCGACTACGACGATGGCGTCATCGACGACGATGCCGACCGCGAGGACCAGGGCGAACAGGGACAGGGAGTTGATCGAATAGCCCAGCGCCAGCTGCACCGCGAAGGTGCCAACGAGGGCGACGGGGATGGCGACGATGGGGATAATGGCCGCGCGCCAGGTCTGCAGGAAGACCATGACCACGATGATGACCAGGATGACGGCTTCGACCAGGGTGTGCTGAACCGACTCCACCGAGGCGGCGACGAATTCGGTCGGGTTGTAGGGCACGTCCACCTTCATGCCGGCGGGCACTTCGGACTTCAGGGCCTCGACCTCTTTCAGGACGCGGTCGGCGGTGCCCAGGGCGTTGGCGCCCGGCTGTTGAACGATGGCGATGCCGACGCCGCGCTGGCCGTCGAAGAAGCCGCGGATGCCGTAGTCCTGGGCGCCCAGTTCGATCCGCGCCACGTCACGCAGATAGGTGACACGGCCCTGGGCGTCCGTCTTCAGCACGACGTTGGCGAACTCATTGGGATCGCTGAGACGACCCTGAACCTGGACCGGCAGTTGGAAGGCGGCCGCGCTGTTGGGGAACGGCGGCTGGCCGATGGAGCCGGCGGCGGCCTGAACGTTCTGGGCGCGCAAGGCGGAAACGATCTCGGGACCCGTCAGACCGCGCTCGGCCGCCTTGGCCGGGTCGATCCAGACGCGCATCGAATAGTTGCCGCCGCCGAACACCTGAACCGCGCCCACGCCCTCGATCCGCAGCAGACGGTCCCGCAGCGTGGAGTTGGCGTAGTTGCCGACATAGTCGTTATCGAGGGTGCCGTCGGGCGACGTCAGCCCCAGGATCATCAGGAAGCCGCTCTCGGCCTTGTTGACCACGACGCCCGTCTGGCGAACCGCCTCGGGAAGACGGGGCTCGGCCAGCGCCACCCGGTTCTGGACCAGCACCTGTGCCGAATCCAGGTCCGTGCCGGGCTGGAAGGTCACCGTGATGGCCACCGCCCCGTCCGATGTGGACGAGGAGGAGATGTAGAGCATATTCTCGACGCCGTTCACCTCCTGCTCGATGGGGGCGGCGACGGTTTCGGCCAGGGTCTCGGCCGAGGCACCGGGATAGGCGGCGTTGATGGTGATCGTCGGCGGCGCGATCTCCGGATACTGCGACAGCGGCAGCAGCGGATAGGCGGCGATGCCGATGATGGAGATCACCACCGCGATCACGGCCGCGAAGATCGGCCGGTCGATGAAGAAGCGGGAGATGTTCATGGCTTAGCCGGCCGGCAGGCTGTTGGCGAAGGAGGCGCTGGACGCGGGCGCCGACTGGGTGACGGGCGCCTGGGACGCATCGCCGGCGACGGGTTCGATCTTGCCGTTCTTGGGCGTGACCTTGGAGCCCGGCTGAGCGGCGCGTTGCAGACCAGCGATAATGACGCGGTCGGTCGGGGCCAGCCCCGAACGGACAACGCGCAAGCCCTGCACGATCGGGCCGAGCTGAACGGCCTTGTTCGTCACGGTGCCGTCGGCGTTGACCACGGCGACGGTGCGGCGGGCCTGATCGGTGCCGATGGCCGAATCCGGGACCAGCAGAGCATCATAAGCTCCGGCGCCCGCGACCTGGGCGCTGCCGAACATGCCGGGACGCAGGAAGCCGTCGGCGTTGGGCAGGATCGCGCGCAGACGAATCACGCCCGAGGCGGTGTCCACAGCGTTGTCCGAGAAGTCCAGACGGCCGGTATGCTTGTAGGTGCTTTCGTCCTGCAGGCGCACATTGACGACTGCGCCCTGATTGGCGCCGCCCTGACGCAGGTATTTCAGCAGGACCGCTTCCGAGCCGTCGAAGACAAAGTGGATCGGGCCGCCCGAGATGATGGTGGTCAGGATGTCGCCCGCCGACGAACCGCCGGCGATGACATTGCCCGGATCGACGCGACGGTCGGACACGCGACCCGAGGTCGGCGCGGTGACGCGAGTGTATTCCAGGTTCAGACGCGCATTGCGGACGGCGGCGTTGCCGGCCGCCAGATTGGCCTGGGCCGCATCAACGGCCGCCTTGTTGGAATCATACTCGGCCTTGGACACCGCCTGCGAGGCCAGCAGGGCCTCGCTACGGGCCAGGTTGGCGCGGGCCAGCGACAGTTGCGACTGGGCCTGGGCCACCTGGGCCTGAGCCTGCGCCAGGGCGGCCTGGGCCGGGCGCGGATCCAGGGTGAACAGCAACTGGCCGCGCTGGACCATCTGGCCGTCGCGGAAGTGGACGGCCTGGATATAGCCGCCGACGCGGGCGCGCACGTCCACGCTCTCGACCGCTTCGAAGCGCCCGGTGAACTCGTCCCAGTCCCGCACCTGCTGCTTCAGCGGCACAGCCACCGTCACGGGCGGCGCGCCTTGCGCGGGCGCCTCTGCCTTTGGGGAACAACCATAAAGCGCACCCGTCACCATGACGGATACCGCCGCAATCTTCAGCCCGCGCATCTGCGCATCTCCCTGTCGGAGGTAAATCCCTGTCGAGCGGACAGAGGCCGATGGGGAGTCGGCCTTGTCAACGCGTGGTGACTTAATGGTCGGAGCCGTGGCGCTTGTCAACAGGCGTTGACAAAGCCATATGTGATCTACGGTTATTGTCTGTGGAGTGTCATCACCTTGTTATGTCCCGGCCCACGCCCGAGAAACGCCGCCGCCACGCGCACGGCCATTCTCGATGCTGCGCGCGAGAGATTCGCGGCCGAGAGCTATGACGACGTGGGCATGCGCGACATCGCCCGCGATGTCGGCGTCGATGCGGCCCTGATCAGCCGCTACTTCGGCTCCAAGGACGATCTGTTCCTGGCCGCGCTGGATAGCTGCGGCGATGGCAGCGCCCTGATGCAGGGCGAAAAGGCCGACTTCGGCCGGCGCGTGGCGCACGAGATCGTCTTCGAACCCAAGAAGGCCGAAAAGCTGAAGGGCATGTCGATCATGCTGCGCTCCATCGGCTCGGCCAAGGCGTCGGAGATGGTTCAGAACACCTGCACCCAGCGGTTCTTCGGCCCGCTGGAGGAATGGCTGAGCGGGCCGGACGCCACGGTCCGCGCGCGTCTCCTGGCCGGCTTCATCATGGGCATGTCGGTCAGTCGCGAACTGGGCGGCGGCAGCTTCAACATTGAACCCGCCCAATGCGAGGAGATGCGCGACCGCCTGGCGCCCATTCTTCAGTCCCTGATCGACGGCTGACCCAATCGCCGAAATGAAAAAGGGCGCGGAGGCTGACCTCCGCGCCCTTTGTCTTGTCTGGCGACCGGCTCAGTGCGAGGCGGTCGAGGTCACTTCGGTCCGCGCCTTGGTGCGGATGCAGCCGATCGCGAAGATGGTCAGGCCGACGTAGCCCAGCATCGGCACGATGAAGGCGGGCTGAAGCTTGCCGGCCGCATCGGCGATATGCGCCGCGACTTGGGGCAGCAGGGCGCCGCCGATGATGCCGAACACCAGCAGACCCGACGTCGCCGAAGTCGGAGCGGTAGAGCGCTCCAGCGTCAGGGTGAAGATGGTCGGGAACATGATCGAGTTGAACAGGCCGATCGACAGAACGGCATAGGCCGCCGTCGGCCCGCCGATCTGGCTGACGGTCAGGCACAGGATGGCCGCCGCGACGGTACAAAAGGCCAGGACGATGCCGGGACGAACCTTGGTCAGGACGGCCGATCCGATGAAGCGGCCGACCATGGCGCCGCCCCAGTACAGGGCGACCATCTTGCCCGCCGTCTCGATGGGGGCGTTCAGGATGTCGGGGCTTTCCAGGAAGTTGGTCAGCATGCCGCCGATCGCGACTTCGGAACCAACGTAGAGGAAGATGGCCAAGGCGCCGAAAACAGCCCAGGGCGACGACAGAGCCTTCAAGGGCGAAACCGCATTGTGCGATTCAGGCGCGGCCGCATTGATCTTTTTGCGCGCCGTGAAGATGAAGACGGCGATCAACGCGAAGAAGGCGCCCATGCCCAGGAAGGCCATGTCGATGCTGCGCAGCGACTGGGTGCGGGTTGCGGCGGTGACCACAGCGCCAGCGGCGAAGACGCCGCCCGTCAGCAGGACGTGCGAGCCCAGCCATGGCCCCACGGTCGTGCCCAGCGAGTTGAAGGCCTGCGACAGGTTCAGACGGCTGGAGGCGCCCTTGGGGCTGCCCAGCTCGGCGACCAGCGGATTGGCCGCGACCTGCAGCAGGGTCACGCCCGAGGCGATGACGAACAGGGCGATCAGGACGCCGGGATACCAGTCGGCGGCGGTGGCGGCCGGCACGATCAGGCAGCCCGCGACCATGACGATCAGGGCGCCGATGATCGAACGGCTGTAGCCCAGCTTGCTGAGGACCGAGGCCGCCGGCAGAGACATCAACCCGTAGGCGATGAACCAGGCGAAGGTGGTCAGGAAGGCCTCGGCGTTGTTCAGGTCGAACACGCGCTTCACCGCCGCGATCAGCGGGTCGATCAGCGAGGTCGCAAAGCCCCAGGCGAAGAACAGCGTGGTGACATAGGCGAAGGCCAGGCCTGCGCCCTGGCGTTTTCCGGCGTCCGGAACGGTCATGAATGATCCCCCAGTGAAATCGAACGGCCGCGCTGTGGTCGCGCGGTTCTCATCCTGCTTGATTCGGACATCGCGAAAGGCGCGTCCAGCCGAAAAGCGCGCTCTGTAACGAAACTTTCCCGCGGGGCCGGGGCGCAGGCAAAGAAAAGGGCCGCCTCGCGAACGCGGCGGCCCAAGTTTGCTCAGAAGAGAGGGGAAATCAGAACTTGTAGTTCAGCCCGACCGCGAAGGTGCGGCCGTAGTGCTGATAGTCGATGGTCCGGCGCTCATCGCCGTTCTCGAAGGTCTTGAACGGCTCGTCGGTCAGGTTGTTGACCTGAGCCAGAACCGACAGGCCTTCCAGCGGACCGGACTGGAACTCATAGCCGACCTGGGCATCGACGACCGTTTCAGCGGCCACCGAACGCAGGGTGCGGCCGTTGCCGAAGCCGGCGACCTCGCCCAGGTAATCCGAGCGATAACGGGCCGAAATCCGCGACTGGAAGCCATAGCGCTCATAGTAGAGCGAGCCGTTGATCACGTTTTCCGACAGACCCGGCAGAGCGGTCGGGGCCTGGGTCGGATCGGGCTGGACTTCGCTGTCCGTGGTCGAAGCGCTGAACTGGGCGCCGAAACCTTCCAGGGCCGGATGGAAGATGTCGAACGGCGCCGAGATCGAAAGCTCAAGACCCTTGATCCAGCCGCCTTCGCCGTTGTCAGGCGCGCCGACCAGGCCTTGGCGCAAGGCCGGCTCGGGGTTTGTCGGCGAAATCACGCCGATCGGATAGCCGGTGAAGTCGAAGATCTGATTGCGATTAAAGACGTAGCTTTCCAGGTTCTTGTAGAAAGCCGCCAGCGAGATGTAGCCTTTGCGGTTGGCGAAATACTTCTCGAACGACACGTCGATCACGTCCGCGATGTACGGCCGCAGTTCCGGGTTGCCGCCGCCGCCGCCCCAGGGGGAACGGTTGATGTCGGTCGATTGGGCCAAGCTGGGGTTATAGCTGTAGTTTCGCGAGGCGCGCATATCGTCCATGCGCGGACGGGCCAAGGTGCGCGAAACTGCCAGACGCGCGAACATGTCCTCGCCGGTTTCCAGGATGAAGTTCGCGCTAGGCAAAATCTCCAGATATTCGTCGCCGCCCGTCACCGCGATGGTCTCGGAGACGCCCGGTCCGACCTGCCGCGCCGAGAAGCCGCTGGAGCTTTGGTCGGTATAGACGAACTGCATGCCGACGTTGCCGGTCAGGGCCCGGCCGAACAGGTTGTGATCGATGTTGGCGCGGACGTAGGCGGTCGAGACCTTTTCCGTCACTTCCCAGTTGCCGGCCGTGACGTCGGCGTTCGGGTTGCGGACGCGGTTCAATGCGCCGCTATTGACCAGGCCGAGAGCGTCGTAGCTCAGCACGGCGCTGATGCCGAGATAGCCAAGGTCGGTCGGGTCCAGCAGGAAGGCTGAAGGCACGGTCAGATCGCCGCCGCCGGGGACGCCGAGATAGAACTGGTCGTTGACGAAGCTCTTTTGACGCTCGGTGTAGTTGGCGCCGAAGTCGATCGACTTAAACGGGCTCTGGTGCAGTTCACGCGTCACAGAGAAGCGAGCGGCCTTGATCTCGTCCTCGATGGACGGCGTGTTCATATAACCGGCCTGACCGCCAGGAATGACGTCGCCGCCCCAGCCTTGCGGGCTGGTGATGCGGATCAGGTTCGGATCGGCGTAGTTCAGACGGCTGGTGAAGCGGGTCACGCCATCGTCGGTCAGTTCAAAGCCCAGAGTGTCCAGCGCGCCGTTAACGTTGCGGCCGGTGCCGGCGTTGGTTTCCAGGATGATGTCGTTACGCTCGACCTTCGAATAGCTCAGGTCCAGGTTCGCCGACCAGTCGTCGCTGAGCGTGAATTCGGTGTTCCAGCCCAAGGCGGTGATGTTGCTGTCGCGCTTGTTCAGGTCGTTGCGGACCACACCCTTGATGTTGTCCCAGGTGCCGGCGACGATCAGGCCGTCCTGGACCGTGTAGCCAGGGCGCAGCGCGGGGCCGGGACGGCAGACCGCCGACGGGACGTTCACGGTGCAGTCACCAGAGGAACCACCCCACGCCAGCGGGAATTCGATGCCGCGAAGGACCTGGGTGTTCTTGAACTCGGAATAGAAGGCGTCGATCGTGGAGTGGATGCGATCGTTCGGGCGCCATTCCAGCACACCCATATAGCCGTCGCGCTCCAGCTCCGACGACATCACATAGGGCTTCACGCCGCCGGTCAGCAGATTGCCGTCCGTGTAGTTGGGATAGCCCCAGGCGTTGAAGCGCTCGGACTGATATGGCGAGCTCATGTGGGCGTAGCCCAGGGCCACGCCTAGTGTGCCGTCCAGGAACTGGTCGATGTAGGAGATGGTGTAACGGTCGCCGTTGTCGGTCGTGCCCGAGTTCAGGGCGCCGATCTCGTTCCACTCGTGGCGATAGTTCATGGCGATGGCCTGACGGCCATAGGCCAGCGGGCGAACGGTGCGCAGGTCGACAGTGCCGCCAAGGCCTTGGCCGATCAGGGCCGCGTCCGGGGTCTTGTAGACGACGACGCTGTTCAGCAGTTCGGCGGGGAACTGGTCGAACTCAACGCCGCGGTTGTCGCCGGTGGTGACCAGTTCACGCCCGTTCAGCAGGGCGGTCGTGAAATCAGGGCCCAGGCCACGGATGGAGATCGCCTGGCTGCGGCCGTCGAGGCGCTGCATCGTCACGCCCGGCAGGCGCGCAAGGGATTCGGCGATCGAGACGTCCGGCAGCTTGCCGATGTCTTCGGCCGAGATGACTTCGACGATCGAGGTGTTGTTGGCCTTGGCGTTGATCGCGGCTTCGATCGAACGGCGGATGCCGGTGACGACGATTTCACCGACTTCGGTGGCTTGGTCGTCGGCCTGCGCCGTCGTGGCGGGCGCGGTTTGTGCGTGCGCCGAGCCGACCGCCATCAGGGCGGCTGCGCCGAAGGCGACACCGGATAGCAGGCGCGCGCGCCGGTTGAGACGTTGGAACATGGTCATCCTCCCTGGGGCTGACCGCGATTCTGAACGTCGCGATCTGAAGCCGTCGCAAAAATATGCAAATCTTTGGGAATGTTGCAAGCAGTTAATGCGGAGGTCTGATTTCCGTCGCACTTCAAGCCGTTTCGGAGGCCGTCGGCACACGCGAACTTGCGGCTTCGCGCGATTTCACTGACGCATTGCAGCATTTCAGCGACGCGTTGACAGCCCCGCTCATTGCTGCAAAATCTTGCAAATCGATCTGGAAGGCTTTGCACTTTCCAGACGCAAGGGAGTGAGCGTCATGGCGAGGGGAACCCCCAGAAGGGCCGGACTGCACGCGGCGATAGCGGCGGCGGCTCTGCTGAGCGGCTTTGCAACGCCGACTGCGGCGGAAACGCGCCAGGCCGAAGACGCCCTGTCAGCCCTGCGTCAACGCCTGCCCCAGGACGAGGTGATCTACTTCCTGCTGCCGGATCGCTTCGCCAATGGCGATGCCACGAACGACCACGGCGGTTATGCTGCCGACCGGTTGAAGAGCGGGTTCGATCCTGCCGATACCGATTTTTACCATGGTGGCGACCTGGCGGGCGTGACCCAACAGCTGGACTATATCCAGGGCCTCGGTGCGACGGCGGTCTGGCTGGCGCCGGTGTTCAAGAACAAGCCCGTGCAGAGCCATGGCGACTACACCGGCGCGGCGCACCACGGCTACTGGATCACCGACTTCACTGCCGTCGATCCGCACTTCGGCGACGAGGCTGCGATGCGCGCCCTGGTCGAGGCGGCCCACGCGCGCGGCATGAAGGTCTATCTGGACATCGTCGCCAACCACACCGCCGACGTCATCCAGTATCGCGAATGCCCGGAGGGACGCTGCGCCTATCGCAGTCGCGCCGACTATCCCTACACCCGTCGCGGCGGCGTCGAAGGTGCGCCGATCAATGAGGGCTTCGACGGTCGCGACTTCTCGCGCCTGACGCGGCCCGACTACGCCTACACCCCCTATGTCCCGGCGGGCGAGGAGAACGCCAAGGTTCCGGCCTGGCTGAACGACCCGATCCACTATCATAACCGGGGCGAAAGCACCTTCACCGGCGAAAGCAGCCTGGACGGGGACTTCGCCGGGCTGGACGACCTGCTGACCGAGGACCCGGTGGTCATCCAGGGCATGATTGACATCTTCGGCGGCTGGATCGACAAATACGGTATCGACGGCTTCCGCATCGATACCGCCCGCCATGTGAACCCGGGCTTCTGGCAGGCCTTCATCCCCGCCATGATCGGTCGCGCCGAGGCCAAGGGCATCCCGAACTTCCACATCTTCGGCGAGGTCTACGATCCCGATCCGGTGGTGACGGCGCGGTTCACGCGGGTCGATGGCTATCCGGCGGTGCTGGACTTCCCGTTCCAGAAGCAGGCGACCGATGTGGCGGCCGGCAAGGTCGGGACCGACGCCCTGGCCAAGCTGTTCGACGCCGACACGATCTATGACAGGGGCGCCGAGACCGCCGCCATTCTGCCGACCTTCCTGGGCAACCATGACATGGGCCGGGTCGGCTTCTTCGTGAAACAGGCCAATCCGAACGCCGACGACGCCGAGGTGCTGGCGCGCATCAAACTGGCCCATGCCCTGATGATGTTCAGCCGGGGCGTGCCCACGCTCTATTACGGGGATGAACAGGGCTTCGCCGGCGCGGGCGGATACGGAAACTCGCGCCAGGACATGTGGCCCAGCCGCACGCCGGTCTATGCGAACGAGACGCCCGTCGGCGGTCGCCGGCCGGCCTATTCCACGGATGCCCCACTCTACCAGGCGATCGCCGAGATGACCCGCATTCGCGCCGATGAGCCGGCCCTGCGACGCGGCCGTCAGGTCGTGCGCGCCTATGGCGACAAGCCCGGTCTGTTCGCCCTGTCGCGCATCGGCGAGGACGGATCGGAGGTCCTGGCTCTGTTCAACACCTCCACTGCCCCCGTCGTCGCTCAAGTCGAGGTGGAGCCCGGCTCGCTGCGGTGGCAAGCTCTGCGCGGCGATTGCGCACCTGAATCCTCCGCACCCGCCAGCGTCGCCGTTCGCGTGCTCCCCCTCGATTACCTCGTCTGCAAGAGCGTGCCGTGACTGCCCTGCCCCTCGATCTTTCCGCGGCTGACGCCGCCACCGCATTGGCTCACGACTGGTGGCGCGGCGCGGTGCTGTATCAGATCTATCCGCGCAGCTTCGCCGACTCCAACGACGACGGCGTCGGCGATCTGAAGGGGATCACCCAGCACCTCGACCACGTCGCCTCTCTAGGCGTCGACGGCATCTGGCTGTCGCCCTTCTTCACGTCGCCGATGAAGGACTTCGGCTATGACGTGTCGGACTACTGCGACGTCGATCCGATCTTCGGCACTTTGGCCGACTTCGACGCCCTGATCGCGCGCGCCCGTGCCCTGGGGCTGAAGGTCGTCATCGATCAGGTGTTTTCGCACACCTCCGACGAACATCCCTGGTTCACCGGCAGCCGCGCCAGCCGCAACGGTGACCACGCCGACTGGTATGTCTGGGCCGACGCCAAGCCGGACGGCTCGCCGCCGTCGAACTGGCAGTCGGTGTTCGGCGGCCCGGCCTGGACCTGGGACGCGCGGCGCGGCCAGTATTACATGCACAACTTCCTGGCCTCGCAGCCTCAGCTGAACGTCAGGAACCCGGCGGTTCAGGACGCGCTGATCGCGGCGGCGCGGTTCTGGCTGGATCGGGGAGTGGACGGCTTCCGTCTGGATGCGATCAACTTCGCCATCCACGATCCGTCCCTGCGCGACAATCCGCCGATCCAGGACGGCAAGAAGCGCACGCGGCCGTTCGACTTCCAGGACAAGATTTACAACCAGTCCCACCCGGACATCATCGGCTTCTTGAACCGCATCCGCGCCCTGACCGACAGCTATGAAGGCCGGTTCACGGTGGCGGAGGTCGGCGGCGATCACGCCGACCGCGAGATGAAGGAGTTCACCGCCGGGAGCGACCGTCTGCACTCGGCCTACGGCTTCCTCTATCTCTATGCCGATACGCTGAAGAGCGAACTGATCGGCGTGGGCGATGGAATGTGGCCGGATCACCAGGGCGAGGGCTGGCCGTCCTGGACCTTCTCCAACCACGATGCGCCGCGCGCCGTGTCGCGTTGGGCCCAGGGCCGGGACGAGAAGGCCTTCTCAGAAATGGCCCTGCTGTTGCTGATGTGCCTGCGCGGCAATGTCTTCGTCTATCAGGGCGAAGAGTTGGGCCTGCCTCAGGCCGAGGTGCCGTTCGAGCGGCTGGTCGATCCCGAGGCCATCGCCAACTGGCCCGAGACACTGGGCCGCGACGGCGCCCGCACGCCAATCCCCTGGGTGGCCTCGGCGCCCAACGCCGGCTTCTCGACGGTCGAGCCCTGGCTGCCGGTCGATCCGCGCCATCTGTCGCTGGCCGTGGATGCGCAGGAGGCGGACCCGACCTCGATCCTGCACGCCGCGCGCCGCATCATCGCTCTGCGTCAGGCCCATCCGGCGCTGCGGACCGGCGGGCTGGAGATCGAGAGCGCGGGCGACCTGGTGGTCTTCCGCCGGTTCGAACGGGCCGAGGGCGGCGAGCGTCTGCTGTGCGTGTTCAACCTGGGCTTCGAGGCCGTGGACTGGTCCGCGCCTGCCGGCGCGCGCCGGATCGCGGCGGTCAACTGGACCGAGACGGACGGATCGACGCTGAGGCCGCTGGCCGGCCTGATCTTCGCCGACGCCGGATGACGGGTTCAGCCGCCGCAGGTCTCGCGAACGATCAGCTCGGTCGGAACGCGCTCGGAACGGCCTGCTGCGGCGCCGCCGTGATCCAGCAGTTTGGACACCATCAGCCGACCGGCCTTCATCGTGTCCTGGGCGATGGTGCTGAGCGCCGGGCGCGAGTAGCGGCTGAACGGGACGTTGTCGAAACCGATGACCGAGACCTGGCCCGGCACTTCGACGCCGGCGTGCAACAACGCCCTTACGGCTCCGAGCGCGATCTGGTCGGACGCGGCTACGACGCCATCGAAATCCAGCCCACGTCGGATCAGGGCGTCCACGGCGGCCTCGGCGGATTCGACCTCGAAATGCGCAGGCACGATCAGGTCGGCGTCCACGTCCAACGCGCTCTGGCTCAAGGCGTCCAGATAGCCGCGATGCCGCTGCATGGCCTCGGGCGGATCCAGATCGCCCAGGAAGACGATGCGCTTTCGCCCCAGCCGCGCCAGATGCAACGTCGCGCGGCGCCCGCCCGAGATGTTGTCCGAGCCGATGGAGCAGTAGTCCTGATCGGGCAGTTCGGCGCCCCAGACGACGAAACGATGATCGGCGTCGACCAGCCGGTTGAAGGCCGAATGCAGGCTGGATTGGCCCAGGAAGATCACGCCATCCGCCCGGCTGGTGTTCAGCGCCGCCGACAGCTCGTCATAGTTGGCGGGCGAGATATGGCTCATCAGCAGGTCGCAGCCGCGTTCGCGCGCCGCCTCGCCAACCCCGGCCAGAAGCTCCAGGAAGAAGGGATCGCTGAGGCGCCCTTCGCGACCCTGCGGACGCGGCACCACCAGGGCGATCGTGCCTTGGGCGCCGATCGGGCCGGCAGGCATGTGGCGGCGGAACGGGTAGTCGTGTTCCTTGGCCAGCTTCCAGATCGTCTGTTTGGTGCGATCGTTGACCGCGGGGCTGTCGTTCAGGGCGCGCGAGGCGGTGGCGATGGACACGCCGGCCAGGCGGGCGATGTCTTCCAGACGGGTGGTCTTGCGGCTCAAGGTCGCGGGTCCTCACAGCAGCATGGTGAAGCTGCAAAATTTTCTGCAAATATTTCAGCCACCGTTCGCGGCGGTTGGCAAGAGGCGGCGTAACGGAGTTCCCATGATGCAGCGCAGATCCTTCCTGGCCCTTGGCGGCGTGTCGATCCTGGCTCTGGGGGCTACGGGCGCGCGCGCCCAGACCGCGCCGAACCATGCCCGGGCGTCCTCGCCTGGCGGCGTGCTGACGGTCGAGGCCTTCACCGACAACGACGGACGGCCGATGTATTCGGTGCTGCGTCAGGGCCGGGTCGTGGTGGCCCCCTCCAAGCTGGGTTTCCTGCTGACCGACGCGCCGGCCATCGAGCGCGGCCTGACCCTGACCGCAGGCCAGCCGGTCACGGTCGACGACACTTGGGAGCAGCCGTGGGGCGAGCGCCAGTTCATCCGCAACCACTACAATGAATGGCGCGTCGCCTATGCCGAGACCGGCGGCCTGCGACGCCGCGTGGACGTGGTCTTCCGCCTGTACGACGACGGTCTAGGCTTCCGCTATGAGTTCCCGCAGCAGGCCGGCCTGACCACCGTCCGGATAGGTTCGGAGATCACCGAGTTCAACCTGGCCGAAAACGGCGAGGCCCTGTGGTGCCCGGCCTGGGAGTGGAACCGCGAGGAATATCTCTACAGCCGCACGCCCATCGATGCTGTCGGCAGCGCCCAGACGCCGATGACGGTTCGGGGCCAGTCGGGCCTGCACGTCTCGATCCACGAGGCCGCCTGCATCGACTACGCAGGGATGAACCTGCGCCGGTCGGAGGAAACGAAGTTCCGCGCTCAGCTGACGCCGGGCCTCACCAATGCGGCGGTAGTGCGCGAGGCGCCGTTCAACACGCCCTGGCGGACCCTGCAAATCTCAGACAGCGCCGCGGGCCTGCTGGATTCCAGCCTGATCCTGAACCTGAACGAGCCCAACAAGCTGGGCGACGTCAGCTGGTTCAAGCCGATGAAATACGTCGGCGTCTGGTGGGAGATGCACCTGGACCTGAAGACCTGGAACTCCGGACCCAAGCACGGCGCGACCACCGAAAATGCGATCAAACACATCGACTTCGCCGCCAAGCACGGCCTGGGCGGGGTCTTGGTCGAAGGCTGGAACAAGGGCTGGGACGGCCAGTGGTTCGCCAACGGCGCGGACTTCAGCTTCACCGAGGCCTATCCCGACTTCGACATCGAAGCGGTCTGCGCCCACGCGCGGTCCAAGGGCGTGCAACTGATCGGCCACCACGAGACCGGCGGCAACGCCTTCCACTATGAGCAGCAGCTCGAACCGGCCATGGCCCTGTATGAACGCCTCGGCGTCCATTCGGTGAAGACGGGCTACGTCGCCGACGCGCAAGGCGCCCGCGTCGCCGGGCCGGACGGACAGATGGTCATGGCCTGGCACGAGAGCCAGGCGATGGCCCAGCACCACATGCGCGTGGTCGAGGCCGGCTATCGCCATAAGGTCGCCGTCAACGCTCACGAGCCGTTCAAGGACACCGGCCTTCGCCGCACCTATCCGAACATCATCAGCCGCGAGGGCCAGCGCGGGATGGAATATTCAGCCTGGGGCAATCCCGGCAATCCACCGGAACATGAGCCGAACCTGGTCTTCACCCGCCTCTTGGCCGGGCCGATGGACTATACGCCCGGCATCTTCGGCATGGAGACACGCAGCCCCGGCGGCGTGCAGACGACCTGGGCCAAGCAGCTGGCGCTCTATGTCGTGATCTACAGCCCGATCCAGATGGCGGCGGATCTGCTGGTCAACTACGAGGCCAACCCTGGCCCGTTCCAGTTCATCAAGGATGTGCCGGTCGATTGGAGCAAGAGCCGCACGTTGGACGCCGCCATGGGCGACTATGTCGTCACGGTTCGCAAGCAGCGCGGCACGGATGTCTGGGCCCTGGGCGCCGTCACCGACGAGCATCAGCGCGTGCTGAAGGCCCCACTCGACTTCCTGGACGCCGGCCGTCGATATCGGGCCGAAATCTATCGCGACGGGCCGGACGCCGACTATCGCGGCAAGCGCGAGGACATCGTCATCGAGCAGCGCGAGGTGACGTCGTCTGACACCCTGACCCTGGCGCTGGCGCCCGGCGGCGGTCAGGCCATCCGGTTCGTGCCGGTCGGCCGGGCGCGACGCGGATGACTCTTCTCTCGCACCGCCCGCGCCTGTCCGGCCTGGCGATCTGGAACATGTGCGTCGGCTTCTTCGGCATCCAGATCGGCTTCGGCCTGCAGAACGCCAACACGAGCCGCATCTTCCAGACCCTGGGCGCCGAGGTGGATTCGCTGGCGATCCTGTGGATCGCCGCGCCGCTGACGGGTCTGCTGGTCCAGCCGATCATCGGCCATTTCAGCGACAAGACCTGGACCCGGTTCGGGCGTCGCCGCCCATATTTCCTGGTCGGGGCCATCGCCACCACCCTGGCCCTTATCGCCATGCCCAACAGCCCCAGCCTGTGGTTCGCCGCGGCCATGCTGTGGATCATGGACGCCTCGATCAACATCACCATGGAGCCGTTTCGCGCCTTCGTCGGCGACAACCTGCCGGAGGAGCAGCGCACGGCCGGCTATGCGATGCAGAGCTTCTTCATCGGCGCCGGCGCAGTCTTCGCCTCGGTCCTGCCGTGGCTGTTGTCCAACGTCTTCGACATCGCCTCGACCGCCGAGGCGGGCGTGGTGCCCCTGTCGGTCAAGATCGCCTTCTACGTCGGCGCCGCCGGCCTGTTCTCGGCCGTGCTGTGGACGGTGCTGTCGACCAAGGAATACAGCCCCGAACAGATCGCGGCATTCGAACGCGCCCGAGACGACGCGCCGAGCGCGCCCGTCGAAGCCGAAGCGCCGGCTCGCAGCGTCCAGGGCTGGATGACTTCGGGCCTGGTCTGCACCGTCCTCGGCGGGCTGGGTTTCGTGCTGATCGGCGCGCTCGATCTGGAGAAGGAGCTGCTGATCCTGGCCGGCTTCTTCGCCGGGTTCGGCCTGCTGCAGATCGCCGTCGGCATGATGCAGCGTCGCCGCATCACCAACGCCGCGACCGAAATCCTGAACGACATCTTCCGCATGCCGGAGACCATGCGCGGCCTGGCCGTTGTTCAGTTCTTCAGCTGGTTCGCCCTGTTCGCCATGTGGATATACACCACCGCGGCCGTGACCCGCGTCCATTACGGTGCGACCGACACCACCTCGGCCGCCTACGCCACGGGCGCGGACTGGGTGGGGGTTCTGTTCGGGGTCTATAATGGCGTGGCGGCCCTGGCGGCCTTCACCCTGCCGGTGCTGGCCAAGCGCATCGGCCGCAAGGCGACCCACGCCCTGATGCTGCTGCTGGGCGCGGCGGGTCTGTTCGGCGTCTTCGCCATCCGCGAGCCGGGCCTTTTGTGGCTGCCGATGATCGGCGTCGGTTTCGCCTGGGCGTCGATCGTCTCCATGCCCTACGCCATCCTGTCGGCGGCGGTGCCGGACCGAAAGATGGGCGTCTATATGGGCGTCTTCAACATCTTCATCGTCGTGCCTCAGCTGCTGGCCGCCACGGTTCTGGGCCTGATCCTGAAGACCCTGTTCGACGGCCAGGCCATATGGGCCCTGGTGCTGGGCGCCGTCTCCTTCGTTCTGGCCGCCGCCAGCGCGCTGATGGTCAAGGAGCATCGCGGATGAACCGTCGGGGTCTTCTGGCCCTCATGGCCGCCCTGCCCTTCGCTAACGCGGCGGGTGCTGAGGGCGCCCTCGCGGGCGGGCGGTTGGTGCTGCATGAGGCGGTCGCGTCGGCCCATGTGAAGGCGCGCAACGTCTCGGTCTGGCTGCCGCCCGGATATGAGGCGTCCGACGCCGCTTGGCCTGTTCTATACATGCACGACGGCCAGAACCTGTTCGATCCGGCCACGGCCAACTTCGGCGAATGGGGCGTGGACGAGCATCTGACGCGGCTGATCGAAGGCGGTCAGGTGCGGACGCCGATCGTGGTGGGGATCTGGAACACCGACCTGCGGCTGAGGGAATATGTCCCCGCCGACCTGATCGCCGCCCTGCCCGCCGACATGCGCGATGAGGTTCAGGCCATTTACGGCGGCCCGTCCTTGTCCGACGGCTATCTGCGGTTCCTGGTCGAGGAGTTGAAGCCCATCATCGACGGCGCTTACCGCACTTTGACTGGCCCGCAGGACACGATGATCGCCGGCTCCAGCATGGGTGGCCTGATCTCCATGTATGCGGTGATGAAACAGCCGCAGGTCTTTTCCGCCGCCGCCTGTCTCTCCACCCATTGGCCGCTGAAGGTCGAAGGGCTTGAGCCCGGTGCGACGCTGGACGCCTGGCGCGAACGTCTGGTCGCCGCCTGGACCGGCGTGATCGAACGCCGCCTGCCCGAGCCGGGCGACCACCGCTTCTATTTCGACCGGGGCGACGAGACGCTGGATCAATTCTACGCCGTCTTCCAGACCCAGGTGGACCAGACCTTCCGCCGTCGCGGCTACGGCCCCGGCGATTTCCGCAGCCTGGTCTTCCCAGGCGCCCAGCACAATGAAGCGTCCTGGAACCAGCGCCTGGACGTGCCTCTGACCTTCCTTCTTTTCCCCGCCCCCACGCGCAACCCGTGAGGACTACAATGCGTCACTTCCGTACCTTCTGCCTCGCCGGCGCCGCCGGCCTGGCCCTCGCTTCCGTCGCAAGCGCTCAATCGGGCGTCGCCCCCGGCGCGCCCGGCGCCCCGCCCGTCTGGTCCAGCGCGGCCAAGACCGGCGCCGGCGCCTCTTACGAGGCCTATGTCGACGGCGAGTATCGCGACGGCGGCCCGACCGGCGCGGTGTCCAAGGTCTGGTATTCCATCGCCGATGGCGTCCTGACCGAGACCATGTACGGCCTGATCCATGAGGCCCAGATCAAGGCGCTGCGCTTCGCCGGCGTGACCCAGGACGGTCTGGTCGTCGAAGGCGACGACACCACCAGCCGCACCGAATATCTGCACGTCGACGCCCAGGGGCGTCCGCTGTCGCCGGCCTATCGCGTCACGACCCAGGACAAGAACGGCCGCTTTGAGATTGAAAAGCAGATCTTCAGCGATCCCGACCGCAACGCCCTGGTTTTGCGCGTCACCATCACGGCGCTGAAGGGCGATGTGACGCCCTATCTGATGCTGGAGCCGCACATCGCCAACACCGGCGTCGACGATCGGGGCGCGGTGACGCGCGACGGTTTCCACGCCTGGGAGGGCGACACCCACCTGTTCCTGAAGCCCAGCGAGGCCTTCGAAAAGGCCAGCGTCGGCTTCGTCGGCGCCTCGGACGGCCTGACGGATCTGAAGGACGGCAAGCTGGACTGGACCTACGCCTCCACCGGCGATCAGGCCGGCAACACGATGATGACCGGGGCCCTGCCGCGCCTGCGCCAAAGCAGCCGGATCACGCGCGACTTCGTCATCGGCTTCGGCGCCAGCGAAGCTGAGGCGCGCGCCGCTGCGGACGGTTCGTTCTCGACCGGTCTGGACGAGGTGCTGGCCCGCTTCAACGGCGAGGGCGAGCGCGTGGGTTGGGGGGACTATGTCGGCTCCCTGACCGAACTGCCGCGTATCGCCGAACAGGCGACCGACGGCGGCAAGCTGGCCTACGCCTCGGCTCTGATGCTCAAGGTGCAGGAGGATCGCACCCACGCCGGCGCCCTGATCGCGTCACTGTCGAACCCGTGGGGCGATACGGTGGACGCGTCGAAGTCCTCGACCGGCTACAAGGCCGTCTGGCCGCGCGACTTCTATCAGGTGGCGATGGCTCTGGCGGCGCTGGGCGACAAGGAGACGCCGCTGGCGGCCTTCAACTATTTGCCCCAGGTCCAGGTCGGCCCGAACACGCCCGGCAACACCGGCGCCGGCGGCTGGTTCCTGCAGAAGACGCACGTGGACGGCGAACTGGAATGGGTTGCGGTCCAATTGGACCAGACCGCCATGCCGATCATGCTGGGCTATCGTCTGTGGAAGATGGGCTGGCTGTCCGACGCCCAGATGACCGAACACTATCGGTCCATGCTGAAGCCGGCGGCCGACTTCCTGGTCGACGGCGGCAAGATCGGGCTGATGTGGAACGACGCGGAGATCAAGCCGCCCTTCACCCAGCAGGAACGCTGGGAAGAGCAGCAAGGCTATTCGCCTTCCAGCACCGCCGCCGTGGTCGCGGGCCTGACGGTGGCCGCCGAAATGGCGCGCGCCTCGGGCGACGCCGCCGACGCGACGCGCTACCAGATCGCGGCCGACAGCTATGCGTCCAAGATCGAAGACCGGATGTTCACCACCAACGGCGACTTCGGCGACGGTCGCTACTTCATCCGCATCACTCAGAACGAAAACCCGAACGACAAGGCCCCGATCGGCGCCGCCAACGGCCAGATCGCTCCGGCCGAAGACCGCGTCGTTGACGGCGGCTTCCTGGAACTGGTGCGCTATGGGGTGCGCAAGGCCGACGATCCGCACATCCTGGCAACCCTGCCCGTCTATGACGATCAGTCCTTGGAACCGCTGTATCGCGTCCGCTACGACTTCGGTCCCGAGGGCGACAAGACGCCGGGCTGGCGCCGTTATGGCGTCGACGGCTATGGCGAGGACCATCTGACGGGCGCCAACTACGGCGTCGGCGGGGAGATGAGCCCTGGCCAGCGCGGTCGGGTTTGGCCCTTCTTCACGGGCGAGCGCGGTCACTATGAGCTGGCCCGCGTCAGCGTGAACGGCGCCCCGTCGGCCGCCGACATCGCCGCCATCCGCCAGACCTATGTGCGCGGCATGGAGCGGTTCGCCAACGGCGGACTGATGCTGGCCGAACAGGTGTGGGACGGCGTCGGAAACCCGACGGCCAAGGATTACGCCGTGGGTCAGAATACGGACTCGGCGACCCCCCTTGCCTGGACCCACGCGGAATATTTGAAGCTGCTGCGGTCGCTGGCCGACGGCAAGGTCTGGGACAGCTACGACCCCGTCCACGACCGCTACGCTCGCTGATACGAAAACGGCCCCGGAGATCGCTCTCCGGGGCCGTACTCATTTCGGGCTGACGCGGCTCAGAAAGTGAGCTTCACCGCCCCGACGATGCGGTCTTCGGCGCCGGGCACGCCGTCCACGTCCGAGTCGTGATAGCGGACATCGACGCCCACCTTGTCGGTCAGGGCATAGCCAACACCGACGTTCCAAGTGGTATAGTCGTCGCTGACGTCGAGCCATTGCTTGCCGAGCGCGCCCGACACCGTCCACTTGGGCGCAGGCGAGAAGGCGCCGTTGACCTCGAAATAGGTCGCTTCCTTATCCGCGCCGAAGAAATCGGGCGAGTAATAGACGGCCGCGCCAAAGGTGGCGGGACCGACCGCGCGCGAGGCCGCAGCCTTGAACTCGGCGTAGTTATAGTCCGCGCCGTCCGGTTCCCCGACATACAGATAGCCGATCGCGCCGAAGTCGAGCGCGAAACCGCCCGCCTCTGTGCGATAGCCGCCGTAAAGGTCGACTTCCGCATCGGTGTCGTCGCCGAAGTCGACGTTGGAGGCCCAGGCCCCGGCGTAGAAGCCGCCCGAGGTCAGATCGACGCCGCCCTGAATGGCGGGATCTTCACTGGTCTGGCTGAAGCCGCGGAAGACATAGTCGCTGACGGCGCCGACGTTCCAGGCAACATCGACGGTGCTCTGGGCCGAGGCCGGCGCGGCGAGGCCGATCAGTCCTGCGGCGAGCGTTGCGGCGGCGGCCGCGCGGATGATGGTCTTTTTCATAGTCTATCCCCTTGTTGTCGTTATTCGAGGTCGAGGCCGGGCGCGGGTTTGGGAGCCGCGCCCGGTCTCCATCAGTGTTCCAGCGCCTCGCCATGCAGCGAGGTGTCCAGACCGGCGGCTTCTTCCGCTTCGCTCACGCGCAGGCCCGTGGTGAACTTGCAGATGAACAGGATGATCAGGGTGCCGACGGCGCTGTAGACGATGGTCCACAGCAGGCCCAGGGCCTGGGCGCCGACGTTGGCGCCTTCCGACAGGCTGTTGATCGCGGTCGTGGCGAACACGCCGGTCAGCAGGGCGCCGATCAGGCCGCCCGCGCCGTGGATGCCGAAGGCGTCCAGGCTGTCGTCGTAGCGCAGCAGCTTCTTGATCCACACCGACGAGGCGTAGCAGGCCGGACCGGCGATCAGGCCGATGATGACCGCGCCCTTGGGATCGACGAAGCCGGCCGCCGGGGTGATGGCGACCAGACCGGCGACGACGCCCGACAGCATGCCGATCAGCGAAACCTTCTTCTTCTCGATATATTCGACGACCTTCCAGGTCAGGGCGGCGGCGGCGGCGGCCAGGATGGTGTTCAGCAGCGCCACGCCCATCAGATCGTTGGCGGCGCCCGCCGAGCCGGCGTTGAAGCCGATCCAGCCGACCAGCAGCAGCGAGGCGCCGATCATGGTCAGCACAGGGTTGTGAGCGGTGATGACCTCTGTACCGTAACCCTTACGGCGACCCAGGAAGATAGCGCAGACTAGGCCCGCGACGCCCGAGTTGACGTGAACGACGGCGCCGCCCGCGAAGTCCAGCACGCCCGCCGAACCGAGGAAACCGCCGCCCCAGACCCAGTGGCAGATCGGCGCATAGACCAGCAGCGACCATAGGGCGGTGAACAGCAACAGCGCAGAATATTTGAACCGCTCGGCGAAGGCGCCGGTGATCAGCGCCGGTGTGATGATGGCGAAGGTCATCTGGAAAGAGATGAACAGGAACTCGGGAATGCCCGGCAGCAGGGCGTTGGCTGTCTTCAGCGACACGCCGTTCAGGAACAGCATGTCCAGGCTGCCGATGAAGGGCTGAAGGCCGGCGCTCTCGTTCTTGCCGAAGGCCAGGCTGTAGCCGGCGATGAACCATACCAGCGACACCACGGCGAAGACGCCGACGGACTGGGTGATAGTGGCGATGACGTTCTTCTTGCGCACCATGCCGCCATAGAACAGCGCCAGACCGGGGAGGGTCATCAGCAGAACCAGGGCGGTCGAGGTGCCGAGCCATGAGGCGCCGGCGCTGTCCAGCTCAAGCGCGGCCTGGTGGCCGAGCAAGGCGGGCGCGGCGTCCTGCGCATTCGCCGCGCCGGCAGCCATCAGACAGAGTGTGGGAAGTAGGAGCGCAGCCGCTCCCGTAAGTCGTTTCGTGGTCTGCGACATGAGCTAGTACCCCCTATGCAATCTCGCAGTTGCGAAGATTTTACCGCATTTGCGATAGGCGCAAGGGGCTAGACCGTGAACGGCGCAACTTTCTTGCAACGGTCATGGAGAAAAAGAACAGGGCCGCACGATCTTGCGATCATACGGCCCTATGACAGATTGTGTATGCCGAAAAAGCCAAGCTCAGCGGCAGGATTTTCAGCTTCAGTTTAAGCCGTCAGGCCCAATGCATCTGCACCCGATGCGCGGCCGCCCAATGGATGGCGCGGATGGCGTCGATGACGGCTTCGGTCGCCGCACGCGTGCCCAGCGCGCCGCCCAGGTCGGCCGTCACGGCGCCGGCCGCCAGAACGGCGGCGACGGCGGCCTCGATAGAATCGGCCTCGTCCTCCAGTTTCAGGCTGTGACGCAGCAGCAGGGCTGCCGACAGAATGGTCCCGACCGGATTGGCCAGATCCTGACCGGCGATGTCCGGCGCCGAGCCGTGGATCGGCTCGAACAGACCCGGCCCGCCCGCGCCCAGCGACGCCGACGGCAACAGGCCGATGGAGCCGCCCAGCACAGAGATCTCGTCCGACAGGATGTCACCGAACATGTTTTCGGTCAGGATGACGTCGTATTCGCGCGGCTTGCGGATCAGGTGCATGGCCATGGAGTCCACCAGGGCGTGCTCCAGGGTGATGTCTGGGAACTCCTCGGCATGGATGCGGGTCACGACCTCGCGCCACAAGCGACTGGTCTCCATGACATTGGCCTTGTCGACCGAGGTCACCTTGCCGCGACGCTGTTGAGCGGTCTGGAAGGCGGCGCGGGTCACCCGCTCGATCTCCGGCACGGTGTATTCGCACAGGTCGGTGGCGCGATCGGCGGTGCGGGTCTTCTCGCCGAAATAGACGCCGCCGGTCAGTTCGCGGAAGACGATCAGATCGACGCCCTCGACGATCTCCTTCTTCAGCGGGGAGCGGTGCGCCAGCACCGGCGACACCTGCAACGGCCGCAGATTGGCGAACAGGCCCATCGCCTTGCGGATCGCCAACAGCCCCTGTTCCGGACGCGCCTTGCCGCCATCCCATTTCGGTCCGCCGACGGCGCCCAGCAGCACGGCGTCGGAAGCGACGCAGGCGGCGCGCGTCGCCTCGGGCAAGGGCTCGCCCGTTTCCTCGATGGCCGCGCCACCGATCAGGTGTTCGGAGAACTCGAAATGGTGACCATAGAAGTCGCCGATGACCCGCAAGACATCGCGCGCGGCCCGCGTGACCTCCGGTCCGACGCCGTCGCCGGGTAGCAGGACGATGTTGTAGGTCTTGGTGGCGGCGGTGCTCATCTTACGGTCTCTTTCGATCGCTCGTAGGCTTCGATTTCAGGCATGTTTGATTGCAGCCAGCCCAGGGTGTCCACCCCGTCCAGCAGGCATTGACGGGCGAAGGATTCGACCCCGAACGGCACGGGTTCGGCATTGCCGCGCTGGATCTGATTGGCCTGGAGGTCGATCATGACCGGCTGGTCCGGCTGCGACGCCAGATCGTCCCAAACCGCCTGACTGACCACGATGGGCAGCAGGCCGTTTTTCAGCGCATTCGATGTAAAAATGTCAGCGATCTCGGTCGAGATCACCGCCCGGAACCCATAGTCCAGCAGGGCCCAGGGCGCATGTTCGCGCGACGAACCGCAGGCGAAGTTCCGGCCCGCCAGCAGGATGCGATGCTCGGCCGGATCGATCCGGTTCAAGATGGCCTCGGGTTTTTCCGAGCCGTCGTCCTCGTAACGCCAGTCATAGAAGGCGGCCTTGCCCAGCCCTTCGCGCGTAGTCGTGGTCAGGAAACGCGCCGGAATGATCTGGTCGGTGTCGATATTGGCCTGACTCAGGGTCACGGTCTTGGAGGTCAGCACCTGGAAGGGTTCAGACATTTTGCGCTCCTACCATCTCGCGCGCGGCGCTCGACTGCTTGAGGGCGGCCTCCTCCTTCAGAAAGACGCGCGGATCGGTCAGCACCCCAGCGACCGCCGTCGCCGCCGCCGTCGCTGGACTGGCCAGGATGGTGCGGGCGTCCTTGCCCTGACGCCCTTCGAAGTTGCGGTTCGACGTGGATACGGCCAGTTGGCCCGGCGCGACGAAATCACCGTTCATGGCGATGCACATCGAGCAGCCGGGAATGCGCCATTCGGCCCCGGCGGCGATAAAGACCTCATGCAGCCCCTCGGCCTCAGCGTCGCGACGCACGGCCTCGGACCCCGGCACCACCAGCATGCGCAGACCCGGCTTGACCTTGCGGCCGCGCAGCACCTCGGCGGCGGCGCGCAGATCGGGCAGACGTCCGTTGGTGCAGGATCCGATGAAGACCACATCCACCGGCTGGCTGGTCGTCGCCTCCCCAGCTGTGAAGCCCATGTAGGCGATGGCCTTGCGGTCTGAGTCCGACTGCGGTTGCGGCACGGGCGAGCCGATGGGCGCGCCCGCATCCGGCGTCGTGCCCCAGGTCGCCATGGGTCGGATGGCGGCGCCGTCGATGGTCACTTCCTTATCGAAGACCGCGCCCTGATCCGTCGCCAGTTTCAGCCATTCGGCGGTCGCCGCCTCAAAGTCGGCGGGGACGTGCTTGCGACCGCGCAGCCAGTCGATGGTGGTCTGGTCCGGGGCGATCATGCCCGCCCGCGCGCCGGCCTCGATGGACATGTTGCACAGGGTCATGCGCCCTTCCATGTCCAGCGACCGCACCGCCTCGCCCGCGTATTCGATGACATAGCCGGTGCCGCCGCCGAAACCGATGGCGGCGATGACTGCTAGGGCGACATCCTTGCCCGAGACGCCAGGCTGCAACTTTCCGTCCACCGTCACCCGCATGGCCTTGGCCTTGCGCTGCAACAGGCATTGGGTCGCCAGCACGTGACCGACTTCCGAAGTGCCGATCCCGAAGGCCAGGGCGCCGAAGGCGCCATGGGTGGCGGTATGACTATCGCCGCAGACCACCGTCATGCCCGGCTGGGTCAGGCCCAGTTCCGGCCCCATGACATGAACCACGCCGCGATCTTCCGATTCCCATCCGGCCAGCGGCACGCCATGGGCGGCGCAGTTGCGCTCCAGCGTATGAACCTGAGCCTCGGCCTGGGCGGTGACATAGGGTTTCAGACCATTCAGCCCCGCCGGCAGGGTCGGCGTCGAATGATCCAGCGTCGCATAGGTCCGGTCGGGGCGACGGACCTTCAGACCGCGCGCCTCGATCTCGCTGAAGGCCTGGGGGCTGGTGACTTCGTGGACCAGATGCAGGTCGATATACAGCACTCCCGGCGTATCGGCCGTTTCCGACCGCACGACGTGAGCGTCCCACACCTTGTCGAACAGCGTCTTGGGATCAGGCATATTGGGCCACGATCTCGGACACGCCATCGACCCGGTCGATGATGGCGATCAATTCGGCGTCGTTGATCTCGCCGATCTGATCCGCGCGCGACTTGAAGCCGGCGACCACCGCCGCCAGACGCTCGCCCTCGATGGGACGGCCGATGGTCTCGGCGCGCTTGGCGATGGCGTGACGGCCCGAATGCTTGCCCAGCACGAACCAGCTGCCCTCGAAGCCCACATCCTGGGGCCGCATGATCTCATAGGTGCGGCTGTCGGCCAGCATGCCGTGCTGGTGGATTCCCGCCTCATGGGCGAAGGCGTTGATGCCGACCACCGACTTGTTGCGTGCGATGACCGTCTCGGTGATCTCGCACAGGATCTTGGAGGCGCGCACCAGATGCCGGCTGTCGGCGCCGGTGGTGACGCCATAGCGGTCCTCGCGGACCTTCAGCGCCATGATGACCTCTTCGATCGAACAGTTGCCGGCCCGCTCGCCGATGCCGTTGATCGCGCCCTCGATCTGACGCGCGCCGCCCTCGACGGCGGCCAGGGAGTTGGCGACCGCCATGCCCAAGTCGTCGTGGCAGTGCGCCGAGAAGATCACATGCGGATGGCGCTTCTTGATCCGTGCGGCTAGGGCGGCGAACCGCTCGCGCACCTCTTGGGGCGTCGCATAGCCGACGGTGTCGGGCACGTTCAGGGTGCGGGCGCCCGCGTCGGCGGCGGCCTCCAGCACATCGGCCAGAAACTCCGGCTCGGTGCGGAAGGCGTCCTCGGCCGAAAACTCGACGTCGTCGAACAGGCTGCGGGCGTATTCGACCGAGCGCACCGCCGTCGACAGCACCTCATTGGTGGACATCCTCAGCTTGGCGGAACGGTGGATCGGGCTGGTGCCGATGAAGGTGTGGCACCGACGGTGCGACTTCGGCGCCGGCTCCAGCGCGCGGGAGGTGGCGTCGATGTCCTTCTCGTTGGCGCGCGACAGGGAGCAGAAAACCGGCCCCTCGACCTCGCCCGCCACGCGACGAATGCAGTCCTCGTCGCCGGGCGAGGAGGCGGCGAAGCCGGCCTCGATAACGTCGACGCCCAGGTCCCGTAGAACCTGGGCCATCTTCACCTTCGCCTGGGCGCTCATGGAGAAGCCCGGGGCCTGTTCGCCGTCCCGCATCGTCGTGTCGAAGACGATAACGCGGTTGGGATCGGCGGCGATCTGCTCGGTGCGGGATACGCCCGATACGCGTACGTGTTCGGGGGTAATCATCACGCGGCCTCGGATTGAATAATGTCGTTGCTGATGCGGCGCACGCCGAACAGCCGGTCGATCTGGCGACCCAGATTGTCCATGCAGCGGCCGGCGTCGCGGCCGCGCACGGTCAGGGCGATGCGGCGGAAGGCGCCCTCGTCAGCCAGGGCCATGCCGTCGATGTGGAAGCCGCGGCGCTCCACCAGGCCGATGAGACGCTGAAGCGAACCGTCCGCACGGTCGATCTGGATGTGGATCGTGTTGCTCATCTCAGGAGCCCTCCATCATTTCAGCGTTGTTCTTGCCCGGCGGAACCAGCGGCCAGACATTGTCTCGGGGGTCGATGACCACATGGGCCAGGCAGGGACCGTCGGCGGCCAGCAGGCGCTGGATGCCGTCGGACACCTGATCGCGGCGACCGATGCGGAAGGCCTCGATGCCGAAAGCTTCAGCGACCTTCACGAAGTCCGGGTTGTCGGACAGATCGATCTCCGAATAGTTCTCGGCGAAGAACAGCTCCTGCCACTGGCGCACCAGGCCCAGTGAGGAATTGTCGATCAGCACGATCTTCAGCGGGATGCCGTAGCGCTTCAGCGTCGCCAGCTCCTGGATGTTCATCATGAAGCCGCCGTCGCCGGCGATGGTGACGACCGTCGCAGATGGATCGGCCAGCTTGGCCCCGATGCCGGCAGGCAGGCCAAAGCCCATCGCACCCAGACCGCCCGAGGTGATGTGAGCTTCCGGCTTGGCGAAGCGACAGTGCATGGCCGCCCACATCTGATGCTGGCCCACGTCGCAGGCGGCGACGAAATCATCGCCCGCCGCTTCCGAGATTTCCTTCAGCAGGGCGGGCGCATAGACCCCCTCGCCCGGCGCGTCATAGCGGTGAGCGCCCGCTTTGGCCGCACCAGCGCAGTCGTCGGCCCAGGCCTGAATGTCCAGTGCGGCGCCCGACCGCATCCGCGCCGTCAGCGCCTCAACGCCTTCGCGCAGCTCGCCGACGACGGCGACATTGGCGCTGCGCAGTTTGCCGACTTCCGAGGCGTCGATGTCGAAATGAACGATGCGGGCATTGGGCGCGAATTCAGCCAGCTTGCCCGTCGCGCGGTCGTCGAACCGAGCGCCGACGACGATCAGCAGATCGCTGTCCTGCACCGCGTGGTTGGCGGCGCGCGTGCCGTGCATGCCCAGCATGCCCAGCATGCCCGGCGCATCGGTCGGGATGCTGCCCAGGGCGTTCAAGGTCGAGACTTGGGGGATGCCGGTCGCGGCGACGAAGGCGCGCAGAGCTCCTGTCGCACCGCCGATCTTCACTCCGCCGCCGATATAGACCAACGGCTTCTTCGCCGCCCGGATCGCGGCCTCGGCGGCGGCGATGGCGTCGTGATCGACGCGCGGCGTCTCGTTGGGAATGGAGAAACCGTAGTCCTCGCCGGTCGTCTCGAACTGCACATCCTTGGGCAGGTCGACCAGAACCGGGCCGGGTCGGCCCGACCGTGCGATATGGAAGGCTTCCTTGATCGCGGCCGGAACCTCGGCGGCCGAGCGGACCAGGATCGAATGTTTCACGATCGGCAGGGTGACGCCCAGGATGTCGATCTCCTGAAAGGCGTCAGTGCCCATCAGGCCTTGGGCGACGTTGCCGGTGATGCAGACGATCGGCACCGAATCCATCATCGCATTGGCGATGCCGGTGACCAGGTTGGTGGCGCCAGGGCCTGACGTCGCCATGCAGACCCCGACCTTGCCGCTCTTCCTGGCATAGGCGTCGGCCGAGAAGGCCGCGCCCTGCTCGTGACGGACCAGGATGTGCTTCAGCTTGGAGCCGGCCAGGGCGTCGTAGACCGGCATGATGGCGCCGCCCGGATAGCCGAACACCACCTCCACCCCCAGCCGCTCCAGGGTGGAGACCAGCAGACGCGCACCTGACTGGGGTGCGGTCTCGGCTTGAGGTTTGAAGGCGGCGGCGGTCATCAGGGTCATCCGGTCGTTCAGGCGGCGATCAGGCCGCTTCGGCCCTAGTTTCGCCCTGCGGGGCATGGGGCGTGTTCAGCCAGGCCATGCGTTCGCGCAGACGGGCGCCGACCTGTTCGATCTGGCTTTCGCGGTCGGCCTTCAGCCAGGCCTCGTATTGCGGCTTGCCGGCCTCGTTCTCGGCGATCCAGTTGCGCGCGAAGGTGCCGTCCTGGATCTCGTCCAGAATGGTCTTCATACGGGCCTTGGTCTCTTCGGTCACGACGCGCGGGCCGCTGGCGACCGCGCCGTACTTGGCCGTCTCGGAGATGAAGTGGTGCATCTTCGAGATGCCGCCCTCGTAGAACAGGTCCACGATCAGCTTCAGCTCGTGCAGGCATTCGAAATAGGCGATCTCGGGCTGGTAACCGGCCTCGACCAGGGTGTTGAAGCCCTGGATGACCAGCTCCTTGGCGCCGCCGCACAGGACTGCCTGTTCGCCGAACAGATCGGTCTCGGTCTCTTCGCGGAAGGTGGTTTCCAGCAGGCCGCCGGTCGCGCCGCCATTGCCCTTGGCGTAACCCATGGCCCGGTCGCGGGCCTTGCCGGTGACGTCCTTCTCGACGGCGAACAGGCTGGGCACGCCGCGCCCGCGCTGGAACTCGCGGCGGACCAGATCGCCCGGTCCCTTCGGCGCGACCAGGATCACGTCCATGTCGGCGCGCGGGGTGATGCGCTCGTAGATGATGGAGAAGCCGTGGGCGAACAGCAGGGCCGAGCCCTCCTTGGCGTTCGGCTCAATGATGTCGCGATAGACGTCGCCCTGAACCATGTCGGGCGTCAGGATGGCGATGATGTCGGCGCCCCTGACCGCCTCGGCCGGCTCTGCGGTTGGGACGCCGTCGGCGGTGGCGTGCTTCCAGCCCGTGCCGCCGTGACGAACGCCTGCGACCACGTCATGGCCGCTGTCCTTCAGATTCTGGGCGTGGGCGCGACCCTGCGAACCATAGCCGATGATCGCGATGCGCTGGCCGGCGATGGCGCCCGGCTCGATGTCTTCGTTGGTGTAGATGGTGATGGCCATGGGTCAGGCGTCCTGAGCAGCGTTGGTTTTGTGGCTTGCCGGGACTTGGGCCGGCGGCGGGTTGGGAATGGTGACGGCGCCTTGAGCAGCCGAGGCGACCGAGGCGCGGTATTTGGCGAAGACACCTCGCGCCGGGCGGACTACGTGGGGCGTAAAGCCCGCCCGGCGCGTCGCCAGATCGACATTGACGTCGATGCGGCGGTTGGTGACGTCGATGGTGATGCGATCACCATCGCGAATGAGCGCGATCGGCCCGCCCACGGCGGCTTCCGGCGAGACGTGTCCGGCGACGAAGCCGTAACTGGCGCCCGAGAACCGGCCGTCGGTCAGCAGGGCGACGTTGTCGATCTTGCGCCCCTTCAGGGCGGCGGTGACCTGCAGCATCTCGCGCATGCCCGGACCGCCCTTGGGCCCTTCGTAGCGGATGATGATCACGTCACCTTCGCCGGCCGATCCATCCTGAACGGCGTGGAAGGCGTCCTCTTCCGAGTCGAAGACGCAGGCCGGGCCTTCGAACGTGTCGACCTTGTGGCCCGTCAGCTTGATGACCGCGCCTTCCGGGGCGACATCGCCATAGATGACGGCAAAGCTGCCGCGATCCATCACAGGGGCGTCAAACGTCGTCACCACCACCTGGCCCGGGGTCTCCTCGGCCTCGGCGGCTTCGGCGAACAGGCTGCGGCCGGTGACGGTGGGGGTGTTCACGATCTTGCCGGCCTCGGCCATCCGCTGGGTGACCAGACGGGTGCCGCCGGCGGCGAACAGGTGCGAGGCCAGGAAGCGGCCGCCCGGCTTCAGATCGCAGATGACCGGCGCCTCGACGCAGGCCTGGTGGCAGTCCTCGACGCCGAACTCGACGCCGGCCTCCGCCGCGATGGCCGTCAGGTGCATGACCGCATTCGTCGACCCGCCCGAGGCCGAGACGGCGACGGCGGCGTTCTTCAGACTGGCGCGTGTGATGTATTTGCGGGCCGTGTCGCCGGAGAAGACGCGTTCGACGATCAGCCGACCGCAGCGTTCGCCTTCAGCGGCCTTGTTTGGATCGACGGCCGGCACGTCGTTGGCGCCCATGGGCGAGATCCCCATGACCGACAAGGCCATGGCCATGGTGTTGGCCGTGAACTGGCCGCCGCAAGCCCCGGCGCCCGGGCAGACGGCCTGCTCGACCGCCTTCAGCCCTTCGTCGTCCAGGGCGCCGGCCGAATGGGCGCCGATGGCCTCGAACACCTCCTGGACCGAAACCTCTTTCGTCCCGATCACGCCCGGCATGATGGTGCCGCCGTAATAGACCAGGCCGGGGATATCCATCCGCGCCAGGGCCATGGCCGCCGCCGGGATCGTCTTGTCGCAGCCGACGATGCAGACCACGCCGTCCAGCTGGTGGCCTTCGATGGCCAGTTCGATCGAGTCGGCGACGACCTCGCGGCTGATCAGCGAGGCCTTCATGCCCGCCGTGCCCATCGAGATGCCGTCGGTGACGACGATGGTGTTGAAATCGACCGGATAGCCGCCCGCCGCGATGATGCCGGCGCGCACGTCCTTGGCCAGTCGGTCCAGATGCATGTTGCACGGCGTGACCGTCGACCAGGTGTTGACGATGCCGATCATCGGCTTGTCGAAGTCGGCGTCGTGCATGCCGGCGGCGCGCAGATAAGAGCGGGCGGCCGCCCGGTTCGGGCCAGCCGTCACCGCCGCGCTGCGCGCATTGGGCTTTCTGGGCTGGGAGGTAGAATTTTGCGTCATCGGTCCGGTTCGTTTCGAACCGCCGCGCACTAAAAACCCCGCTTCCTTTCGGAGGCGGGGTGGTGCGAGGCGATCCTGAGTGTGTCTAGGGTCAGGTCGCGTGCATCCACGCCGCTTGCGTGAGCAGGCCGAGAAGTACGAGGTTAATGAGGAATACGGGGCTTTCCAGGCCGACAGGCGCGCGAACGGCGACGACCGCCTTGGCGGTGCGTCCCTTCGTCATGTCGCGCGTCATCGTGGCCACGGGTGGCTCCCTGTTCTGACGCCAAGAAACCATAGCCGTTGGAGACGCACAACCCCTGTCGCAATAATTTTGCGCAACAGCTGGAAAATAACCTCGCCCGGGGTGTTTCTTACCCGAAGCTGGCGCGGGTGATTTTCGAAGCGTAACCGTCCATCACATCATGTTACGCGCGCGGGGTTGAAACCCGTCCACGACCGCTCCATTGAGACGCGCACCTATATAACGCTCGTCATACCGATCACAGGAGCTCTCCATGACCGTTCGCGTCGCCATCAATGGTTTCGGCCGCATTGGCCGTCTCGTCCTTCGCTCGATCATCGAGCATGGCCGCACGGACATCGAGGTGGTGGCGATCAACGATCTGGGTCCGGTCGAGACCAACGCCCACCTGTTCCGTTACGATTCGGTCCACGGACGCTTCCCCGGCACGGTGACCTCGGGCGAGGACTGGATCGACGTCGGCACCGGCAAGATCAAGGTCACGGCCGAACGCGATCCCGCTAATCTGCCGCACGCCGAGCTGAAGGTGGACATCGCCTTCGAATGCACCGGCATCTTCACCTCCAAGGACAAGGCCAGCGCCCACCTTAAGGCCGGCGCCAAACGCGTCCTGGTCTCGGCGCCCGCCGACAACGCCGACAAGACCATCGTCTACAAGGTCAACCACGAGACCCTGACCGCCGACGACATCGTCGTGTCGAACGGCTCGTGCACCACCAACGCCCTGGCCCCCGTTGCCAAAGTGCTGAACGACCTGTTCGGCATCGAGCGCGGCTATATGACCACCATCCACTCCTACACCGGCGACCAGCCGACGCTGGATACGATGCACAAGGACCTTTACCGCGCCCGCGCCGCGGCCCTGTCGATGATCCCGACCTCGACCGGCGCCGCCAAGGCCCTGGGCCTGGTCCTGCCGGAGCTGAAGGGCAAGCTGGATGGCTCTTCGATCCGCGTCCCGACCCCCAACGTCTCGGTCGTCGATCTGAAGGTCGTCGCCGGTCGCGAGGTCACGGTCGAAGAGATCAACGCGGCGCTTCAGGCAGCCGCCGACGGTCCGATGAAGGGCGTGCTGTTCACGACGATCGACCCGCTGGTCTCGCACGACCTGAACCACATCGCCGCCTCCTCCACCGCCGCCCTGCCCCAGACCCAGGTCGTCGACGGCAAGCTGGCCCGCGTGTTGAGCTGGTATGATAACGAGTGGGGCTTCGCGACCCGGATGTCGGACACCGCGCTGCAGATGGCGAAGTTCCTATAACTTGAAAACTTGGCGCCGTGCGGCTGTCAGAAACGCAGGATCAGGCTGCATCCTGATGCTGCTGCTAGTCGTCGCGGCGCCGTTTTCAGGCGGCTTCATGCTAGAGGCCGCCAAGCACCTTCTTCTGTTGAAGTTCGGCGGCAGTTGGATCAACGCGGCGGCATGGACTGCCGCCCTCCTGTGCTGGTGGCTGGTCCTTGCCCTGTTCTGGTTCAACAGAACCCGGTTTGAATTTGGCGAACTTCTGGACGGCGCGCCGATTCGCAGACCAGTCGCCAGTATTCCGATGCTGGCGTTCTTGATCGTGGCGGCCTCGGGCCTCGGCCTTTTCAGCGCCATCAAAACTGTTTTGGGATAACCTTATGACCTTCCGCACCCTCGACGACGCCAAGGATCTCGCCGGCAAGACGGCTCTGGTTCGCGTGGACTTCAACGTCCCGATGGAGGGCGGCAAGGTCACGGACGACACCCGTCTGCGGGTCGCCCTGCCGACGATCCAGCGCCTGCGCGACGCGGGCGCCAAGGTCGCCCTGCTGGCCCATTTCGACCGCCCCAAGGGCCAGCGCGTTCCGTCGATGAGCCTGAAACCCGTCGTCCAGCCGCTGGAAGAACTGCTCGGCGCCCCCGTCCGCTTCGCCGACGAATGTATCGGTCCCGACGCAGTCGAGGCCATTCGCGATCTGGACGCCGGCGGCGTGGTCTTGTTGGAGAACGTGCGCTTCCATGCGGCGGAAGAGGCCAATGATCCGGTCTTCGCCCAGAAGCTGGCAGATCTCGGCGATCTCTACGTCAACGACGCCTTCTCGGCCGCCCACCGCGCCCACGCCTCGACGGAAGGCGTCGCCCACCACATCCCCGCCTATGCTGGCGAATCCATGCGTCGTGAACTCGATGCGCTCGAGGCGGCGCTCGGCAATCCGCAGAAGCCCGTGGTTGGCATCGTCGGCGGCTCCAAGGTCTCGACCAAGCTGGACCTGCTGAAGAACCTGGTCGGCAAGCTGGACACGCTGGCCATCGGCGGCGGCATGGCCAACACCTTCCTTTATGCGCAAGGGATCGATATCGGCGGCTCGCTGGCCGAGAAGGATATGGCGGACACGGCGCGCGAGATCCTGGCGGAAGCCGAAGCCAAGGGCTGCCACATCCTGCTGCCCGTCGATGTCGTGGTGGCGACCGAGGTCAAGCCCGGCGCCGACGCCCGCACCGTCAAGACCAGCGAAGCCCTCGCGACTGAAGACAAGATCCTGGACGCAGGCCCCGACACCGTCGCCCGCCTGAACGCCGCGATCGACGGCTCCAAGACCCTGATCTGGAACGGCCCGTTGGGCGTGTTCGAGGTGCCGCCCTTCGACGCCGCCACGGTCGCGGCCGCCAAGCACGTCGCCGAGCGCACCAAGGCCAACGCGCTGATCGCGGTGGCGGGTGGCGGCGACACGGTCGCGGCCGTCGGTCATGCCGGCGTCGCGGCAGACCTGACCTTCGTGTCCACTGCCGGCGGCGCCTTCTTGGAATGGATGGAGGGCAAGCCCCTGCCCGGCGTCGAGGCCCTGCGCGCCTGAAGGCTTAGCGATGCAGGCGGATCACGCCTGCATCCTGTCTTCGAAATCGGCGCTGAAACGGCTGTAACACGGCGTGACTTCGCGCTGTCCGGCGTCTAATCTCTCGCCCAACCAAAAAGACTATTCGGCTCAGGAGACTACCCCATGGCGCGCATCACGCTGCGACAGCTGCTCGACCACGCGGCAGAGAATGACTACGGCCTGCCCGCCTACAACATCAACAACATGGAACAGGGTCTGGCGATCATGGAGGCGGCCCACGAGGTCAACGCCCCCGTCATCATCCAGGCCTCGCGAGGCGCCCGGAACTACGCCAACGACATCGTTCTGGCCAAGCTGATCGACGCCCTGGCCGAGCTCTACCCGCACATCCCGGTCTGCATGCACCAGGACCACGGCAACGGCCCGGCGACCTGCGCCACCGCCATCCAGTACGGCTTCACCAGCGTGATGATGGACGGCTCGCTGGAGGAGGACGCCAAGACCCCCGCCAGCTATGAATACAACGTCGACGTCACCCGTCGCGTCACCGAAATGGCCCACGCCTGCGGCGTCTCGGTCGAGGGCGAACTGGGCGTGCTGGGCTCGCTGGAAACCGGCATGGGCGAGGCTGAAGACGGCCACGGCTTCGAGGGCAAGCTGGACCACTCGCAGTTGCTGACCGACCCGGATCAGGCCGTCGACTTCGTTGCCGCCACCAAGGTCGACGCCCTGGCCATCGCCATGGGCACCAGCCACGGCGCCTACAAGTTCACGCGTCAGCCGGACGGCGAGGTCCTGGCCATGAACGTGATCGAGGAGATCCACCGCCGCCTGCCCAACACGCACCTGGTGATGCACGGCTCGTCGTCGGTGCCGCAGGATCTGCAGGACATCATCAACCAGTACGGCGGCGAAATGCCCCAGACTTGGGGCGTTCCGGTCGAGGAAATCCAGCGCGGCATCAAGCACGGCGTGCGCAAGGTCAACATCGACACCGACAACCGCATGGCCATCACCGGCGCCATCCGTAAGGCCCTGATGGAGAAGCCGGGCGAGTTCGACCCGCGCTACTATCTGAAGCCCGCCAAGGAGGCGATGAAGAAGCTCTGCATGGAGCGCTACCAGCAGTTCGGCTGCGAGGGCCAGGCCTCCAAGATCCGCCCGCTTTCCACCGCCCAGATGGCGAAGCGCTACGCCTCGGGCGACCTGGATCCGTCCTTCCGCGGCGCATCCGTCAAGGCCGCCTAGGACCGACACCTAGACCGGGTAGCGGCCGCTCAGTTCGCGCCGCACCCGGCGAACGTCCCATTCCGCCTGATCCAGCGCGTCGCGTGCCTCTCGGGCATTGCGACGCGCATCCCGGATTTCGCCTCTGACCTCTCGGATGCGGTTACGAATGCGCTCCCGTTCTTCATCCGTCAGGCCCTCGCCGCGCAGTTCAAGCTCCTTGGCTTCCAGCTTGTCTTCACGGTTCTCGATCCGGGCCTCAGCGCTGTTCAAGGCGCTTTCCGCCGTTTCGTACGCGTCCTCGACATCATGCAGCATTCGGCCGTCACGATAGGCCGGTAGAAACGCCTGCTCTTCCTCCGGCCGGCAGACGCCATGATAGGTATTGCCCGCGCGTCCCTCCTCCCAGCCGCGCTGGAAGGTGCAATACGTCCGCAAGCCATCCTCACGCGCCGAGCCATAGGCGGCCGGATTGGGTGCGATCTGAAACTTGGCGCAGGCCTTGGCGTGGTCGTCCAGTCGCGTCATCGGATAGCCCGACGCCCCGTCCGCATAGCCCTTCTCGCCCCAGGCCCCGGCCAGGCATTCGTCCTTGCTCATGGTCGTGCAACTGCTCAGCAGCGCCGCCGCGGCGAACGCGCTCCCGGCGATCATCAACCGCTTCATCGGATGTCCCCTACGCCCCCAAGCTTGACTATCACCTCACCCGCGCCCCTCGCGCAAGCGGCCGGTCGTGCTAGGGAGACGACGTGTCCGACCCTGACCTGATCGACGAAGACGAAGACCCCGCGACCGGCGCCCCCGCCGAGGTGCTGGAGGCTCGCATCGACGCGTCCGGCGTTCGCCTGGACAAGGCCTTGGCCGGCGCCTTCCCCGCCCTGTCGCGCGCCCGGCTCCAGGCCCTGCTGGCCGAGGGGGCCGTCAGTCGCGATGGCGCGGTCCTGACCGGCGGTTCCGCCAAGGCCCAGCCCGGCCTCTATGCCGTCGCCGTGCCGCCCGTCGCGCCGGCCACGCCTCAGCCCCAGGCCATTCCCTTGACCGTCCTTTACGAGGACGCCGAGCTTATCGTCATCGACAAGCCTGCGGGCATGGCCGCCCACCCCGCGCCCGGCACACCGAACGGCACCCTGGTCAACGCGCTGCTGGCCCATTGCGGCGACAGTCTGTCGGGCATCGGCGGCGTCGCCCGCCCCGGAATCGTCCACCGGCTGGACAAGGACACCTCCGGCGTCATGGTCGCCGCCAAGACCGACCGCGCCCACGCCGGCCTCTCCGCCCTGTTCGCTGCGCACGACATCGAACGCACCTACATCGCCCTGACACGCGGCGCGCCGTCGCCTGCGACCGGCCGCATCCACACCCGCATCGGCCGCTCCACCGGCGACCGCAAGAAGATGGCGGTCCTCAAGGCCGGCGGTCGCGAGGCCATCACCGACTATGTCGTCCAAGCGACCTTCGGGCAGCCCGCGAAAGCTGGCGGCGCACCCATGGCTGCGCGTGTCGACTGCACCCTGCACACCGGCCGCACCCATCAGATCCGCGTCCACCTGTCGTCCAAAGGCGCGCCCATCCTTGGCGACGCGACCTATGGCTCAGGCAGTCCAGCCATTCCCGTTCGCACCGCCATCGCAGAAGCGGCCCTCGAGCGTCAGGCCCTCCACGCCGCCGTCCTGGGCTTTGTCCACCCTGTCACGGGCGAGGCGCTTCGCTTCGAGACCGCGCCGCCGTACGACATGCAGCGTCTCGAAACACGGCTCGCCGAACTCTGAACAGCCGCCCGTGTAGGCAGGTCTTGAATAGCAACTGACAAAGTTCTATATAGGACTTCGATCGGCGCGAGTGGCGCCAGGGCCACGGTCACGCTTTTGTGTGACGATCCGCCTCTAAAAATGGCGGCAACCCATCGCTACTTCACCGGTTGAGGGGTGAGACGTCGGCGCACACACCGTGGCCGATGACGAAGAGCCCGCTCGTTCAAGACGGTCGGAGGGACCTGTATATGGCTGCCAATAGTACGCTCGCGGTGATGTCGCCTGAACAAGGCCTGTCGCGCTATCTGACGGAAATCCGCAAATTTCCGATGCTGACCAAGGATGAGGAGTTCATGCTCGCCAAGCGTTGGTCTGAGCACCAGGACCCCGAAGCCGCCCACCGTCTCGTCACCTCGCACCTTCGTCTCGTGGCCAAGATCGCCATGGGGTATCGCGGTTACGGCCTGCCGATCGGCGAAGTCATTTCCGAGGGCAACGTCGGCCTGATGCAGGCCGTCAAGAAATTCGACGCCGATAAGGGCTTCCGCCTGGCGACCTACGCCATGTGGTGGATTCGCGCTTCGATCCAGGAATACATCCTGCGCAGCTGGTCGCTCGTGAAGATGGGCACCACCGCGGCGCAGAAGAAGTTGTTCTTCAACCTGCGCAAGGCCAAGAGCCAGATCTCGGCATTCGAGGAAGGCGATCTGCATCCTGAACACCTCGCCGCCATCGCCACCAAACTGGGCGTGACGGAGGAAGAGGTCACCAACATGAACCGCCGTCTCGGCGGCGACGCCTCGCTGAACGCCCCTTTGCGCGCCGACGGCGAAAGCGAGTGGCAGGACTGGCTGGCCGACGACACGGCCGTGTCTCAGGAAACCCAACTCGCCGACGACGAGGAAAAGGGCATCCGCATGAGCCTCCTGCAAGAGGCCATGGAAGAGCTGACCGACCGTGAGAAGCACATCCTCACGGAACGTCGCCTCAAGGACGATCCGGTCACGCTGGAAGAACTCGCCGGCCAGTATGGCGTCTCGCGCGAGCGCGTGCGTCAGATCGAGGTCCGCGCCTTCGAGAAGCTGCAAAAGGCCATGCGCGCCGCCGCCGAAGAGCGGAACTTGGTCGACGCCTGAGCAACTCGGTCCGCTTCGCCTTCAACGGCGCGGCGGACCGTCTATCGTCACGACGCGCGCGCCACGGGTGCTGCATCGTTGGCTGCTCTCGCAGCCGCTACGACCGTGCCGATCGGCTGGGCCAGTCCCGCCTTCGTCACCTGACCGCTGGCCACATAGGCCTGCAGCGTCGCCACAGCCATCGCCAGTCGCGCGTCCGCCGTTTTGATGGCCAGACCGTTCAGCGTCTCGGCCTGTTGGCGAATGGCGCGCGTCGCCTGCGACGGATCCTGTCCGAACTGCGACATGGCCGAAATCAGGATCCGCGACGCCTGATCGCGGATTTCGGCAGGGCCGCCTCCGGCCGCGCCATCGCTGCGGCGCTTGCGGGCGCCTGAATATTCACCTGAGTTGAACCGGCGACGATCCGGCCCGACATACCCGACGGCCTCGATCCAGGGTCGCGGCTTCAACGTCACATTCTCGACCCGCTTGAACAGGTCGCCTGTCGTGAACGGCTTTCTCAAGAACTCGTGGATGCCGGCGTCGCGCGCGCCCTTGATCGCCGCGGCGGTTGCCTCGCCCGTCACCATGATGATCGGCGACATGCGGCACGACATGCTGGAGCGCCGAATGCGCCGCGCCAGCGTCTCGCCGTTCAGCCTGTCTCCAGACCGCTCCGTGAAGATCACGCCCGGCTCGACGTCGCGCAGCAACTCTAGCGCCCGCTCCTCGTCGCCTTCGGAATAGACCTCGCGCGCACCCATGCCCTTCACGATGTCCGTCAGCAGTCGCGCTGACGACAGATTGGCGTCCACGATGACCACCCGACGAAGCGCAGGCTCCATGCGGCTTATGGTTCTGGCGTTTGCGGCGAACACATCAGACTCCGAAGTTGGAGCCGTTATCCTTACCGACCACGGGTTAAGACCTGTTGAATAGGTCTTTCTGCGTAGTCCGCCGCCTCACGCCGCCCCCTTCCAAGACCTCAGCCCTGGAACGGATCGCGCATCAGAATGGTGTCGTCGCGCTCTGGGCTGGTCGACAGCAGGGCCACTGGCGCGCCGATCAACTCCTCGATCCGGCGCACATATTTGATGGCGTTGGCGTTGATGTCCTTGAAGCTGCGGACGCCGGCGGTGCTTTCGCTCCAGCCTTCCAGCTCCTCGAACACCGGCTCGGCCGCGCCCTGGGCTTTCAGGCTTGAGGGCAGATAGTCCAGCACCTCGCCATCGACCTTGTAGCCGACGCAGATCTTCAGCGTCTTCAACCCGTCCAGCACGTCCAGCTTGGTCAGTGCGATGCCGTCGATGCCGTTGATCGCCACGGACTGGCGCACCAACACGGCGTCGAACCAGCCGCAGCGGCGCGCGCGGCCGGTGTTCACCCCGACTTCGCGGCCAACGGTCGCCAAATGCGCGCCGACCTCGTCGTTCAGTTCGCAGGCGAAGGGGCCTTCTCCGACACGCGTCGTATAGGCCTTCACGATGCCCAGCACATAGCCGACGCCGCGCGGCCCGATGCCCGAACCCGCCGCCGCCTGACCGGCCACGGTGTTGGAGCTGGTGACATAGGGATAGGTGCCGTGATCCACGTCCAGAAAGGCGCCCTGCGCCCCTTCGAACAGGACGCGCTTGCCGTCCTTCTGCGCCTGGTCCAGCACGCGCCAGGCCGGTTTCACATAGGGCAGGATCTTCGGCGCGATCTCCAGCAACTGCGCCAGCAGCGCGTCGGGATCGATCGGCTCCAACCCCAGACCGGCGCGCAGCGGATCGTGGTGCGAGCGCAGCCGGTCGATCTTGACCTTCAGATCTTCTTCATTGGCCAGATCGCAGACCCGAATGGCGCGACGCCCCACCTTGTCTTCATAGGCCGGGCCGATGCCGCGGCCGGTCGTACCGATCTTGGCGCCCGGCGCGCTCGCCGCCGCCTCGCGCGCGACATCCAGCGCCGGGTGAATGGGCAGGATCAGACAGGCGTTGTCCGCAATGGTCAGGATTTCAGGGCTGATCGCCACACCCTGGGCGGCGATCTTTTCGATCTCGCCGACCAGATGCCAGGGATCGACGACCACGCCGTTGCCGATGATCGACGGCTTGCCCTGCACGACGCCCGAAGGCAGCAGCGCCAGCTTATAGACCTTGCCGTCCACGACCAGCGTATGGCCCGCGTTGTGACCACCCTGGAACCGCACGACCATGTCGGCGCGGTTGGACAGCCAGTCCACGATCTTGCCCTTGCCCTCGTCGCCCCACTGGGCGCCGACCACCGCTACGTTCGCCAAAGCTGTCTCTCCGCACTTGAATGCGGGCGCAGCCTATAGCGGGGGAATCGTCCGATGTCGTCCCGTCAAACGGATTTATCCGACTTCGCTGACGGCAGTCTCGAACGCCCATTCCAGCCAGGGCGTCGCCGCGATCACATCGGCCGTCTCGACAGTGCAGCCGCACCATAGCCGCAGGCCAGGCGGCGCATTGCGGTGCGGCTCCATATCGAACACGGCCGCTTCGCCTTCCAGCAGGGCCTTGAACCGCATGACGAAGGCCTTTTGCGCCTTGTCGTCCAACGCTGCGATCCGCGCATCGGTGAACTTGAGGCAGACCGAGGTCGTCGATCGGATCTCCGGCTGATCCGGCAGGAAGGCGATCCATTCGGTGCGCTCCACCCATTCCGCCAACGCGGCATAGTTGGCGTCTGTCCGCCGGATCAATTCGCTCAACCCGCCGATGTCCTTGGCCCAGCCCAGGGCGTCGATCCAGTCTTCGATGGTCAGGATCGAGAAGGTATTGATCGCCACCCCGTCCGCCAGCGCCCGATCGAACCGTCCCTTGCCGTCGGTCAGCCGCAGCAGTTTCGGAATCGCCCGATCCGGTCGGAACGTGTCCAGCCGCTCGACCGCGCGCGGCGACAGCACCATCACCCCGATGCCTGCTTCGCCGCCCAGCGCCTTCTGGAAGCTGAAAGTCACGACATCCAGCTTGTCCCACGGCAACGGCATGGCGAAGGCGGCGGAGGTCGCGTCGCAGATCGCCAGCCCCTCGCGATCGTCGGCGATCCAGTCGGCGTCCGGCACGCGCACGCCCGAGGTCGTGCCGTTCCACGGGAACACTACATCCTTGGACCAGTCGGCCCGGCTCAGATCCGGCAGCTCGCCCCATGGCGCCGTCAGGGCCTCGGGCTCCAGCCCCAGATGATCCTTTACGTCGGCCAGCCAGGTCAGGCCGAAATTCTCGAACGCTGCGACCTGCACGGGCCGGGCGCCCAGCATCCCCCACAGCGCCGCCTCGACCGCGCCCGTGTCCGACCCTGGCGTATAGAGCATCACATGGCTGTCGGGGACTTCCAGCACTTCGCGCGTCAGCCGAAGGCCATGCGCGAACCGCTCCACCACCTCTGGCGCGCGGATCCCACGCCCCAGCAGGTCGGACGGCAATCCGCCCAGCGCATAGCCCGGCCGCTTCGCCGTAGGCCCCGCCGAAAACCACGGCCGCGCCGGCTTCACATCAGGCTTCGTGCTCATGCTCTTTTCCTTCGGCGCTACCGCGCTTCGCGCGGCTTGAGCGCGCTCACCGCCCCGGCGTATAGGGCCGCTTGGCCCGCCAATCCTCGGCGAAGGCGGTCAGTTCGGCGTCCGGCACATCGGGCAGCGTCACCATCACCCGCGCCAGCAGATCGCCCCGCCTGCCTTGCGCGAACGCGCCACGCCCCTTCAGCCTCAGCACCTTGCCCGAATTTGATCCGGCCGGCAGCGTCATCTGCACCACGCCCTCGGGCGTCGGCACCCGCACCTTGGCGCCCAGCACCGCGTCGGGCACCGACACCGGCAGATCCATCGTCAGGTCCGCCCCGTCGCGCTTGTAGATGGGGTGCGGTTCGATCCTCAGTTCGATCAGGGCGTCGCCGTTCTCGGCCCCGCGCCCCGGCGATCCCTGGCCGCGCAGACGGATCGTCTGGCCTTCCGACGCGCCTTTGGGAATGGTCACGTCCAGGGTGCGTCCATCCGAGAACTGAATCCGCCGCGTCGCCCCGGCGATGGCGTCTTCCAGACTGATGTCCAGCGTCGCCTTCACGTCCTGACCGCGCGAGGTGAAGTCCCGCGCGCCGCGCTGACGCCCGGCCCCGCCGAACATGCCGAACAGGTCGTCCAGATCGACGCCTTCGAAGTTGGCCCGCCCGCCCGGCCCGCCGCCTTGTCCGAACGGATTGCCGCCTTGGCCAAACGGGCTGCCGCCGGCGCGACCGCCCCCGCCGAAGCCGCGATATTGTTCGTTGCCGTCGCCGTCGATCTGGCCAGCGTCGTATTTGGCGCGCTTTTCCTTGTCGCCCAGGATGTCGAAGGCCGCCGTCACCCGCTTGAACTTGTCCTCGGTGATCTTGTCGCCGGGGTTTTTGTCGGGATGCAGCTCCTTGGCGAGCTTGCGATACGCCTTCTTGACCTCGTCCGCGCTCGCGCCCTTCGAAACGCCCAGTTCCTTGTAGGGGTCGCCTGCCACGTCCGTTGTCGCTCCAGCTGAAAAAGGTCGAGAGGCCGTCAGTTAAGCCATGCCCCGCCCCGCGCAAAGGGCTGGACCCGCCCTATTTCGTCAGACCGGCCGGATTTCCGCCTCGACTTCAACTTCTGGGCCCCGGCCAAACCCCTCCCCCCACTGCGCCACGGCGATCCGCGCCGTCGATGTCACGCCTTCTGGGAAGTCCGCCGCCAAGTCGGCCGTAGAATAGGATGCCGACAGCCCCTCCACCGCCATCGTCCGAACTACGACGTCATGATCAAAGACGCGCAGCCGGAACCGCATCGGATCGACCGCTGTCGGTTCCCCATCCCAACTGTCGCCGAACAGCCGCACGCGCGGCGTCCATCGGATCGCCAGACCCTCGGCTGACGTCTCGACCGTCAGACCAGACGGCGACCACGGCCGATCATGCACGCCCCTCGCCACGAACAGAGCTTCGCTGAACCCCGTACCGCCCGGCGCCGCGCCAGCCGGTCCCGCGCGACAGACCAGCGGCAGTCCTCGCTCGCCCCGCCCGATCTCTGCGCGCGCCAGCCGATCGTCCAGAAACACCACGACCGCCCCGGCCCCGGCGCCCGCCCGCATCTCCACCTCGGTTGCCTGCTGCCCGCGCAACAGACCCGTCAGCCGCCAAGTCCCCGGTCCGACCAGCACCGCCGACCGATACTGCACGATCTCCCACCCCACGGCCGTCTCGACCGCCAGCGCATTGCCGCCGCCCAGCACCGCCGCCTCGACCGCGCTTTCCGGCGCCTCGCCCTCGACCCGCACCACCACGGCGTTGGCCTCGTCCCAGCGGTGCCGCACGCCCGGCCCCAGCGCCTCGACCAGCACCCCGACCGTCGCCGGCGTCTCCACATCGCCCCTCGCCGTCAGAGTCTCAGCCGTCGGCCCCCCATGCAGCCGCATCGTCCGCCACGGCTCGGCCGCCACGGCGATCAAGGGCCGCGCGTCCGCCTCCCCGCCGATCAAGGGCGGCAAATCCAACACTTTCAGGAACGGCGCCCCGACCACGACCGGAGTGTCACCCCCGCGCCAGACGCCGTCATCCTCGACTGCCCGCCGGGCCGTCACCGGCTCCAGCACCGCCGACGGTTGTCTCGTCCGACGAGACCCTCATCACGCGCCAGTCGTCCGACCGACCCCGCCCGCCGTCGCCGCCACATCGTCCGACCGCACCACCACCGCCCCGGTCTGATAGTCCGCCGTCTCGTCGATGAACCGCACCCGCGCCTCGCCCGCCCTGGGCTCCAGCGTCCGTCGCCGTCTCCGCCGCCCCTCCATCGGGCAGAGCCAGCGCCTGAGCCGCCATCTCGACCACCGTCCCGCCCGTCCCCAATAGGCGTGGATCATCCTCGGCTCCGGTCCGTCGAGGTCGCTCAGAATGGCGCAGTGCTTCACCGCCGCCCCCGGCGACATGTGAAACAGCAACACATCCCCCGCCCGCATCTGATCGACCGCAACCGGCCGCATCCACCGCCCCGCCGCCTCCAGCAGCGTCTCGCGCCCGCCGACCTCGGCCCAGTCGGCCGAATAGGCCGGCAAGACTTCGGGCTCCTCGCCCACCGCCTCGCGCCACACCCCGCGCACCAGACCCAGACAGTCCGCGCCCACACCCTTCATGCTGGCCTGATGCCGATACGGCGTGCCGAGCCAGGACCGGGCGGACATCACCACCGCGCTCCCCCTCACCGCCGACTCCCGCCGTCATTGCGCGCACTTGCGGCCGGATAGGCCGTCAGGAAGTCATCCCCCGGCACATCCGGAAATCCGCGAAAGTTCGCGCCATTCCCGAACGTCCCGACGCAGGTCTCCCACCGCTTGTCGCAGACCCGTCCCGCCGGCGCCGCGACCCGGCACCTCTGGTCTCCCAGTCGCGCATCGCACATCCGCCCATAGGCCCGCCCGACCACCCGCTCCAGCTTGGCCAGCGGCCCCTGAAGCTCGGCGACGAAGCCTCCTGCGCTCAAGCAGCCCGCAGGGCGATAGCGCGACAAAGAGCCCTGGCGCTGGATCTTCGCCAGCGCCCCCGACCACAGCCGCACCTTCAGATCCGGCCGCGCCCAGTCCGCGCGCCACAGTTCGACCGTCGCCGCATCGAACAGCCCCGCCGCCACATCCGCTTCCGTGATCGCCGCGTCATTCAGCACGCCTGCCGCCGAAGCCGACCCCGCCGCCAGCCCGACCGCACTCTCGCCCGCTCCCGCCGTCCAGCCGCTCGCCGCCCGACAGACGACCCCGTCCACCACCAGGTCCCGGTCGTGATCGGTGAACCCCATCACCACGCCGTCGGCTCGCTCCAGCCGCCAGACATGGCACAGCGTCGCCGCCCCGCTCTCGATGCGGGCGGCCATTTCATTCGATATGTCACGCATGGCTCAGACCCGAACCTCGATCAGCGGAACCGCCGCCATCCGTCCGGCCTCAAAGCTCTCCAGCGTCGTCTCGATCCGATCGCTGTCGAACCGCACCGGCGTATCGAACTGAAACCCCGCCGTCACGCTGACACCCGCCTCCGGCGCGCGCTCCAGCGTCACCTGCCCGGTGGCGAAGTCGACCGCAAAGGCCGTCGTCTCGACACCACCCACCGCGACCCGCACCGATCCCTCGACCGGCTTGGCGACCGGCCGCTCCACATCGCCGTAGCGCTTCACCAGATCGAACGCGGTGCGAACCCCGTCGCCCACGCCCAGCACCTGATCCTCAGCCGAGACCACCCCGCCCGGCGCGCACGATTTGAAATCGGCGAAGTCCTTCAACCGAAACCCGTACAGCCGCCCCCGCCGCGCCTCGAAGAAGGCGACCAGCTCGGCCATGTCGTCCAGCGACCGCAGGTTCGCCCCGATCAGATACCGCCGGCGCCCCAGCGCCCAGGGCGTGGAGCGCCGCTCGAACCCCGACGCCAGCGTCGTGATCTCCGTCCGACGCTCCACCCCGCCGGTCGAACCGAACGCCAGCCGCGCGGGCAAGCGCACCTCATGAAAGGCCATGCGAACCTTTCCTCCCTTTCACTTGTTCACGGATCGTCGCTCGTTCATGGTCGCATTGCGGCCAGCTTCGGCCGCATGCCCAAGGGGAGCGACACGTTTGCGCGGCGAGATTCTCAGCTACGACACCATCACCGGAATCGGTCTGATCAGCGGCGACGACGGCGCCCGTTACGACTTCACCTCGGCCGCGCTGCAATCGCCGGCCGTGCCCGCCGCCGGCGTCCGCGTCGACTTCGTGCCCGAAGGCGCCGCCGCCACCCAGATCCTGATCCTGGCGGGTTCGCCCACCACCACCGGCGTCGCCGGCGGCTACGCCAGCTCGACCTCGACCGCCGTCGCCGGCTTCGATTGGCAAAAGCTATTCCTGTCCTTCGAGGGCCGCATCCGCCGCAGCCATTTCTGGATCGGCTGGCTGATCCTGCTGGGCGTCAACGTCGTCATCAGCTGGATCCCCTTCATCAACCTGCTGGGCATCGTGCTGATCTGGCCCAACCTGGCCATTTCGGTGAAGCGCCTGCACGACATGGGCAAGACCGGCTGGCTGATCGCCATTCCCTGGGTCGGCTCGGTCGTGGCCTTCTTCGCCGGCTTCGCCATGGTCGTCGCCGCCGCCGTCGCCAACGGCTATTCGGAAGACTACTACGAGGGCAACCCGGCGGCCGTCTTCGCCCTGATGGGCCCCGCCTTCGGCCTGTTCGCCATCGCGGGTCTGCTGGGCCTGGCCTTCCTGCTGTGGATCGGCATCGCCGACAGCCAGAAGGGCGAAAACCGCTTCGGCCCGAACCCCAAGGGCGAATAAGCCTCATCGCCTGGACGACTTCCGCGCCGCCCCGTCCTCGACGGGGCGGCGTTTCTACATCCGCCTGGCGCCCAAGCTGACAGCCCGCGCCAGCATCTGGGCGATCTGCGCCTCGGACCGCAGCAGGGCCGGCGCCCCGCCGTCCACCGCCACATTGACCGTAACGCCCCCGCCGCCGACCGGCCCGATCTCGCCGCCCGTCGCGGGCCGAAACACCTCCGGCCCACGCTCGCCGACCAGATAGGCCCCACCGCCCAGCACCGGCCCGCCGTCCGCCCGCGCCCCGCCGAAGCTGGACATCACAGACTGGATCGCCGCGCTCAGCCCGCCGCCGTTCGCGCCGGCCGCCGCATTGACCGCGTTCAGCACCGCCCGCGCCAATTCGGCCAGCGACACCTCCCCGTCCGCCGCCGCCCGCGCCAGCGACCGCGTCAGGCTGTCGCCCGCCCGCCCGAACGCCGCTTCGATGGCGTCGGCCGCCTCCTGCGCGGGCGCCTTCAACGCCTCCAGCGCCGCCCCGGCTTCGGCCGCTCTCAGCGCGACCTGATCGATCCCGTCCCGCCCGAACTCATCCGCCATCCGGCCAACCCTCCATCAATCGCGCCAGCCCCTCGCGTCCCAGCGGCGCCGTGCCGCGCGGCGCCTGCGTCAACATCCGCCACTCCCTCAACGACAGCCGCCAGAACGCCTCGGGCGCCACGCCCATCGTCGCCGCCAGTCGCAACATCTCGCCCCACGGCGTCACCTGGCGGCCACTCCAGCGTCGCGATCCGCGCCGCGGCGCCCCCGGCCCAGACCAGGCCGCCCACCGTCTGCACAACGACGGCGATCAGCAGCGCCGTCGGCACGCGCCGGATATGATAGTCGGTCATGCCCCCAACCCCGCCATCCGCCGACGCTCTTCGTCGGTCAGGAAGCTCGCCGCCTCCAGCCGCGCCCACAGGGCGTCACGCTCGGGCTGCAGCGCCGAGACTGCATCCAGGTCCGCCCGGATTTCGCACCCCGCGAACCGCTCGCCCAGCCAGCCCGTCATCGCGCCCGCCGCCTTTCTCACCAGCGGGATCACCGTCTGTCGCCAGAAGGCCGCATTGGCCTCGCGATAGTTGGCGTAGGTCGCATCGCCGGGTATCCCCAGCAGCTGCGGCGGCACCCCGAAGGCCAGGGCGATCTCGCGCGCCGCCGCATGTTTGCCGGCCGTGAAATCCATCTCCGCCGGCGTCAGGCTCAGCGGCTTCCAGTCCATCCCGCCCTCCAGCAGGATCGGCCGCCCGGCGTTGGTCGCCCCGGCATAGACGTTCGACAACTGATCCTTCAGCGCCTCGAACTGTCCGTCCGTCAGCCGCTCGCCGTTCCTCGCCCCATAGACCAGCGCCCCCGACGGCCGCGCCGCATTGTCCAGCAGGGCCTTGTTCCAAGCGCCCGCCGCATTGTGCGCATCCACCCCTTGCGCCGCCGCCTCCAGCGGCGACAGCCCGTACCAGTCGTCCAGCGGGTGCCATAGCTTCAGGTGCATCACTGGCGCCCAGCCGTCCGCCGCCCGCCCGATCCGCACCGACCGTCCGTCTACGGAATAATCCCAGGCCTCGGGCCAGCCTGACCGGCCCGGAACCACCTTCACCCGATCCGACCGCAGCGCCCACAGCTCGTCCGGCGCACCGTCTCCATCCGCATCGCCGGTCGCCTCGACATAGGCGTTGCCCGACACCTGCAGCGCGCCATAGACCGCCTCCATCAGCTCCGCCCCCGACTGCTCGGGATTGGGCCGACGGATCAGTTTCGCCAGCGGATGCGCATCGTCGCGCGCCCCGTCCACGAACACCGCGAACGGCGCAGCCGCCGCCGCCTCGGCGATCATGCGGATGCAGCGATAGGCCACGGCATTCTTCTGATACCCCTCGCGCGCTAGACTGGCGTAGTCGTTGGGCGTCCACCGCGGCCGCCCCACCCCCGACAAGGCGATCACCCCGCCCGCCCGGCTCTCCTTGCCCTCAGGCGCGCCTACGCGCCCCGCCTGACCGAACGGCCACCGGATCGAAACCATCGCAATCTCCTCAGAATTCTCGTCCTTCTCCCAGTCGGAGAAGGTGGCTCGAAGAGCCGGATGAGGGTCGGCCGGTGTGCTAGTCCGCACGAGCGCGACCCCCACCCTTTCGCGTTGACCGATCGCTACGCTCTCGGACGCTCAAGCCCTCTCCCAGCGGGAGAGGGTGTCATCACCTTCAACAACGGCCGCTCGATCCAGACGTGGACGACACCCCCCGCCGCCAGACTGGCGAGCACCGTCAGCCCCACCACCGCATCCCCCGGCAGGGCGACCATCCCGCTCTCGAATATCCGCCCCAGGGCCCGGATGACCAGCACATGGACCAGATAGATCGAATAGGACGCATCCCCCATGAAGGCCGCCGCCCGCGCCAGCCGCCCCGGCGCCCGATCCGTCCGCTCCATCCGCACCACGCCGAACACCAGCAGGGCGCTGGGCAGACCCCAGATCAGCACCCGCCTCAACCCGTTCCACGGCTCGTTCAGCGCCCGCACATCGTCGATGCCGCCATAGCCGAAGACCAGGCTCAACACGAACCCGACCAGCGCCAGCCCGACCGCCCACAGCCCCAACCCACGCGGCGCCCTCCGCCACACCCAGGCGATCCCGACGCCCAGCAGAAACTCCAGAATGATCGGCGCGCCCCAGAACCTCAGCACCGGCGCCGCCACGACCAGCCCGGCCGCCAGCATCGCCGCATAGGCCCCGACTAGCCCCCAGCCGACCCGCCGGCCGCCCGCCATCGCCCTGCCCGCTATGGCCAGGCCGAACCCGGCGTAGAACAGCATTTCGAAACACAGGGTCCACCCCGGCCCCAGCGCCGGAAACGTCATCTCCAGTCCGCTGAACGGCCAGAACAGGAACGTCGCCGCCGCCACGTCCGGGCTCAGCGTCCCGCCCCGCGCCATGCCAATCAGGATCGGCAGCGACAGCAGCCAGTAGATCGGCGCCACCCGCCGAAACCGCCGCCACAGGAAGGCCCCGGCCGCCTCGACGCCCGCCTGCCCCCGCGTCGTCGTGGCGATGATGAAGCCGCTGATGACGAAGAACACGTCCACGCCGACGGCGCCGAAGTTCTCCAGCGTCCCACCGGCCAGCACCGTCTCCAGCTCCAGCCGCGTCCCGGCCAGATCCACGGCGTGTGTGACGACCACCGCCGTCGCCGCCGCGAACCGCAGCGCCTGCACCCCGTAGAACCGCTCCCCCATCCGCCACGGTTACCACCGCGCGAACGCGAGCGACAACCTCAGATCATCACACGCGCCCGCACCGCCTCGGCGATCCGCGCCTGGCCCGCCGCATTGGGATGAACGGAATCGAACATCAGACCGCCGGCGAAGCTGCCGCCGAACAGGGCCGTCCCATCGATGGGCGCCGCCAGCCCCCGCGTCGCCGCCACCTCGAAAACCGCATCCCTCAGAGCGGCTTGCGCCGCATAGCTCGCCTTGCCTTGGGCCGGGTCCGACGGACAACCCGTCATCAGCAGCACGTCCCCCGTCGTCAGGCACCGATCCACCAACGTCCCCAGCCCGGCCTTGTAGGTCGCCACCGCCGTCGCCGCGTTCCAGTCGTTGATGGTCAGGCACACGACCGACAGATCGGGCGCCGCCGCCGGGATCGACCCATAGGCCCGGTACGGCTGATCCGTCGTGATCCAGTCCGCGATCCGGGCCCCGCCCCACCCGGCGTTGATCACCCGCGCCCGCTTCACATCTGACCGCCACGCAAACCCGCCTGCAATGAACACCGCCCCGCCCGAGGCCCAGCGCACGCTCACCGGCCCGGCTGTCTCGGAAAAGGCCACAGTCGTGACCTCCATCGACGCCGCCTTGGTGGTGTTCACCGTCGCCCGCACTACGCCGTCCGTCTCGACCGTCAGCACCCCCAGCGCCGTATTGGTCACGGCCCACAGATCGAACCGATCCACCGGCCGGTCCGGCTGAAAACTCCAGACGCCCGTCGACGAGGCCGCGCCCGAAAACAGCTTGCCGCCCATCCCGGTCAGGGCATTGACGCCCCACCCGGCCCCCATCGTCACGCGCGGATCATAGGCGGAATAACCCCCGCTGGCCCCATCCGCCGCCCCGGCCCCGGCCACCGAGGCCGCCGACGCCGGCAGGCCCCGCCCGCTCATCATCGCCGCCAGCCGCTCGGGCCAGGCGCTCGCCCGACCGTTCGGCGTCCAGCCGCCGGAGACCGCACCATAGCCTTGGGTCACGCTGTCGCCGATGCACAGCAGCCGCGCCTCGCGCCCGCCCGCCTGCATGGTCCTGACCGCCGCCGACCAGACGGGCAGGTCGGGCATGGCGAACCGCGCCCCACCCAAGACACCGGCCAGCACCCCGCCCGGTGCCGCCGTCGCCGCTCCGATCTCGACACCCGACATCAGTCGAAGGCCGCCACGATCTGCGTCGCCGTCGTCCCGGTCGCCAGCACGCGCCGCACCTGCACCGGCAACCAGCCTACCGGATGGTTGGCGAACGTCACGGCGTCCCCATCCTCGGCCCCGACCGTCAGCACACGGACATTGCCCGCCCCACCGACATAAAGCGCCTTGGCGTAGGTCGTCAGATCGACCGTATCGCTGGGGGTCACCGCCGCCGCGCGCCTCGCCGGCCCGCCCGCATCGCGCCCATGGTTCAGCAATCCGTCCCGCTCGGGAATGGCCGGCATATCGTCTCTCCTGTCGTTGAAATCTTGAGGCTCTAAAGCCCCCGCAACCGCGGTCCCGCCGACTGCGGCCCCAGCATCAGCCGCGTGATCGCCCACACCAGTGCGTCGGCCCGATCCGGGCTGGGCCCGCCCTCGCTGCCCAGCGCCAGCATCTCTTCCTCCAGGGCCGGGAAGGCATCGCAGTGGACCACCCGCCCCTGTTCATAGAGCAGGGCCACCGGCTCGGCCCGCGCCGCCTTGGACCGCGAGGCGTGGACCGTCTCAATCCGGCAAGGACACGCGCTGATGGCCAGGACCGAGCGCACCATGTCGCCGCCCTGATTGCTCTCGGCGACCACCTCGTGCGCGCCGAATTCGTGTGCGGCCGCGCTGACCGCCCCGCCCCAGCTCTGGGGCGAGCGCCCCTGCACCGTCCGGTCGGCCAGCACGAAGGCGTGGCGACCTTTTCCCCCCACGACCACAATGCCGCAGGCGTCTCCCGTCGCGGTCGCCGGCGGATCGACCGCCACGACGATCCGGTCCAGTTCGACCGGTCGCGCGCCCCTGGCCCGTTTCAGGTCCGCGATGCGGAACAGGGCGCCCTCGCCTTCGACCACCACGCCTTCCAGTTCCTGCGCCGCCAGCCGCGTCCCGCCATAGACGTCGTTCAGATGCGCCAGAAAGCCGGGCGACAGGTTCTGCGCGTTCAGCGCCGTCGCCGCACGCTCCGTCACCGTCCCGGCCTCGGCCATCAACCGCCTCAGCGCCGGGATCGGCCGGGGCGTCGTCGTCACCGCCAGCAGCGGCGAGGCCCCCAGCCGCAGTCCGAACCTCAGATTCGACAGCACCATCTCCGGCCGTCGCCAGGCGCAGAATTCGTCCGCCCAGGCGGCATGAAACTGCGGCCCCCTCAGACTGTCGGGATCCTCAGCCGAAAACGCATAGGCTGCCGATTGATTGCCCCACACCAGCCGACGCCGCCCCGCCTCCCAACGCGGCCTGTCGCCCGGCTCCGCCAGCGCCTTGATCCCCGACGCGCCCTCCACCATCACCTCGCGCACGTCGTGCAGGGCGGGGCCGACCAGGGCCAGGGTGATGCCGGGCAGCTCTCGCGCCATGATGTCGATCCAGACCGACCCGGCGAAAGTCTTGCCCGACCCTCGTCCCCCCAACAGAAGCCAGGTCCGCAGGTCGAGGTCACGCGGCTTGTGTTGGTGCTCCAGCAGCCGCGCATGATTGCGCTTCAGCCTTAGCGCGCGCCCGTGCAGCTGCTTCAGCATCCTTTCTCTCGATGATGCTGTCGATCCGCTCGTATTCGACGAGCAGTTCTCGTCGGATTCGCTCGTCCTCGGCGGGGTCGTAGGTTCGTCCACCCATCTCGTCCTCTTCGTTGTCGCTCAGGCACAGCAGTCGCATCGCCTCGACCGCCTTGGCCGACCGCGCGATCACCCCGATCTGGCGCGCGACCTTCTCGGCGACGGCGGCGTCCTTGACGTCCGTCTCGCAGACGCTCTTGGCTGTCTCTTCGATCTTCGCCTTCATCATCAGGAACAGGGGCTCCATCCACCCTGCGCAGGACGCAGCCGTCTCGCGCGCGCCGCCGCAGCCGCCGTCTTCGTCGTCCTGATTTCCCGTCATGCCCAAACCATAGCGGACCAGCGTCCTCAGGCCGGAAGAACGCCCACATAATTCGCCAACGGTCTGTTTTCGCACGCTTTCAACCAGCGTCATTGCGCTGGCTAGGGGGTGCTACCCTATCGCTCCCGGCCGCGTTCGACCGTCCATTCCGGCGCCTCGAAATCCAGCGCATCCTCCGGCTCGGCCAGCGACAGCTCCGAAATCGTCTGCCCCCGCACCGACACGCCCGCCGTATGCACCGTCTCGCGACTGCCCGAGATCAGATGATGCCACTTCGCCAACGGCCGCCCCTCATGCAGCCGGCGATAGGCGCACGACTTGGGCATCCACTCCAGCGCCTCGATATTGCCGGGCGTCAGCTTGATGCAGTCCGGCACCTGGGCCTTGCGGTTCGCATAGTCCGAACAGGCGCAAGCGTCGGGGTCGAACAGCTTGCAATGCACCCGGGTCGGAATGACCTCGCCCGTATCCTCATCCTCGAACCGGATCACGCAGCACAGCCCGCACCCGTCGCACAGCCCCTCCCACTCGGAAGGCGACATCTCGGCCAGGGTCTTGGTTTCCCAGTAGGGCTGCATGGCGCGCCTCATACGCGCCGCGCCGCCGCTTGTCACAGCCTCAATGCCCGACCGTCTTGGAGAACAGGTTGATCACCACCACTCCGCCGACGATCATCGCCAGCCCGACCATCGCCGGCAGGTCCAGCCTCTGGCGGAACACCACCGTCCCGATCACCGAGATCAGCACCACCCCCAACCCGCTCCAGATCGCATAGGCGATCCCCACCGGCATCTGCCGCAAGGCGATCGACAGCAGGTAGAAGGCCAGGCCGTAGCAGACCGCCATCCCCGCCGTGGGCCAGGCCCGCGTGAACTGCTGCGAGGCCTGCAGCATCGTCGTGCCCGCCACCTCCAGCGCGATGGCGCCCAGCAGCGCGGCCCAGGTGATCATGCTCATGACAGGCCCATAGCGCGGCCCGACGCCGGGCCGCAAATCCACAGCCTGCGGCTCGTATCGCCTTTCCAGTGGCGAAATGGGCCTGAACCCCTTAGATCACACCCGTTTCCGCCCCCCTCCGCCGCGCTGTGCGCGGTTTCCCTCTCCGGCGTCGCCCGAGAGGATCGAAAGTCACATGGCAGCCAGACCCCCTCTCGTCGCACTCAAGGACGTCCGTCTTCAGGACGGCCAGCGGCCCCTCTTCGACGGCGTCGACCTTGCAGTCGAACCGCGCAGCCGCGCGGCCCTTGTGGGCCGCAACGGCGCGGGCAAGTCCACCCTGATGAAGGTCGTCATGGGCCTGATCGAGCCGGACAGCGGCGACCGCTCCATCCAGTCCGCCGTCCGCTTCGCCTATGTGCCGCAAGAGCCCGTGATCACCGGCGAGACCCTGCTGGACTATGCGTCGTCGGGCGAGGCCGAGACATGGACGGCCGAAAGCTGGCTGGAGACCTTCGGCCTGAACCCGGCGAAGTCGACCCAAGGCCTGTCTGGCGGCGAAACCCGCCGCGCCGCCCTAGCCAAGGCTTTCGCCGAAGAACCCGACCTGCTGCTGCTGGACGAGCCGACCAACCACCTCGACATCCTGGCCATCGAACTGCTGGAGAACGAGCTGATTCAGGCCCGGTTCGCCCTGCTGGTCGTCAGCCACGACCGCGCCTTCCTGAACCGCGTCACCAACACCGTCCACTGGCTGGAAGGCCGTCGGGTCCGCACTTTGAACAAGGGCTTCGTCGAGTTTGACGAATGGTCCTCCAAGGTGCTGGAGGAAGAGGCCGAATCCCTGCGCCGCCTGACCAAGACCATCGAGCGCGAGACCGCCACCTTCTACTCCTCCATCACCGCCCGCCGCAGCCGCAACGAAGGCCGCGCCCGCTCGCTTCAGGCGCTGCGCGCCGAACGCGCCGAGAAGATGAAGGACGTGCCGCGCGAACTGTATCTCGGCGTCGATTCCGGTTCGACCTCGGGCAAGCTGGTCGCAGAGATCAAGCATGTCTCAAAGGGCTTCAACGGCCGCACCCTGTTCAAGGACCTGACCACGCGCATCATCCGCGGCGATCGTCTGGGCATCGTCGGTCCCAACGGCGCGGGCAAGACCACCCTGGTCAAGACCCTGCTGGGCGAACTGGCGCCCGACGAAGGCACGGTGCGCATGGGCGCGAACCTTGAGCCGGTCTATCTGGACCAGTCGCGCGAGGGGCTGAAGTCGGACATGACCCTGTGGGACGCCCTGACGCCGGGCGGCGGCGACAGCATTCTGGTGCGCGGCGTGTCCAAACACGTCGCCGCCTACGCCAAGGACTTCCTGTTCTCCGAGGCCCAGCTTCGCCAGCCGATCTCGACCCTATCGGGCGGCGAGCGCAACCGCCTGCTGCTGGCCAGGGCGTTGGCCAAGCCGGCCAATATGCTGATCCTCGACGAACCGACCAACGACCTGGATATGGACACGTTGGACAAGCTGGAAGAGCTGCTGGAGGGCTATGACGGCACCCTGATCCTGGTCAGCCACGACCGCGACTTCATCGACCGGCTGTCCACCTCGACCCTGGCCCTGAACGGACGCGGCGACATCGTCGAGACCCCCGGCGGCTGGACCGACTTCATCCGCCAGAACCCCGGCTTCCTCCAGCCCGGCTCGAACCCCCGCCCCCAGGACAAGGCCGCCGCCCAGCGCGCCGCCGAGGCGCCGCCGCCCGCCGTCGCCCCCAAGAAGACCGCCAAACTCTCCTTCAAGGATGCTCACCGCCTGAAGGAGCTGGAAGCCCTGATCGACACTTTGCCCGCGACCATCGCCAAACACGATGCGACCCTGGCCGACCCCGGCCTCTACGCCCGCGACCCCAAGGCCTTCGACGCCGCCATGAAGGCCGCCGAAAAGGCCCGCGCCGACCTGGAATCCGCCGAACTGGAATGGCTGGAGCTGGAAGAGAAGAAGGCGGCCCTGGCGGGGTAGGGACCGAACGGCTCGTCACCCTGGCGAGGACGGCTTCAGGTCCTAACCCTGACTGTCCGGATCCCCGGACGGCGTCTTCGCCGCACCCCGGTTCTGCATCACGCTGACGGCGATGCAGGCGACCAGGCCGAACGCAAACCACAGGCCGAACTTGCCCGTCAAAAGCCCGATCAGGCCAAAGATCAACAGGACGCCGAAGGGGGTGAGCCGTTTCATGGGGCGGACGATAACCGGCTTTGTCGTGGCTGACGAGGCTGCGCCAAAGGCCCGGACTTGAAACCAAACCCGCCGCTGCACACTCAAGCTTCATGACCCTGCGCAGTCACCTCGTCGAATTCGCCCCGCCCCAGCAGGCGGCGGTGCGGCGGATCAACGCCGTCCTCGCCCGCGCGCCGCGTCTGCGCACCGACGGCTGGCGGATCGATGCGGGCCAGCGGCTGTCGCTGTGGCTGGACGCGGCCGCCGGGCGGGTCACCACGCCTCGTCTCAGGAAGCGCGGCGTGACGGTCGAGATCGTCCAGACGGACGGCGACCACTCCGTTCCTTTGCGCGTCCTGCATCCGACGGGCACGCCGCGCGCCGTCATTCTGGACATCCACGGCGGCGGCTGGGTGCTGGGCAGCGCCGGGCTGAACGACCGGCTGAACGCCCATCTGGCGCACCACGGCTTCTGCGTGGTCTCGGTGGATTATCGCCTGCTGTCCGAGCGGCGTCAGATCTATATCGACGCCGCCATCGCCGACTGTCTGGCCGCCGCCTATTGGACGGTCACCAATGTCGATCGACTGGGGGCCTCGACCCTGTTTCTGGCGGGCGAATCCGCCGGCGGGCATTTGGCCGCCCTCACCGCCGTCGCCCTGCGCGACCAAGGGCTGATCGATCTGGTGAAGGGCTGCGTCTTCACCTACGGCGTCTTCGACCTGTCGGGCACCGAAAGTGTGCGCTCTGCGGGGCCAGAAACCCTGCTGTTCAATGGCCCGACGATGCAGGCCGATCTGGCGCGCCTGGCGCCGGATCGCGACGAGGCGGCCTTGCGCCAGCCCGACGTCTCGCCCCTGTATGCCGACTTGACCGGCCTGCCGCCCGCCCTGTTCCTCGCCGGCGAACAGGATCCTCTTTTCGAGGACAGTCTGTTGATGGCCACCCGCTGGGGTGAGGCGTCGGACGCGGACCTGATCCGCGTGCCCGAGACCCCGCACGGCTTCCTGCATTTCGGCGGCCCGGCCGCGCGCGGCGCGCGCAAGGCGATCCGCACCTGGCTGAACGCCCGGCTCTAGCTCGCCTCGATCAGTTCGCGGATCCGGCTGCCCAGCGCCTCCATGGCGAAGGGCTTGGTCATGACGTGCATGCCGGGATCCAGGTGCCCGTTGCCGACCACCGCATTCTCGGCATAGCCGGTGATGAACAGCACCTTCAGGTCCGGCCGATCAATCCGCGCCGCATCCGCCATCTGACGCCCGTTCATCCCGCCTGGCAGACCCACATCAGTCACGAGCAGGTCGATCCGCGCCCCCGATTGCAGCAGCTTCAGCCCCGCCACGCCGTCGGACGCCTCGATGCACTGATAGCCCAGCTCATGCAGGATTTCGGCGACCAGCATCCGCACCGTCGGCTCGTCGTCCACGACCATGACCGTCTCGCCGGCCTGGGCGCGAGGGGCCTGTTCGACCTCGGGGATCAGATCGGCGTCGTCCACCTCGCCGAAGTGGCGCGGCAGATAAAGGCAGATCATCGCCCCCTCGCCCGCCTCGGAATAGATCCGCACCTGCCCGCCCGACTGGCGCACGAAGCCATAGATCATCGACAGGCCCAGGCCCGTCCCTTCGCCCAGCGGCTTGGTGGTGAAGAAGGGCTCGAACGCGCGCGCCGCCACCTCGGGCGCCATGCCCGTGCCGGTGTCGCTGACGCAGATGGAGACATATTGGCCCGGCTCCAGATCCTGGGCCTTGGCCGTGCGCGCGTCGATCCAGCGGTTGCCGGTCTCGATCGTCAGACGCCCCCCGCTCGGCATGGCGTCGCGCGCATTGATGCACAGGTTCAACACCGCGTTTTCCAGCTGGTGCGCGTCGATCAGCACGGGCCACAGGCCGGCGCCGGCGACCACCTCCACCTCAATGCCCGGCCCTGTCGTGCGCCGCACCAGATCCTCCATCCCGCGAATCAGGCGGTTGGGATCGGTCGGCTTGGGATCCAGGGTCTGACGCCGCGAGAAGGCCAGCAGCCGGTGCGTCAGGGCCGCCGCGCGTTTCGCCGCCCCCTGCGCCGCCACCGTGAACCGCTCCACCTCGGCATGACGCCCCTGCGCGATCCGGTTGGTGATCAGTTCCAGGCTGCCGCTGATGCCGGCCAGCAGGTTGTTGAAGTCGTGGGCGATGCCGCCGGTCAGCTGGCCGACCGCCTCCATCTTCTGGCTCTGGCGCAGCGCCTCCTCGGCCTGCATCAGGGCGCTGGTGCGTTCGGCGACCTGTTCTTCCAGCGTCTCGTTGAACCGCGCCAGTTCGGCCGATTGGCGGCGCAGGTCCTCGATGTCGGTGTTGGACCCGACCCAGCGCAGGATCCGCCCCTCTTCGTCGTGCACGGGCTCGGCCCGAACCATGAAGGTGCGATAGACGCCGTCGTGACGGCGGATGCGGAACTCGTTCTCATAGACCTGGCCGCTGGCCAGGGCCTGGACCCATCGCTCGGACGCCCAGTCCAGGTCGTCCGGGTGAACAACCTTGCCCCACCCGGTCGTGCCGTCCAACGCGCCCTCTGCAAGGCCGGAGTAGGCATAGACCTGGGGGTTGAACCAATACAGCGAGCCGTCCGCCCAGCTGGCCCAGATCTGGATCGGCGTGGCCTGGGCGAAGACCCGGAACTGGGCCTCGCTGTCGCGCAGGGCCGCCTCGCTTCGGGCGCGCTCGGTCGCCGTACGCACCCGTTCGGCCACCTCGCGCATCAGGCGCAGATCGCTGTCGGTGTAATGGCGCGGCGTCGCATGGTTGACGAACACCATCGCCACGACCCGCCCCTGTTCCATCAGCGGCATGTTGACGAACGACCCGGCGCTGATGGCCCTCAGCGCCTCGGCCGTATCAGCCGTGCGGGGATCGCGGGCGACGTCGTCGATCGCCACCGTCTCGCCGCGCTTGATGTCCTCGATATAGGACCCGTAGTCGCGGAACGACAGGACGCCGGCGATGCTGCTCACCCCCGGCTGGTTGAAGTCGCGCGCGATGGTGATGGTCTCGGCGGCCGTGTCCACCGTGCCGTATCCGGCCCGGCTCACGCCCATGGTGCGGGCCAGAACCTGGGCGGAGGCCTGGGCGATGTCGCCGGCGTCGGTCAGGTCGCGGATCGCGTCGTTCAGCTCCAGCAGCGCGTTCTGACGCGTCTCGCTCTGTTTGCGCTCGGTGATGTTGTTGAACAGGATGGCGACCTGCCAGGCGCCCGGCTGGCCGATCCGCAGCGCCTGCACGTCATACCAGCGACCAAAGATGTCGGCCGGGTTCTCGAAACGGACCGGCTCGCCCGTCCGCGCCACCCCGCCGTAGAGATCGAACCAGTGCTGCTCCAGTCCCGGCGCGATCTCGCTGACCCATTTGCCGTAAGGGTCGACCAGGCCGGTCATCTCCTCGAAGGCCTTGTTGCCCTCGACGATCCTGTAATCGACCGGCCGATCCGCCGCGTCGAACTTCATCTCGATGACGCAGAACCCCGTCGCCATCGCCGCGAACAGGGCGCCGTATCGCGCCTCGCTCAGCGCCAGCGCCTGGTCCGCCCGGTGGCGATCCGACACATCCATCCCCTGGATGAATACGCCCCAGACCCGACCGTCCTCCTTCAGCGGCTGGAAGACGAAATCGACGTAGCGGTCCACCACCTCGCCGCCCGGCTCGGCCTGAACGGCGTACAGGGCGCTGTCGGCCCGGTGCGCCTCACCGCTGAGGTAAACTTGGTCCAGCAGGTCCAGATAGCCTTGCGCCACTGCATCGGTCAGCACCTCGCCCACCGTGCGCCCGATCACCTCGCGGTGGCCGATCACCTTCTGGTAGTTGGGATTGGTCAGCTCGAACCGATGGTCCGGCCCCGTGACCAGCGCCATGAACCCCGGCGCATGGGCGAACATCTGGGCCAGTTGGCTGCGATTGATGCCGATCGACAAAGCGTGGTCAGAGCCGGTGTTGGACAACGAATTCCCCCAAGGACTTTTGTCCGTTGATCACAGAACCCAAAGCGCGCCGCACGGTTGCAGCGCAATGTGTCCGACGCCGGACATAGCGCTCTATCGCCGCGTTTCTGTGGACAAGACAAGACGCTGATCCGCAATCGCGAATTTGATCCGTCCACCGATGTTCACAGGCTTGTCCACCGCCGCCGGGCCAATCGTGCACACTGGGGCGAGTTCGGGCGCTTGCCTCATAGCCGGTTTCGTCCGAACGTCAACAGGCCAAGGGACACGGGGCAGCGGAAATCCAGGGAGACCTGGACCTCCAGCGAACCGGCCCGGCTCTCCGACCCGGCGCTTCGGGCGATCTTCGGATCGTAACGTGCGACAGGCGGGATCCAGGCTCCAGTCTTCGACGGTCTTCGGATCGACGGCAGACAGGAGAACCGGATCGGGATCGACGGACGACGCGGACTAAAATGCCGTGGGACGCCGAAGACCAGGAGCGCGACAGGATACAGCCGACCGTCCTTTCGGGTTCGCCCGAAACGACGCTGACGCCAAGGTCCAGACCCGAACGGCCAAGTCCAACCCGGACTTGGCGAGGGGACGAAGCTGACGGGTCCGCCCGCACGCTTCGTCCCCTCGCTCAATTGGGGCGCCGAAGACATGAAATCACGCTAGACAGCCGCCGCGCCAGATGCACCCATGAAGTGCAGACGGAGACACCCATGCGCGCGATCCTGTTCGGCCTCGGCCTTGCTCTGACGATGACGGCGCCCGGGTGGGCGCAAGCGCCGGTCGTTCGCCATCAAAGTGCGACATCGCCGGAGCAGGTCGTGTTTTTGATCCCCTCGACCGACATCCAATGTGACGGTCAGGCGGTTAAGCCGACCTTTTCCGACGATCTCCGCGTGGAAACTACTGGCCCATCTCGTGCCGACCGAACGTCCGTCTCCCTGTCTTTCAGCGTCGATGACACGGGTCGCACCTTCGACATTCGTGCGCCCCGGACTGCGACGCCCTCTAACAGCCCGATCATCATCCCGACCGGCATTGGCTCAGAACATGAACAGGCCGCCCTCGCCGCCTGGCGCTTCGATGGCCCTCGTCGCGACTGCATCATGACCATTCGTTACACGGCCAAACCTTTCATCGAGGCGACGACAGGCGATCTGCTGCGCTATTTCGCGGTCACGCGGACGCGCGGTCCCATCCGAGACGCCGTGGCTGTTCGTCTCGCTGGGCCAGACGCCAACTGCGGAGGAGAGCGCAGAGGCGGTCGCGCGCCCCGCACCGTCAGTTATCCGGACTACAAGATCGGACAGCGTCCGCCGCCAGGCGGTCGATCCTGGACGGTCGTTCGCTGGGACGTCGACGCCGACGGGCGCGCCGTCAATGTCGAGACCCTGGGTTCCGCCGGTGATACGGCGTTCGATGCCGAAACGCGGCGCGCCGTGTCGGAAACCTTTGTCGAGAGCGGAGCGCCGCTGAAAGGCTGCGTCTTCAACTTCTACCGGTACGGCGAAAACCTTCGCGCGCCGGTGATGCAGCAAACCAGCGACGATCCGCTGCAGAACTGTCCCCCCGAAGTCGGTGCGCGATTCCAGGCGCGCGCGACGCCGGAAACCTACCCTCAGGCCTTCAGGGATCGCGGGATCGAGGGCTGGGCCCGCGTGCGGTTCGACTTCGCCACATGGGGTCAAATCGGCAATGTAGGGGTCATCGACGCCCAGCCCGCCTCCGCGTTCGGCGAAAGCGGCGTTCGCGTGGTTCAGACCAGCCGGGCCGACTCCGGGTTCCAGGCGGGCGTTCGCTGTGTAGCGCCCGTCCGCTATGTTCTTTCCCAAAGTCCCGGCGACGGGGCCTCCTCGACATCAGACAACGCGGCGGACTGACGCCCCGCCTTCCCAAGGCCCCTATCGCCCCGTAAGTCAGGGGCATGAGCTTGTTGGGGAATCGCCTGCTGACCCGTCGCCGTGCGCTGATCGCGGGCGGGGCGGCTGTGGCGGCGGGGGCGATCGGGCTTAGGGCCTGCGGGCGGGCCGAGGCGCCGGTCGACGAACAGGGCCGCGTGCGTTTGCGTTTCGCCACCGACTGGCGCGCCCAGGCCGAACAGGGCGGCTTCTATCAGGCGCTCGCCAGCGGGGCCTATGAGAAGCGCGGGCTGAACGTCCAGATCGTCCAGGGCGGCCCCGGTGTGAACGTGCCGCAACTGCTGGCCACAGGCGCGGTCGAACTGGGCATGGGCTCCAACAGCTTCATCCCCCTGAACCTGGTCGCGTCTGGCGCGCCGGTGAAGGCGGTCGCCGCCTTCTTCCAGAAGGACCCGCAGGTCCTGATGGCCCATCCGGACGAGGCGCTGGAGACCATCGCCGATCTGGCCGGCCGACCCTTCCTGCTGTCCGAGGCTGGGATCAGCACCTTCTGGGTCTGGCTGAAGGCCAAATACGGCTTTACCGACGAGCAGCTGCGCCCCTTCGCCTATGACCCCGCCGCCTTCATCGCCAATGCGCGGGCGGTGCAGCAGGGCTATCTGACCAGCGATCCCTACGCCATCGAACAGGCGGCCGATTTCGACCCGCGCGTCTTTCTGCTGGCCGACGAGGGCTATCCCTCCTACGCCGCCATGGTTTTGGCGCCCAACGCCTTCGCCCGCGACAATGCCGCGGCGCTGCGCAGCTTCATCGCCGCCTCTGCGGAAGGGTGGCGCGACTATATCCGGGGCGACGCCTCGGCCGCCGACGCCCTGATCCGCAAGGACAACCCGGACATGACCCAGGCCGTGCTGGATCAGGCCCGCGAGCGCCTGCGCGACTACGCCATCGTCGATGGCGGCGACGCGGCGCTTTACGGCCTGGGCGCCCTGACCGAGGAACGCTGGCAGGCCTTCTTCGACGTGACCTCGAAAGCGGGGGTTTACGAGTCTGGTCTGAACTGGCGCGACGCCTTCACCGACAACTATCTGCCCGGTCGCGGCTGACACGCGGTCGTTGTCGAATCCTGGCGCCACATTAGCGCGGGATTAAGGGTCCGAGCGCTAGTGTGTGCGCTGGAATTCCTCTCCGGAGAGCCGCCGTGCGCCGCGCCCTCGCAGTTTCGATCGTCCTGACCGCCGTCAATCTGGCGGCCGGCGCCGCCGTGGCGCAACAGGCGCCGACCAACGCGTCGGGCCTGCGCTACCTGTCCTGGCCCGGCAAGCCGGCGGTCTCCGCGCGTGCGACGCCGACGCCCGCCGTCATCCAGGCCGAGGCGCCCGCCCCGACCCTGACCGCCGCCAATCGCACCCTGCCCGGCGCCATCCCCCTGGCCCGCCTGTCGCCCGCCCCTTCGGTCACCCCCTCGGTCACGACGCCGCGCAGCAACGGCCTGACGCCCGCCAGCGCCTGGATGCCCCAGCGTGCCCCGATGCAAGCCGAGCCTGCGCATAGTGCACCCGTAGAGGCCGCACCCGTAGAAACCGCACCGCCGCAGGCGACGGCGACGCGCGTCGCGCCCTCGCCCTATGTTCCGGAGCCGCAGCCTTCCGCGCCTCAACCTGAGCCTGAACCCCAGATGCAGGCCGAGCCGGCGCCCATCCCGCAACAGGCCGCGCAGGCCGAGCCGCAACCCGCGCCCCAACCGGCTCAGGCGGCCATCGCCGACCCGATGGCCCCGCGCCGCGACGCCCCCATCTATCGTCTGCAACGGCCCCAGGCCGGCGCGCCGCTGGACGCCGCCGCCGTCGCCGCCAGCGGTCAGGCCGCCCCGACGCCCGCAGCCGGCGACAACAGCGCCCGCTACTATTCGGTCCACCGCCAGGCCGGCCGTCACCCCGACGCCATCCCTGCGCCGCAGCAGACCTACCTCGACGCCATGCCTGTCCAAATGGCCCAGACGCCGCAATCCAGCGACCTGGCCCAGCCGGACGGTCCGCCTGCCCTGATCCGCAACGCCAACGGCGCCCTGCGCGCCGTGCCCCAGACCGAAGCCGACAACCTGCCATGAGCGATCGCGCCGTGATCGAACCTGCCGAGATCAAGGGATCGCGCCTGCCCGAACTCATCGCCCTGGCCAGCGAGGAGTCCAGCGAGAAGCGTCGTCTGCTGCTGCGTGAACTGACGGCCCACTTCTTCGGCGCGCCTTCGCCCAACGCAAACGAAACCGCGCTCTACGGCACGGTGTTAGCCAAGTTGTCGGCCGAGATGGAGGTCGCGGTCCGCGCCGAACTGGCCGCCCGTTTCGCCCAGGCTCCCAACGCCCCCCACAGCCTGATCCGACGTTTCGCCGACGACGAGATCGAGGTCGCCGAACAGGTTCTGCGCGCCTCCACCGTCCTGACCGACGAGGACCTGATCCAGGTTGTGCGCAAGCGCAGCCAGGGCCATCTGCGCGCCGTCTCGGGCCGCGCGACGGTGTCCGAGGCGGTTTCCGACGTCATCGTCGAGCACGGCGACGACGACACCTTGAACACCCTGCTGCGCAACGACGGCGCCCAGCTGTCGCGCGCCGCCTCCGAAACCGCCATCGAGCGCGCCAAGGCCAATCCGGCCCTTCACGCCGCCACGGTCGAGCGCCAGAGCCTGCCCGCCGACCTGTTGAACGAGATGTATTTCGTCGTCGAGGCCCGGCTGCGTCACCAGATTCTGGAACAGAACGCGCGCATGGATCCGGCCCTGCTGGAGGCGGCGCTGGCCGCCGGCCGCACCCGCGTCGCCACCGACGACGGCACCCTGCCGGCCGACTATGCCGAGAACCTGGCCTATATCGACGAGCTTCAGGCCGCCGGCCAGCTGACGCCGCAGACCCTGATCCGCTTCCTGCGCTCCAACGGCCGCACGCCCTTCCTGATCGCCCTGTCCAAGTTGGCCGACATCGACTTCCACACCGCGCGCGGCATCGTCGAGCGCAAGGACCTGGACGCCCTGTCGGTGGTCTGCAAGGCGGCCGACATGGACCGCGCCGTTTATCTGACCTACGCCGTCGCCGTCCTGGGCGCCGAGGATAACCCGATGGGCAAGGCCGCCGCCTATGGCCGCATGTACGGCGAACTGACCCGCGACGCGGCGCTGCGCACCCTGCGCTTCTGGCGCATGCGCCGCACCGCCCAGGCGGCCTGAAGCAATAATGATTTATCCCTCCCCCCTGCGGGGGAGGGTGGTCGCGCAGCGACCGGGTGGGGGCGGCCCGGCACGGGCGCGCTCATCAAATCAAAGACAAATCCGTGGGACGTCGCCCTGCCGTCCCCACCCGGCTTCGGCTGCGCCTCAGCCAACCCTCCCCGATACGGGGAGGGAGAATGCTTGTGCGCCCCAAAAGAAAAACGCCCGCCTCCTGATGGAAGCGGGCGTCTCCAGACCGAAAACGGGTTCGGCTTATTTCTTCGCGCGGGTTCCGGCGGCGCGGGCGGGCTTGCGGCCGCCCTGGCCCAGGCCCATCGACTTGGCCAGTTCCGAACGCGCCTTGGCGTAGTTCGGGGCGACCATCGGATAGTCTTTAGGCAGACCCCATTTGGCGCGGTATTCTTCGGGGCTCATGTCGTATTTGGTGCGCAGGTGGCGCTTCAACGACTTGAACTTGCGGCCGTCTTCCAGGCAGATCAGAAAATCGGGCGCGATCGACTTGCGGATCGGCACCGCCGGTTCCTTGGGTTCAGGTTCGGCCTCGACCGGACCGTTCGACACACCCGACAGGGCGGCGTGAATATTGGCGATAAGCGCAGGCAGGGCCTCTGCCGAGACCGAGTTATTGCCGACATAGGCCGACACGATGTCTGCGGTCATCTCCAGCAGTTCGGGCTTATCTTCCATTATCGGCTTCGCTTTCCTGATTTATTGAGTTCGGCTGATTCTCCAACCGAACGACCCCAATAGCGTCATAGGGTTGTTTCGCCGCGAAAGCAAACACGCGTATAAGCGGTGCGATATGCACGTCTATGCATTCGACTTTAGTGATCAGACCTATCGACCGAAGTCTTCGGCCAGCACCATCATCGCCGCCCGCTCCGGCGCCGAATATTCATCGACGGCGTCATCCTCCCCGTCACGAATGGCGCGCAACAGCGTGGGCGTCAGGGCCGAAGACAAAGACCAGTTCCAGTAACGCAGCACCGTCTGGGCGCGATCGACGGCCAGCATTTCATAGGTGATCTGCACACGCTCCCAGTCGGGATGGATCTTGCCGTCCGCCGTCGTCTCGGGCCGCCGCATCGAGCGCCACAGATGGGTCAGATCGACGCGTGACATCCCCGTCGCCTTGCACAGGATCGCCAGCGGCTCGCCGCCGGGATCGCCCAGAAGCTTGGCCCCCGTCAGCGGCTTGACCCCGGCCAGGAAGGCGATCTCGGACGCCGTCTCGCGCGTCAGGCCATCGCTGGCGGCGACCATGACGGCGTGTTCCAGATTGTCGAACGGGCTCTTTTCGATGGCCGCGCGATTGCGCTGACGGCGTTCGATGAACTGAAGCGCCTTGCGCGCGACGGGATCGGACCAGCTTTCGTCATTGGCGATGGCGAAGACGTCCTCGGACGCCTCCTGCATGACTTCGCGCGACACGGCGAACCGTTGCAGGATGGTGCGGCGATCCTCGGGCGCGCACCACCAGAACATGACATAGGCGCCCGACGGCCTCAGCTCGGGCCGCTTCAGCAAGGGGCTGCACAGGCTCGGCGACTGGCGGCTAAGGCCCACCACCGTCTCGATGCCCAGTTGCGACAGGCGCGCGGTCGTGTTGCGCAGCACCGCCTCGATCACCTCCATCTCGCCGAAGGAGAACAGGGTCTCTGTCACGATCTCCGACAGGCCCCGGCGCACGGCCAGCAGCATCCGGTGTTCGAAACTGGCGTCGCGCGCACAGCCGACGATGTCCGCATCGCTCAGCGAAGCGCATTGTTCGATCAGCAGGCCGGCGATATCCGGATCGTCGCGCAACAGGATGCGCGCCACGCTGTTGGGCAGTTCGGCCAGCGGCGCCAGACGCGCCGCCACGCGCTTGCGCTCATCGTGCGAGGCCAGCCGCAGCATCTCGACCAGCAGGTCGCCCGTCACCGCCCGCTCAAAGGCGTTGATGCGGCTGGCGGGCAGGGACACGACGTCGGCCAGACGCTTCAGCAGCGCCCGGCGCGCACGCAGCGGCGGCGGCGTCGCCTCTTCCCCGATCATGGCTGCCAGATCGCCCATCCCCCCACCTTAGAAGCGAGCGGTTAACCGGGCGTGAGCCGGATCAGCTCTTGTTGACCACCACCACGATGGCCAGGATCACGAAGGCGATGACCGCCAGCACGCGCGCGATCCACGGCGCGGCGACGAAGACGCCCAGGACGGTGATCCCGCTCTTGACCGCATCGGGTCGTGTCAGCGCCTCCTTGAACGTGCCCGACGGCCGCGCCGCGTCGCCCGCGATCGGATGGCCGCAGTTAGGACAGGCGACGGCCGCCTCAGACACCTGACGCCCGCAGGCGGGGCAAGGGATCAAGGCCATGCTCAGCCTCCCGCGCGCGGGGTGATGCGGATCTCGACACGGCGGTTCTTCTGACGCCCGTCGGGATCGTCCGAACCATCCGGCTTGACGTTGGGGGCCACGGGACTGCGCTCGCCAAAGCCTTCGGCGGCCAGGGTGCGTCCGGCCTCGCGTTGCAGCCGCGCCGCCACCGCCCGCGCGCGGCGCAGCGACAGGCCCTCGTTATAGGCGTCGTCGCCCTCGGCGTCGGTGTGGCCGCCGATGCTGACCTGGGCCTGCGGATAGCTTTTCAGCAGTTCCGCCGCCCGCGTCAGGGCCGGCTCGGCGTCCGCCCGGATTGTCGCCTTGTCGAAGTCGAACAGAACATCGGCCGGCAGGTCGATCACGATCACCCCGTCGGTGCGCCGCGCATTCAGCTCGCTCAGCAGGCTGCGGGTGGTCTCGACCCGTTCGGGCGCGACCTCGGACGAGACGAACACGCTTTCCAGCGCGCTGTCCGGCCCCGACTTGGCGAAGGTGGACCGGGGCACGGCCATGTCCTTTTCGAAGGTTGAGCGCAGGCCGATGGCGCTGCCGCTCATCAGCCGCACCGTCAGGGCCGAGGCGACGCAGGGCGTCAGGCCCGCGGCCAACAGCGCCGCCGCCATGGCGGGCGCGTGTCGTCCCGTCATCCGGCCGCTCCGCTCGTCGGGTTCTGGGCGGCCTGGGCGGTCAGCGGAATGGTCATGCGCAGGAACGGACCGATGATGCTGTCCGACGTCGAGCCTTCGTTGAACACGACCGAAATCTGGTTCACCCCGGCCGGCACCGCGCCCATGAAGACTAGGCGGCCGTTCATGGTGTCGCCCTTGACGATATTCATGTTCGGATTGCCTTCGGGCGGCTTCAGACGCAGCTTCTGGCCGTTGGGCAGTTCGATATAGGTGGCGTTGGTCGCCATCTGCACATTGTTCGTCATGTCGCTGGCGAACGAGATGCTGACGTCCAGGATGGTCGCGTCCTCGGCCAGATCGACGTTCTTGATCCGAACCGTAGCGCCCACCTCGGTCACGCCCTGCACATCCACCGGCACATTGCGTATCTGGCGCGGCTGGGCGGTGACGGGAGTGTTGGCGGCGGCTGCGGCCTGTTGCTCGGGCGACATCGACGGATCGACCGCCGTCTTGTCGTCATTGTTGGAACAGGCGGCGAGCGCCAGGGCCGAGACCCCGGCGACGGCGATCAGGCGAAGGGCGGCGACAGGCATGAAACGCTCCGGCGTTGTTGATCCGCCGCGCGCCGTCCCTCATCCCAAGCGGAGCCGCACGCGCGTCCGATATCGAACACGCGAACGGCCTAAAGGCTCCGCTTGGAGCTTGATCGTTTTTTGACGAAGCCGCGCGGCGGCGGCGTCAAAAAGCGTGAATCACGCCCCCTTCAAAGCCCTTCGAAAAGCGCGGTCGAAAGATAGCGTTCTGCGAAGGACGGGATGATCACCACGATGGTCTTGCCCGCATTCTCCTCGCGCGCGGCGATGCGGAAGGCGGCGGTCAGGGCCGCGCCCGAGCTGATGCCGACCGGGATGCCCTCGACCCGCGCGGCCTTTCTGGCCATGTCGAAACTGTCGTCGTTGGAGACCTGCTCGACCCCATCGACCACCGACGGATCATAGATGGCGGGCACGAAGCCAGCGCCGATGCCCTGGATCTTGTGCGGGCCGGGCGCGCCGCCGGACAGCACCGGAGAGGCCTCGGGCTCGACGGCGATGAACTGCACCGACGGCTTCTTGGCCTTCAGCGCCTGGCCGACGCCCGAGATGGTGCCGCCGGTGCCGACGCCGGCGACGACGATGTCCACCGCCCCGGCCGTGTCGTTCCAAATCTCCTCGGCCGTCGTGACGCGGTGAATGGCGGGATTGGCCAGGTTCTCGAACTGAGACGGGCTGATGGAGTTCGGCGTGGTCTCCAGCAGTTCCTGCGCCCGCGCGATCGCGCCCTTCATCCCCTTTTCGGCCGGCGTCAGCTCCAGCCGCGCGCCCAGCAGGGCCAGCATCTTGCGCCGCTCGATCGACATGCTTTCGGGCATGCACAGCGTCAGCTTCAGCCCCTTGGCCGCCGCCACGAAGGCCAGGGCGATGCCGGTGTTGCCGCTGGTCGGCTCGATCAGCACCGTGTCCTGATCGATCTTGCCCGCCTCTTGCAGCGCCTCGACCATGGCCACGCCGATCCGGTCCTTGACCGAGGCGATCGGGTTGAAGAACTCCAGCTTGGCCAGAACCGTCGCCTTCGTATCGTACTCCGCCGACAGGCGCGGCAGACGCACGATGGGGGTGTCGCCGATGGTGTCGACGATCGAGTCATAGACCTTGCCCCGGCCCTTCTTCAGGTGGCGGGACGCGTCATAGCTGAAGTCGGTCATTGGAAAAGGTCTCCTCGAATGCTGGCGCACAACAGATAAGGCCTTGCCGCCCCACGCAAGGGGTGACGCGCGATGATTTCTGCGAACGACCGTCAGAACCCTTGAGCTAAAGCCAGCCGGCGGCCCGCAGGTTGGCCACCCGCGCGCGCGACACCGGCGCCGTCAATCCGCCGGTCAGGGCCAGGCGAAGGTTCCGGCCGTCCTCGACGACCCCGACGATGGCTGCGCGCGCCACCCACCACGAGCGATGGGTCTGAAGCCCCTCGACGCCCTTCAATCCTGCCACGGCCTGCGACAGCGACATCAGAACAAGCTGCGACCCCCGCGTCGTATGCACGCGCACATAATGGTCCTCCATCTGCAGGCAGATCAGGTCGCGACCCACCCCCGTGGGCAGGGTGCGCGCAAAGCCCGGATCGCCTTGATCCGCTCGCGTCGCCGCAGCGGACGTCCGCATCCGCAACAGGGCGTAGAGCGCCACATAGACGGCCCCGATCAGCAGGGTCTGGCCGTACCATTCGACCCAGCCGACACGCTGGCGAATGCCGGGCCACAGGACCACGGCGATGATCCGGCTGATCAAGGCGGTAGGCCCGCTGGCGACGACGATCAGCATGGGCAGCCAGAACCGCATGGACACGCGTCTGCGGCGCATCCTGGGCCAGGCCCAGCGGATCGCAGCGCCGAACACCGCGCCGCTGATCACCAGAACCGCCGTCCAATAGCCGATCCGCACCGCCAGCCCGTCGTTGAAGAAGCTGCCGAAGGGACCGACCGCGCCCAACACCGCCCCCGTCAGGGCGCAGGCCGCCAGATCGACGGCCCAGGCGTGCGGCGTATTCAGTCTGTCAGCGGCGTTCTGCGTCATCATCCCTCCCCTCGTCAGCCCACTATCGTCGAACCCTTCGCCCGTCCACGCACCCGTTCGCCCATTGGCGAAATGCGGCTGGCGTTCGCTCGGTCTTGTCCCGAACAGCGGGTCGTCTCGACTAACGGAAACCGACATGACCCATCGCTCGCCGCCCCAAAACCTGACCGCCGGCCTCAGCCTGGCCCTGATGCTTCTGGCCGGCGCCGCCTCGCCCGTGCAGGCGACCGCGCCACAAGCCCAAGGCCCGGCGCGCGCCCAGACCGATCCGCAGGCGCCCGACCAGGTCTTCACCTTTCCCGGCGGACCGGACGGCGCGGTGGAGGCTGGAGTCTGGCTGCCGGCGCCCCCCGCCAATGCCCGGCCCGCGCCCCTGATCGTCATTTCGCACGGCAACGGCGGCGGTTTCCGCAGCCATGCCGACACCGCCAGAGCCCTGGCCGACGCCGGCTTCGTGGTCGCCGCCCTGACCCATCCCGGCGACAACTATCGCGACATGAGCCGCTCCACCCAACTGACCAATCGCGCGCCCCAGCTCAGTCGGCTGATCGACTATATGACGGGCGACTGGTCCGCGCGGCCGGGCGGCTTGACCGTCGATCCGAACCGCATCGGCGCCTTCGGCTTCTCGGCGGGCGGCTTCACGGTCACCTCGGCCATCGGCGGGGTCTCGGACGCGGCGGCCATCGGCGACCATTGCCAGGCCCATCCCGGCTTCTTCGCCTGCCGCCTGCTGGACGCGATGGGGATCGACCTGTCGACCTGGCGTCCGCGTGCAAAGGATGACCGGATCAAGGCCGCCGTCATCGCCGCCCCGGCCCTGGGCTTCTCCTTCACATCCGACAGCCTCGCCGCCGTGCGCATTCCGGTTCAGCTGTGGCAGGCGGGCGCCGACACCATTCTGCCCGCGCCCTACAACGTCGAGCCGATCCGCGACCGGCTGGGCGCCGCACCCGAGTATCACCGCGTCGAAGGCGCCGGTCATTACGACTTCCTGCCGGCCTGCTCGCCGGCCCTGGCGGCCGAGGCGCCGCAGATCTGCACCCCGACGCCGGGCTTCGACCGCGCCGATTTTCACAAGGACCTCAATCGCGAGATCGTCGGCTTCTTCCAGCGAACGCTGTAGCCCGCAGGGACCGGACCGAGGGCGGCGCGATCAAGGACGTCGTTGGCGCTCGCCACCGGCACAGGGGGTGACGCGCGATGATTTCTGCGCAAACCTTTCAGAGCGGCTATGTCAGCCTATATGTCGCCGTCGCGCGAACCGAGATTTCCGTCCTTGCCTCATACCCGTCCGCTCTCCGACACCGGCCTGACCCCGGAAATCGCCGAACTGGTCGCGGAGGTGCACGCGGATACGGCCGCCGAAACCCAGATCCGCATGGACGCCCCGGTCGCGCCCAAGATCGAGGATGCACCGGCCGCCGAGACGCGCTCCACCGCCGATGAGCTACGCTATCGCCTGAAGCAGCAGTCGCTGTTGGCGCGCTTCGGCGAGGTGGCCCTGCGCGAGCGCGACCGTCAGGCCCTGCTCGACGCCGCCTGTGCGGTCTGCGCCGACGGGCTTGAGACGCCGCTGTCCAAGGTGCTGATCCACAACGAGGCGCGCGACCGGCTGGTGCTGATCGCGGGCGTCGGCTGGACCGGGCCGGTCGAGGGCCAGGCCTCGCTGAGCGTCGAACTGGACTCGCCGGCCGGCTATGCCTTCCAGACCGGCAAGCCGCTAATCTCCAACCACCTGGAGAACGAGCAGCGCTTTCACACGCCCAGGCTTCTGGCCGACCACGGCGTGCGGCGCGCCATCAACGTCCTGATTCGGCCCGAGCTGGATGGCGAACCCTGGGGCGTGCTGGAGGTCGACAGCCCCGACGAGGGTCAGTTTGACGCCCGCGACGCCCTTTTCCTGGACGCCTTCGCCGCCGTCGTCGGCGCCGCCATCGCCCGCCAGCAGACCGAGCAGCGGCTTCTGGCCGCCATCGAGCATCAGGCCCTGCTGACGCGCGAGGTCAGCCACCGGGTCAAGAACAGCCTGTCGCTGGTCTCCAGCCTGCTGTCGATGCAGGCGCGCGGCGCGGCCTCCAACGAGGTGCGCGCCGCCCTGGCCACGGCCGGATCGCGCATCCAGGCCATCAGTGAAGTCCATGATCAGCTGTGGCGCGGCGCCGACGTCCAGACCGTGATCCTGTCCGACTTCCTGTGCCAGCTGTGCGAGGCCATCGACGCCGGCAGCGACCGCCATGTCGTCACCTGCGAGGCGTCCGATGCGCCCCTGGGCGCCGACATCGCCATCCCGCTCGGTCTGATCGTCAACGAACTGGTCACCAACGCCATCAAATACGCCTATGGCCCCGAGGGCGGCGGCGTCTCGGTCACCGGCCGCATCGCCGACGGACGCCTGACCGTCACCGTGGCGGACCAGGGCAAGGGCTTCGACCTGATCGCCGCCCGCAGCGATCGCAGCCTGGGCATGCGCGTCATCGACAGCCTGGTCCGCCAGATCGGCGGCACGATCGAGAACAAAACCCAGGGCGTCGGCGCGATCCTGGTGGTCGAGGCCCCGGCGACCTAGCGCTCCAGCACGGCGCGGCCGGGGTCGAAGCCGACGACCTCGCGGATGACGATCATGCTCTTGAAGCCGCGCACGCCCTTTGCGGGGACCAGTTCGCGGATGCCGAAGGCCTCGTAGTCCTGCATGGAGCGCACGGCGACGGTCAGCAGATAGTCGGTTTCACCCGTCACGTCCCAGCAGCCCTGGACCTCGGGACTGGCGTTCATGGCGCGCTGGAAGGCGTCCATGACTTTACGATCCTGGGTGTTCATCTCGACTTGGACATGCAGGACGATGCGCGGCTCGACCCGGGCGGGATCGATCACGGCGACGTCAGCGGCGATGACACCCTCGGCACGCAGACGACGCAGGCGGCGCAGGACGGCGGATTCCGACAGGCCTACCGCCTCGGCCGTCACCCGCGCCGGCTCCAGATTGTTGCGCCGGACCCGCATCAACAGCTTATGGTCGAAATCGTCGAGCGTGACGAAATTCGTCATTACAGGGTCTCCATTGACGATTTCCGTCGCATTCAAGCGGAAAATCGCCGGGAAGCGCAAGCGGCGTTACGCTAGCTTTACGCCATGACGTCGCTGGCCCTGAAAACCCATCTGAACTCGCCGCTGGCGGCGCGCCTGATCCCCTATCTGGCGCTGTTTGCGGGCATGGTGACGCTGGCGTGCGGCACCTCCTTCGCCAAGACGCTGTTTCCGGTGATCGGGGCGGAGGGGACCTCAGCCTATCGCGTCGGGATTTCGGCCGTTCTGCTGGTCGCCGTGTTCCGGCCCTGGCGGTTCCGCCTGACCCGCGCGGACCTGGGCGCCATTGCGCTTTACGGCGTCGTGCTGGGGGCGATGAACCTCAGCTTTTACATGGCCCTGCGCACCATTCCGCTGGGTCTGGCCATCGCCATCGAGTTCATGGGGCCCCTGACCCTGGCCCTGATCCATTCGCGCAAGCCCATCCATTTCGCCTGCATCGGTCTGGCGGTCGTGGGGCTGGGCCTGCTGTTGCCGATCAAGGCCGGGGCCGGCGCGCTGGATCCCGTCGGCATGGCGCTGGCGGCCTTCGCCGGACTGTGCTGGGCGCTGTACATCGTCTTCGGCAAGCGGCTGTCGCACCTGCACGCCGGTCAGTCGGTGGCGCTGGGCATGAGCGTGGCGGCCATGGTCGTCGTGCCGTTCGGCGTGGCCCATGCGGGCGCCGCCTTGCTGAACCCCGCCATCATCCTAGCCGGCGTGGCGGTGGCGATCTTCTCCAGCGCCCTGCCGTACTCGCTGGAAATGGTCGCCTTGCGCAGCATCCCCAAACGCACCTTCGGCGTGGTGCTCAGCGCCGAGCCGGCGGTCGGCGCCCTGGCCGGGCTTGTGATCCTGCACGAGCATCTGACCGGCCAGCAGTGGCTCGCCATCGCCGCCATCGTCGCCGCCTCGGTCGGCGCCATCGCGACGACGCGGGAGGCCAAGATCGAGCTGGAGCCGAGCGCGCCCTAGAACTCTTCCCAGCCCGCGTTCGATGCCGCCCCCGCCGCAGCCGCGCCGCCGCTGGCGAAGGCCCGGATGCGGGCGCGTTCGCGGGCCAGCGGGACGGGGGCGGCGGCCTGCGACAGCTCATGGACGCGGGCCTGAGCCGGCGCCTCGCCCGTCTCGAAGCGTTCGACCAGCAGGGCCAGTTGTTCGGTTTCGGACTTCAGGCTCATGGCGGCGGCTGTCGTCTGTTCGACCATGGCCGCGTTCTGCTGGGTCACCTGGTCCATCTGGTTGACGGCCGTATTGACCTGGCTCAGCCCCGTCGCCTGTTCCTGAGCCGATGCGGCGATCTCGCTGACCAGGGCGTCCATCTCCGCCACCTTGACCGCAATGGCCGACAGGGCGGCGCCGGTCTCGTCGACCAGTTTGACCCCTTGCGCCACCTCCTGGCCCGAGGTGGTGATCAGGGTCTTGATCTCCTTCGCGGCTTCCGCCGAGCGCTGCGCCAGGGCCCGCACTTCGGAGGCGACGACGGCGAAGCCGCGTCCCGCCTCTCCCGCCCGCGCCGCCTCGACCCCGGCGTTCAGCGCCAACAGATTGGTCTGGAACGCGATCTCGTCGATCACGCCGATGATGTCGCTGATCTGGGCCGAACTGCGCTTGATGCCGTCCATCGCCGCGATCGCCTGGCGCACCACCTCGCCCGACCGGTCCGCCTCGGCGCGCGCGCCCAGGGCCGCAGCCGAGGCCTGTTTGGCGCCGTCCGCGCTGCGCTTCACCGTGGCGGTGATCTGGTCCAGCGCCGCCGCGGTTTCTTCCAGACTGGCGGCCTGCTGTTCGGTGCGGCGCGACAGGTCGTCGGACGCGCTGGAGATTTCGCCCACCCCGCCCCTCAGACCCGACACGGCCCGCAGCGCCTGGCCCATCGTCTGGCGCAGGCTTTCGACCGCAGCATTATAATCGTCGCGCACCCGCACATGGTCGCCCTTCACCGGCGCATCGATCCGCGCGGTCAGGTCGCCGGCCGACAGCTTGTTCAGCACCCCCGCCAGGGCGTCGACCAGCAGGGTCTGGGCGCTTTCCGCCTCGACCCGTTCGGCCTCGCGGCGCGCGGCCTCCTGCTCGTCGGCGGTGATGTCAATGGCCAGTTTGATCACCTTCACCGGCCGCCCGTCGGGGCCGAACACCGGATTGTAGGAGGCCTGCAGCCACACCTCGCGCCCGCCCTTGGCCAGCCGCCGGAACTTGCGCGCCAGGAACTGTCCCGCATTTAGCTCGCGCCAAAAGGCGGCGTAGTCGGGCGAAGCCGCCTCGGCCGGGTCCATGAAGGTTCTGTGGTGGGCGCCCCGGATCTCGTCCAGACTATATCCCATCGTGGTCAGAAGGTTCTGGTTGGCGTCGATGATGGTGCCGTCCAGGTTGAACTCGATCACCGCCTGCGACCGACCGATGGCGGCCATCTTGCCGTCCAGATCGATCAGCCGGTCCTGCATGCCCGATGACTTCGGTTTACGCGCGAACATAGGTTGCAACCTCTTCGCTATCGGCCGGCCCCCGCCCGCCTCGGTTGCAAGATTAACAGGCTAATTAGTTGAAAAACCGTTTCACGTTTGAGTTGCAATCGAGACGCAGTAATCGCTGGCCTATCCCCCGCTTTCCAGCAGCGCTTCATCGGTCGTTAACCACGTTGCCGCATCTGTTGAGGCCTGTTTCTGGGGTCTGATTTTTGCGCAATCTCGTCGCCGCCGTCGAAGCGATCGATCCGCTGGTCGTGACCGGCAAGGTCGCGGGCGTGTCGGGCCTGCTGATCGAGTCGCGCGGCGGCCTGTCGCGCCTCGCCGTCGGCGCCCGGGCCGAGATCGGACGGCGCGGCCACGATCCCCTGCCGGCCGAGGTGGTCGGTTTCCGCGATTCCAAGGCCCTTCTGATGCCCTTCGGTCCGGTGGAGGGCGTGGCCCCCGGCGCCGACATCCGCATCATCGATCAGGCCGCCAGCGTGCGCCCGACGACCGCCTGGCTGGGCCGCATCATCGACGCTTTTGGCCGGCCCATCGACGGCAAGGGGCCGCTGCCGCAAGGCCCCGCCCCCTACCCCTTGCGCGCCCCGCCCCCGCCCGCCCATTCGCGCGGCCGGGTCGGAGAACGGCTGGACCTGGGCGTGCGGGCCATGGACGTCTTCACCACCACCTGCCGGGGCCAGCGCCTGGGCATCTTCGCCGGTTCGGGCGTGGGCAAGTCGGTGCTGCTGTCCATGCTGGCCAAGGAAGCGACCTGCGACGCCGTCGTGGTCGGCCTGATCGGCGAACGGGGCCGCGAGGTGCGCGAGTTCGTGGAAGAGACCCTGGGCGAAGAGGGGCTGAAGCGCGCCGTCGTCGTGGTCGCCACGTCGGACGAGCCAGCCCTGAAGCGCCGCCAGTCGGCCTATATGACCATGGCCATCGCCGAATATCTGCGCGACCAGGATCTCGAGGTTCTGTGCCTGATGGACAGCGTCACGCGCTTTGCGATGGCCCAGCGCGAGATCGGGCTGGCCGCCGGCGAGCCCCCGACCACCAAGGGCTACACCCCCACCGTCTTCACCGAACTGCCCAAGCTGCTGGAGCGCGCTGGTCCCGGCCCGATCCGGCCCGACGGCACGACGGCGGCGCCGATCACCGCCCTGTTCACCGTGCTGGTGGACGGCGGCGACCATGACGAGCCGATCGCCGACGCCGTGCGCGGTATTCTGGACGGCCACATCGTCATGGATCGCAAGATCGCCGAGCGCGGGCGCTTCCCCGCCATCGACGTGCTGAAGTCCGTCAGCCGCACCCTGCCCGGCTGTCAGACCCCGCCAGAGCGCGAGCTGAACAAGCGCGCCCGCCAGTGTTTGAGCGCCTACGCCAATATGGAGGAGCTGATCAAGATCGGCGCCTACCGCACCGGCGCCGACCCCATCGTGGACCGGGCCATCGCGCTGAACCCGGCCCTCGAAGATTTTCTGGGACAGGACAAGGACGATGCGACGCGTCTTTCCGATTCCTTTACCCGGCTGGAAGCAATCCTGAACCAAGGCATGATCAGGGAGTGATGATTTAGATGACCGCTTGGGCCCAATCCCTGATCCGCATCTCCAACTATGAGGTCGAGACGCTGCAGAAGCGTTTGGCCGAGATCGCCGAACGCCGCGCCGGCGCCGAACTCCGCATCGCCGTGCTCGACGCCGAGGCCGAGGGCGAACGCAACCGCGCCCGCATGGACGCCGAGGCCGGCATGATGTTGGGCGCCTATCTGAACGGCTGGAAATCAAGAAAGGCCGCCGCCGAAGGCGACCTGTCGGTGCTGGACGCCGAGGAAGCCGGCGCACGCGACGCCCTGACCGGCGCCTTCGAAGAGCTGAAGAAGTTCGAACACGTCGCCGAAACCACCCGGCTCAACCAACTGATCGCCCTCGCCAAGCGCGAAACCGCCGCCTTCGACGAGCTGGGCCTGCGGAAGCGTGCGGTCTGACTTTGAAAATCCTCCCTCGCATCGCGGGGGAGGGGGACCGCGCGTAGCGTGGTGGAGGGGGCGGACGTCGCACGAACCCTCAAATTTGGATCTTGCGCAACAGGCTGACACCCCGTGTGAGGTCGCCCCCTCCACCGCTTCGCGGTCCCCCTCCCCCGTTCCGCTGCGCTCCTCGGGGGAGGATTTCACCCGCCGCGCTATCCTCGCCGCCCCGCTCGCGCTTGCCGCCTGCGACCGCTTCGCCTCGGCGGAGCCGTCGCCGCCCAACGTCCCCCCGCTGAAGTCCATCGCCCCGGCTCCCTTCGGCACGGCGATCAAGGCCAGCCAGATCGACGACCCGGACTGGGTCGCGCTGGCGCGCGCCAACGTCTCCCAACTCACGCCCGAGTGGGAGATGAAGATGGAGTACATCCTGGCCGATGGCCTGGACCGGCCCAACTTCGACCGCTCGGACCGTATCGCCGCCTTCGCCCGGGCTGAGGGCATGGCGATGCACGGCCACACCCTGATCTGGTATGCGCAAGGCAAGGAGGCCTTCGCCGGCCTGTCGGGCGCCGCCTTCGACCGCGCCTTCGACGGCTATATCGCCACGGTCGCCGGCCGCTATCGCGGCAAGATTCGCAGCTGGGACGTGGTCAATGAGCCGATCCTGGACGACGGGTCGGGCATCCGCGACTGCCACTGGTCGGCGCGATACGGCCACGACGGCTATATCCTGCGCGCCTTCGAAAGGGCCCGGATCGCGGATCCTGACGCCATCCTGTTTCTCAACGAATACAATCAGGAGAGCGTGCCGGCCAAGGGCGCGCAGTTCCTGAAACTGGTCGAGCGGCTGCTGAAGGCCGGCTGTCCGCTGCAGGGCGTGGGCCTGCAATCCCATCTGTGGATCGACATCCCCGAGGGCGTCATCGCCGCCTATATGCGCGAGATCAGCCAGTTCGGCCTGCCGATCCATGTGTCGGAACTGGACTGCACCCTGCGCACCGAAAACCGGCTGGACCTCCGCAGCCAGGCCGACCGGATCGCGGCCCAGGGCGCGCGCGTCACCGAACTGGCCTCGGCCTTTGCGGCCCTGCCCAAAGCCCAGCAGTTCGCCTTCACCGTCTGGGGCCTGCGCGACACCGACAGCTGGTATCGCCAGGGCGACGCGGACGATGGCCGGGACAAGCCCCTGCCCTTCGACAGCTTCGGCCGTCCCAATCCGATGGCGGCCGCCCTCGCGGCAGGCTTCAAGACCCCCGCCTGACGACAGGCCTCTGAATACGGAAACGCCCGGCCGTCTTGCGACAGCCGGGCGTTCCTGTGCGAACCGGAGGGGGCGGCCGGTTTACTTCTTCTTGGCGGTCACGGTCGCCGGCGCCTGAACCGACGTCTGGGCCTGGGCTTGATGACCCCGGCGGTGCGCACGCGGGGCGCGGGCCGACGGCGCAGGGGTCGTCGCCGAAGCGGTCGCGGCCGGACGGGCGGTCATGGCGGTCGAGGGCGCCGGGGTCGTGCCGGCGAAGGCGGCGCCGCTGGTCAGGGCGACGAAGGCGACGGCGGAAACGGCGGCGGCGGTGCGGAAGGATTTCATGTCGATGTCTTTCGTTTGAAGGTCGAAGTCTCAGGCGTGTCGGGGGTCCTGCCGGCCGGGGACGCCGGCAGGACCAGCAAGGCGTCGGGCCTTACTTCTTCTTGGCGGGCGTCACGGCGCGGTGGGTGCGGGCGTGGCTGACCCGATGATGCGCACGGGCGGAGGCGGCGGGGCGGGCGTGAGCGCCCGACGACGGGGCCGAAGGGGTGCCGGCGAAGGCTGCGCCGCTGGTCAGGATCACCAGTGCGGCGGCGCCGAAAGCGGCGGTGGAACGGAAGGACTTCATGGCGGGTCTTTCTGTGTGTTTGGCGTCCGGCCTCGTGTCGGACAGTCACTGTTTCGGACCCGCGTCCGGCCGGTTCGGGGCCGGTCGGTGTCGCCGCGTATCGTCGGCGAAGAGAATTGTGTCCGACTGTATCCGCCGCGCTTTGGCCATGAGACAGGACGACAGATCGCGCTTCTTCCCGCTCGCCGAACGCCAATGTCCCAGACCTCCGCCGCCCCTGTCCTTCTGGTCGTCGACGACGACCGCGAGATCCGAAACCTGTTGTCCGACCATCTGGAGCAGCACGGGTTTCGCACGGTGAAGGCCGCCGACGGCCGGGCGATGAAGGCGGCGCTGGAGGCCGGGCCGGTCGATCTGGTGGTGCTGGACCTGAACCTGCCGGACGAGGACGGCCTGTCGCTGTGTCGCGGCATTCGGGCGGCGTCCAAGATTCCCGTCATCATCCTGACGGCGCGGGGCGATCCCATCGACCGGATCGTCGGGCTGGAGATGGGCGCGGACGACTATATGGCCAAGCCGTTCGAGCCCCGCGAACTGGTGGCCCGCATCCGCACCGTCCTGCGGCGCACCGGCGGCGAGGCGACGACGAACGAGGGTCGACACGCCGACTTCTCCGGCTGGTCGCTGGACATCGCCGCGCGCGCCCTGACCGCGCCGGACGGGCGGCTGGCCCCGCTGTCGGGCGCCGATTTCGACCTGCTGCACGCCTTGGTCAGGAACGGCGGCAAGCCCCTGTCGCGCGAGCGGATCCGCGCCCTGTCCACGGTCGCCGACGCCGACGACCGCGCCATCGACCTGAGGGTCAGCCGCCTGCGCCAGAAGCTGGGCGACGACGCCAAGGCCCCGGCCCTGATCCGCACGGTGCGCAGCCTGGGCTATATGCTGGCGGGGCCTGTGACATGGCGAGCGTGAGAACCCGCCAAGGCCGGGCCGAGGCCGAGACCACGCGGCTGTTCCTGCTGCTGCTGGTCGGCGCCCTGCTGGCGGCGGGCGTGACCTTCGCCGCCTTGGGCCTGAACCATCGCCATCGCCTGTCCCAGGCCCATGACTTCACCACCGCCGAACGGATCGTGGACTTGGCCGGCTCCAGCGACGATCCCGCCGCCGGCCTGACCGACGGCCTGCCGGACGCTGCGGGCCAGAGGCTGGGCGCGCCCGATCCGTCGCTGACCCATGCGGTCGCCGAGGCGCTGAAGCGGCGCGGCGTGGACGGCGTCTCGGTCAAGGCGTTCGAGGCCTCGGCCGGGGCCTGCGGCGCGGCGACCGATCGTCTGAGATGCCGCATCCTGGTCCTGCGGCCGGTCAATGGCGCGCCTGTCCCGGTGGCGATCAGCCTGCCGCCCGCCCCGCGCCCGTGGACGCTCAGCCGCGAGGCCGCCGCCCTGCTGTTTGCGGGTCTGGCCGCCGTGCTGCTGACCGGCTGGATGGGCTCGCGGCTGGCGGCCGGTCCGCTGAACCGCCTGTCCCAGGGCGCCGTCGCCCTCAGCCACGATCTGGATCGCCCGCCCCTGGTCGAGGAGGGCGCGCGCGAGGTCCGCGAGGCCGCCGCCGCCCTGAACGCCATGCAGACCAGGCTGAAGGCCCTGATCGAGGATCGCACCCGCGTCCTGGCCGCCGTCGCCCACGACCTGCAGACGCCCCTGACCCGGATGCGGCTGCGTGTCGAAAAGATCGAGGACGAGACCCTGCGCGCCCAGTTCATCAGCGACCTGGCCGGCATGCAGCATCTGGTCCGGGAAGGCCTGGACCTGGCCCGGATCGAAACCACGGTCGAGGCCGTGACCCCCGTCGATCTGGACGCACTTCTATCCGCCATCTGCGAGGACGCGGCCGAGGCGGGCCAGCCGGTCGTCTTCACCCAAGGCTGCAACGCCGTCGTGCCGACCCGGCCCCAGGCGCTGCGTCGATGCCTGACCAATCTGATCGACAACGCCGTCCGCCACGGCGGCGATGCGGTCGTCAGCGCCATGCGCGATGAAAATGCGGTGCGCCTGATCGTGCGGGACCACGGCCCCGGCGTGGCGCCGGATCAGTTGGAGAAGCTGTTCGAGCCCTTCTACCGCCTCGATCCGTCCCGCTCGCGCGACAGCGGCGGCTCCGGCCTGGGCCTGACCATCGCGCGCCGCATGGCCGAACGCGCCGGCGCCCATCTGACGCTCGCCAACGCCGAGGGCGGCGGGCTGGAGGCGACCCTGACCTTCCCGCAACCCTGACGAAAAGGTCGCGGCGCCTGCATCCGAACGCCGCTCTCGCCGCCTCTCTCTGAAAGCGTTAGCGTGACGCGTTCAGGAGACCACCCCCTTGCTTCATTCGTTTCTCGCTCACCGCCGTCCGGTCCTCCTGCTGCTGGCCGCCAGCGCCCTGGCCCTTACGCTCAGCCCGCTGGCCAGCCGCCCGGCCGCCGCCCAGGACGCGGCGCGCATGGACCAGGTGATCCGCGCCTCCAGCGACGCCGACGCCTTTTCCGGCTCCGTCCTGGTCGCCCGCGACGGCCGCATCCTTCTGGATCAGGGCTACGGCCTGGCCAACCGCGAGTGGAGCATCCCCAACGACGGTGATGTGAAGTTCCGCCTGGGCTCGCTGTCGAAACAGTTCACCGCCGTCGCGATCGTGCTGCTGAACCAGCAGGGCAAGCTGGATCTGGATGCGCCGATCAAGACCTGGCTGCCCGACGCCCCGGCCGCCTGGGACGCGATCACCCCGCGCCATCTGCTCAGCCACACGGCGGGCGTGCCCAACTTCACCGCCTTTTCCGACTTTGAGGCCCAGAAGACCCGGCCCGCGACGCTGCCGCAGCTGATCGCCCGGTTCCGCGACCGGCCGCTGGACTTCACGCCAGGCTCCCGGTTTGCCTATTCCAACTCGGGCTATGTGCTGCTCAGCGCCATCATCGAGGCGGCCAGCGGCCAGACCTACGCCGATTTCGTCACCGCCAATCTGTTCCAGCCGCTGGGCATGAGCGACAGCGGTTACGACCGCCACGACGTGATCCTGCCCCGCCGCGCCTCGGGCTATGCGCTGGGCGCCGACGGCGTCGTCAACGCCGACTATGTGGACATGAGCATCCCGACCGGGGCCGGCGCCCTGTATTCGACCACCCACGACCTGCTTAAGTGGGAACAGGGCCTGTTCGGCGAGCGGCTGCTGAACGCCCAGTCGATGACCGCCCTGACCACGCCGGTCCGCAACGGTTACGCCATGGGGCTGATGGTGTCCGAGGCCGACGGCAAGCGTCTGGTCTGGCACAACGGTGCCATCGAGGGCTTCAACACCTATATGGCCTATGATCCGGGCGACCGGACCGCCGTCATCGTCCTGGGCAATCTGAACGGTGAGGCGCCCGACAAACTGGGCGCGGCCCTGGTCACCCTGGCGCGCGGCGGGACCGTGACCCTGCCCAGCGAACGCCGCGCCGTCGCCCTCTCGCCCGACATGCTGAAGGCTTATGAGGGGGTCTATAATCTGGCCCCGACCTTCGCCCTGACGATCTCGGTCGTGGACGGCAAGCTGATGGCCCAGGCCACCGGCCAGCCCGCCTTCGAACTGACGGCGGAGGCTGAGGACGCCTTCTACCTGACCGCCGTCGACGCCCAGATCACCTTCACCCGCAACGCCGCCGGCGCCGTCGAGGGCCTGGTCCTGCACCAGGGCGGGAGGGACATGCCGGCCAAGCGTCAGTGACCGGTCTTGAAATTTCGCGATTTCAAGGCTAGGTTGAAGGCCTGATCTGATGAGGTGAGAACTCCCTCCTCACACACTCCGTTTCACAGCGGCGTAAAGTAGGCGAAAGCCGAAAGAGATGCGGGACCTTGGGACCCCGCCGTCCGATTGGAAAGAGGCCCCGTCATCGGCGGGGCCTTTTGCTTAGACAGGCAGCCAGTAACCCTTCGCGACGCGCCCCTCCAGATCGTGCTGCGACACGCGATAGGTGCTGGCGACCACATATCGCCCCTGCGCATCCGGTTTCAGCTTGATCGCCACCAGCAGGATCGCCTTGGCGACGGCGATGCGGCGAACCATGACGAAACCCTCTCGATCTTTCGGACCCTGCCCCACCCAATCGGGCGCCTGCAAGATTTGGCCGATGTGTCGAATGCAGAGCGCATAGTCAGCAGGATGTCGATCTTCCGCATGTTCCTGAGCGGATGCGGAGAAGTGGACAAGGCCGGGGCGCAACGTCCAGCCCATCGCGTCATTTACGACGCCGACAGCCAATGGACCGCAATCGATCGGCTTGTATTTCGCCATCGCGTCTCTCGGAGATCGAGATCATCCGACTATGGCCCCGATAGATATTTCAGGTAGTGGCTCGCGTTGCACCGCGCGTCAATCGCGGCGTCGATGTGAGCGAAGAAACGCAAAACGCCCGCCGTCACCGGCGGGCGTTTCGAAATCGCGGATCGAAGGTCGATCAGGCGGCGACGGTGACGACGCCCTCGGCCGGATCGCGCAGGACGTAGCCGCGGCCCCAGACGGTTTCGATATAGTGTTTGCCGTCGGCGGCGGTGGCAAGCTTCTTGCGCAGCTTGCAGATGAAGACGTCGATGATCTTCAGCTCGGGCTCGTCCATCCCGCCGTACAGGTGGTTCAGGAACATTTCCTTGGTCAGGGTGGTGCCCTTGCGGAGCGAGAGCAGCTCCAGCATCTGGTATTCCTTGCCCGTCAGGTGGACGCGGTGACCGTTCACCTCGACCGTCTTGGCGTCCAGGTTCACGGCGATCTCGCCGGTGTGGATGATCGCCTGGGCGTGACCCTTGGAGCGACGGACCACGGCGTGGGTGCGCGCGATTAGCTCGTCCTTGTGGAAGGGCTTGGTCATATAGTCGTCGGCGCCGCCGCCGAAGGTCTTGACCTTGGTTTCGATCTCGTGGCTGCCCGACAGGATCATGACCGGGGTGTTGACCTTGCCGACGCGCAGCTGGCGCAGGACTTCCAGGCCGCTCATGTCCGGCAGGTTCAGATCAAGAAGAATGAGGTCGTAGTCATAGATCTTGCCCAGATCGATGCCTTCCTCGCCCAGGTCCGTCGTATAGACGTTGAAGCCTTCCGACTTCAGCATCAGTTCGATGCTTTGGGCGGTTGCGTGATCGTCTTCAATCAACAGGACGCGCATACGTGCCCCTCCAGGCAAAAGCTTTGCGGTAACCACCCTGACACACGGCCGGGTAACCTTGTTCGCAAGTTAAGACGTGAAAACCTTAAGAAGGGTTAACGCCATCCAATTGAGGCGAATCTAGGCTGATTTGCGAATCGGCGTCGAGGGGCCGGAGTCAACGATTCGAAATTTATTAACCATGTTGGACCCGCGCCCCGTGTTTCGGTCGACATACCGCCCGTCCTCTCACCTCCCTCACGCACGACGTCCCACCTGCAACCTCAAGACGATTAAGCCGCCACGACCGATTTTGGCGCACAGTAGGACGATATTCCTATCACGACGTCACGGCCACCTATGATGCCGGCGTCGAGAGTTCGTGAGAGGGAGACGTTTCGTGCTGGAGGAATACAGGGTGCCGGTCACCGAGGAGGATCAGGTCAAGGCCGGGCTGGCCATTCATCTGATCGCGGCGCGCACCGGCGCCCATCCGTCGCAGATGACCGGTCGGGGCCGGATGAACCCGCGCGCGGCCCGCCCGCGCTGGCTGGCCATGTACCTGTCGCACGTCGCCTATGGCTGGACGATGGAGCGAGTCGGCCATGTCTTCGGCGTCAATCGCGCCAGCGTCGGCGCCGCCTGCCGCTGGGTCGAGGACGAACGCGAACGGCGTAGCATCGACGACCTGATGAACGACCTTGAGGGCTGCATCCAGGGCCTGTATCAGTCGCCCCGCCTGGAACTGCCGCAATGAGCCGGCTTCTGGAACGCGCGCGCGATCTGATGGCCAAGCCCGGCGCCTGGCTGTCGTCCGAGGGCGGGGCCTATGCCTTGCGTCTGTCGCCGGATCGCCGCAGCCGCATCAGCCTGACCCTGACCGAGACCGAGTTTCGCGCCCTGATCGACCAGCCCGGCCTGCGCGTGCGGCCCGGCGGCGGCTGGTCGGGACGCGCCCAGCCGGACCCGACGCCGTCCCCCGCCCCCGGCCGTCCCGGCTTCGTGGCGGGCCAGCGCGACCTGATGCAGCCGGACGGCCGCATGGTCCGGGCGCGCGCCAATCTGGGCGAAAGCCCCATCGCCTGGCTGGCGCGGCGCAAGGATGCGTCCGGCCGCCCCTGGCTGACCCCGGCCGAGGCCGCCGCCGGCGAACGGCTGCGGCGCGAGGCGGAACAGGCGACCAGGGGCGCCTCGGTCACCATGCGCTGGGACGCCCTGCCGACCTCCGGCTCGGGAACCGCCGCGCGGATGGAGCCGACCGACCGCGCCCTGTCCGCCGCCCGCCGCGTCGAACAGGCCCTGACCGCCGTCGGCCCGCGCCTTCGCCCCATCCTGACCCGCATCTGCATCCACGGCGACAGCCTGCAACTGGCGGAAACCGGCCTGGGCCTACGCCGCCGCCAAGGCAAGACCGTGCTGAAACAGGCGCTGCAGGCGCTGGCGGATCACTATGGGGTCGGGTGAAGTGCACAGATTGCACTCAATTTCTGATGGGCGATCCGGACGCGGGGAATGGCGACCAGCGGTGGAGAGCAGAATGTAATCGTGGACCCACTGACAGTGCGGCCTGCTTGCGTCGACACCTTCACCAAATCCGCCGGCCTTGGGCAGAATGAAGAGAAAACTCACCCAGCGCTGTTTCGCGTCCCGGCGATAACGTGATAGCGTAAACGCTTGATTTGACGGAGCGCCGACGCTGTGAGCCAAGGCCCGGAGACCGCCCCCGACGCTCTGCCATGGTCCCGCCTTATCGCGGCGAGCGAACGTCTGGCTGGCTGCAAATCATTGGACCAAGTCGTTGGCGTACTGCGCGAGACGGCGCGCGAAATCGTGGGGTCGGACGGCATCACCGTGGTCGTGCGCGAGGCCGACCAGTGCTTTTACGCAGCCGAGGACTCGGATGGGCCGCTGTTCAAGGGCATGCGATTTCCCTTGGACGCCTGTGTGTCGGGTTGGGGCATCACGCACCGCGAGACTGTGGCGATCACCGACATCCGCCTGGACGACCGCGTGCCGCAAGAGGCCTATTCCCAGACCTTCGTGCGCAGCATGGTCATGGTCCCGGTCGGTTCGCCCGAGCCGGTGGCCGCGATCGGGGCCTATTGGACCGACGTACGCGAAGCGGACCAAAGCGCGATTGAAAGGCTGGAAGCACTGGGTCGCTCGGCGGCCATCGCTATCGAAAACGCGCGTCTGCTGTCATCGGTGCAGGAAAGCGACCGCCTGCGCGCGATGGCCGTCACGGCCGGCCGGATGGGCGTCTGGTCGCTGGATCTGCGCACAGAGGTATTGACCACGTCCGCCACCTGCCGGATCAACTTCGGCCGGGAGCCGGATGCGGATTTCCCGTACCAGGCCTTGCGCGCGGCGGTGCACCCTGGCGATCAAGAGAGGGTCGGTGAGGCTATCGCACGAAGCATCGGCCAGCGCGTCGATTACGATGTCGAATACAGATTGATCACCCCCGCCGGCGCCGAGCGCTGGATCCTCATCCGCGCTCAACCGACCTATGACGCGGACGGAACTCCGCTGACCTTGGCGGGCGTGTCCATTGACGTCACCGAACGCAAGGCCATGGAAGCGGCCTTGCGTGACATGACAGAGACGCTGGAGCGCAGGGTCGCCGAGCGCACGGCCGAGCTGGAGCACACGCAGGAAGCGTTGCGTCAATCCCAGAAGCTGGAGGCGATGGGCCAACTGACAGGCGGGGTGGCGCATGACTTCAACAATCTGCTGACGCCGATCCTGGGCAGTCTGGACCTGTTGCACCGCCGGAAGATCGGCGGGGAGCGAGAGCAGCGGTTGATCGAGGGTGCGTTGCAGTCCGCTGACCGCGCCAAGACGCTTGTGCAACGGCTGCTCGCCTTTGCGCGACGGCAACCGATCAGTGCGACCGCCGTAGACATCACCGCCTTGTTGATCGATCTCAGTCCGCTGATCGGGTCGACCCTAGGGCCGCAAGTCGCGTTCAAGCTGGACATCGCCGAGGATTTGGGAAGCGCGATCGCGGACCAGAACCAGGTCGAGATGGCCATTCTAAACCTTGCGGTGAACGCCCACGACGCCATGCCCGAGGGCGGCAAGCTCGTTTTGGCTGCAGCGAACGTCAGCGTGGGCGCAGACGATGCAGCGCCGGTATCGGCTGGCCGATACGTACGCATCTCGGTTGCCGACGACGGCGTCGGCATGAGCGAAGAGACCCTGCGCAGGGCTATCGAGCCCTTTTATTCGACCAAGGGGGTCGGTCAGGGAACGGGCCTGGGGCTGTCGATGGTCCACGGCCTGGCCATGCAGTTGAGCGGCGGCCTGGCTGTATTCAGTTCACCGGGACAGGGGACGACGATCGAACTGTGGCTGCCGTGGGCTGAAGCGATCGGCGAAGCCGCCGCCGCGCCGAAGCATCACGAGATCCAGCCGGGCAGAGTGCTGCTTGTGGACGACGAGGACGTTGTGCGGGCCAGCACCGCCGACATGCTCAGCGACCTCGGATTCGATGTTCTGGAGGCGCGCTCTGGCGAAGAAGCGCTGGACGTCATCGCGACAAAGGGACCGATCGACCTTCTGATCACCGACCACATGATGCCCGGCATCACGGGTGCAGACCTGGCCCGGATAGTTCAGCATCGGCACCCGAACATGGGAATCCTGATCGCGTCCGGCTACGCTGACGTGGTTGGGCTGCCGCCGGACTTGCCGCGGCTCGAAAAGCCGTTCCGACAATCAGACCTGATCGCCAAGCTGGCGGCTCAGTCGGTGGGGCGCTTGCAGACTGCAACCGCCTCCTGAGTCCAGGCGACCTGGCAACCCGCGGCGCTTGCGCTGACAAGAGCGCCCTCATCGCACTGTGTTTTGTCCGCTCAGATCAGGGCGATGGGGATCAGGATGGCCAGGAGGTAGATCAGCGCCCGGATCAGGGCCAGCACGGCGATGACGGCGCCGCGCCCCTTTGACACGTTCAGCCGCCGGGCGAACCAGCGGGACTGCACGACGACGAACCAGGCCGTGCCGCCGATCATGATCGCGGCGCCGACCGCATTGGGCAGTTCGGGTCGCTGAAAGATGGTCCCGCCCGCCGAGACGAAGGCGGCGCAGACGGCGGCGAGATAGCATTGCGCATAGAAGGGCGCGCGCAGGGTCTCGCGGGCGAAGCGCTTCTTCTCATGGCGCAGCAGGGTGACGGCGGCGACCAGCGGGATCAGGCTGAAGGCCAGCGAGCGGAACAGGACCAGGTTCTGCTGGGACGCATAGACCATGCGGCTGAGGTCGGTCGCCTCGGGCGGCGGCGGCACATGCAGCGCCATCGACAGCAGATTGGTCAGGACGATGGTGGCCAAGAGGAACAGCGGCGGGCTGAGCGCATCGTCGTAGCGACGCTCCTCGCTGTCGCTCTGCTCGCGGTCCGAATAGTCCATCGCCGCCAGCGGCCCGCGCAGGATCCGCCACAGGGTCAGGGGATAGAAGACCAGCCAACTGACCGCCTCGAAGAGAAACTCCTCGAAACTGCGCAGGATCTTCAGCAGGTCCATTCGCGCCCCCGGTTACGACCCCGCGATCGTGGGTCGCCGGGCCGGTGGTTGCAACCCCCGACTACTGAACCGCCAGCGCGGCCTCGCGGATGCGGCCGACCATGCTGTTCAGGCCGTTGGCGCGCTGGCGCGTCAAAGCCGAGGGCAGGCCCAGCCGATCCAGCGCCGCGCGGGCGTCGAAGGCGACGATCTCCTGCGGCGTGCGGCCGGAATACAGTTTCAGCAGCAGGGCGATATTGCCCTTGGACAGGGCGCTGTCGCTGTCGGCGGCGAACCACAGCCGCCCGTCGTCCTGCGTCGTCGCCAGCCAGACCTGGGCCGCACAGCCCGGCACCTTGTTGGCCTCGATCCGGTCGGCCTCGTCCAGCGGGGCCAGCCCCTTGCCCAGTTCGATGACGTATTCGATCCGTTGCTCCCAATCGCCCAGCAGGTCGAAATCCTCGGCCAGTTCGGCCAGGGTCTGGTCCAGGGTGTCGGTCGGGGGCGTGCGGTCGGTCATGCGCCGCCAGATAGGCCGCGCGGCCGTTAACGACAACCGGCCGTTTTGTCCCCCGATATTCATGGTGAACGCCGCAATGGGGTTCGCCTCAGGGGGGAGCGGCCTCGCACCGACTCAGCCGCAGCCCTAGTCTGTGCGCAGACGAAACCCATGGCCCGCCCTCCTTGAAACCCGACGCCCACGCCAGATTCGAGGACGACCCGACGCACGACGCGGCGTTGGGCGCTCCGCTGGTCGCCTTGTGGCACGCGATCTGGGCCGTGGCGGTGGCCCTGACGGCGCTGGCGGCCCAGATGATGGACGGGCTGAAGGACGCGCCGCTGGCCGCCCTGCTGCTGATGGCCTTCCCCGGCGTGTTCGGCGTCGTGCTGATGGTGCGCGACAGCGTGGGGCTGAGGCTGGCGGTCATGGGCGGCTGGATCCTGGCCGCCACCGCCTCGGCCGGCCTGACCGGCGGCGTGACCGGCGCCCTGCCCGGTCTGATCCTGACGCCGCTGGCGGCGGGGATCGCCCTCGATCATGCCCGCGTCGGCGCCGACCGCCTGACTAGCGTGGGCGCCCTTGCGGTGGCCCTGCCGCTGCTGGCGGGGCTGATCTCGACCTGGCTGAACGGGGCGGAGGCGCAAGGCCCCCTGCTGGCCGCCGTTTCGGGCCTGCTGGCCATGGGCGCGATCATCGCCGCCATGCGCCTGACCTGGAGCGCGCGCCAGCGTCGCTTGGACGAGGCGGAAGGACAGGCCGCCCGCATCGCCGCCCTGCTGGAGGATCAGCCGGCCCTGACCCTGCTGCTCGATCCGTCGGGCCGCGCGGTCGCGACCTGGGGCACGCCGCCGCCCGCCCTGTCGGTGCTGGCCCTGACGGAGCAGGGCCTGATCTCGGCCGTCCATGCGCCCGACCGCCCGGCCGTGTCCGCAGCCCTGGCCCGCGCCCTGTCGGGCCAGTCGGTCGAGGTCCAGTTCACCCCGCGCATCGCCCTGGACCGCCGCGTCGTCATGATCCTGGGCCCGTTCCAGCACGAGACGGACCGCCCGCGCTTGATCGCCCAGGCGTTCGACGGCACGGCCCAGTTCGCCCGCGAGCTGGGGCTGGAGACCGCTCGCGTCGAGGCCGAGGCCCAGTCGGCCGGCAAGACCCGCTTCCTGGCGAATATGAGCCACGAGCTGCGCACCCCCCTGAACGCCGTGCTCGGTTTCGCCGACATCATGCGCCAGAAGCTGTTCGGCCCCCTGCCCGAGCGCTACGCCGGCTACGCCGACGCCATCCACCAGGCCGGCGGCCATCTGCTGGACCTGATCAACGACGTCCTGGACCTGTCCAAGATCGAGGCCGAACGCTACCAGCTGGCGATGGAGACGTTCGACGCCCGCGACGCCGTGTCCGCCGCCGTCGCCCTGGTCCGGCTCCAGGCCGACGACAAGGGAGTCGAACTGGCCGCCGTCCTGCCGTCCGAGCCGATCAAGGTTCGTGCCGACGCCCGCGCCCTGAAGCAGATGGCGCTGAACCTGCTGTCCAATGCGGTCAAGTTCACCCCGGCCGGCGGCTCGGTCACCATCACCCTGGACGCCGACGGGCCGGACCTGGATCTGGCCGTCTCCGACACCGGCGTCGGCATCGCGCCGCAGGACCTGCAACGGCTGGGCCGCCCCTTCGAACAGGCCGGCGGCGCCGACCAGAAGGCGCAAGGCACCGGCCTGGGCCTGTCCCTGGTCCGCAGCCTGACCGAACTGCACGGCGGCCGCATGACCATCGACAGCACCCTGGGCGAAGGCGCGGCGGTGATGATCCGGCTGCCGGTGATGGTGGCGGGGGAGGAGGCGAGAGAGACGGAAGAGGCGACTGGCAATATGTGCCCCGTCACGGCCGAGGTTTGAATTCAAAGCGCAATTATTTGCGACTTATAAGCACAGCAAAGCTATCGCTCGACGCTCAATCAGCTGTCGAACACCAAATTAGCTGTTAAGCTCTCCACATGACACTCACGCCGGAAGCACGTTATTTGCAACTAGGTCGCCTTCTTGCAGAGATGCCCGATTGGGTTGGTGAAGGCCCTGTGAGCACCGAGACAAACGCTTGGTTAGGCCGGGCAGCGGCGCTGGTTGAGCAAAGCGCTGACCTAGCAGACACGATCGCCTTCAAAGTAGCAGCGCAAAACATTAATGGCGTTTTACATGCGCGCAATGTTCAGACTATCAAGTCGATCGTCTACGCCGCGCTCGGCAGAGCTGAGTTGGCAGCGCCAGCGAGCGTGCAAGGCGCATTCATCCAAGCTGGCGGCACGTTTGATGCTTTCGTAGCGTTTGGCCACGCAGTGGAGAGCGCAACAACTGCAGTTATGATCGTGGACCCCTACGCTGACGCAATAGCCTTGACCGACTTTGCCATTCAAGTTCCGGAAGGCGTAAGTTTGCGGATCTTAGCCGACAAGGAATATCATAAGCCGACATTGAAGCCAGCGACCGAGAGGTGGCAAGTCCAGCATAAGACTTCGCGTCCTCTGGAGGTCCGTCTTACACCGAAGAAGACCCTGCATGACCGCTTGATCTTCATCGACGATGAGCTTGTGTGGACCCTTGGTCAGTCTCTAAACGCTATTGCCGCACGCGCGCCGACTAGCATCGTGCGTGTAAATCCTGAAACCGCTGCCCTTAAGTTAGCAGCGTATGGTGCTCTTTGGGAGGCTGCGACACCCATTTGAGATGCGCTGGCATGTTTCCACGAACCAGCCAAAGAATCCTAAAGTCGTCAGCGCGCCCCAAGTCGCCGGTCCCCTAAACCTGCCCCATCGCCAGGAAGGCCCTACCCGCCGCGAAGTCGCCGGCCTCGAAGGTGGAGCGGGCGATGCTGCCGTCGCGGAACAGGAACTCGACGGTGAAGACCTCGCGCGGGTCCAGGGCCGACAGGGCGTCGGCGGCGGCGGCGGGGAACAGCCAGGCCTGACCGGCCGGGCGACCTTCGGGCAGCAGCATCGTATCAGCGCTTGTCACCCCGGCGGCCCAGAAGGCGCGGCGTTGCGCGGCGGGCGGCAGGTCGTGCGACAGCCACGGACGCGGCGCCACCGTGTGGTCGCGCATCACCACCCGCACCCCGGTCGGCCGCGAGCGCCCCTGCCAGGACACCACGGCGGCCAGTTGATCGGGACGGTCCATGCCGCCCACCACGCCGAACCGCACGGGCGAGGCGCCGGTCACGGTCGCCTGCATCAACCGCCAGGTCGGGCGCGCATAGGCCGCGCGGTCCGCGCTCCACTTCCGGCGATCGCCCGGAAACTCCATCCGCGTCGTGCGCGACCAGCCGGAAAAGGCGGTCTGGACCCGGCCCTGAACCGTCTTCAGATCGGTGGAGCCGCACGGCGTCGTGTTCGCCCGCGCCCGCGCCCGCTGCGCCGTCTCGGCCAGTTGTCGGTCGCTGGATCCCGCGCGCAGGGCCGCGCCCCGAGCCTGCCAGGCCGCAGCCGTCAGGGCGGCGGTCAGCTGCGGCTCGAACAGGCCGCAACGGTCGTTGGCGGCCAGCACGAAGCTGCGCTCATAGAAGCGGTCCTGCGGCGCGGCGAAGGCGGCGACGGGCGTCGCGGCGATCAGCACGGCCGACAGGAAACCTCTGGCTTGCCGGGGGGAAAGGCCTATCCTCATGCCCCGACCCTAGCGCGCCAGGGTTGGGGTTCCGTGTTCGAGCAGGGTTAGCGAATTGCTTCTTTCCAGCGACCTGTGGGTCAGCGCCCTGATCCGCCGCGCCCAGATCGAGGGCGCCTATGCCACCGTGGTCAAGAAGGGCGACGCCCGCGCCGGCTCGGTCATCGTCAAGGCCTACGACACCTCCACCCGCACCGCCCGCCTGTTCACCGAAGCCTTCGGAACCGACGGCGACCGCCTGTGGATCCAGCCCGTCACCTCCGACAGCGAAAGCGACCTAGACGCCTATATCGCCCGCCAGCGCGGGTATGATCCGGACCTGTGGGTGGTCGAGATCGAAGACAAGCAGGGGCGGCACTTCATCACGGAGACGGTGCAGGGGTAGATGCGCCGTTCGTCGTTCCAAGAAGCGAACTTGAGCCCTAGCATTCCCGGTGAACCCGTCTAGCTTCGACCCCGGGGAGAGCCTGTGGCCGACGCAAGCAAGACCGGAAAGGATTGGAAGGACGACGAGCTCGACGCCATCGTCGCTGACTATTTCTCCATGCTTGCCCTCGACGCGGCGGGCGAGCCGTTCGTCAAAGCGCATCGCGCTCGTGCACTGATGGAGCGAACCGGCCGAAGTCACCGCTCGGTCGAATTCAAACACATGAACATTTCGGCCGTCGCAGCCGAGCTGGGCTTGCCCCATGTGCGCGGTTACCGCCCCATGGCCAACTACCAAGCCGCCATCTTCGACGCCATCGACCGCCACCTAGACGCCTATCCCGAAATCCTAAATGACAATGCTTTTTCTTTCCTCCCCGTTGCGCTGACATGGGGCGGTGGATCGGCGCTCTTTCGCGCCGAGACGGAGGGAACGACTGGGTCTGAGCGAGGCGTCGCCGAATCCGCGTCAAGGTTTGACGACGCAGGTGCAAGCCATCTGCCCCTCACCCTCACCGAAAGCCCTCCCCCCGGCCCGGCCCGCACCCCGCGCCCGGAAGGGCTCGCCCGCCTCGTCCGCAAGTACGACCCAGCAGCCCGCGATCACCGGAACCGGTCCCTCGGCTTGCTGGGCGAAGAGCGCGTCTTCCATCACGAGCGCGCGCGTCTCATCGCGCACGACCGCCCCGACCTCGCGCGTCGCATCGAATGGACCAGCCAAGAACGCGGCGACGGCGCCGGCTATGACATCCGTAGTTTCGACCCTACCGGCGCCGAGCGCCTGATCGAGGTGAAGGCCACCCGAGGTGGCCCCACGACGCCCTTTTACCTGACCCGCACCGAGCGCGAGGTTTCGCAGGAACGCCCCGACCACTGGCGGCTCTACCGCCTCCACGACCTTTCAGCCGCGGCAGGGCTCTTCATCCTGCCGCCGCCGCTGGAAGCGTCGGTCACGTTAGAGGCCGAGGCTTGGAAAGCCCACTTCTGACCGGTCAAGGTTCGAACCGGATCAGGTCATACTTCTCCGCGAAGCACGCCACGAACGCCGTCGGGTCTTCTTCATTCCGCCAAGCGCACGCCAGCTGATCCTCGCCAATCCCTGCGTCGGCCACTGATAAACGCCAGTCGCGCAGCAACAGCCGATCCACCGTCTGAACCCACTGCGCGCGATCCATCACTCGACCTCGCCCGAAGGCCCCTTTAGCGCCTTGGCTTTGGCCCGTTCCAACTGACCGATACTGGTTTCCGGCGTCGGCAGACGCTCGGGCATCACGCCGCCCAATTCCGAGATGGTCTGGCGCACCTTCTTGCCGACGGCGTGGTGGATGTCGTTGGCCTGCGCCTTGGTGTTCGCCCCGTCTCGCCTCAGCTTGTCCTCGGCCTGAGTGGCGCGGAACAGGTTCGCGGCAAGTTCCGTCGAACCCATGTGATCCAGTATCTTTTGGCTCTTCTTCAGCCCCTTTAGCGCGTGGATGTCTCGCATGGTCCGGCCGCCATAAAGGCCGCGATAGCCGTGGTCCTGAAACACCGCATAATCCAGTCCGGTCTCAACCCCCGCCTGCCTCGCGGCGGAGGCCAGCGCGGTATTGTGTTGCGCCATCTCGCGCCTCAGCATCAATCGCTTGTCGTCCTCCGACAGGCCGCCAAACGCTGGGTCGTCCGCGATCTCCTGACGCCGCGTCTGGACGGCGAAATAGGTCTGCCCCGCCGCGATCACAGGCTTGGACGGGTCACCGTTCTGGACGATCAGGTAACAGGCGTAACGAGACAACCGCACATCGGCGACCTCGCGTTGCGCGCCAGAGCCCAGATCGACCATTTTGGTGACGTCACCGAAATGGTCCGCCGGATCGAGCCCCGCCGCAGCCGCCGACACACGCGCCTTCTCAATCACGGACAGGAAGTTGCGGTAATCCTGATAGCCGAGAACGGGGGCAAGCTGCCTCGCCAGCCAATACTCAACCCCTTCGTCCTCATGGCGAATGGACTCGAACGACTGGCGATGCGGAGGAGCGATGTCGGTCATCTGGTGACTATCACGCCAGCAGAACAAAAAGGCAACTCTGTTATCCTTTTGCCAGCGCTCCTCGGTCAGCTCTCAATCCTCGTCCATCTTCAGCGCCGCAATAAAGGCTTCCTGCGGGATTTCGACCTTGCCGAACTGGCGCATGCGCTTCTTGCCGGCCTTCTGCTTTTCCAGCAGCTTCTTCTTGCGGGTGGCGTCGCCGCCGTAGCATTTCGAGGTCACGTCCTTGCGGAGCGCCCGGACGGTCTCGCGGGCGATGATCTTGCCGCCGATGGCCGCCTGGATCGGGATCTGGAACAGGTGAGGCGGGATCAGTTCCTTCATCTTCTCGACCATGCCCCGACCGCGCGTCTCGGCGCGGGCGCGGTGGACCAGCATGGAGAGGGCGTCGACCGGCTCGGCGTTGACCAGGATGGACATCTTCACCAGGTCGCCGACCTTGTATTCGGTGATCTCGTAGTCGAACGAGGCGTAACCCTTCGAGATCGACTTCAGCCGGTCGTAGAAGTCGAACACCACCTCGTTCAGCGGCAGCTCATAGACCACCATGGCGCGGTTGCCGACGTAGGACAGTTCGATCTGCTGGCCGCGACGGTCCTGGCACAGCTTGATGACGCCGCCCAGGTATTCGTCCGGCGTCAGGATGGTGGCCTTGATCCAGGGCTCGGCGATCGTCTCGATCTGCATCACGTCGGGCAGGTCAGCCGGGTTGTGCAGGTCCATTTCGGAGCCGTCGCGCAGGCCGATCTTGTAGACGACGGACGGCGCCGTGGCGATCAGGTCGAGGTTGAACTCGCGGCTCAGACGCTCCTGAATGATCTCCAGGTGCAGCAAACCCAAAAAGCCGCAGCGGAAGCCAAAGCCCAGCGCCGCCGAGCTTTCCATCTCATAGGTGAAGGAGGCGTCGTTCAGGCGCAGTTTGCCGATCGCGGCGCGCAGGTCCTCGAAGTCGGCGGCGTCCACCGGGAACAGGCCGCAGAAGACGACCGACTGGACTTCCTTGAACCCCTTCAGCGGTTCGGCGGTCGGCTTCTTCTCGTCGGTGATGGTGTCGCCGACGGCGGCATGGGCCACTTCCTTGATCTGGGCGGTGATGAAGCCGACCTCGCCGGGACCGAGTTGATCGACCGGGGTGTTCTTGGGCAGGAAGACGCCGACCCGGTCGATCAGGTGGGTCGAGCCGTTGCGCATCATCTTGACCCGCATGCCGGTCTTCAACACGCCGTCGAAGACGCGCACCAGCACGACGACGCCGAGGTAAGGATCGTACCAGGCGTCGACCAGCATGGCCTTCAGCGGCGCATTCACATCGCCCTTGGGCGCCGGAAGCTTGGTGACGATGGCCTCCAGCACCTCCTCGATGCCGATGCCGGACTTGGCGCTGGCCAGGACGGCTTCGGAGGCGTCGATGCCGATCACGTCCTCGATCTGGGCGCGCACGCGGTCCGGCTCGGCGGCCGGCAGATCGACCTTGTTCAGGACCGGGACGATCTCGTGGTTGTTGTCGATGGCCTGATAGACATTGGCCAGGGTCTGGGCCTCGACCCCTTGCGAGGCGTCCACGACCAGCAGCGAGCCTTCGCAGGCGGCCAGGGAGCGGCTGACCTCATAGGCGAAGTCCACGTGGCCCGGCGTGTCCATCAGGTTCAGGATATAGTCCTGCCCGTCCTTGGCCCGATAGGTCAGGCGCACGGTCTGGGCCTTGATGGTGATGCCCCGTTCCTTCTCGATCTCCATATTGTCGAGCACCTGCTCGGACATCTCGCGCGCGGTCAGGCCGCCGGTGTGCTGGATCAGGCGGTCGGACAGGGTCGACTTGCCATGATCGATGTGCGCGACCACGCTGAAGTTGCGAATGTTCGAGATCGGGGGAGTCGTCATCCGCGCGCCCCTATCACGCGTAAGGGTTCGGGACCAGACGCACGGCCGAACTGGTCCCGAACTGCGTCACATTAAGCCTTGGCAATAAAGCCTTTCGCCGTTTGAGAAGGCTTGGCGGACGCGGTATGGAACAAACCTCCCGATAACCGGCGCGAGCCGGCGACCCGCTTCGCCTGCAACCGAGGAAATCCCGTGTCCAAGACGACCCGAACCGTTTTCAACTTCGGCGCCGTCGCCCTGTCGGCCTTGCTGCTGGCCAGCTGCGGCGGACATGGCGAGGAAAAGAAAGATGAAAAGGCCGCAGGCGGCTCGCGCCAGACCGTCAGCGCCGCGACCGTGACCCAGACCAGTCTGGACCGCACCGTCACCGCCTCTGGCACCGTCTCGGCCTGGGAAGAGGTGCCGGTCGCGGCCGAGACCGGCGGCCTGACCGCAGTCGCCGTCTATGTGGACGAAGGCTCCTATGTCCGACAGGGCCAGCCTCTGGTGCAGATGAACGACGTCCTGCTGCGCGCCCAGCTGCGCCAGCAGCAGGCCCAGGTGCAGCTGGCCGAGGCCAATGTGGCGCGCGACAACGCCGCGCTCGATCGCGCGCAGCAGCTGAAGGAACGCGGCTTCCTCAGCCAAGCGTCGCTGGATACGGCCCTGGCCAACCAACGCAGCTCGAACGCCAATCTGGCCGCCGCCCGCGCGGCCCTCAGCCAGACCCAGACCCAGTTGTCACAGGCGACCATCCGCGCGCCCGTCAGCGGCCTGATCATCAGCCGCAGCGTCACCAAAGGTCAGATCATCGCCGCCGGGACCGAGCTGTTCCGCATGGTGCGCGACGGCCGGCTTGAGCTGGACGCCCAGGTGCCGGAAACCGAACTGTCCCTGGTCCGCGCCGGTCAGTCCGCGATCGTGACCTCCAGCGAGGCCGGCCAGACCACCGGCTCGGTCCGCATCGTCACGCCCGAGGTCAATGCGCAGACCCGCCTGGGCCTGGCTCGCATTTCCCTGGCGCCCGGCGCCCAGCTGCGGCCCGGCATGTTCGCCCGCGCCAACATCGCCGTCGGCGATCAGCCGGCGACGACCGTGCCGACCGGCGCGGTCCTGTATCGCGACAACAAGCCCGGCGTCTTCGTGGTCCGGGGCGACAGCACCGTCCACTTCCAGCCCGTGACCATCCTGTCGCGCACCGAGACCCAGACGGCGGTCAGCGGCGTCGCCGTCGGCGTTCGCGTCGCGGTGGACGGCGCCGGCTTCCTGAACGAAGGCGACCGCGTCAACGTGGCCCAGGCGGTCGGCAACGCGCCGGCCCCGGCCGCTCAGCCTGCGACTAAGTAGGACCGACGACCATGAACCAGATGTCGTCATGGGCGATCAAGAACCCGATCCCGATCATCCTGCTGTTCCTGTTGCTGACGCTCGGCGGCGTGGTCGGCTTCATGGGGATGCGGATCAATCAGAACCCCGACATCGACTTTCCGCTGGTCGCCGTCACGGCCGCCCGCCCCGGCTCGGCCCCGGCGGAAATGGAGGTCCAGGTCACGCGCCTGATCGAGGATTCGCTGGCCGGCCTCTCGGGCGTGCGCCACATCACCTCCAACATCACCGACGGCGTCTCGACCACGACGATCGAGTTCGAGCTGGGCACCGATACCGACCGCGCCACCAACGATGTGCGCAACGCCATGACCGGCCTGCGCGCGTCCCTGCCCCAGGACATGCAGGAGCCAGCGGTCCAGCGTATCGACATCACCGGCGACGCCCTGATCACCTATGTGGTCCGCTCGCCGACCATGACGCCGGAAGAGATCAGCTGGTTCATCGACAACGAGGTCAGCCGCGGCCTGCTGGCTTTGGGCGGCGTGGGAGAGGTCAACCGCTCGGGCGGGGTGGACCGCGAGATCCGCGTCGAGCTGGACCCGCAGCGGCTCGCCGCCTACGGCGTCACTGCCGCCGAGGTCAGCCAGGCGCTGAACAACGTCAATAACAACCTGCCGGGCGGGCGAGTCACCATCGCCGGGTCCGAGCGCGCCGTGCGCACCCTGGGCGCCGCGACCTCCGTGGCGCAACTGCGCGACACCCTCGTCCCGCTGGGCGACGGCAAGACGGTGCGTCTGGACAACCTGGGCACGGTCGAGGACAAGTGGAGCGAGCCGCGCCGCCTGGCCCGCTACAACGGCCAGGAGGCTGTGACCTTCAACTTCCTGCGGTCGCGCACCGCGTCCGAGGTCAAGGTCGCCGAAAAGGTCCGCGAGGAGGTCAAGAAGCTTGACGACGCCCACCCCGAACTGACGATCCAGCAGGTCACCGCCAGCGTCGAACAGATCGAGGAATCCTATCTGGCCTCGCTGGAGGCCCTGCTGCTGGGCGCCGTGCTGGCGGTCATCATCGTCTTCATCTTCCTGCGCGACTGGCGGGCGACCTTCATCGCGGCCATTGCCATGCCGATGTCGCTGATCCCGACCTTCGCCATCCTGGGCCCGCTGGACCAGTCGCTGAACGTGGTGACCCTGCTGGCCCTGTCGTTGACCATCGGCATCCTGGTTGACGACGCCATCGTGGAGATCGAGAATATCGTCCGCCACATGCGCGACGGCAAACCGCCCTACGACGCCTCACTGGAGGCGGCCGACGAGATCGGGCTGGCGGTCGTGGCCACCACCGCCACCATCATCGCCGTCTTCGCCCCCGTCGGCTTCATGCCCGGCATCATCGGCCAATTCTTCAAGGCCTTTGCGCTGGCGGCCTGCGTCTCGGTGGCCTTCTCCCTGCTGGTCGCGCGGACCCTGACACCGCTGATGGCCGCCTTTATCCTGAAACACACCAACCACGAAGACCGCGATCCCTTCTGGATGGACGGCTATCTCAAGGCCCTGCGCTGGTCGCTGGGCAATCGATGGAAGGTGTTGATCCTCGGCATCCTGTTCCTGTTCGGCTCCATCGCCACGGCCGTCGTCGCCAAGATGTCGTTCGAGTTCATGTCGCCCGGCGACACGGCCCGCGCCGCTTTCCAGGTCGAGCTGCCACCCGGCGCGACTCTGCGGCAGACCGACGCCGTGGTTCAGCAGGTCACCAGGCGGCTGGAAGCCCGGCCCGAGGTCGTCTCCGTCTATGCCGCCATCGGTGGGCAGGACGTGACCCAGGCCAACATCTATGCCGACATGGTGCCCAAGGGCGACCGCGACCTGAGCCAGCAGGCCTTCGCCCGCGTCATGGTGGACGAGCTGAAACAGATCCCCGGCGCCCGCATCCGCGCCGGCGTCGCCCAGCAGGGCGGCGGTCCCGGCGACGGCACCAGCTATACCTTCTCGATTCTGAGCGATAACCCGGATGCCCTGAACGCTGCCGCGCGCAAAGTCGAAGAGGAAATGCGCGGCGTCCCCGGCCTAGCCAACGTCGTCAACTCGGCCGCCATCGCCCGTCCCGAAATTCTGGTCACGCCGCGTCCGGACGAGGCGGCCCTTGCCGGCGTTTCGGCCGGCGCCATCTCCCAGGCCGTGCGCGTCGCCACCATCGGCGACGTGGACCAGAACCTGCCCAAATATAACTTGGGCGACCGCCAGATCCCGATCCGTCTGCAACTGACCGCAGACGCGCGAGAGGATCTGACCGTGCTGGAAAACCTGCGGGTGCCGGCGACGGGCGGTGCGTCCGTGCCGCTCACCGCCGTCGCCGACATACAGTTCGGCGCCGGTCCCGCCACCGTCACCCGCCAGGACCGGTCGCGGATCGCCTCGATCAGCGCCGAACTGGACGGCATCACCACCGGCGCGGCCGGGGCGGCGGTCAATCGCCTGCCCTCTGTCAAGACCCTGCCCGCCGGCGTGCGCCAGGTGCCGGCCGGCGACGCCGAGTTCATCCAGGAGATGCTGACCGGCTTCGGCATCGCCTTCGCCTCGGGCATCCTGCTGATGTATGCGGTTCTGACGCTGCTGTTCAGAAGCTTCGCCTATCCGATCACCATCATGGCGGCCCTGCCCCTGGCCATCGGCGGCGCCTTCATCGCCCTGGCTATCGGCGGCGCCAACTTCTCCATGTCGGCCCTGATCGGGGTGCTGATGCTGATGGGGATCGCGGCCAAGAACTCCATCCTGCTGGTGGATTATGTCATCATGGCCGAGCGAGAGGGTATGCCCCGCCACGAGGCCATCATGGATGCGGCGCACAAGCGCGCCCGGCCGATTTTGATGACCACATTCGCCATGGGCGCCGGCATGGTGCCCATCGCCCTTGGGGTGGGCGCCGACGTCCAGTTCCGCTCACCCATGGCCATCGCCGTGCTGGGCGGACTGATCTCATCGACCTTCCTGTCCCTGCTCTACATCCCCGCCATCTTCACCATCGTCGACGACATCGCCGGCTGGGGCCGCCGCATCCTGAGCCGAAAGACGGCCGGGCAGCGGGAGTTGGCGAAACCGAGGCAGGGGCCGTTAGTGGAGTAGCGCGCGGCGCCTTTCGCACCACACCTTCGTCACCGTCTCCGTCACCCTCGGCAAAGAGTCCGAGGGTGACGGTTCTAAAAAAGGCAGGTTTCCCGCCTCGATCCGGACCGGAACAGACTGAGCGGAACGCGCAGCCGATCTGCCAATTCATGGAAAATGATGACGCGGAGAGCCTATGCCTTCGCGGCACCTTCCCGACCGGGACCTTTTTCGCGGGGCGGTATCTGGAGCTCTAGTGCGCAACGGGCGCGCTGGGCCAGGACAGGCGGGCGATTGCGCCGGGCGATGAGGACCGCAGCGACCAGTCTCCGCCGAGTTGGCGGGCCAGGGCCGTGATGATCCGAAGACCCAGGCTGGTCGGTTCGGTGCCCGTATCTTCGGTGACGCCGACGCCGTCGTCGGCGATGATCAGGGTGCGTACCGCGCCATCGTCGCACAGATCGATCGTGATCCGGCCTGGCCGGTCGGGAAAGGCGTGCTCCAGCGCGTTGTTGACGCACTCCAGCATGATCAGGACCACGGGCGTGGCCTCCTCGGCCGACAGAACCACGTCGCCGCTGGAGATGGAGACAATCACGTCGTCACGCGCGGCCGCCGTCAGCGCATCGTCGACGATCGATCGCGCCAAATCCTGAAAAGCGGTGTTCTTCTGGTCTGCGTCGGCCAGACTGCGCTGGATGCGGGCCACGAGACCCGTGCGGGACGAGGCGTCGGCCAAAGCCTTTCTGGCGCCTGGGTCGGCGGCGGCGCGCGCCTCCAGGCTCAACAAGGCGCTGACCACCTGAATATTGTTCGACACCCGGTGCTGAACTTCTCTGAGCAGAATGTCGCGGCTTTCCGCGAGCGCGGCGTTGCGCTCGACTTCGCGCGCCAACTTTCCTGACGCCTTGTCCATGCCGACGATGAAGAAGATGTCGACGGCGACGACGAAGGCATAGAAGCCGATGGCGACGAAGGTCGCGACGCTGAGGTCGAACCCAGCCGGGCCGATCCAGAACCACCAGGCCGACAACCCCGACAAGGTCGCTGTCAGGACCGCCGGGCGCAGGCCCGCATAGAAGGCGACCAGAACGACGGCCGGAAAAAAGGTCAGATAGGGAAAGCCCGGCGGAAACCAGTGCGCCAGGCCGTAGCGAATGGCGAAGGCGACCAGCCAGGCGGCTATGGCGAAGGCATAACCGCGCCAGACGGGCGTTCGAAACTTCTGATGAAGCATTCGCTTCCCCAATGGACGCAGTGCGTCGACAAAGCCTTGTATCGGGCAGTGGAACGTCCGCGTCCAGCATGGCTTAACGAGGGAAACCGGTCGATTGGCGAAAAGTCCATAACGAGAGCCTGCTGTGACAACGCCAGGTCGCACCCGCCCACGGGCTTGATTGCACAGAAAAAGGGCCGGCCGGTCGCCCGGTCGGCCCTTGGTCGGTCAGCCTCGAAGGCCAGCGATCAGTATTTGACCTTCAGCGTCACGCCGTATGTGCGCGGGGCGCCGAGGTAGGCGTTGTAGGTCGCCGTGTCGGTGGCCTGGTTGTAGAAGGTGCCGTTGGCTTGCGGCGTCGTGGTGTTGGTGAAGGCCGTACCCTGCAGCGGCGCGGCGAAGCCGACCTGGGTGTATTCTTCTTCCAGCAGGTTCTGGCCCCAGACCTCCAGCGTCCAGCGCTCATCCGCCGAACCGATCGAGACCCGGCCGTTGACGACGGTGAAGGCGTCCTGGTTCTTGTACGGCAGCAAGTCCGAGCCGGTGTTGTATTCGGTCGAATACTTGGCCGACAGGTTGAAGCCGCCGCGCAGGCCGCCGCCCAGTTCGCGATCGAACGCCAGGGCGCCGGTCAGCGACCATTCGGGAGCGAAGGACGCACGCGCGCCCGGCAGCAGCGACAGCTGCGGGAAGCGGCCAGGGCTGGACAGGTCGGCGGCGCCGAACTGGCCGTATTTGGCGTCGGTGTAGGTCACGCCGCCCTGGAAGCTCAGGCCCTCGACCGGGGTGAACCAGACCATGTCGGCATCGACGCCGCGCGAGGTCAGTTCCGGGATCGATTCCACCACGAAGGCGGTGCCCAGGAAGGTGTTCAGTTGGAAGTTCTCGAACTTCTGATCGAAGTAGGTGACGTTCAGCAGCATGGTGCGGTCGAACAGGGTCGTCTTGACGCCCGCCTCATAGCTGTCGACAGTCTCGGCCTTGAAGAACAGCGAGGCGTCCGGCGTCACGCCCGTCTGCACCCGGTCCATATTGTAGCCCGCGCCCTTGTAGCCGCGCGCATACGAGCCGTAGACCATGATCGACGGGTTGAAGCGGTAGGACGCCTTGATCGTGCCCGACAGGTCGGTGTCGCTGAACTTCTCCTGGATCCGACGACCGTCGTACAGCGGGTTGGACCAGGGCAGACACAGCAGACCGAGCGCGGCGGCTGGCGTGGCGACGTTGGCGGTGCCGGGGATCGGCGACACGGTGCGGTTGGCCGGGTTCTGATTGGCCAGGGCGCCGCCGCAAGCTGCGCCGTTGGTGCCCAGATTGTCCTGAATCCCGAACAGACGCTTGCTGTCGTAGGTGTAGCGCAGACCCAGGTTGATATCGAAGGCCTCGGTCACCCGGTAGGTGTTGTTGGTGAAGACGGCGACCGATTCCGACTTCTGGGAATAGTGGTCTTCGTAGGCCTTGCCGACGCCGAAGGTCGGGGCGGCGGCGCTGGGCGGCACCGCGCCGATCACGCACAGCGGCTGGCCCGCGGCCGCGCCGGCGGTGCCGACTAGGAAGCCGTTCGGATTGGTGAAGCAGCCCAGGCGCGACGGGCTGGGACCGCCCACCGTCGCTGGCAAGGACGCCGTCAGCAGCAGGGAGGCGAAGGCGTTGTAGTCCGAGCCATAGACATAGCTGTCGTCGCGATAGACGCCTTCCTTGGTGGCGAACAGACCGACCAGCCAGTCTAGCTTGTCCGAGGTGCCGGCCAAGCGGAACTCCTGCGTCAGATTGTCGACGCCGTAGCCGTTGGAGCCGTCGTTGGCGCGGTACAGGATGTCGGCGCCGGTGTAGTCCAGGTCCATCCCCTGCTGGAACGACCAGTCGCGCCACGAGGTCTGCGACGTCAGGGTGGCGTTGATGCTGGGGAAGTCGATGGTCGCTTCCGCCGACAGACCCATGTCCTCGATCTCTTGCGGGGTCTCGCGGTTCGAATAGGCCAGACGTGAGAAGGGCACGGTGCCGAAGCCGGCGACCGGCGGACGCTGGCCCGGGCCGTTCGGCGCCGTCAGGGCGGCGATGAAGGCCTGGGTCGGGCCGACGCGCGTCTGCACGGCGACGCAGCAGTATTCCTCGCGCTTGGTGTAGTCGGCGATCAGGCGCACCGAGACGTCGTCGCTGGGCAGGATCAGCAGTTGGCCGCGCGTGGTCCAGTAGTCCTGGGTCTGGTCGTCCTTGCGGGTGTTGGGTCCGTCGCCGTTGTTGACGTCGTAGAAGCCGTCACGCTCGCGGTGAGCGACGAACAGGCGGCCGGCGATCTGGTCGGTCAGGCCGCCGGTGACGGAAACCGAACCGCCGACGGCGCCGAAGTTGCCGCCGGTCAGTTCGCCCGCGATCGAGGGATCGAACGAGGGGCGCTCGGTGATGATGTTGATGACGCCGGCCGAGGTGTTCTTGCCGAACAGGGTGCCTTGCGGGCCCTTCAGGACCTCGATGCGGCTCAGTTCGCCCAGGTCGCCGAAGCCGACCGAGTTGCGCGAGCGATAGACGCCGTCGATCACCACGCCGACCGAGCTTTCCAGGCCGGGGTTGTCGCCGACGGTGCCGGCGCCGCGGATGCGCACGGTGGTGGAGGCTTCCGATTGGGTCGAGGTGACGGTCATGCCCGGCGTCAGGATCTGCAGATCCTTGATGTCCTGCACGCCGGCGCCGTCCAGCAGTTCCTGCGACAGGGTCGTGACCACGATCGGCACGTCCTGCAGGCTCTGTTCGCGCTTCTGGGCGGTGACGATGATGTCGTCGACGGTCGCCGGGGCTTCCTGCGCGGCGGCGACGCCTGCAAAGCCGAACACGACAGCGCCAACGACGGCGGCGGACACAGTGGTCCTGAGTTGAAGATTGCGGCGCATAGCGTCCTCCCGGCTGAAGCCGCGATGCTTTGAGCGATCGCAGCGTTTCCTGTTCCCTCGACGTCCCCTACGTGGGGGATCATTCGTTAGGGACAGGCTAAGCGCGGTTCGGGCCGACCGACAAGCGAGCGTTGTTCGCCGCGACGATTTTTCGCCGCGGATTCGCCTTTGTGTGTCAGGGAAGCGACAGAAAACGCTGACGCTAGGTCAGTTTTTGCCCGTCTTTCGGCCCCAGAGGCTCGACCTCAGGATGCAGGGCGGCGGGATCCACCTGGCGGGCCCGACCGGCGAAACCCAGCACCAGGGCCGCCGCGATCGCCGACAGGATCGAGCCGCCGATAACGCCCAGTTTGACCTCGACCTGCTCGGGCGAATCGACCGCGCCAGGGAAGGCCAGGACGCCGATGAACAGGCTCATGGTGAAGCCAACCCCGCACAGCAGGGAGACGCCATAGACTTGCAGCCAGCTGGCGCCCGTCGGCCGCGCGCCGATCCTCAGCGCCGAGGCCAGCCAGGCGGCGCCCAGGACGCCGATCTGCTTGCCGAAGAACAGGCCCAGGGCGATGGCGATAACGAGGGGCGCGAACGCCTGCTCCATCGACAGGCCGGCGAAGGAGACGCCCGCCTTTGCGAAGGCGAACAGCGGCAGGACCAAAAAGGCGTTCCACGGATGCAGATCGTGCATCGCCTCCTTCAGCGGGCTCTGGCCGTCTTCGGCGCGCCCCTTGATCGGCACGATCATGGCGAAGGCCACGGCGGTCAGGGAGGTGCTGAGGCCCGACAGCACGGTCAGATACCAGACCAGGGCGAACCCCAGCACCCAGAAGGGCGCGGGGATGCGGATGCGGTGCGCCGCGACCGCGCCAAGCGCTAGGGCGCCCAGCGCCCAGAACAGCGGCGTCCAATTCGCGCCCTCGCTGAACAGCACGGCGATCAGGGCGATGGCGCCCAGGTCGTCGACGATGGCGAGCGTCAGCAGGAAGACCCGCAATGACGAGGGCAAGCCCTTGCCAACGAAGCCGAAGATGGCCAGCGCAAAGGCGATGTCGGTCGCCAGCGGAATGGGCCAGCCCGCATGGGGCGCCCCGATGGCGCCGGACAGCAGCAGATAGACCGCCGCCGGCCCCGCCATGCCGCCGAGCGCCGCCAGCACTGGCGTCGCCAGCTTCTTCGGATCGCTGAGTTCGCCGCGTACGATCTCGTATTTGATCTCCAGCCCCACGACGAGGAAGAAGATCGCCATCAAACCTTCCTTGATCCAGTCGGAGATCGTCTCCTCCAGCCGGATCGGGCCGATCTGCAAGACGTGGTAGCTCTTCAGCCAAGCGAAATAATCGGCCGACCAGGGCGAGTTGGCGATCGCCACGGCGGCGATGGCGGCCAGCGCCAGCGCCGAGCCGGATGCGGCCTCGGTTTTGAGGAAATCGAGTGTCAGTTTGCGCGCCACGGCGGCCTCCAAGCGAACGGAAGTTTCGTCGTGACGCCAGGTTATCGACGGGCGTCGGACCGGATTCGCAAACCAAACTCGGCGCGCCGGCCTGGCCGCACGGGGCGACCTGATGGCTGGTGCCAGAATAGAGGATCAGGCCGGCCAAGCCAAGCCGAAGCAGGCTAGCCCCTCGGGCCGAACAGGATGAGCCCGGCGCCAACCAGGCAGACAAGGCCGCCCAGGATGTCCCAGCGATCTGGCGGGGTCTTCTCGACCAGCGCCATCCAGATGAGGGAGGCGCAGATATAGACGCCGCCGTAGGCCGCGAAGGCGCGGCCCGCCGCGTCGCTGGGGACCAGGGTTAGGAGCCAGGCGAAGGCGATCAAGCAGGCGACGCCGGGCGCCAGCCACAGGGGTGAACGATCCAGCTTCAGCCAGGCCCAGAAGGCGAAACAGCCGCCGATCTCCGCCAGGGCCGCCAGCGGATAGATCAGCCAGAGTTTCACTCAGGCGTGTCCGTCTTCGCCTTCGCCGCCCGCTCGGCCGCCAGCTTGGCCAGGACCCGGCCGCGGCCGCGCGACAGGGCGTGGATGGCGCCGCGCATGGTGGCGACCTCTTGCTCCGAGAAGGCGGCGCGGCCCAGCATGACGCGCAGGTTCTGGCTCATCGAGCGCTTCTTCTCGGGCGGATAGAAGAAGCCGCCGTTTTCCAGCTCTTCCTCCAGATGCTCGTACATGCCGATCAGCAGGTCGTTCGACGCCGGCGGTTCGCTGTCGCGGAAGCGCGGCGGCGGGGCGTCCAGGATCAGGGTGCGCCACTCATAGGCGTTGATCGCCACGGCCTGGGCCAGGTTCAGCGAGTGGTGCTTCGGATCGATCGGAATGGTGACGATGCCGGCGCACAGGGCGATGTCGGTCGTCTCCAGTCCGGCGCGCTCGCCGCCGAACAAGAGGCCCGTCTTCAGGCCCGAGGCCGTGTCGTCATAGAGGACGCGGCTGGCCTCGCGCGGCGTGCGCACTGGCTGGCGCGTCTCGCGCGGGCGGGCGGTCGTGGCGAAGACGGTGTTCAGGTCGGCGATGGCCTCGGCGACACTGTCGAACACCCGCACCCTGTCCAAGACCCAGTCGGCGCCCGAGGCCGTGGCCCAGGCCCGCTCTTGGGGCCAGCCGTCGCGGGGGCTGACCAGGCGCAGGTCCGACAGGCCGAAGTTGGCCATCACCCGCGCCACGGCGCCGATGTTCTCGGCCATCTGCGACTTGTCGAGGATGACAGAGGGAGGTGTCAGCTCAGGCAACGCAATCAGTCCTCGCCCACCATGGCGATCCAGGGGTCGGCGGTTCCGGCCTCGACCTCGGCGACCTTGACGGCGGGCCAGCCGATGGAGGCGCTGCCCGAGGCGGTCCAGGCGGCGACGATGAAGTCGCGCAGTTCGCCGGCGCCCGCCGCCAGACGTTCGTTGACGAAGGCCGCGCCGCGCGGGTCGCTGTCGCGGAAACCTCCGGCCTTCTCCAGACGATAGAAGGGGATCACCGTGCCCAGGGTCGTGGTCAGATAGGAGACGGTGCGCGCCTTGACGTCGAAACCGTCCAGTTTGGCGGCCGGCATGGCGGCCTCGACGGCGTCCAGACGGGCGACGCGGTTGGTGAACTCGCCCTCGAACACGGCGTGGGTCTGGCGCGAGTTGGTGAAGCCTTCCGGGTTCGGGAAGTCGCCCCAGCCGTTGTAGTGAATGCTGGTGTGATGCGGTTGCGAACCGTCGCCGACGTAGTGGCCCATGACGCCGATGTCGCGCAGGATCAGGGCCTCGCGGCGAATGCGGTCGGCGCGATACCAGGCCTGGCGCTCCATATTGGTCTCGCGCTTTTCGGCGGCGTTCAGCACGCGCCAGTAGGCGAAGTCGCGGCCCAGCTGCTGCCAGGCGTCCATCATGGCGTAGGGCAGATAGCCGGCGTCGTTGACGTCCAAACCGGCCTTGGTCAGGGCGGCGTCATATTCGGACTTCAGGCGCGGCAGGTCGTTGAGGTTCATGCCGCGCTGGTCGTAGACGCGCCCCTGGTCGTCCAGATCGACGAAGTGGGCGGTGTCGCGCTCGCGGTCGTGCGGCTGGCCGGCGCCCTTCCAGCGGTCGGGCTCGCGCGCCAGTTCGCCCACGTCTGCGATGGCGGCCGGGGTGCGCAGGAAGGCCGGCAGTTCGTCCGGCAGGGCCCGCATCGCCGCCACGCCGATCAGGCGGTGGCCGGTGTTGCCCCAGGCGGTGACAGTGACAGCCGGCGCGGCGACCGCGACGAGGGACAGGGCGGCGATGGCGAGACGTTTCATGGACAAACCTCAACAAGGATCACGCCCGTCTAACGCATCCTTGATCGCGCCTCCAGCGTCCAAGGGGTGGTGCGAGGCGCATCGGCGCCTAGGTTATGAAGGCTCCCCCTTCGTCTGTTTCAGGCTCCACGCCCTTGGGGAGCGATGACGTGATTGCGTCGTCGCCGTCGTCGGACGGCCCTTCAAGTGGACGCCAGACCGAAAGGACATTCCCATGCGCACGCCCCGCATCGCCCTTCTTGCTTCCGTCGCCCTTCTTGCGACCGCTGCGACCGCTCACGCCCAAGACGCATCAACCACATCGCAGACGCCGACGGCCGCGCCGATGGCCGGCTCGACCACTTTCACCGATGACGAGCTGAAAAAGTTCGACGACGCCATGGCCAAGGTGAGAGCCGTCAGCGACACGCTGAACGGCGCTCAGCCGACGCCGGAACAGCAGGCGCAGATGGCCGCCGCAGTGCAGGATTCGGGGCTGGAAGTGACGCGCTTCAACACCCTGTCCAACGCCGTCGCCGCCGATCCGGCCCTGGCGGCGCGCATCCGGGTGGTCAACGCCACGCCGCCCGCGCCCGGCACGCCGGCCGCCGCTGTGACGGAGGACGAACTGAACCGCTTCGTCACCGCCATGACGCAGATCCGCGCCGTCACGGCCGAGGTGCAGAACAATCAGGCGACGCCCGAGCAGAGCGCCAAGTTGACGGCGGCGGTCGAGGCGTCCGGCCTGACGACCGAGCGTTTCAACGCCATCTCGCAACTGGTGTCCGCGACGCCCTATCTTCAGGCCAAGGCGCAACTGGCCGGCGCGCGTCTGGAGAAGGGCACCAGCCAGTAGCGATCAGGTGTCTGCGGGCTCGCGCCGGGTGTCCGGCGCGGCCGGGCCCGCCTCGTCCTCGTTCAGCAGACGGCCTTCGCGACGGGGCTTGATATAGGGGGCGGGCTGGGGCGTCGGCATATTGCCGCGCATCAGCTGGCGGCCGGCCTTGAGCCCGCCGGTCAGTTGCAGGTCCAGTCGGGCCTCGTCGCGACGGCGCACGTCGCCGATGGTCTCGGCCGCCTCATGCTCGTCCAGCCCCAGTTCAACCAGGGCGCGCTCGCCGAACTTGAGCGCCGACTCGAAGGTCTCGCGGATCTGGTAGTCCACGCCGGCCTGGATTAGCCGCATCGAATGCCCTCGGTCGAAGGCGCGGGCCATGATCCGCGTAGTCGGGAACTCCGACTTGACCAGTTCGACGATGCGGTCGGCGGCCTCGGGCTTGTCGACGCAGACCAGGACCATCTCGGCCTCCTCCGCGCCCGAAGCGCGCAGGGTGTGCAGCTGGGTGCCGTCGCCGTAGTAGACCTTGAACCCGAACTGGGAGGCGGCCTGGATCATCTCCACGTCGTTCTCAATGATCGACACGTCGACGTCGCGGGCCAGCAGGGGTTGGGACACAACCTGGGCGAAACGGCCGAAGCCGATGATCAGCACCTGACCGCGCAGGTCCTTGGCGAAATCCACGCCCTCGGCGCTTTCGGCGTCCTGGACCGGCTTGGGCGACAGTCGCGCGATCAGCAGCGAGGTCAGGGGCGTCAGGGCCATCGACAGGATCACCACCGCCGACATCATCGCCCCGATGCGCGCGTCGAACAGGCCGGCGGCGACGGCGGCGCCGTACAGGACGAAGGCGAACTCGCCGCCTTGTGCGAACAGGCCGGCACGCTCGACCGCCTCATGGTGCGAGGCCTTGAACAGGCGCGCGACGGCATAGATGCACACGCCCTTGACCAGCATGAAGGCCACGACCCCGCCCAGCACCAGACGCCAGTCGGCGACCACGACCGACACGTCCAGCGACATGCCGACGCTGAGGAAGAACAGGCCCAGCAAGATGGCGCGGAACGGCTCGACGTCGGCCTCCAGCTGGTGACGGAAGGTCGATTCCGACAGCAGGACCCCGGCCAGGAATGCGCCCATGGCCATGGACAGGCCGCCCAGCGACATGGCCCAGGCGGCGCCGACTACGACCAGCAAAGCCGCCGCCGTCATCACCTCGCGTCCCCCATATTGGGCCAGCAGGCGGAAGACCGGATTGACCAGATATTTGCCGGCCAGCAGCACACCGCCGACCGCCGCGACCGCGAAGCCGACGGTCTGCCACAGGGGCGGCGCCTGTTCGTTGGCCACGCCCAGCACCGAGGCCAAGACGGCGACGATGGCCAGGAGCGGCACGATGGCCAGATCCTCGAGCAGCAGGATGGAGACCGCCCGCTGGCCCGGCCCGCCCGCGATCTCGCCGCGCTCTTCCAGCATCTGCATGATGACGGCGGTGGACGACAGGACAAAGCCCATGGCGCCGACGAAGGCGACGGGCGCGGAGAATCCGGCCAGCATGGCGGTCAGGGTCAGGATCAGGCCGCAGAATAGCACCTGGGCCGCGCCGAGGCCGAAGATTTCCTTGCGCAGTCCCCAGAGCCGCTTGGGCCGCATCTCCAGACCGATGATGAACAGGAAGATGACCACGCCGAACTCGGCGACGTGCAGGATGGTCTCGGGCTCGCGGAACAGCTTCAGACCGAAGGGACCGATGGCGAGGCCCGCCGCCAGATAGCCAAGCACCGATCCCAAGCCGATGCGCTTGAACACCGGGACGGCGAGCACGCCCGCGGCCAGCAGAGCGGCCGCCGCGCCCAGATCAAGTCCCGTCGTCGCCTCAGCCATCGCATTCCCCCAAGCTTGGCGTCTATTGTGGAGGTCCTGGTCGGCGATTGCGAGAGGACACGAAAGACACGCTGAAAGATCATCGTGCGTCGAGCGGGATTTGGCGCCACAGTTTCGCCCCAGGACGACCCGCGACTGGCGTCAAGACAACAACCGGAGGAAGCCATGTCACGCATCATCAGGATGGCGGCGCTGTCCGTTCTGAGCCTGTCGTTCGCTGCGCCGCCGGTCGCCGTGCCGAGCGTCGCCCTGGCCAAGCCGCTGGATGGCGAACCGACGCCGGCGGCGTGCCGGCCGCTGGGGTTTGAGCTGGAAACGGAAACCGAGATGCAGGATCTCGTCGTGACGGGATCTCGCGTCCAAGGTCGCACGGCGACGACGCACGCGCCGCCTCCTCCTCCTCCTCCGGCTCCTCCCCCGCCGCCACCGCCTGCTTCATACGTCCCTCCGCCGCCCGCTGCGATGACAGGCAGCGTGGGCGTAACCGGGGTTCGGGTTTCGCCGATCACCCCGGCGCCCGCGCCCGCCGACACCGAACGCTACCCTGATGCGACGCCCAATCCGGTGAAGCGGACCAGCGATCAGCCGGTCTCGACCTTCTCCATCGACGTGGACACGGCGTCCTATTCGAACGTGCGGCGCTTCATCGACGAGGGTCGTGCGCCACCCAAGGATGCGGTGCGGGTCGAGGAGCTGATCAACGCCTTCGACTATGACTATGCCCGGCCGACCAGCCGGACCCGGCCCTTCGCCATCACCACGGCGGTCGCGGCCTCGCCCTGGGCTGACGGGCGTCAGATCGTGCACATCGGCCTGCAAGGTTATGAACTGCCGGCGGGCGAGCAGCGGCCGCTGAATCTGACCTTCCTGGTCGACGTCTCCGGCTCGATGGGGTCGCCGGACAAGCTGGACCTAGCCAAGAAGGCGATGAACCTGGCCATCGACCGGCTGAGGCCGCAGGACACGCTGGCCGTCACCTACTACGCGGAAGGCGCCGGCACGACCCTGCAGCCGACCAAGGGCGACGAAAAGCTGAAGATGCGCTGTGCGGTCGCCAGCCTGAAGGCCTCTGGCGGCACGGCCGGGGCGACCGGCATGACCAATGCCTATGACCAGGCCCAGGCGAACTTCGCCCGCGACAAGGTCAACCGCATCCTGATGTTCACCGACGGCGACTTCAACGTCGGCGTGACCGACAACAGGCGGCTGGAGGACTATGTCGCCGACAAGCGCGGTACGGGCATCTATCTGTCGGTCTATGGCTTCGGGCGCGGCAACTATCAGGACGCGCGGATGCAGACCATCGCGCAGGCGGGCAATGGGGTCGCGGCCTATGTCGGGGACCTGAGCGATGCGCGCCGGCTGTTCGGACCGGCCTTCGACAAGGGCGCCTTCCCCATCGCCGACGACGTCAAGATCCAGGTCGAGTTCAATCCCGCGCGCGTCGCCGAATGGCGGCTGATCGGCTATGAGACCCGCCTGTTGAACGAGGAAGACTTCAACAACGACCAGGTCGATGCGGGCGAGGTCGGATCCGGCGCCAGCGTCACCGCCCTGTATGAGATCACCCCCGTTGGCGGCCCGACGCAGATCCCCGATCGGCGCTATCCCGACAACCGTATCGGGGTCGGCGGCGGCGATCCGAACGGTGAGATCGGCTTTATCCAGGTGCGCTACAAACAGCCGGGCCAGAGCCGCTCGGACCTGATCCAGCAGCCGCTGACCAACCGCGCGGGCGGGTCGGTCAGCGCCCAGCCGCCCGAGGCCACGCGCTGGGCCATCGCCGTCGCCGGATTCGGGCAAAAGCTGCGGGGCGATCCGTGGATGACGGCCGACTATGGCTGGGACCGGATCATCGATCAGGCGCAAGGGGCCAGGGGCGAAGACCCCTATGGCGATCGGGCCGAGTTCGTTCAGCTGGTGCGGGCGGCCCAGGGCCTTCCCCCGATGCGGACGCCCTGACCGGAACCGCCACGCTCGCGGCGGGTTTTTGAGCGCAACGCTTCAACCAAGGGAAACCCGCCATGAAGATCCGCGACGTGATGACCAAGGACGTGCATCTGGCCCGCCCCGCCGACACCATCCAGGACGTGGCCAGCCGCATGGCCAAGGGCGGCTTCGGCTTCGTGCCTGTGGCGGACGGCGATCAGCTGATCGGCACCATCACCGACCGCGACATCGTGGTGCGCGCCCTGGCGACGGGCGCCGCCTCCAGCGCCTCGGTAGTGGAGTTCATCACCCGTGATCCGCAGACGGTGCTGGACACCGACGACCTGAAGGTCGTGCTGGACCTGATGGGCGCCAAGCAGATCCGCCGCGCCCCGGTCGTGGACAAGCATGGCCGCGTCGTCGGCGTCGTGTCGCTGGGCGACCTGTCGACGCGCGTGAAAGAGAAGTACGCCGGCGAGACGCTGGAAAGCATCTCGCGTTAAGACCTGCGTAACCGCGCCCCGACACCGGGCGTCAAGGATCGTCGTTCATGCTGTTCCTGCGAATATCGGAGGATGGCATGGCGCGCGCGCAGTTCCAGAAGGGTCAGAAGGTCTGGGTCGAGTGCGTCGGCGCCTGGGCCTTTATCGAACAGGTCCAGCCCGTCTGGGCCAAGGGGTTCGAAGAGCCTGTGCGCGTCACCTATGACGTCGGTCTGGGGCGCGAGTTCACCGCCAACGAACTGTTGCTGGCGACCGACGATCCGGCCTCGGACCAAGGCTTGGGCGACTGGCGGCTGCTGCGCGCGCGCAACAAATGGCAGTTGCCCGAGGATTGCCTGCATCACCCCCATCCCGGCACCTATCCGGTCGTCGTCACCGATCGGGCGGACTGGGGTGGTTGGCGCGTGCCGGGCGCCGAATACGACCGTGATCCCCAGCATATCGAGTTTCAGGCCCGCCTGATCGCCGCCGCGCCGCAGCTGATGCGCGTGGCCCAGGATCTGGTGGATCTGGTCGCCGAGACGCCGGACGATGCGCCGCCGGCCGTCCTGACCCTGGCCCGACAGGCGCGTGATGTGCTGCATGGGGTGACGCGGGTGCTGGAGCCCGCGCCCGACCGCCTGCTGTCGCCGGTCGCCGCCGCTTAAAAACCCGTCAAAAGCGCGCGCCGAGCCTCGACACGAATCCGCGACGCAGCCTAGATTCCCGCAACGAAGTGTTTGTCGGAGGGTCGGGGCTTGCGGGACGAGGAGCGGCGGGAAAATCGGTCGGGGCGTCGCGCCTCCGACCGCGCCGCCGGCGCGCCCGCCTGGTTGCGGATTGCTGTCCTTGTCTTGGCGCTGATCGCGGCCGCCTATGCCCTGATGGCGTCGCGCGAGTTCAGCCGGCCGACCCGCGAAATCAGCCGCCTGGAAGCCGAAAATCTGAAGCTGAACGCCGAGCTGGTCGCCAGCCAGACCGCGGTGCTGATCCAGTCGGCCGAAGCGGGCCTGGCCGCAGGTCGCACCGCCATCGCCGCCAAACTCGCCCCCATAGAGGTCGTTGAAGCCGCGCAGGCCGCTGCGCCCAAGGTCGCCTTCACCCTGGTCGGTCCCGGCGAGACGGTGCAGGCCGCCAAGGGCGAAGGTTCGGTCGTCGCCGGCCAGGCCAATGCCGACGGCCTGAGGCTGGAGGCGCGGATCGCGCCCGTCCTGCCGAAAGGCGGCGAGACGCGGATCGTGTCGGCGGGCGGCGTGGTGCTGGCCTCCGCGCGCGCTGCCGAGATTGGCCAACCCATCCGCTCCCTGATCGGCGTCGATGCCTCGGCCCTGGTCGGTCGGGCCGAACCGCGCGCCGTGACGCTGGGGGGGCAGGCCGGCCTCGCTGCGGCCGCTCAGGCCCGGGCGGGCGGCCCTTATGTGGTCGCGATCTCGGAAGGGACGACCGCCTCCGTCTTCGACGACGCCTGGGTGGTGCTCGCGCCGCTAATGCTGGGTGTCGGGGTCGTGGTTCTGTTCGTCCTCTACGGCCTGCGCCAGACGCGCCAGCACCGCGAACGGGTGGCGACCGAAAAGCGGTTCCGCATCGCCGTCGAAGCCGCGCGGTGCGGGGTGTGGGAGTGGGATCTGGCCAAGGGCGAGGTGTCGCTGTCGGACTATATGGCCGCGCTGCTGGGCTTTTCGCGCGGCGGTGTGACCGACGCCGAAGATGTGATCGGCCGCGTCCATCCCCGCTTTCAGGAAGATTTCCGCCACGCCCTGCGCCAGGCGGCGGCCTATGGCGCCTTTGAGATCACCTTCCCGGTGGCGGGACCGGACGGGCGGGCGCGGTGGATCGACGCGCGGGGCCAGGCGCGCGGCGAGCGCGGCGACATGGGCTTTTCCGCAATCCTGGGCGTCGCGCTGGACATCACCGAGGCCCGCCGCGCCAAGGCCGCCGCCCAGGCCGCCGAAAGCCGGCTGCGCGACGGGGTGGAGAGCATCTCCGAGGCCTTCGTCCTGTTCGATCGTCAGGGGAGGCTGATCCTTTGGAACCAGGCGTTCGAGGACGCCTTCGGCTTCGATCACGGCGTGGTGCGGCGCGGCGCCATGAAGGACGAGCTGAACCGGATCGCCGGCCTGGCCATCAAGGCCGAGCATCGTCCGGCCAGCGGTCGTGCGGGCCTTCGCGAGGTCGAGCTGAACGACGGGCGCTGGCTGCAACTGTCCGAGCGGTTCACTTCCGAGGGCGGGTCGGTCGTCACCGCCGCCGACATCACCGCCATCAAACGCCAGGAGGCCGAGCGCCGCCGCGCCGCCGACGATCTGCGGGCCACCGTCGATCAGCTCGAATCCAGCCAGGAGAAGCTGTCGCTGTTGGCGCGCAAATACGAGGTCGCCATGACCCGGGCCGAGGCCGCCAACCAGGCCAAGTCCGAGTTCCTGGCCAATATGAGCCACGAGCTGCGCACGCCGCTGAACGCCATCAACGGCTTCTCGGAGATCATGGCCAGCGAGCTGTTCGGGCCGCTGAACGAGAAATACAAGGGATACGCCGGCGACATCCTGAAGTCGGGCCAGCACCTGCTCAGCCTGATCAACGACGTGCTGGACATGGCCAAGATCGAGGCCGGCAAGATGACCCTGCACTATGAGCCGGTGTCCTTGCGCGAGGTGTGCGAGGACGCGGTGCGGCTGATGCGCGGCAAGGTGCAGGAGGCGGGCCTGAAGATCGCGGTCGAGGCCGGCGACCTGCCCGACATCGAGGCCGATCAACGCGGCGTCAAACAGGTGATGCTCAACCTGATCTCCAACGCCGTGAAGTTCACGCCCGAAGGCGGCTCCATCGTCGTGTCGCTGAAACCCTTCGTCGGGGCGCAGGGAGAGGACCGCGTCCGCGTCGCCTGCGCCGACACCGGCATTGGCATCGCGCCAGAGGACCTGGTCCGCCTCGCCCGCCCGTTCGAACAGGTCGAGGGCCAGCATTCCAAGACCACTCAAGGCACCGGCCTGGGCCTGGCCCTGACCAAGTCCCTGATCGAAATGCACGGCGGCCAGCTGAGCATGGAAAGCCAGCCAGGCGTCGGCACGGTCGTCAGCTTCGACCTGCCGGTCAAACGCCCGGATCAGACCGTGCAGCCGATCCGGGCGGCGTTCGCGGCATAAGACTTGGGCATATATGGCCAGCCAAAAAGCTGCTGCGGTTTTCGGCCTATCTGAGACCTTCTGCCCGTAGGCTGCGAGCGCGAACTGTTGAGCTTTTTCGGCGGCCCGATCAGAGTGCATCCATGAGCCTCCGATCCCTTCTCGCCCTTGGTCTCCTCGCTCTCGCCGGATGCGCTCCATTTCCGAAAGGGCCGCCTTTGATCGGGTACGATCCCGCTCCTTATGGCGACGCATTCCGGGCGGCGGCAACGGAAGCAGTCATCCGGAAAAAGCTGGGAAAGGGCTTCTACGAAGCCTTCGGCGACAAGGCCTATACGATCGGCAAGTCCGGCCTTTGCGGGGAGGACTCGCTCCAGCAGTTCTTCTCGCTGCAGCAGGGATGCGCGCTGCTCGGTCCAGGCGACAATCAAGACTGCCGCGAACTGGAGCTTTGCATCCGGCTCACATTGAGCAGCGCATTATTTAGAGACCCAGAGATTAGGTCGGCTGTCGAATCCGCTTTGCTACGGCCCTGCGATGCGCTCACTCCGCCTCGAGATCTGCCATACGCAAGATGGCCTTCGGCCATTGGCAAGCCCGCGACCGCCAGTTGGGACTTGCTTGGCTGTAGCAGTCGTCGTCAGGTGGATGGGCGCGATATCGCGTTTCACGAGAACGGCGACCAAACCGTGATTTCATTCACGATTGGCCGCACTTAACGCAAGCAGGCCTCTAGCAACTAGATATGCTAGCCACCCGAAGAGGACGCTCGCAGCGTTCGCTCAAGACAACACGCCTCCCCTAAACCAACTCCACGCCCATTGCGGTGGCTTCGCCGCCGCCGATGCAAAGGGCGGCCATGCCGCGGGTCTTGCCGTGGGCTTTGAGGGCGGACAGGAGGGTTGTCAGGACGCGGGCGCCGGAGGCGCCGAGCGGGTGGCCCAGGGCGCAGGCACCGCCGTTGACGTTGATCTTGTCGTGGGGGATGCCGAGTTCCTGCATGGCGATCATCGGCACGATGGCGAAGGCCTCGTTGACCTCCCACAGATCGACGTCGTCGGCGCTCCAGCCGGCCTTCTTCAACGCCTTCTGCAGGGCGAAGACCGGAGCGGTGGTGAACAGGTGCGGTTCGTGGGCGTGGGCGGCCTGGCTGACGACGCGGGCGATCGGCGTCAGACCCAGCGCCTCGGCCGTCGATTGGCGCATCATGACCAGGGCGGCGGCGCCGTCCGAGATCGAGGCGGCGGAAGCCGCGGTGATGGTGCCGTCCTTGCCGAAGGCGGGTTTCAGATTGGGGATCTTGGACGGGTCGGACTTGGTCGGCTGTTCGTCGCGGTCGACGGTGACGGGGCCCTGGCGGGTCTTGACCTCGACCGAGGCGATCTCGGCGTCGAAGGCGCCCGTTTCCTGGGCGCGCTTGGCGCGGCCGGCGCTCTCGATGGCGTAGGCGTCCTGCTGCTCGCGGGTGAACTGATAGTCCTTGGCCGTGTCCTCGGCGAACTGGCCCATCAGCTTGCCGGGGGTGTAGGCGTCCTCCAGCCCGTCCAGATACATGCTGTCGGAAATGACGTCGTGGCCGATGCGGGCGCCGCCCCGGTGCTTTTGCATCAGATACGGGGCGTTGGTCATCGACTCCATGCCGCCCGCCACGATCACATCGGCCGAACCGGCGGCCAGCGCATCGTGCGCCATCATGGCCGCCTGCATGCCCGAGCCGCACATCTTGTTGATGGTGGTCGCCTCGGTCGAGGTGGGCAGGCCTGCGCCCATGCCCGCCTGACGCGCTGGCGCCTGGCCCAGGCCCGCAGGCAGGACGCAGCCCATGATGATCTGCTCGACCTGTTGCGGATCAAGGCCCGCGCGATCCAGCGCCGCCTTGACCGCGACGGCGCCCAGGTCGGTGGACTTGGCGTCGGACAGCGCGCCTTGGAAGCCGCCCATCGGGGTGCGGGCGTAGGAGACGATGACGACGGGATCGGCGGATGGGGTCGCGGACATGGGGACGGCTTCCTCTATTTCGGGCGAGAGATAGCGATCCCGGCCGGTCAGGAAAAGTGCAGCCGCCGATACTTGCCCCGGAAATAGAGCAGCGGATCGCGGCGCGGCTCGAACCGGGCGCGCCTGACCCGGCCGATGATGACCAGATGATCGCCGGCCTCGACGATCTGTTCGGTTCCGCATTCGAAACTGGCCAGGGCGCCCGAGAGGATGGGCGCGCCGGTGTCCCACGTCTCCCACGCCACGTCCTGGAACCGGTCGGCCTGGGACCGGGCGAAGACGCCGGAGGTCGGCTGTTGGCCGATATGCAGGACGTTGATGGCGAAATGTTCCGCCTGGCGGAAACGGTCGACGTTGGTGGACGAACGGGCCAGGCAGAACAGGATCAGCGGCGGGTCGAGCGACACCGAGGAGAAGGAGTTTGCGGTCAGGCCGACGGGCTGTCCGGCCTCGTCCAGGGTCGTGACCACCGTGACCCCGGTGGCGAAACAGCCCAGGGCGTCGCGCAGGGTGCGAGGGTCGGAGCCGGCCTGATAATACAGGGCGTCGCGCGGGGCGTGGCGTTCGAGAAAGCCCAGAAGGGCGGCGTTCTCGGTCTCGACCGCGTCGGGCGCCTCGGCGCGCGCGATCGTCTGGATCGGGACGCCGGCCAACTGCGCCTCAAGCTCGGGCGAGACAGCCCCCTGCCCTTCGGCGACGACCGCCAGACAGCTGGCCAGGGCCGGACCGGTGACGGCGAGCGCAGGGATGACGGTCGCCAGCGTCGTGCCGGAACAGACGATGGCCGGGCGAGAGGGAAGCTCGGTCAGCAGTCGGCGCAAGGCGGTGGAGCCGTCGTCCGCCTCGTCGAAGTCGGCGGTCAGCATGACATGGCGGCCGGCCTCGACCAGCGCGCGCACCGACCGGCGCCAGTCGCCGGACAGGCGCTCGGGCGCGCCGATCAGCAGGACGATCGGATCCTCGGGGTCGCCCCAGCTTTCGACGTCCAGGCCTCCGTTCGGGGGCGGCGATGCGGTCATGAGGCGGGGCGGTCCGGTCTGTCGTGAAGCGTAGGCGCGATCCCTATTAGGGGAAGACCGGCGCCCGACGCCAGAACTGTATCAGCCGCCGTAGCCTCGGCCGCCGCCGCCGAAGCCGCCGCGCGAGACGACGGTGGTGCGGCTCTGCACCCGCGTCGGGGCCTGACGGGCGACGTCGCCATGCTCGCGGGCATTGGTCAGGGTCTTGCCGGTGCGATAGTCGCGGTAGGCGTAGCCGCCGCCATAGCCGTTGGACAGCCGCCCCTCGCGGTCGCGATACAGCGGTCCGCCGCCGCGATAGCCGCCGCCGTTCAGCATCTGGCCGACGATGAAACCGGTCAGCAGCGGGCTGAAGAAGGAACCGCCGTTGTTGTTCGGCTGGCATTGCGACGGTCCCCACTGGCCCTCGCACTCTTCGCGGGTGGCGTAGCGCGGCGCGGTCTTGGCGGCCTCGTCCTGGGCCTTGGCCAGGGCGGCGTCGCATTCGTTGTCGGGAATGTCGTTGGCGGCCTTGCACTCGTCCAGCGACTGATAGGCCAGGGTCGGCTCGGGTTCGGGCGCAGGCACGCGCTGGGGCGAGCCGCAGGCGGCCAGCGAGAAGCTGGCGGTCGCCATCAGGCTGCTGACGTGCAGGACGCGCGAGCGCTTCAGCCGGCGCATGGTGTCTGTCTTGGGAAGGTCTTTGGGGTCGGTCATGGGTTCACGACGTCATGCAGGCGGCGTTGAGCAGGCCGACGCAGATGGAGATGGAGGCCAGATAGACGGCCGCGGCGATCTCGCCCGCCTCGATGCGGACGACCAGGTTGCGGAAGGCCATTCGGCTGATGGCGACGAAGACGACGATCTGGATCACCCCGGCCAGAAGGGCCCAGGCTGCGAACTCCATCAGGCTGACGGTGTGCGACAGGGCCGAGGCCAAAGGCAGGACATAGCCGATCAGGGCGCCCCCGAGAGCAATGGCGGCGGCCGTGTTCCCCTCACGGATCAGCGTGTGTTCGTGATAGGGCGTGACCCACTGGTAGATCAGTTTGAAGGCCAGGGTGAAGGCGCCCGCCATGGCGAAGGCGATCAGGAAGGCGATCGCCCCCTGCTGAAAAATGAACCAGTCGAACATCGGTCTCGCCCCCTCGGTTTGCGCGCTCAGGCGCGGAACTCGGCCATTTCCAGCGGAATGCCGATCATGATTTCGTGCGTGGTGTCGCCGCCCTCGGGCTGCTGCTCCAGGGCCAGCATCAGCTCGCGCCCGCCGCCCAGCTCGCGTGCATACAGCATGCAGGTCTGGAAGATTTTCGCATAGGGCGTGGTCGCGGCGCGATCGTCCCAGATCGTTTCCCACAGGGTGACGGGCGGCTGGATGGCGTCGCTTTCGGCGAACCAGAAGCGGGGATAGTCGGGCAACTCTTCGGCCGCGCCGTGAAAGACCGGCGCCGACAGGCGGTCGCGCCAGATTCGGCGTTCGCGCTCGCCCGGCGGATAGGCCGAGGTCCAGGGCACGAACAGGCTGAAGTCGTAGGTTTCCAGGCCCGCCTCGTCGTCGCTCATGGCCTGAAGCATGACGTGGTCGTCGGTGTAGAAGCGATGGACGAACTGGCCGCTGTCCAGGCTGACCAACCCCTGCGCCGAGATGTCCAGCACGTCGCGATCCAGGGTGAACTGCGTCTCGTCGCCCAGCCGGCGCCAGGCCAGCGGGTCCAGCGACACGGTGCGGCCCACGGTGATGTTGCGCACCGTCGCCAGTCGATTGGCAGGCGCGACCTTCTCCGAGGATCCGAAAAGCTTCTTGAACATGGGACGATCAGGATCCGGCCAGGCTCGGCTGGTTCAGCCGGGCCGCCGAGACATAGAACAGGCGGTCGCCCTGTTCCACGCCTGTTTCCGGCGAGGGATTGAAACGCGGCGAGTCCGCGCCGTCCGGCTGATGCGCCAGAAGGGTCGCGCGGTGCTGAAGGAAACGCTGCGTCAGGTCGCCGACCGATCTGCCCGCGCCGGTCCATTTCAAGCTGAACAAGGTCGCGCCTTCGTCCAGGTGACTGGTCAGGGCGCTGATGACTTGGCTGGAACCTGGATCGCGCGCGGCGCGGGCCAGCATTTCCGGCGCCGACGACAGAACGATCTCGACCTTGGGACAGTGCTGCGCCAACAGCCGTGCGCTGTCGGCGTCATCGAAGAAGCAGACGATATGTGCGGCGTCCGGCGCCATCGCCGAGACAGCCAGGGTGGCGGTCAGGGTGTCGGCGTCATTGCTCGCGTGGACCAATATGCGGCTCGCCTTCGCTGCGCCCGCACGCGTCAGCCCAGTCGTCGAGGTCAGGCTTTCCGTCTGGACGTAGCGAATGCGCGGATCGACGTCCGCCACCACCTGGCGCGTCAGCAGCACCAGGGTCTGAGACCGGTTCAACTCCGCGCACAGTTCTTCGACCATTTTGGGCGTACGAACGGGGTGATAGCCGACCAGCAGAATCGTATCGGTCATCCTTGAATAGTCTCCCTTGCCCGATCTCCGGGCGCGCCAGATGTCGCCGATCCCGGCCAGCACCTTGGCCACGACGGTCGTGAAAGCCGCGATGGCGCCGGGAAAGATCCACAAGGCCGTGACCAGTCGGCCGCCGACGCCTTGCGGACTGAGATCGCCATAACCTACGGTATAGGCCGTCGTCGCGTACCAGTAGAAGAAAGTCAGCGGGTCATGGAGTTCCGCTTCGTGTGCGACGGCGAGGATCAGCCACGACGAAACAGCGTGAAAGAGGATCAGCCCGCCCAGCATGCGCCAGTGCATATCGGCCATGGCGTGGAACGCCCGGTCGAAAATCACGGCCAGCTTCATTCGCGGCAGCAACATACGTCTTTCCCTCTCGCCAAGATGATCTCAGACCCCTAGGCGAAGTCAAGCGTTCATGTTACGCGTTTCATGTAACGATATGCCGAATGACGTTTCGCCCTCTTCCGCCGCTAACGACCGCATTCGTGCGTGGCGACAGGCGCGTCGTGAGGCGGGCCTGGTCAAGCTGGAACTTTGGGTGCCCGCCGCCGCCCGCGACGACGTCAAGGCGGCCGTGCGCGCCATCGTCACCGATTCAACGCGCGGGCCGCAGCTTGCGGGGCGCCCGCGCCGCCCCACTTCCGATTCCATCACCCCTGGAGACGACCATCAAATGGACGCCGTGATCGAGACCCCCTGGACCGTGCCCGCCATCAAGGCGGCGCTGGATGGCTCAACCCTGCTGCGTGACGGCGAAATGACCCTGCGCGTAGTCGAGGGCGCCGAGCCGGTGCTGCTGGCGACCATGCACGAATATGGCGACCTGCCGGTCTACCTGAGCGTTGGCGGCGCCCAGATCGTTTGTTCGGTCCTGCTGTGGCCGGTGTCTGAGCAGAAGGATCGCCACGCCTTCAACGAGTTTCTGCTGAAGGCCCAGCGCGTGGTGCCCCTGTCCAACTTCGCCATCACCAATGTCGGTGGCGAAGACGTGTACGAGCTGATGGGCGAACTCTCTTGCAAGACGACGCTTCAGACCATCCTGATCGAACTGCGCACCCTGGCCGAGAATGCGATCGACGCCACCGAACTGCGTGAAACCTTCGGCGCCGACGCCGCCTGATCCCGGAAGACCGACCATGTCCATGCTCAGAAAACTGTCCGCCCTGTTCCGCGGCTCGGCCCACGATGCGGCCCAGGGCGTCGTCGACGCCAATGCGCTGAAGATCCTCGACCAGGAAATCCGCGACGCCGACAACGCCCAGGGCAAGGCCCGCGATGACCTGGCCGGCCTGGTGGCGCGCCGCCGCATGGCCGAAAACGAGATGGCCAGCTTCCGCGACCAGATCGCCAAATACGAAAGCTCGGCCCGCACCGCCCTGGGTCAGGGCAAGACCGATCTGGCGCGCGAAGTCGCCGGCCGCATCGCCGAGCTGGAGGTTGAGATCACCAGCCGCGGTCCGCTGATCGAGGACATGAAGACGGCAGAGACGCGCCTGCGCACAGCCATCGCCTCGACCGACCAGAAGATCGAGACGCTTCGTCGCGAGATCGACATCGTCAAGGTCAACGATTCCGTCCAGAAGGCCCAGACGTCGGTCGCCCTGAACTCGGCCGGCGCCCAGTCCCGCATCGGCTCGGCGGCGGACAGTTTGCAACGCATCAAACAGCGCCAGGCGATCCAGGAAGAGAAGCTGAACGCCAGCCAGGCGCTGGAAGATCGCCGCACCGGCGCGGACCTGGACGCCAAGCTGCGCGAGGCCGGCATTCTGCCCGGCCATTCCTCGGCCGACGACGTCCTGGCCCGCCTCAGCCAGCCGGAGGTGACCGTGGTCACGCCGCGCATCGGCCAATCTACGCCCGACAAAGACCCGGCCTGATCCATGGAGCGTCTGCGCTTCGATCCCCGCACCGACTGGGACGCCAAGGCCGAGGAACTCGGCTTCACTTGGCGCCACACCGACGGCAAACCCTATTGGGACGAGACGGCGGCCTATGCCTTTTCGCTGGCCGAGATCGAGGACGGGATCGAGGCGCCGACCGAGGAACTGCACGGCCTGTGCCTGGAGCTGGTCAACGAGGCGGTTCAGTCCGAGCGGCTGATGGAACAGCTCGATATTCCCGAGACCATACGGGACTATGTGGCCGACAGCTGGAAGCGGGGCGATCCATCCCTCTATGGCCGGTTCGACTTCACCTATGACGGCACGGGGCCGGCCAAGCTGTATGAATACAACGCCGACACCCCGACCAGCATCTATGAGACGGCGGTGTTTCAGTGGCTGTGGCTGGAGGATCAGATCAAGGCCGGCGCCCTGCCCGCCGATGCGGATCAGTTCAACAGCCTGCATGAGAAGCTGGTCGAGCGGTTCCGCGCCATCTTCCCCAGCGGCGGCTTCGTGCATTTCGCCTCGGACGCCGATTTCGTCGAGGACCGCCAGACGGTGCGCTTCCTGGAAGACCTGGCCCAGCAGGCCGGGTTGGAGCCCCAGTTCGTCGCCATCGACCAGATCGGGCTGAACGCCGACGGCCGGTTCGTGGACCACGAGAACTGGATCATCCAGGCGATGTTCAAGCTCTATCCGTGGGAGCAGATGCTGCGCGACGACTACGCCGCGCCCCTGCCGACGGCGGACGTGACCGTGCTGGAGCCGGCGTGGAAGAGCATCCTGTCCAACAAGGCCATCCTGCCGCTGTTGTGGGAGCGGCATGCGGGCCACCCCAACCTGCTGGAATCCTATTTCGAGGGCGATCCGGCCGAGGCGGCGCTGGGCTCGTCCTATGTGCGCAAGCCGTTGTTCTCGCGCGAGGGCGACAATGTCGAACTGATCGACCGGGGCGTCAGCGCCGCAGAGGTGGTGGACGGCGGCTATGGCGAGGGGCGCTACATCCGCCAGGCGCTGTGCGATCCGCCCCTGTTCGACGGCAACCATGTGATCGTCGGGTCTTGGGTCGTGGGAACCGAACCGGCGGGCATCAGCCTGCGCGAGGACACGGGGCGCATCACGAGGAACACCTCGCGCTTCGTGCCGCACTTCATCCGCGACTGAGACGCAGGCAGGCAACCAAGCCGGACGACCATCGTTTTGTCGGCTGACATCAACCGACAAGAAGCCTCCCCATGCGCAACGTCCGCCTCGCCCTGATCGCCACCACCGCACTGACCCTCGCGGGCGGCGCGGCAGTCGCCCAGACGCAATATCCTTCGACGACCCAGGATCGGCTGGGCGCGGTCGTGGGCGCCCTGTTCGGCGATCGTCTGGGTCTGTCGGCCATGGATCAGGCCTGGCTGCGCGGCGGCCGTCCGCTGCGTGACGGACAAAGCCAGTTCTCGACCCGCGTGGACGCCAGCGTGCGCGCCCGAAGCGTCTCCGCCTCGGCCGCGACGCGCCTGCGCGCCGACTATTCCGCCCTGGTCGATCTGGAGAACCAATATGCCGTCGGCGGCATCTCGGCCCAGGAACGCGCCGATCTGAACGCCCGCTACACCGCCCTGACCCAGACGCTGGAAGCCGGCGCCTCGGGCTATGCCGACATGGACACCGTCGCCGAGGGCCGTGCGGACTTCGACACCCGCGTCAACGCCGCCGTGACCGCGCGCCGCATCACCCGCACAGAGGCGACGCGCCTGAAGTCCGACTATCAGGCCCTGATCCAGCTGGAGAGCCGCTACAGCGCCGATGGATCGATCAGCGCCAGCGAGCGCGCCGATCTGGACGCCCGTCTGGACGCCCTGGACCTGCGGGTCGGCGACGGCCCAGCCGGACAGACGCCGTCCGCCAACCTGCCCGCCCGCACCCGTCTGGCGAACCTGGAAACCGCCCTGACCGCCGCCGAGCGTTCGGGCGTCGTCAGCCGCACCGAGGCCGCCGACATCCGCGTCGAGGCCGGCGATCTCGCTCGCCTGGACGCCGCCTACAGCCGCACCAGCCCCTCGTCCGACGACACGGCCTACCTGAGCCGCCGCATCGGCGAACTGGAACTGCGCGCCCGCCGCTAAGCGTGACCAAAGCGTCCCGTGTGATCCGGCACGGGACGCCTCTCCGGCTACACCTGTGCATTGGGAGCTCTGATTTCACGGCAGCGCGGAAATGGCGTATGGGCACCCGCAGTCGCCCCTGCATCGCCGGTCAAGCCGCAACCCTATGTCCCTGAACGCCTCCCGCACGCTGTCCATCGCCCCAATGATGGATTGGACCGATCGGCATTGCCGGGCGTTTCACAGGGCGTTGACGCGCAAGGCGCTGCTTTACACCGAGATGGTGACGGCGCCGGCGGTGTTGCATGGGGATCGCGAGCGGCTGCTGGGCTTCGACGGGCTGGAGCATCCGGTCGCTTTGCAGCTGGGCGGGTCGGATCCGGCGCAGTTGGCTGAGGCCGCCAAGGTCGGCGAGGCGTTCGGCTATGACGAGATCAATCTGAACGTCGGCTGCCCGTCGGACCGGGTGCAGTCGGGCCGGTTCGGGGCCTGTCTGATGCGCGAGCCGGAGCTGGTTGCCGACTGTATGGCCGCGATCAAGGGGGCCGTCAGCGTGCCCGCGACCGTCAAATGCCGCATCGGCGTGGACGATCAGGATCCAGCCGTCAGCCTGTTCGCCACGGTGGACGCCTGCGCCGCCGTCGGGATCGAGGTCTTCGTCGTCCATGCGCGCAAGGCCTGGCTGAAGGGCCTGTCGCCCAAGGAGAACCGCGACGTGCCGCCGCTGGACTATGATCTGGTGCGCCGGCTGAAGCGCGAGCGGCCGCATCTGAACATCTCGATCAACGGCGGCGTCGCCTCGATGGACGAGGCCGAGGCGCATCTGGCCGAGGTTGACGGCGTCAAGCTGGACGGCGTCATGCTGGGCCGCGCCGCCTATCACGAACCGGCCATTCTGGGTCAGGCGGATCGTCGCCTGTATGGCGAGCCAGTCGAAGACACCGACGCCTTCGCCGCGCTGGAGCGCTATCGGCCCTATATGGCCGCGCGTCTGGACGAAGGCGTCGCCCTGCCGGCGATGGCGCGGCATATGCTGGGCCTGATGCACGGCCGGCCGGGCGCGCGGGCGTTCCGTCGCATTCTGACGGTCGAGGCGATCAAGCCCGGCGCCGGGCTGGAGGTGCTGGACCGCGCGGTGGAGGCCGTGCGCGAGGCCGAGGCGAGGCGCGACACGGCGCCCGGCGACTGGGCGGCGTAACCCAATCTTCAGAGCTGGCCGGCAAGGTTAAGAGAACCCTGCCGTTTCGGACCTGCACGCCATGAAGACCCCGCTGATCGCTGCCGTCATCGCGACCGCGCTGCCCGCCACATCGGCCCTGGCGCAGGCTGACGGCCGGTTCGCCGTCGGCGCCCAGGCCGGCACGCCGGGCGCCGGCCTTCAGGCCCAGTTCGCGCTCAGCCCGGTCGTGGTGCTGCGCGGCGGCTATGACGTGCTGAAATGGGACCGGGACCAGACCTACAAGGGTATCGATTACGACGCCAAGATCGACTTCAAGTCGCCGGGCGCCTTCGTGGACCTGCATCCGTTCCGCAACGGCTTTCTGATCTCGGGCGGGGCCTATTTCGGCGATCGCAAGGTCGATCTGGATGCGACGCCCACCGGAAACGTCAATGTCGGCGGCGCGACCTTCACCCCGGCCCAGGTCGGGACATTGACCGGGCGCATCGACCTGGAGAGCACCGCGCCGTTCGTCGGCCTGGGCTATGACAACACCTTCACACGCGGCGGAAGGCTCGGCTTCCGCATTCTGGCCGGCGCGGCCTTTGGCGATGCGCCGCAAGTGAATCTGGACGCTCGCGGCGGCACGCTGTCGAACGACCCTACCTTCCGTTCGCGTCTGGATCAGGAAGAGCGTGAGATTCAGGCCGAGGCCGATGATTACAAGGTCCTGCCGGTGCTTCGGGGGGGGGCCTCAACTTCAAGTTCTGACGCCAGCGGCGTCGTCCCCAAACGCGAAGACTGGGGTTAAATTGATTATACAAAACAGGGCGTTAACCTAGAAACAAACCGTAACAGACAGCGCCAGGGCGGGTTTCGCCACTTTTCCGCCACAGGTTAACGCGACAAGGCCAGCGCCGGCGGCGTTGGGAGCCGGTGTCTCCTGAGCGAAACTCATGATCGGCGCATCCGCTGCTATCGCCATGCTTTGGGCTGCCGTATCGTCTGTGACGAGCGCGCCTGTCCCCTACAATGACGTCGTAGCGGCGGATCAAGTCAGGACTGAAACCCCTGCCGCCATCGTCGGTTCCGATGAAGTCGAGACCGCCCTGAACGCCGAACAGGCCGAGCTGATGGCCTCCGATCCGGACTGGCGCGCCTCGGCGCGCCTCTATCACGCAGGCGGCGGCGGCGCGACGGGCAACGATTCGCTGGGTTGCCGTCCGATCGCCATGCGCACCGTCGCGGTCGATCCCCGCGTGATCCCGCGCCGCACCAAGCTGTTCATCCGCGAAACGGTCGGCATGCGTCTGGCCGACGGTTCGATCCACGACGGCTACTGGTACGCCTCCGACACCGGCGGCGCGATCAAGGGCCAGAAGATCGACCTCTATACCGGCAACGGTCGCGGCTCGATGAACCAGGCGCAACGCCTGAACATGCGCACCCTGACCATCGTGGACGCCGGCGATTTCGACGGTTGCCCCCCGGCCTGGACCACCGCTTCCAACTGATCCGGCCGATCATGAAAAACGCCGGCTGACCACGAAGGTCAGCCGGCGTTTTCGTGTCTGATGGCTTACGCCGATCAGTCCAACTCGGACACTTCCAGCGTCGACTGCACCATCGAGCCATTATATGTGCCGACCCAGATGTCGTAGCGGCCGCTCTGCGGATTGGTGATCGTCACCTTCGGATCGACGCCGCCCGCGCCGTCGTCGTCGCAGTAGAAGCGGCCGTTGGGCGTATTGATCAGCAGGGTCGTGTCTTCCGATGCGCGCACGCGGAACGTCAGATCGGCGTCGCCCGGCTCGAAGAAGATCTGGATGTCCGGGGCCGAGCTGACCGAACCCTCGCAGCCCGCCTTGGCGGCCGAGGCGGGCGAGGAGCCGCCGGCCAGGATCGACTTGGTCCAGGGGTCGGGCGTGAAGCCGCCGCGCAGATTGGCCGTGCCGTAGTTGGGCTCAAGATCGATATTGGGCGCCGCGCCCGCCGTCGTGTCCGTGCCGCCCAGTTCGCTGATCTGCAGCGTCGACTGGACCATGTTGTCGTTATAGGTGCCCAGCCAGATGTCGTAGCGACCGCTCTCGGGGTTGGAAATGGTCACCATCGGGTCCAGGTCGCCGCCGCTGTCGTCGTCGCAATACCAGCGGCCGCCGGGGCTGTTGACCAGCAGCGTCGTGTCCTCGCTGGCGACCGCCTTGATGGTCAGGTCCAGATCGCCGGCTTCGAAGTTCAGTTGCAGATCGGGCGCGGCGCTGACCTTGCCCTCGCAACCCGACTGCGCCGCCGAGGCGGCGATCGAACCGCCCGCCAGGATGGACTTGGTCCAGGGATCGGGCGTGAAGCCGGTCTCCAGCCGCACCGAGCCGTAGTTGGGGTCCAGGGTGAAGTCGGGCTTGGCCCTGCTCTTCTGGGCCAGGCTGACGCCAGGGGCGAGCAGCACGGACGCAGCGGCGATGACGGCGATGGATTTCATGATGCTCCCTCCAGCAGCGGCGCAACGCCGCAGGGGGAGACTATTCCGTTTCGGCGAACCGTGCAGCTTGAAATGCGGTCCTTCAGAAGCGGCGCTTGCCCGTCACTGTCTCGAAGAACAGGCGAAAGTCGCCCATCAGGCTCCACAGCGGATATTTGAACGTCGCGGGCCGGTTCTTTTCGAAGAAGAAATGCCCGACCCAGGCGAAGCCGTAGCCCAGCAGCGGCATGGCCAGCAGCCACCAGGCGTTCCGCGTCGCCACGAAGGCGACGAAGGCCGAGATCACCAGAAAGGTGCCGACGACGTGGATGCGCCGACACGTCCGGTTGGAATGCTCGTGGATGTAATAGGGATAGAAGGCCTCGAACGAGGCGTAACGGCCCTCAGGTGCGGACGGCATGCTCATGGGCGGAGGGTGCGCCTCCGCCCACGATCAGGCAAGTGCCGGCATGATCAGCCCTTGGGCTTGCCTTTGAAGCCGTCCTTCTTGAAGCCCGGCTTGGTCTTGAAGGGCTTCTTGGCATAGGGCTTGTCGCCCGCGGCGTTCGAGCGCGGATTGGCGCCGCCGTCAGCCTTCGGCGCCCAGGGCTTCTTCTTGAACGGCGGGCGGGCGTCGCCCTCTCCGCCATCGGCGCGCTTGTAGGGGGTCTTCTTGAAGGGGCGGTCGCCATCCTCGCGCGGCTTGCCGGCGAAGCGGCTAGCCTTCATCGAGCCGGGCGTCGGGGCTTCCGACGGCGTGATCTTCACCTCGTCTTTGGAGGCGGCGACGGCTTCGCGGAAAGCCTTCTCGTGGGTTTTGGCGACCTCGAACCGCGTCTCTTCGGGGAAGGTGCGGATGGCGCCGATCTGAGGCTTGGAAATGCCGCCGATGCGGCAGATCAGCGGGATCAGCCATTTGGGGTCGGCGTTCTTGTTGCGGCCCACGTCCAGACGGAACCAGACCACATCATCAGCGCCCAGGCGGTCGCCCGGCCAGGGTTGAGCCGCCGTGCCGTCGTCGTTGCGAACGGTGCGCTCGCGCTTGGCCGGACCGCGATCCGAACCCGGATCGGACAGTTCTTCCGGCGCCGGCTGTTCCTTGCGCAGCAGACGCACCAGGGCGGCGGCGATCTCGTCGGGCGTGCGTTCGGCGATCATCCGCTTGGCGACGACCATGTCCTCGTCGGAGACGTCGGCCTCGAAGAACTCGGGCGACAGCAAACGGCCTTCGTCGGCCTTGCGGATTTCATCGAAGGTCGGGGCGCCGGTCCAGACGGCGTCGACGCCGGCCTCGTCCATCAGCCGCTCGGCCTTGCGACGGCGCGAGTGCGGAACCAGCATAACCGAGATGCCCTTCTTGCCCGCCCGGCCCGTCCGGCCCGACCGGTGCAGCAGGCCGGCGCGGTTCATCGGCAGTTCGGCGTGGATGACCAGACCCAGGTCCGGCAGGTCCAGACCGCGCGCGGCGACGTCGGTGGCGACGCAGACGCGGGCGCGGCCGTCACGCAGCGACTGAAGCGCATCGGTGCGCTCGCGCTGACCCATCTCGCCCGACAGGCTGACGGAAGAGAAGCCGCGCTCCAGCAGCGACGACTGCAGGTGACGCACGCTGTCGCGGGTCGAGCAGAAGACCATGGCGCGCGGTGCCTCGAACCAGCGCAGGGTGTTGACCACCGCGTGCTCGATCTCGTTGGGCGCAATGCGATAGGCGCGGTATTCGATGTCGGCGTGCTGGCGCGTCTTGTCGGTCGCGTCGATGCGGACCGCGTCCTTCTGATAGCGTTTGGCCAAGGTGGCGATGTCGCGCGCGATGGTCGCCGAGAACAGCAGGGTGCGGCGTTCGGCCGGCGCCTGGTCCAGGATGTGCTCCAGGTCCTCGCGGAAGCCCATGTCCAGCATCTCGTCGGCCTCATCGAGGACGGCGACCTTCAGCTCGGACAGGTCCAGGTTGCCCCGGTCGATGTGGTCCTTCAGTCGGCCGGGCGTGCCGACGACGATGTGGACGCCGAAGCCGAGCGCGCGGGCTTCACGGCGCGCATCCATGCCGCCGACGCAGGTGGCGATCTTGGCGCCGGAGTCGGCGTACAGCCATTGCAGCTCGGCCGCGACCTGCATGGCCAGTTCCCGCGTGGGCGCGATGGCCAGGCACAGCGGTGCGCCGCCGGGGCCGAAGATCGGCTTGTCGCCCAGCAGGGTCGGCGCAGCGGCCAGGCCGAAGGCGACGGTCTTGCCCGAACCCGTCTGGGCCGAGACCAGCAGGTCGCGATCCGCATGCTCCGCCTCCAGGACGGCGGCCTGAACCGGAGTGGGTTCGGCATAGCCCTTGTTGATCAGGGCGCGATCAAGCGCGGGATGGACGGCGGGAAAGGGCATAGGAAACCTGGGACAACGGACAAGGGCGGTCGCCGAAACGACCGCGCCCGGCCGAGGTCAGACCTCAGGCCGGGCGAATGATGGGGCTCTATACATCAATAAGGGCGCAAGCGGGGCGGAAAACGCCGTTCACCCTGTTCCTTCAGGCGACGTTGACCTGAAAGACGCAGTCTGGCGATCGAACCCACCGCGTCCGGAGCTTCGCCATGCAAGCGCATTCTATCGCCACCGCCGGACTGACGACCGCGCAGAACCGGTTCGACAACAGCGCACGCCGCACCGCGACCGCGCCGCTGGACAATCTCGCCGACGAAACTGTGGAGCGGATCCAGGCCAAGACCGCCTTCAGCGCCAACGCCGCCGTTCTGCGCACCGCCGACGACATGACCGGCACGCTGCTGGACATGCTGGCCTGAAGCTTCAGACCGGAGCCTTCTCAGGCAGGTTGAAGAGGCCCGCGAAGCGGTCGAACACGGCCCGGTCGCCGGTCAGGGTCATCAGGTCGTCAGCCTCGAAGGCGGCAGGCGGAACCTTGCCGTAAACGCACGCGGCGACCAGCGGCGGTTGGGTCGTCAGGACGACGTCGGCGGTGTCCGTGGCGCCGCGACGGGTCGTGATCGTCCCCTTTTCGATCTGAACGACAAAAGGCTCGTCGCCGAAGACGAAGCCGACTTTCATCGCGGCGTCTCCGGCCAGGGCCGGATCGAACATCGTCTCAAACGACTGCATGATCGACACCGCACTGATCGGCAGGGTCGGGTCGTGGCGAGGCGAGCGCGCGGCCCAGCCACCCAGCACCATGAAGACCGGCTTGATCTCGTAGCCCCACGGCGTCAGCTCATAGACCTGGACCGAGGCGGGCGGCGGGAGCTTGCGGCGGGTCACGATGCCCGAAGCCTCCAGCCCCTCCAGCCGCTGGGTCAGCACGTTTGCGGAAATGCCGTGCAGATCCTTCCGCAGATCACCGAACCGGCGCGGACCCATCATCAGTTCGCGGATCACCAGCAGAGCCCAGCGTTCGCCGATCAGGTCCAGTCCGTGCGCAGCGCCGCACGCATCATGATATTTTCGGCCCGCCTTATCGGTTATCTTTTCTAACTTCATAGTTGACTATGGTAATCATCGGAGTCAGGTTTCGCAAATAACAAGGAGAGGAAACGTCGTGGCCCAGCTGATTTTCATCAACCTGCCGGTCGCCGACCTGCCCAGATCGATCGCCTTCTATGAGGCTGTCGGCGCGACCATGAACCCGATGTTCAGCGACGACACGGCCGCCTGTATGGTGGTGTCGGACGTGATCCACGTCATGCTGCTGACCCACGACAAGTGGCGCACCTTCACCGACCGGGCGATCCCCGACGCCCATGCCTCGGCGCAGATGTCGCTGTGCATTTCTTTCGACAGCCGAGAGGCTGTGGACTCGGTGGTCGAACGCGCGGGTGCAGCGGGCGGCCTTATGGATCCAAACCCGATTCAGGATCATGGCTTCATGTATGGGCGCGGCTATGCCGATCCGGATGGCCATATCTGGGAGCCGATGTGGATGGACCCGGCCGCCGTCGCCGCCGGTCCTGAAGCCTTCGCCGCCAACGCCATGGTGTCGTGATGGCTGACAGTCGCGAACTGAGCACCAGCCGTCTGATCAAGGCCTCGCCGGAGACGGTGTGGAAGATCTACACCGAGCGCACCGGCGAGTGGTTCTGCCCTCGCCCCTGGACCACACCGGTCGTGGATTGGGACCTGCGCGTCGGCGGGCGGGCCAATGTCGAACTGGCCTCGCCAGAGGGCGAGCGGCATCCCTATTCCGGCGTGTTTCTGGAGGTGGTTCCGGGCCACAGACTGGTCTCGACCGGCGCCTTTACAGAAGGCTGGGTTCCGCAGGCTGGCGACATGAACTTCGTGCGCATCGACACCTTCGAGCCCGAGGCCGGTGGAACCCGCTACACCGCCACCGCTCGGCATTGGGACGAAAAAGCCGCCGAAACCCACAAGGCCATGGGCTTCGAACAGGGCTGGGGCGCCATCGCCGATCAACTGGCGGCGTTGGCGCAGGGAGATGCGGCATGAGCGACAAGATCATTCCCTGCCTGTGGTTCGACGGCGACGCCGAGGCTGCGACCGCCTTTTATGTCAGCCTCCTGCCCGACAGCCGCGTCACCGCCGTCAACCGCTCGCCGGTCGATACGCCCTCCGGCGCTGAAGGCACGGTCCTGACGGTGCAGTTCGTGCTGGCGGGTCGTCAGTATCTGGCGCTCAATGGTGGACCGAACTTTCGCTTCACCGAAGCCGTCTCCTTCATGGTGATGACCGAGGATCAGACCGAGACGGACCGGCTGTGGGACGCCCTGCTCGCCGACGGCGGCGGCGAAAACGCCTGCGGCTGGTTGAAGGACCGCTGGGGTCTGTCGTGGCAGATCACGCCTCGTCGTCTGATGGAACTGACCACCGATCCGAACCCCGCGCGCGCCAAGGCCGCCATGCAGGCCATGATGGGCATGATCAAGATCGACATCGCGGCGCTGGACCGCGCCGTCGCCGACGTTTGAATCCAGAAAGAGGAGACGACCGATGACCTATGTGACCGGCTTCCTGACCCCCGTGAAAACCGAGGACAAGGCGCGCTACGTCAAGTCCGCCGAGGCCTCCTGGCCCCTGTTTCAGAAATACGGCGCCCTGTCGCAGGTCGAGACCTGGGGCGAGGACGTGCCGGACGGCAAGCTGACCAGCTTTCCCATGGCGGTGAAGCTGCAAGAGGGCGAGGTCGTCGTCTTCTCCTGGGTGACCTGGCCCGACCGCGCCACCGCCGACGCCTGTTTCGGCAAGATGCAGGACGACCCCGACTTTGCAAACATGGACATGCCCTTCGACGGCAAGCGCATGATGTGGGGCGGGTTCAGCGTCGCTTTCGAAGGCAAGGCCTGAGCCCGGCGGCGGCCCGGTTCGAACGCAAATCGCCCTGACGCATTGTCAGGGATCGAGGAGAATCGACATGGCCGCCCGCCCCACCTGGCAAGGACATCTGAAGCTGTCGTTGGTCACCTGTCCGGTGGCCCTCTACACGGCGACGACCAGCACGAACGACGTGCGGTTTCACCTGATCAATCCCGACACCAATAATCGCATCCGCATGGTGCCGACCGACCCGGACGCCGGGCCGGTCGAGCGCAGCGATCTGGTGCGCGGCTATGAGGTGTCCAAGGACGAATACGTCCTGTTCGACGACGCCGACTTCGACAAGGTGAAGCTGGAAAGCACCAAGACCATCTCGATCGACAAGTTCGTCGACGAAGACGACATCGACCGGCTGTATTGGGACGATCCCTTCTTCGTGGTCCCAGAGAAGGGCGCGGGCGTCGAAGCCTTCGCCGTCATCCGCGACGCCATGAAGAAACAGGGCAAGGTGGCGTTGGGTCAGCTGGTCCTGCGGGGCAAGGAGCGTCAGCTGGCGCTGGAGGTCCGGGGCAAGGGGCTGATCGCCTACACCCTGCGCGCCCATGACGAGGTGCGCGATTCCGACGAATATTTCGACGACATTCCGACGGTGAAGGCCGATCCCGACATGGTCGAGATCGCCGCGCGCATCATCGGTCAGAAGGAGGCGGACTTCGACCCGACAGACTTCAAGGACGGCTACGACGACGCCCTGCGCGCGATGATCAAGGCCAAGTCCAAGGGCGGCAAGGGCGTGGTCGATGTCGCCGAACCCGACGACACCAATGTCATCGACCTGATGGCCGCATTGCGGAACAGCCTGAAAGGGTCGGCGACGGGGACGAAAAAGCCAGCCGCCAAGAAGGCCCCGGCAAAGAAGGCTCAGGCAAAGAAGGCGGCGCCCAGGAAGGCTGCGGCAAAGAAGAAGACAGCGGCCTAGACGCCCATCGCCTTCAGGGCCGATTTCAAACTGACCGCCGAGCTGCGGAAATCAGCCCACGGATCGGGCTTCTTCAGCAAGGCCGCATAGGTCCAGAGGTTGAATGCGGCGGGGTCCAGCCCGGTCTTCACCTGCCCCCACGACAGCGGAACGGCGATCCCCGCGCCCGGCCGTGCACGCGGCGACCAGGGCGCGACCGCCGTCGCCATTCGCCCGTTGCGCAGATAGTCGATGAAGATCTTTCCACCCCGCGCCTTCTTGGCCAGGGTAGTGGTGAACCGGTCCGGCGCCTCGGCGCGGATGGCCTCCGCCACCGCCTTGGCGAAGGCCTTGTTCTGATCCCAGGTCACGCGCGAGCGGGCGTCGGTCTTGATCGGCGCGACGACGTGCAGCCCCTTGCCCCCGGTCGTCTTGACGAAGGCGGCCAGACCCAGCGCCTCGATCTTCGCCTTCACAACCTTGGACGCGGCGATAACGTCGGCGAAGTTCAGCCCCTTGTCCGGATCCAGGTCGAAGGTGATTTGCTCAGGGATTTCCGGCTGGCCGGGCGCACAGCCCCAAGGGTGCAGTTCCAGCCCGCCCGACTGGGCGATGGCGACCAGGCCGCCGACATCGACGGCGGCGACGTAAGGGGTGCGGGCCTTGACGTCGATCAGCTTCAGCCGCGGGTTCGACCCCGCCATGGCGTGACGCTGGAAGAAGGTCTCGCCGCCAATCCCCTCGGGCGCGCGGATGATGGAGGTCGGCCGGTCCGCCACATGGGGCAGGATCCGCTCGGCCGCCGCCTCGTAGTAGCGCGCCAGATCGGCCTTGGTGATCGCCGGCCGGTCGCCGACGGCGGGCCACAACACCTTGTCAGGGCTGGAGATGGTCACGCCCGCCACGACCACCTTGCCGGGCTTCCCGGCTGGTCGCACCGTCGTCGTGGTCTTCTTCGCGTCGCCCATGTCCGTAGGCGGTTGCGGCGCCTGGGTGACCTCGGCGGCCGTCTTGTCTTCACGCAGCCCCTTGAACGCCGCCTGCCGCAGCGATCCGGATTCGGTATAGCCGCCGTGCTCGACCTCGGCGACCAGCACCGGATTGACCCAATGGATGTCCTTGGCCGCCTTTGGCGCGCCCGCCCCGGCGAAGGGAGATTTCTCCGCCGCCACGCCCTTCAGCGCCGGAACAAGCGTCTTCGTCACCGCCTCGGCATAGCCGGTCCCGACCCTTCCCAGATAGCGAAGACCGCCCTTTTCCCTGACCCCGACCAGCAGAGAGCGGAACCGCGTGCCGCCCTCGGACGACCAGCCGCCGATCACGATTTCATCGCGCCCGCGGCATTTGGATTTCAGCCAAGTGGACGACCTTCCGGCATGGTAGGGGGCGTCCAGTTTCTTGGAGATCACGCCTTCCAGATCCATGCGACAGGCGCTCTCCAGCACCGCTTGGCCGGTCGAGGCGAAATGCTCGACGTAGCGCAGCCGCCCTGCGGCCGCCTTTCCGATCCTGTCCACATAGGCCTGCAGCCGCGCCTTGCGATGCGACAGCGGCAGTTTGCGCAGATCCTCCGCCCCCTCGAACAACAGGTCGAAGGCGAAATAGACCAGACCTTCCGTCTTCTCGTCCGAAATGGCGGCCTGCAACGCTCCGAAGTCCGGCATGTGTTCGTCGTCCAGCGCGCACAGCTCGCCGTCGATCACGGCGTCGGGCCAGGTCGCCGCATCCGCCGCCAGATCCGAGAACTTGTAGCTCCAGTCCAGACCCTTGCGCGTCCGCAAGACCGCCCGACCGCCGCCTACGCCGATCTGGATGCGATAGCCGTCGAACTTGATCTCGTGCGCCCAGCCCGTACCGCCCGGCGGATGGCCGGTCACCTTGCACAACTGGATCGGCACGAAGGCCGGCGGCTTCCTGGCCTTCGCCGCCGCTTTCGAGGGCGTGGGTTTGGCCGGGCCCTTTCGCCCCGTCGGCTTGGACGCCGTCCATTCCTTGGTTCCGTCCGCGATTTCGGCCAGCGACCGGCCCGTCGTCACCGAGGCGTCGATTTCGGCCAGCGCATCGCCCTCTCCCGCCACGGCGAAGTCGTCCTTCTCCTTCAGCAGCAGCCAGTTGTTGCGTTTGGAGGGTTTGCCCCGATCGCTCTTCAGCCGGATCAGCGCCCATTTGCCCTTCAGCCGTTCGCCGTGAAGGATCATCTTGATCTGACCCTTGGCCCAAGCCGCCTCCAGGTCCGGCTCCTGCGGCTCCCAGGTCCCGACATCCCACATCTGCACCGTTCCGGCGCCGTAGTTGCCGTCGGGGATCGTGCCCTCGAACGACCCGTAATCCAGCGGATGATCCTCGACCTCGACCGCCAGACGCTTCACCGCCGTGTCGCGCGACGGCGCCTTGGTCACGGCCCAGGATTTCAGCACCCCGTCCGCCTCGATGCGGAAATCATAATGTAGCCGCGTCGCCGCATGGCGCTGAATCAGATAGCGGAAGCCGCCCTTCGCGCGCTTGCCCTTCGCGCCCTTCGGCTCGGGCGTTTCGCCGAACCGGCGCTTGGCCTGATAGGTCTTCAGTTCACCGCGCATAGGGGCGTAATCCGCCCCGCGCCAAAGCGTTGCCTCAGCGACAGAAGCGCGTGTCGGTCGCCTCGAGGTGCAGGTGGTCGTAGTGGACGGCGTTGTAGTCGGGGCTCAGCGTCGTGCCGAAGATGCGGCAGGCGTCGTCGCGGATACGCTTCAGGAAGCGCGCTTCGGGCGTGTCGCCGTTCCAGTCCTTGGTCACGGTGATGCGCCGCCCGTCCCTCAGCCTGACCCCGGCGAAGTCCAGCGCCGCCGCCTGGGAATGGGCGCTGATGCGGTTCGAGCCCACGCCGTTGTTCACATTGCGACAGGCGTAGGCCCCCATGTGGTCGATCTGCACGACGTCAGAGCCCAGGATCTCGCGCGCCGCCGGCTCCAGCGACTGGCGACGCCAGATGCTCAGCGCCAGCGCGGTCTGGCAGGTCATCTCCACATCGCCCGGCGCCATGCGCGCCACCGTCCCCAGGTCGGCGCCCAGCACCCCGCCTTGATGCAGGCCGCAGGTCGCGGTGTTCTGGCGATCCGGCACAGGACTGAATCGCACGCGCGCGGCGTTCAACTCGGCCAGGCACCGGCCCAGATCGCTACCTTCGCGCACGACCAGGGCCTGGGTCCCGCCGTCGATCATCCGGTCCACCAGCCCCCCGACCAGCGGCGCCTCGGTGCGTGACGGATAGGGCGATGGCGGCCGCAATGGCTCGGGCGGCCGCCGCACGCAGCCGCTGAGGATCAGCAGGACGCCGAGGCCGATGAGAAAGGGAGAGACGCGCGACACAGAGAGCATGGTCGCGACGCTTAGCTGATTCCCGCCGCCGCAGTGGTCACGAGGCGGAGAGCCGTCTATCGGCGCTCTTCGGACGCACCCTTGGCCCGGCACCGATCCGAACAGAACCGCACCTGATCCCAGTCCCGCGCCCACTTCTTGCGCCAGGCGAACGGCAGGCCGCAGGCGGCGCAGAGCTTTTGCGGCAGGTCGGACTTGGCCGGCGCCGTGCCGAGATTGACGTGCTTTCGAGCCATGTCACCTGCCAAGAAAAAGGGCGGCCCGTCGGGGCCGCCCTTGATCGTATCAGCTGTCCAGGAAGGACCGCAGTTTGCGCGACCGCGACGGGTGCTTCAGCTTGCGCAGCGCCTTGGCCTCGATCTGACGGATGCGTTCGCGGGTCACCGAGAACTGCTGGCCGACTTCTTCCAGCGTGTGGTCCGTGTTCATGCCGATGCCGAAGCGCATCCGTAGGACCCGCTCCTCACGCGGCGTCAGGGACGCCAGCACGCGGGTCGTGGTCTCACGCAGGTTCGACTGGATGGCGGCGTCGATCGGCAAGACGGCGTTCTTGTCCTCGATGAAGTCGCCCAGGTGGCTGTCTTCCTCGTCACCGATCGGGGTTTCGAGGCTGATCGGCTCCTTGGCGATCTTCAGGACCTTGCGCACCTTCTCCAGCGGCATGGCCAGCTTTTCGGCCAGCTCTTCCGGCGTCGGCTCGCGGCCGATCTCGTGCAGCATCTGGCGGCTGGTGCGGACGATCTTGTTGATCGTCTCGATCATGTGCACCGGGATGCGGATGGTGCGCGCTTGGTCGGCGATCGAGCGGGTGATCGCCTGACGGATCCACCAAGTGGCGTAGGTCGAGAACTTGTAGCCGCGGCGGTACTCGAACTTGTCGACCGCCTTCATCAGGCCAATGTTGCCCTCCTGGATCAGGTCCAGGAACTGCAGGCCGCGGTTGGTGTATTTCTTGGCGATCGAGATCACGAGGCGCAGGTTGGCCTCAACCATTTCCTTCTTGGCCTGACGCGCTTCGCGTTCGCCCTTCTGCACAGTCTGGACGATGCGGCGATAGTCGTCGATCGGCAGGCCGGCTTCCAGCGCCACGGCGGCGACGTCGGAACGGATGGTCGCGATCTGGCTGGCTTCGTTCTCGCTGAACTTGGTCCAGCGCACGCCCTGGTCCTTGATCCGGTCGGTCCAGGTGGGGTCCAGCTCCGAGCCAAAATAGGCCTTGAGGAACTCGGGCCGCGAAATGCCGTAGCTGTCGGCCAGGCGCAGCAGCCGGCCTTCCAGACCGATCAGGCGCTTGTTGATCGCATAGAGCTGCTCGACCAGCGCCTCGATGCGGTTGTTGTTCAGCTTCATCGTCTTCAGACGATCCGAGATGGACGTCGTCAGCGCCTGATAGGCCTTTTCATCCTTGGCGCTCAGCACCTCGCCCTTCAGGCGGGTCTGAACCAGCTTGTCCTGCAGGGCGCGGAAGGCGCCGAAGTCCGCAGCGATGGCGTTCAGGACGTCCATAACCCCGTCGCGCAGCTCGGCTTCCAACGCGGAGATCGACATGCCGCCGCCGTCGTCGAAGTCGTCGTCATCGTCGTCGTCGGACTCAGGCTTGTCTTCGGCGGCTGGCTTTTCCTCGGCCTCCTCTTCCTCTTCGCCTTCAGGCTGGGCGGCGCCCGGCAGGGACGAGGGGTTCAAAACGCCATAGGTGGCGTCCAGGTCGATGACCTCGCGCAGCAGGATGCGGTTGTTTTCCAGCTCGTCGCGCCAGACCATGATGGCCTCGAAGGTCAGGGCGCTTTCGCACAGACCCGAGATCATGGCGTCGCGGCCGGCCTCGATCCGCTTGGCGATGGCGATTTCGCCCTCGCGGCTCAGCAGTTCGACCGAACCCATCTCGCGCAGGTACATGCGCACAGGGTCGTCGGTGCGGTCATAGGCCGACTTGGCGGGCGTTTCGGCCACGGCGGTGCCGGCGGCGGCAGCGACGTCGGTGGACTGCTGCTCCTGCGCGTCCTCCTCGGCCTCCACGACGTTGACGCCCATTTCGGACAGCATCGCCAGGGTGTCTTCAATGGCGTCGGGCGTGACTTCTTCGGACGGCAGGACCTTGTTCAGCTCCTCCATCGTCACATAGCCGCGCGCCTTGGCTTGCTTGATGAACTTCTTGACGCCGGCGTCCGTCAGATCGAGCAGGGGCCCATCGGTCGAAACCTCGGTGTCCTGCGTCTCGGTCTGTGCGTTCATAGTCAGTCTGTCTCCAGCCGAGAGGGTGATCAGTCCGCCCCGGCGAAAAATACAATGCTTGGCGTGCCGTAAGGTTACGTGCCCGCGCTGTCTTCCCAAATCGTCCCGGCTTTGATCGCACGGCGAAGCGCATCCCGCTCGGCCTTCAGCCGGCGGAACGCCTCATCCTGCCCAGGCACATCACGTGCATGGGCCAAGGCGTCCTCCAACGCGGCGACCCGCGTCGAAGCGTCGAACGCCTGCGACCATCGGACCCTTGCCTCGGCGAGGGGCGCATTTGCGGCCAGGAATGGCGCGCCGGACTTTGCCGCCGCCTTCTCGACCTCGCGCACTAAGGCATCATGACCCGATTGCGCCAGATGGCGTCGCAGGGCGGCGGAGTCAAGGCTATGTCCCGACAGACGCAGGCGAACCAGCTCCTGCGCCAGTCCATCCAGCCCCTTGTCGCCGAATCCGTGGGCGGCGATCTCTTCCAGATGGTCGTCCATCCGTTCGGGGTCGTCGATGGCGCCGTGGGCCAGAGCGGCCGGCACCGGCTCGATGGCGCGAAACAGCGACTGCATCGCCTGGGCCCCCTCCGCCGTCTGACCCAGTTTGGGCGGCGGGCCGAAACCGCGTTTGCCCTGCCCCGGCGTCCAGGGCGCGCGTTGGGGGCTGCGGGGGAACAAGGCGTCGAAACGGTCGAACAGGTCGCGGCGGTATTGTTCGGCCAGATCCTTGTCCTGGATGGCCGAGGCGGTGTTTCTCAGCCGCGCCTTGAAGCCCGCCTTGCGCTCCGGCGTGTCCAGCAGCTCCAGATCCTGTTCGCGGCGGAACAGCACCTCGGCGAACCCATGGGTTTCGGCCAGGGCCTGACGCAGCGCGGGCGCGCCCTTGTCGCGCAGAATGTCGTCGGGATCCTGACCGGCCCCCAGCAGGGCAAACCGGAAAGAGCGCCCTGGCTTCAGCAGCGGCAGCGACCGTTCGATGGCGCGATAGGCGGCGCGCAGTCCCGCCGCATCGCCGTCGAAGCAAAGGATCGGCTCGTGCGACACGCGCCACAGCCGTTCCATCTGCTCCTCGGTCAGGGCCGTGCCCATTGGCGCCACGGCCGGCAGGCCCGCGCGCTGGCAGGCGATGACGTCCATATAGCCTTCGACCACGATGATGGCCTGGTCGTTCTTGGATTCCGCGCCCAGAATCCGCCGCGCCTCGGGCAGGCCATACAGGGTCGCGCCCTTGTGAAACAGCGGGCTTTCCGGGCCGTTCAGATATTTCGCCCGGTCGTCGGGGTTCATGGCCCGGCCGCCGAAGCTGACGATCCGGCCGCGCGCATCCAGGATCGGGAACATCAGCCGGTCGCGGAAGCGATCATAGGGCTGGCCGCCGCTTTCGGGCGAGATCAGCAGCCCGGCCTCGACCAATTCGGCGGGCTTGGCGCCGCGCTGGACCAAGGCCTGCTTCAGCCCCTCGCGGTCGTTGGGCGCATAGCCCAGGCCGAACCGCTCCCACTGATCCTCGGGCAGCCCGCGCTTGTCCAGGTATTCGCGCGCCGCCTTGCCCGGCGTGCGGCGCAGATTGGCGGCGAACCATTTCTGGGCCAAGTCCATCCAGTCCGACAGACCCGCCCGCTTCTGCTCGCGCTCGGCCTCCTTGGGGTCTTCGGCGGGAAGCTGCATCCCCGCCTCGCCCGCCAGACGCTGCACCGCCTCGACGAAACTCAGCCGCTCGGTTTCCTGCAGGAAGGAGATGATGTCGCCATGCTTGCCGGACGAGAAGTCGTGGAAGAAGCCCTTGTCGTCGTTGACGAAGAAGGACGGCGACTTCTCCTTCGAGAAGGGCGACAGGCCGACGTATTCCCGCCCCTGACGTTTCAGCTTCACCGTCCGCCCGATCACGTCGGACGGCCGAAGGCGGGCCTTCAGTTCATCGATGAATCTCTCGTCGAAACGCACCAGCGATCCTTAAGCCCTGCGGGCGTCAACGTCGATGGATGGGAAGACGATCAGGCGGCTCGTCCGGGCATCCCCCGATATCCGAACGAACCGCCGCATCGCAGAAGGCGCAAACCGCAGCGTCCCCCAACGCCTTGGCTAACGAAGTCCTAACGCCTCGCGGACCGGCATCTGAAGTCAGGACCGGCGTTCTGTCGAGAGGCGGGCAGCTCCGCCATAGCGAATAGAGGCGAGACTGTGTCCTTTTCGTCGCGCGTCGTTCGCCTTACGGGCGACCGAAGGGGACGACCTTATTGGCGGCGTCATGCCCGATATCGGCGCTTCCCAGGAAGGGTATGCCCGAACGCAGGCACCAGTACCGAACGATTTCCTCCGGAGTCTGACCAAAATCGGGATCGTTTGGCGTGACGTCCAAGACCCGTCCCAGGCGAATCCCGGCCACACGTCGGATGCTGGCCTGGCTGGTCAAGTGAAACATCATTCTGTCGATCCGGTAGGCGGCCTCGGACACCTCCTCCAACATCAGGACGTGGTCGGACAGATCGGGCTCAAGCGGCGTGCCGGTCAGTTCGTTCAGGATGGTCAGGTTGAAGGCGACGGCCGGGCGCGGATCGGTCGCCAGCGACGGCTCGATCCAGTCGGTGCGTCCGGTGGTCAGCCAGGACAGGGCGCCGCGCGCGGTTGCGTCGTCGCGCACCGAATCCGAGGCCATCGGTCCGTGCGCCAGATGCTTGAACCCGGCCTTGTACATTCCGGCCAACAGGCTGCCGGCGTCGGAATAGCCCATGTAGCGCTTCTTGCGGGCGACGGCGTCCAGGCGCGGGATCACCGCATCGGCGATGCGACAGGAGCCGTATCCGCCGCGTGCGAACCAGATGGCGTCGATGCGGGGATCGTTGGCGAACTCGACGAAGGCATCGGCGCGCGCCCGGTCGTCGCCGGCGAAATGGCCGTGTTTCAGGAAACAGGCGGGGTGGAAGACTACGGCGACATCGCGGTCGGGATGGTTCTGCGCCATCCAGGCCTCGACCGCCTCGGCCCGCTCTTTGGCGAAGCGCGAACTGGCGCAGACGACGCCGATCTTGAAGCTATTGGTGGTCACGTCCATCTTCTTCGTCGTTTTTGCGATCCCCTACTGGCGGACCGGCTCGATCCCCTGTTCTAAGGGGGCATGAACCAAGACGCCTCCTATTTCTTCTGCGGCATCGGCGGGTCGGGCATGCTGCCCCTGGCCATGATCGTCCAGGCGCGCGGCGCCGTGATCGAAGGGTCGGACCGGGCGCTGGACCAGGGCCGCACGCCCGAGAAGTTCGACTGGCTGCGCGCCCACGGCGTGACCCTGCACCCCCAAGACGGATCGGGCGTGACCCGCGCGGATCAGACCGTCATCGCTACCGGCGCCATCGAGGAGACGGTGCCCGACATCGGCGCGGCCAAGCGCGCGGGCGCGACGATCAAGACCCGGCCCGAGTTGCTCAGCGAACTCTTCAACGCCGCCTCGACCTCGGTCGGGGTCGCGGGCACCAGCGGCAAGTCCACCATCACCGGCATGATCGCCTGGATCCTGCATCAGACGGGCCGCGAGCCGACCGTCATGAACGGGGCGGTGATGAAGAACTTCGCCGACGCCGACCATCCGTTCGCCAGCGCCCTGATCGGCGGGCCGGACGTGTTCGTGTCGGAGGTGGACGAAAGCGACGGCTCCATCGCCCGCTACGATCCGACTGTGGCGGTGGTGTCCAACATCTCGCTGGACCACAAGTCGATGGAGGAGCTGCGCGAGCTGTTCGGCGGCTTCACCGCGCGGGCGACGACGGCCGTGTTGAATCTCGACAACCCCGAGACGGCGGCGCTGGCCCAGACGCTGCCGGCCGGCAAGGCGATCACCTTCGGCCTGGGCGAAGAGAAGGCCGACCTTTCCGCCCATGATCTTCAGCCGCTGCCGACGGGCATGCGGTTCCGGCTGATCGAGGGCTGGAGCGAACACGACGTGGTCCTGAACGTGCCCGGCGCCCACAATGTCGCCAATGCCCTGGCCGCGCTGGGCGCGACCCGGGCGCTGGGCGTGCCGACAGCCGAGGCGGTCAAGGCGCTGGAGACCTTCGCCGGCATCCGTCGCCGGATGGAGGTCGTCGGGACGGCGAACGACATCACCATCATCGACGACTTCGCCCATAACCCGGACAAGATCGCGGCCACGCTGAAGACCCTGCACGCCTTCGACGGTCGGCTGCTGATCCTGTTCCAGCCACATGGGTTCGGGCCGCTGAAGCTGATGAACTCGGAGTTCATCGACGGTTTCGCCGGCCTGATGCGCGAGGACGACGTGCTGCTGATGCCCGAGCCGGTCTATTACGGCGGCACCACCGACCGCAGCGTGGGATCGGAAGACATCGCCTCCGGCGTCCGCGCCGCCGGCCGTCAGGCGGAGGCGTTGCCGACGCGCGCCGACTGCGGCGACCGGATCGTCGAGATCGCCAAGCCGGGCGACCGCATCATCGTCATGGGCGCGCGCGACGACACGCTTTCGAGCTTCGCGGCGGAACTGTTGGGGCGACTAGGCCGCTAACCCCCATCGGCAAAGACGGGGTTCAGTATACATCGCGGCGGTAGCGGCCGTCTTCCAGCATCGTCAGCATCACGTCCGCGCCTAGCGTATTTTCCAACGCGGCATGCACGCCTTGCGACATCCCTTCCAGGCTGCCGCAGACATAGATCGCCGCCCCGCGTTCGACCCAATCGCGCAGGTCGCTAGCCGCTGCCGCGACCAGATCCTGCACATACCGCCCGTCGCCCGCGTCGCGCGAAAACGACCGGTCCAGTCGCCGCAGAACGCCCGACGCCAGCCAGCCCTGTAGCTCGGCGTCGAAGAAGGCGTCGTGCGCCTGGGTGCGTTCACCGAACAGCAGCCAGGCCCCGCCCGTGTCGGTGCGCGCCTTCAGGTGCGCGCGCAGCCCGGCGATGCCCGTGCCGTTGCCGATCAGGATCATCGGCGTCTCGTCCGCCGGGCCGTGGAAGCTGCGGTTCGTGCGCAGCCGCATCCCGATCTCGCCGCCGAGCGACAGGTCTTGCGTCAGCCAGCCCGAGGCCAGGCCCGGCGCGCCGTCAGGATGGCGCATCAGTCGGATCAGGAACTCGACCCGGCCGTCCGACGGCAGGGAGGCGATGGAATATTCGCGCGAACCCGGCGTGACGCCATCACGCTCAGGCAGGCCGACCTCGGCGATGTCGCCGGCCGACCAGTCGGGCGTCGCGCCTACGGCCTCGAACGCCAGATGATAGGCCTCGCCGCCGGGACTGCCCGGATTGACCATTGTGCGTTCGACCAGCCGCCAGGGATCGTAGGCAGGCGGGGTCCAGTCGGGGGCCGTCACGCTGCCGGTGATCTGGTTCAGCTGGTGCTGCCAGTGGCGGATGGCGCCGGCCTCACCGTTATCGACCTCGACCATGTCGAAGAGGGGTTCGGCGCCCGCGCGTCGCAGCCAGCCGTCGACCGCATGGCCGAAGCCGCAGAACTGGTCATAGCTGCGGTCGCCCAACGCCAGCAGACCGAAGCGTAATCCCGACAGCTCCGTCGCCTCGCCCATGACCTGGCGCACGAACCGGGCGGCGCTGTCGGGCGGATCGCCCTCGCCGGTCGTCGAGACGATCAGCAGCGCCCGGTCCGTCGCCTTCAGGGTCTGCACATCCAGATCAGCGAAGGACAGCACCCGCGCGCCCACGCCGCCATCGCTTAAGGCGCGCGCCGTCATCCACGCCAGTTCCTCGGCGAAGCCCGTCTGGCTGGCGAAGGCGATCAGCAGCGGCCGTCCCTCGCCTGCGCCCGCCAGAGCATCAGACTGCGCGCGGGCTGCCGCATTGGCTCTGCGCTCCCGCCAGACAATGACGGCGATCAGGGCCAGCCAAAGCGCCAAGGCCCCGACCGCCCACAGCCAGCGCTGCGGATCGGCTGTCACCCCGGACGATCTCCGTCGTCGTCGAGCAGAGCGGCGAAAGCCGGCGACATCCGCTCGACCGGGCCGCGCTCGGTGCGTTCGACGAAATGGGCCATCAGGCCGACGGCCTCGGCGTAGTCCGGTCCGTCGAACGGTCCCATGACGGTCAGGGCCGTGGCGTAGGCGTCGGCCATCATGGCCGAGGGGTGCAGGACGGTGACCGAACTCAGATTGTTGCTTACCGGCCGACCGGTCGATCCGTCGATGGTGTGGGGATACAGGCGCCCCTCATGGCGGAACGCGCGGCGATAGTCGCCGCTGGTCGCCACGGCCAGATCGAACAGGGCCGCCACGGTGTGGGGCGCGGGCGAACCCTCGACCCGCTCGATCTCGACCCACCACGGCTGGGCGTCCGGCTTGACGCCGCGCCCCTTCAGCTCGCCGCCGATCTCGATCAGGTGGGAGGTCGCGCCCATGGCCATCAGGCGGTCGGACACGCGGTCCACCGCATGACCCTTGGCGATGCCGGAGAAGTCCAGCTTCATCCCGCCCATCTGCATGACCGCGCGCGCCTCGCCGTTCAGCCGCAGCTTCTGCCATCCCGACACGACCGCAGCCGCGGCGATCTCGTCTTCGGCCGGGACGGGCAGCAAGGCCGAACGCGGTCCGGGCGGGCCGAATCCCCACAGATCGACCAAGGCGCCCAGGGTCGGATCGACCGCGCCGTTGGTCTCGTCGCCCAGGGTCATCGCCGCATCCAGCAGATCCCAGAACGGCTGGGACACCGCCCAGACGCCGGCCGGCGCGGTATTGAAGCGGCTGATTTCGCTGGACGGCTCCCACGGGCTGAACAGGCCGACGACGGTCGCCAGTTCCTCTTCGATCGCAGACCGGATCTCGGCCTCGCCCACGCCTGGCGGGGCGATGACGCGCGCGCTCCAGGTCGTGCCCATGGTCTGGCCGCCCAGCGAACGGATCAGGTCACTGGGCGGACGGGGCGGCGCGCCTTCGATCGCGGGCACGAGGACGCGGTTGTCGGCGCGGTCGCCCAGAGGGGCGGCGTCGCCGATATTGACCGTGGGCGGGGCGGCGCGCGAACCGCGCGAAGGGGGAATGTCGGACATGGCCCTTCGCTTAGGGCAGGACTTCCATCGCCGCCACATAGCTGGCGTTGGAACCCAGCGTTTCACCCTGGCCTTCGGTGCGGACCGAGGCGTTCAGCCAATACATGCCCGCTTCTGGCCAGGTGATGGTGAAGGCGCCCTCGGCGTTGGTCTTGAGCGTCGATTCTTCGGGGTCGTCGCGATAGCGCAGACCACCGCGCGCCACGGTGACGTCGATGTCCGCCGCCGGCTGACCGTTGTTCAGCAGTTTGAAGGTGGCGGGCTCGCCCACCACCAGGTCGTTCGGGTGGGTGACGGGAACCAGCTCAAGCCCCTCGCCGGTCGTCTTGAAGACGGTGTCGGAGGGGTTGTTCAGGGTAACGAAGGTCTCGATGCGGCTGGCGGTGCGGGTCGCCTGAACATTGGTCGCGCCCTCGGGCAGGCCCGCCGGATAGTCCGAGGCCGCGCCGCGCCAGCGCTTCTGTTCGCCGTTCAGGGTGTAGCTGGCCATCACTCCGTTCATGACGTTGGCGACCTTGTAGGTGCCGTTCTGGGTCAGATGGGCGTCGAAGGTCGAGCGGTAGCGGCCCTGCATGGCGTTCTCAGGCTGGACCGCCGAGCCGTCCGGCGCGGTGATGGTCAGGCCGGTCAGGCGCATGGCGGCGTGATCGGGGTTGAACACCTGGTTCGACATGCCGGCGTCGAATCCGACCCAGGCGTCCGTGCCCGACAGGGTCGTGGCGGTGGGCGCCAGCCAGGCGCGGTGGGCCTGGGCGGCCATGGGGGCGGCCAGCGCTGCGGCCAGCGTCAGCAGGGCGATCGTCTTCTTCATGGTCATGATCCTCAGCGAGAGACGGCGACGCGCACGGCGCCCAGTTCGGTGGAGCCGGTTCCGGCGCCGGTGTTGGCCGCGCCCCAGCGGAACGGCACGCGCACGACTTCGCGTCCGCCCAGTTCGCGCGCCGCCTCGACGACGATGTTGTACTGGCCGGGCTGAAGGTTGCGCAGGCGGGCAGCGGGTACGGTGACGGTCTGGCGACCCGGCGCGCGTGTGGCGCCGGATACGCCGTCGGCCGGCAGGCTCATGGCCCGACCGCCCTTGCGCCACCAGGTGCGCAGATCCTTCAGCCAATCCTTGCCGTCGCCCTCGTTGTTGCGGGTCTGCTGATACCAGACGGCCAGGGTGCGTTCGGCCGACTGGTCCGGCTTTTCGATCCACACCGCGACATAGGGGCGATGATAGGAGGCGGTGTTCAGACGCGGAATCTCGACCGACACCGTCAGGTCGGCGGCCATGGCGGGCGCAGCGGCGGCCGCCAGGCCAACGGTGGTGATGACGACGGGAAGAAGGCGCATCGGAAAACTCGTCAGTGAATGAAGATCAGGGCGATAACCACGGGGATGAGCAGGCCCAGCGCCGCCAGCGGCCAGGTCGAGGGCCGACCCTTGGCGTGCAGGAACATCAGACCCAGGCCCGTGACGGCGAAGATGACGCAGGCCGCCGCGAAGACGTCGATGAACCAGAACCAGACCACGCCGGCGTTGCGACCCTTGTGCAGGTCGTTGAGGTAGGCGATCCAGCCGCGCGTCGTCTTCTCGTGCAGGGTCTCGCCGGTCGAACGGTCGATGGTGACCCAGCCGTCGCCGCCGGGCATGGCCAGGGCGACATAGACCTCTTCCGCCGTCGTCTCGGTCGGCTTGTCGGCGATCTCAACCTTCAGCGCCTCGGACGCCCAGCGCGCGACAGCGTCGGGGACAGGATCGGTCGTCTCCTGCGGAAAGCTCGCCAGCCGCTGCAACAGGGGCGTCGGCAAGGTCGCGGTCTGTTCGACCGTCACCGGATTTCCGGGGATTGAGGCCGCGTGGTTCAGGGTGATGCCGGTGACCGCGAACAGGATCATGCCGACGAGGCTGACCGCCGCGGAAATCCAGTGCCAGCTATGCAGCTGCTTCAGCCAGAACGACCGTGCGCCGTTCAGCGCCGCCTTGGGTTTGGGGCCCTTGGCTGCGGTTTCGGCCTGACGCTGTGTGGCGAGTTCGGTCACGAGGTCGCTGTGCCATTGTTGCGAACGGGTTGCAATAGCATTTAGCGACGTCGTGGCGCCTTGGGCGTCAGACCTCGGTCCAGCGCCGCAGAAGATTGTGATAGACGCCGGTCAGTTCGATCACCGCCTGATCCTTCGGTCCCCTCTCGGTCGCCACGCGCTGGGTGGCGATGTCCAGACGGAACAGGGTTTCACGATCGGCGTCGTCGCGGACCAGGCTCTGCATCCACATGAAGGACGACACCCGCGCCCCGCGCGTCACCGGCGTGACGCGGTGCAGGCTCTTGGACGGATAGAGGACCAGATCGCCAGCCGGCAGCTTGATCGCCTGCGACCCGTACATCTCCTCGATGATCAGTTCGCCACCATCGTAGTCCTCGGGCTCGGACAGAAAAAGGGTCGCCGACAGGTCGCTGCGAATGCGAATCGCCCCGCCGGTGCGGGACTGGCGGATGGCGTTGTCGACGTGCAGGCCGAACTCACCCCCGCCTTCGTAGCGGTTGAACAGGGGCGGAAAGATCGTGTGCGGCAGGGCCGCAGCCACAAACATCGGATTGGCGTTCAGCGCCTGGACGACCAGGGCGGAGACCTCCTTCGCCACGTCCGACTCTTCGGGCAGTTGCAGGTTTTTCTTCGCCGTCGCCGATTGATGGCCCGAGGTGGCGTTGCCGTCCGCCCACGGCCCGGCGTCCAGCCGCGCGCGCAAAGCCTTGACCTCGGCCTTGGAGAAGACTTCCGGAATCTGCAGCAGCACGGGCGTTCTCGCTGAAAGACGAAACGGCCCCGCGGGGGATCGCGGGGCCGTCAGACTAGGCCGTGAAAACGGCCTTTAGAAGCGCAGGTTCAGGGCCAGGATGGCCTGGCGACCTGCGGCCACGTCGGCGTGGTGAACACCATTGGTGCGCATGATGTAGTCCTCGTCCGTCGCATTCTTGACGTTCAGCTGAAGCGTCGCGCGATCCGTCAGATCATAGGCGGCGAAGGCGTCCACGCGGGTCCATTCGGGCGCATAGATGCGGTTGTTCCCGCCGCCCGCGCCGCCCTGGTTCCCGCCCAGAGATTTGGACGTGTAGTAGACGCCGCCGCCGACCGTCAGCCGGGGCAAGACGCGATAGGTGGTGAACAGACTGGCGCTGTGCTTGGGCGTGTTGGCGAGCGGCAGGCCTTGCAGCGGATTGACGCTGGCGACCGGCGGCGTGCCCGACACGACAACAGCCGCCTTGGTCAGTTCGGAGTCCATGTAGGTATAGCCGCCGAACACGGTCCATTTCGGCGTGATGCTGCCGGACACGCCCAGCTCGAAGCCGTTGACCTCGACCTCGCCTTCCTGACGGAAGATGTTGGGCTCGACCAGGATCAGGGCGTTCTTGCGTGTCAGGTGGAAGGCCGCCGCCGACAGGGCGAGACGGTCGTTCAAGACATTGGCCTTGGCGCCGACCTCGAAGCTTTCGGTGTCTTCCGGATCCAGAACGGTGTTGGCGACGCCATCGACCGTGCCCAAGCCGCCCGAGGCGTTCTGGTCGCCCGCCGAAATGGTCGGCGGCGTCGAAGAAGTGGACCAGGACGCATAGACGCTGCTGTTCTGCGTCGGCTTGAACACCAGACCGACCTGATAGTTGGTGAACTTCCAGGTCTGTTCCGGAACGGCCGTATAGCCCGTCGTGGTCCAGACGCCGGCCGACTGGGTCGCGGTCGCATTCACGCCCTTGACCGAATACTGGTCCCAGCGAACGCCCAGGTTCAGGATCAGTCGCTCGGTCAGGGTGATGCTGTCGTTCGCATAGACGCCGATGGCCTCGGTCGTATTCGAGCTGGTCGGGCCACGGTTGATCACGCCGGTCCAGGCGTCGTCGGAATTTGGATTGTAGACCGGGGTGCAATCGCCGGCGCCCGAATTGCCAGTGGCAGTCGGATAGGTCCCCGACACCGGCGTCAGGCCCGTCGGACAGGCCGAGCCCGAAGTGGTGTAGGTCGAATAGGAGGCGTTCCTGTTGTGCTCGCGCGAAAGCTCCACGCCGACGTCATAGCTGTGTTTGATCGAACCGGTGGCGAATTGGCCGAAGACATCCGTCACATTGGCCAGGGTGGTGACCGGGTTCCAGCGGGTCTTGGTGCCCCGCTTCATCCAGTAGGTCCCGTCCGCCGCGCGTCCGACATAGCCGCCGTCGCCGGGATTGGTGACGATGTAGTCGTTCAGTGTCTGCGAATAGCGGCTGACGTTGCGGATCGTGGCGAAATCGTTGAGGCGATGCTCGGCCTTGAAGGTGAAGGTATCCACCTCATTGGTCAGATAGTCGCGCGCCTTCAGCCCATAGAAGCTGTCATAGGGCACATCCAGAACGCCGCTGTCGGTGGTGCGCGACTGGATCTTGGTGAACAGCGGAATGCCGTAGTCGGGCATCTGGTCGCTGGTCAGGTGATAGTAGCTGAAGACCATCGACGACGGCGTGCCCAGGCCGGCGCCCAGGCTGATGGCCGCACCCCATTTGTCGTAGTCGACGGCGTCGCGGCCAGGCACGTCGCCCTGGGCGCCCATCAAGTTGATGCGCAGAGCGGCGGTCTCGCCCAGCGGCAGGTTCGCATCGACCGTGCCGCGCAAATAGCCGTCGGCGCCCGCGCCCGCGCTGACATTGGTGAAGGCGTTCAGCTTGGGCGATTTTGAGGCCAGATTGATGCTGCCGCCGCCCGAGCCGCGTCCCGAGTAGACGGCGTCCGGCCCCTTGATGACCTCGACCTGCTCCAGGTTGAAGACCTCGCGCTGTTGGCCGCCCGTATCGCGGATGCCGTCCACGAAGATGTTGTTGCCCGACGACTGACCCCGGATGAAGGGACGATCGGCCAAGGGCTGACCGCCCTCGCCTGCCCCGAAGGTGATTCCGGGGGAATTGGACAGCAGGTCCTGCAAGGACGAGGCCGAGGTCTGTTCGATGATGGCCTGCGGGATGACCGTGACGGCGCGCGGCGTGTCCACCAGAGGCGCGACGAACTCGGGGCTGACGGGGGCCGGCTTCTTGAACTGACCGTTGACGTCAATCGTGCCCAGATTGGCGGGCTGGGACTGGTCGGCCGTGACGACCACGCCTTCCTCGGCGGCCACGTCAGCGGCGAAGGCCGGGGCGGCGACCAGCATGCCGGCGGCGCTGGAGGCGAATAGAAGCGAGCGGAGCGCGGCGGCGCGGGATTCGGACATACTCTTGCGACCTTTTGGTCTGATTTTGCGATGCGCTCGCAATAACCAGCTCCACAGGAAGGCACAAGACAATTGCGAACAAATCGCAATCTTAATTAGCCGACGGCGCTGATGCTCCTCTGAGGCGCCGACGTGTCGATATCCAGCCAGGTCGGATCGGGCATGGCGCGGTGAGCGGCGGCCAGGGCTTCGGACCAGCGCCGACCTAGGTCGCGGAAGTAGGGATCATCCGCTTCGATGCGCCGCGCCGTGCCCGTCAGCTGGTCGCGCGGCATGACGATCAGGTCCAGCGGCGGGCCGACGGCGATGTTCGAGCGGATGGTCGAATCGAACGAGATCAGCCCCAGCTTCACCGCCTCGGACAAGGAGGTGGAGCTGTGCAGGGCGCGATCCAGAATGGGCTTGCCGTATTTCAGCTCGCCGATCTGCAGATAGGGCGTATCCGGCCCGCATTCGATGAAGTTGCCTTGGCCGTAGATCAGATACAGCCCCATCTTGCCGCCGGCGATCTGACCGCCCAGCAGCATGGAGGCGGTGACGTTCAGCCCGTCGGCGGTCGGCGTCGGCGGCGTATTGATGCTGGCGCGCACGCTGGCCATCGCATGACCCAGAAGCTGGGCGGCGCGGAACAGGGTCGGGGCGGTCTGGAGCGTCTCAAGCTCGGTGGAGTCCGGCAGCTTGACCCCGGCTGCGACCATGGCCAGCGCCGTCTGAGTGACCGACAGATTGCCCGCCGTCGCGACCGCCAGTATGCGCTCGCCCGGCGACTTGTAGATGTGCAGTTTGCGATAGGACGAGATGTTGTCCACGCCCGCATTGGTGCGCGTGTCGGCGATCATCGCCAACCCGTCGTCCACCAGCATGCCTACGCAATAGGTCACTTCGCTCTATTCGCTCCCCGCGTTGCGAATCCCCAGACGCTAACAGATTCGCGCGTCATGCCTATCGGGGCCATCCACTGGATTGCAGTTGTTGCTGGCTCTGTTGCACCGGCCGCACATTCAGGGCGACGGTCAGTTGCTCCTGGCCGCCGCCATAGCTCGTGCCTCGGATCGGGGTGGCCCCGCGCGCGTCCAGGCCGACCGCGACCCGGACATAGTGTTCGGTCGGACAGATGCCGTTGGCCGGATCGAACCCGACCCAGCCCAGATTCTCGACCCAGGCCTCGGCCCAGGCATGGGCGGCGTCCTGATCGTGGCGTCCGTCCTGACGGCTGAGGTGGCCCGAAACATAGCGCGCCGGCACCCCCAGCAGGCGCGCGGCCGAGATGAAGATCTGCGAATGGTCCTGACAGACGCCGCGCTTCTGGGCAAAGGCGTCGGCGGCGGTGTGGGAGGCGGAGGTCGAGCCGACCTCGAACGCCACTGTATCCTTCAGCGCGCTCATCAACCGATGCATCCGGCCCAGCGTCGCGCCCTCAGGAATGGAGCGGGCGAAATCGACGATACCGGCGTCGGCCTTGGTCATCGGGGTGTCGCGCAGATAGACGATGGGCGACAGGCGTTCGGCCTGCCCTTTCACGACGCCGCCCGTCTCGACGGTCGAGACCTCGCCGGTGACGCGGATGGTCAGGGCGTCGGTCGGCCGCTCGGTGTAGAGGCTGTGAACGATGTTGCCGAACGCGTCCTCGCTGCGCCGCAGCCGGGCGTCCACATCGGTTTCGATCCGCCAGTCGCGGACCTGCTGGCTCTCACACGACTTGGGCGTCAGGCGCAGCATCTGGACGATGAACCGCGCGGGCCGGGCGTAGGCGTAGCGGGTGGAATGATCGATCCGGATCCGCATGGTCAGACCAGATACTGTTCGTGGACGGCCGCGGCCAGGGCGTTGTTCTCGTTCAGGAAGCCCTGAATGTATTCGTGCAGGCCGGACTGGAAGATGTCCTCGATCTTGGCCTCGTTAAACTGGCTGAGGCGATTGGAGGCCAGCCGTTGCGCGGGGCCGCGCCGACCGTAGTCGGTCGCCAGCTTCTCCAGATAGCTGACGATCATGCCCTGACATGAGGCCAGCGAGCGCGGCATCTGGCGGTTCAGCACCAGCAGGTCCGCCACCAGCCAAGGCCGCACGCTTTCGCGGTAAACCCAGCGATAGGCGGTCAATGCCGAAACCTCGCGCAGAAGGGTCGTCCACTGGAAGTAGTCCAGTTGCCCCCCCACCCGTTCGCCGGGCGGCAGCAGCAGGTGATATTTAACGTCCAGCAGGCGTGCGGTGTTGTCGGCCCGCTCGATCGCCATGCCCAGTCGCAAGAACCAGTAGGCGTCGTTGCGCAGCATGGTCCGCGACGAGGCGCCTTCGACCGCCAGGGACGTCGATTTCACGAAGTCGAGGAAGTTGGTGAAGTCGTCGCGCTTGGTCGGTTCGCCCAACTCGTTCAGACCGTTCCAGGCGCCGTTGATCGCCTCCCACAGTTCGATGGTCAGGGCGGTGCGCACCGAGCGCGCGTTGGTCCGCGCCTTGGTGATGCAGGCCTTGATCGAGGTCGGATTGTCGAAGCCGAAGGCCAGATATTCTCGCACGGACTTTTCCGACACGGTGCGTCCGGTCGCATCAAAGCCGGCCTTGACCCCCGACGAGGCGATGGCCCCGGCCCAGGCGGTCACGGCGGCCTGATCTTTCGCCGGCAGGGCGGCGAGACGGATCGCCGCCTCCAGAATGCGGGCGAGGAAGTCCGCCCGCTCCATATAGCGGCCGGTCCAATAGAGGCTGTCTGCGGTGCGTGAAAGCATCAGTTGTCCAGCACCCAGGTATCCTTGGTTCCGCCGCCCTGGCTGGAGTTCACCACCAGCGACCCTTCCTTCAGCGCCACCCGCGTCAGGCCGCCGGGCGCGACGCGCACGCCGGCCGGGCTGGACAGGACGAACGGCCTGAGATCGACGTGGCGGGGTGACAGGGCGCCGCCGTTCAGCGTCGGAGCCGTCGACAGGCTCAGCGTCGGCTGGGCGATGAAGTCGTCGGGATCGGCGATCAGCTTGGCGCGGAAATCCTCGATCTCGGCCTTTGTCGAGGTCGGCCCGACCAGCATGCCGTAGCCGCCCGATCCGCCGACTTCCTTGACCACCAGTTCCGGAAGCTTATCCAGCACTTCCTTCAGGGCGTCCGGCTCGCGACAGCGCCAGGTCGGCACGTTCTGCAGGATCGCATCCTCACCCGTGAAGAAGCGGATGATCTCGGGCATGTAGGTATAGACGGCCTTGTCGTCGGCCACGCCCGTCCCGACCGCATTGGCCAAGGTGACTCGTCCCGCGAAATAGGCCGACATCAGCCCCGGCACCCCAATGGTAGAGTTGGGCATGAAGGTCAGGGGGTCGAGGAAGTCGTCGTCGATACGGCGATAGATGACATCGACGCGCTTGGGCCCCTCGGTCGTGCGCATGAAGACGGTGTCGTCATTGACGAACAGGTCCGTGCCCTGAACCAGCTCGACACCCAGCTTGTCGGCCAGGAAGCTGTGCTCATAGTAGGCCGAGTTGAAGGGGCCGGGCGTCAGCACGACGATGGTCGGATCCGCCCCCGCCCCTGCCGGCGCTGAGGCCTGCAGCGAGCGCAGCAGCATGTCGGTGTAGATCTCGACGGGACGCACGGCGTGTTCCGCGAATAGGTCGGGGAACAGCCGCATCATCATCTCGCGGTTCTCCAGCATATAGGAGACGCCCGACGGCGTGCGGCAGTTGTCTTCGAGAACATAGAAGCCGTCCTCGCCCGTGCGCACCAGATCGACGCCCGAGATATGGCACCAGACGTCGCCCGGCGGACGACGCCCCTGCATCTCCGGCCGATAATGCGGATTGGTCAGGATCAGATCGGCCGGGACGATGCCCGCCTTGATGCAGTCCTGCGGCCCATAAATGTCTTTCAGGAAGGCGTTGATGGCGGTGACCCGCTGCTTCAGCCCCTTTTCCAGACCGCCCCATTCGTCCGCGCCGATGATGCGCGGCACGACATCGAAGGGGATCAGCCGCTCGTTGGATTCCTCGTCGCCATAGACGGCGAAGGTCACGCCCATGCGACGGAAGAACAGCTCCGCCTGGCGCGAGCGCGCTTGTAGCAGATCGGCCGGCGCGTTTTCCAGCCACGCCGCCAGCGTCTTGTAGCTGTCGCGGATCGCACCCGATCCGCCGCCATTCATTTCGTCGAAAGCTCTCGTCATCCGCCCCCGCCGCGTTGAAGTCGCAGCTTGAACGGTCACGAACGTAAAGCGCAACAGTTTTGTCGCACTGCGGCGACGCCTTATCCGACGGCCACCGCCTTCATCGACACCGCCGGATCGGCCAGCTTGTCCACGTCCACAGGCGTCGCCTTGGCGATCAACTGTTTACCGGCCATGAACTCGGGCGGAGCGTTGACGGCCTCGACGCAGACGATGCGGTCGCCGTTCAGATGGAAGACCGCAAAGCCCGACGCCGTCGGGTCGCCACGCACCGCCTGTCGTTCGGCGTCGAACGGCAGTCCGGCGATCTGCAGCTTGAAGTCATATTGATCGGACCAGAACCACGGAACCTCGGGCGTCGGTCCGGCCCGTCCGACGATGGCGGCGGCCGCCTGTTTGGCCTGCTCCAGGGCGTTGGGCACGCTCTCTAGCCGATGATGCACGCCGCCGTGGACCGGAATGGGTCGTCGCGTCATGTCGCCGATGGCGAAGATCGCCGGATCGCTGGTGCGCGCCTCGGCGTCCACCACCACGCCGTCGTCGCAGGTCAGGCCGGCCGACCGCGCCAGGGAGTCGCACGCCAGGGCGCCGACCCCAACCAACACCGCATCCGCCGACACCACCGATCCGTCGGCCAAGCTCACGCCGTCGCCGGCCACGGCGACCACCTCAGCGTCGGTCAGGATCTCGACCCCATGCGCCCGATGCTGGGCGGTAAAGAAGGCCGACAGGGTCTCCGACGCCACCCGCGCCAGCACGCGCGGCGCCCGCTCGATCACCACCGCCTCGGCGCCCAGGGCCCGCGCCGACGCCGTCGCCTCCAGCCCCACATAGCCGCCGCCGACCACCGCCAGACGCTTGCGGGGCCCGAGGACAGCCTTCAGTCGCTCGGCGTCCTTCATCGTGCGGAGTTCCAGCAGATCGGGATGGTCCCCGCCCGGAACCGGCAGCTTGCGCGCCATCGAACCGGTCGCCAGCACAAGAATGTCGTAGGTTTCCGACGACCCATCGTGGAAGGCTACCGTCTTCGCTGCGGGGTCCACCGCCACGGCGACCATCGAGGGTCGGAAGTCGATGTTCTGCTCGGCGTAGAAACTCAGAGGCCGCAGCAGCAGCGCCTCCAGATCCGCCTCTCCCTTCAGCCAGGCCTTGGACAATGGAGGCCGCTGATACGGCGGCGCATCCTCCTCGCCCGCCAGCACAATGGGGCCTTCATGCCCATACTGCCGCAGGAACGCCGCGACGGAGCCGCCCGCGTGCCCGGCGCCGATGATGAGAACCTTGGTCATAAAGACGCAGATAGTGCGCCATGCACGATCTGTCTCCTCCCCCCTTGACCGTTCCACCGTTACAGCATAGTGGAACGCACATGACGACCCCGCCCGCCCGTGACGACCTGCATGACGCCTTGCTGTCGATGCAGACGCGCGCCGAGATCGACGCCTTTCTGGCCGATCTTTGCACGCCTGCGGAACTGCGCGCCTTCTCCGAGCGCTGGCAGGTCGCGCGCCTGCTCGACGCCGGCGGCAAATCCTATCGCGAGATCGCCGCAGAGGCCCATGCCAGCCCCACAACCGTCGTCCGCGTCGCCCGCTATCTGAAAGACATGCCGCATCAGGGCTATCGCCTCGCCCTGGACCGCCTGAAGAACAAGAACTGAGTATCCGAATATGAGCACCGTGCAGGGCCGGCTTCGCATCGCCGTCCAGAAATCCGGCCGTCTGGCCGATCGCAGCCTCGACCTGATCCGCGACGCGGGCCTTAAATGGGTCAAGGGTCACAACGACCTGCTGTACCGGGTCGAGAACTATCCGATCGACCTGCTGCGCGTCCGCGACGACGACATCCCCACCTTCGTGGCGGACGGCGTGTGCGACCTGGGCATCGTCGGCGAGAACGTGCTGGAGGAAGGTCGCAACGGCGGGCCGAACGCCTCGATCGTCATGCCGCTGGGATTCGGTCGATGCACGCTCAAGATCGCCACGCCGCCGACGCTTGCCTATGACGGTCCGGCCTCGCTGGACGGTCTGCGCATCGCCACCTCCTATCCCAAGATTCTGCGCCGCTTCCTCGACGAACGCGGGGTCAAGGCCGACATCGTCGTGATGCGCGGGGCCGTCGAGGTCGCCCCCCGGCTGAAACTGGCCGCCGCCATCTGCGACCTGGTTTCGACCGGCGCGACGCTGGAGGCCAACGGCCTGGGGGCCAAGGATACGGTTCTGGAAAGCCAGGCCGTGCTGATCCAGTCGCCCGTGGCGCCCGAGCCCGCCTTGCAGCAGCTGTTGGACAGCGTCATCGAGCGGATGGCGGGCGTGGTGTCCTCGCAAGGCGCCAAATACGTCATGCTGAACGCCCCGCGCTCGGCCCTGGACGAGATCACCGCCATCCTGCCCGGCGCCGGCTCGCCCACCGTCATGCCCTTGATGGGTCGCGACGACGCGGTCGCCGTCCACGCCGTCTGCCAGGAGGCCGTCTTCTGGGAGACGCTCGAGAAGCTGAAGGCCGCCGGCGCCTCGGCCATTCTGGTCCTGCCGATCGAGAAGATGATGTGATGAAGCGCATCGACTGGTCTTCCCTCGACGCGGCCGGCAAAACGGCCGCCCTGGCCCGCCCGGCCCAACGCACCGCCGGCGACGTGACCGAGGTCGTGCGCACCATCCTGGACGACGTGCGCCAGCGCGGCGGCGCGGCCGTAACCGATTGGTGCCTGAAGCTGGACAAGGCGCCGCCCCGTCGCATCGCCATCACGCCCGAGACTGTGGCCGAGGCGCGCAACGCTCTGCCGCCCGGCGACGTGCGCGCCCTGCGCATGGCGGCCGACAATGTGCGCGTCTTCCACCAGGCGACCCGGCCCGAGGACACCCCCTTTATCGAGACGACGCCCGGCGTGCGGTCCAAACTGGCCTGGCGTCCCATCGCCTCGGCCGGCCTCTACATTCCCGGCGGCACCGCGCCGCTGTTTTCTTCGCTGCTGATGTTGGCCATTCCGGCCGGCGTCGCGGGCGTGGGCCAGCGCGTCGCCGTGACGCCACCGAACAAGGATGGCGGCATCCACCCCGCCATGATCCTGGCCGCCGCAGAGGCGGAGTTGGACGCCATCTGGTTGATGGGCGGCGCCCAGGCCATCGCCGCCCTGACCTTCGGCGTCGAGTTGGAAGACGGTGTCATCCCCGCCTGCGACAAGCTGTTCGGACCCGGCAACGCCTATGTGGCCGAGGCCAAGAAGCAGGCGAGCGCCCTGCCCGGCGGTCCCGCCGTCGACATGCCGGCCGGCCCGTCGGAGTTGATGGTCATCGTCGATCGCGACGCCGCGCCCGAGATCGCCGCCGCCGACCTGCTCAGCCAGGCCGAGCACGATGCGGATGCGCAGGTTCTGCTGGTCTCCACCAGCCGCGCCACCATCGACTACATCCTGAGCGAGGTGGAGGTGCAGGTCGCAACCCTGCCCCGCGAAGCCATCGCCCGCGCCTCTCTGAACGAAGCCCGCGCCATCCTGGTCCGCGACCTCGACGCCGCCGCAGAGGTCGCCAATCTGTATGGCCCCGAACACCTGGCGATCCAGATCGACGATCCCGAACCCCTGGTGGACTCCATCAAGGCCGCCGGGGCCGTCTTCGTCGGGCGTTTCGCCGCCGAGACCCTGGGCGACTACGCCGCAGGCCCCAGCCACGTCCTGCCGACCGACGGCGGCGCCCGCACCCTGGGCGGCGTCACAACCGCCAGCTTCATGACCACGATGTCGGTCCAGCTGGTGTCCGAGGCCGGCGCCCGCGCGCTTGCTCCCATCGCCGCCCGCCTGGCCCGGATGGAAGGCCTCGAAGCCCACGCCCGCGCCGCCGACCTGAGGAGCGAGGGATGAGGGTGATCAGTCTGATCCTCCCCTGCAACGCGGGGGAGGGGGACCGCGAAGCGGTGGAGGGGGCGACCCCAGACCCGGTGCGTAGCCCCGCCCCCTCCACCACCCTTCGGGCGGTCCCCCTCCCCCGTTCAGCTTCGCTTCTCGGTGGAGGATCCATTTGACCCTGCCTGCCCCTTATCCGCCGCTGGTTTCCGGCGGCGAAGGTCTGGATCGCTATCCCGACGACGCCTCAGCCCTCGCCGCTCGCATGGCCGGCGTCTATGGCGTACCTGCCGAACAGGTGCTGCCGGTGCGCGGCCTAACCCACGGGTTGGAACTGGCCTGGCGCCTCGCCGCTCGCGACGGGGGATCGGTCGAGGCCCCGAAGGCCGAACCCTATGACAGTCTCGGCGCCATCTATCCGGCCAAGGGCGAAACGGCCCCAGAGAAAAGTATCGTCGTCATCCGCGCCCTGGGCTCGCCCGAAGCCGTCGGCGAGATGGCCGCCCGCGTCGCCCCCGCCCTGCTGGTGGTGGACGAGGGACTGATCGAGTTCTCCGACAGCGCCTCGGCCGTGACCGTCGTCGCCGATCAGCCGAACCTGGTCGTGCTGCGCAGCCTGTCCCTGGCCTATGGATTGGCCGGAGCCCGCGTCGGCGCGGCGATCGCCCAAGCCCAGACCCTGGTGCGTCTGGCGTCGGTGCAGGAACCCTATGCCCTGCCCGAACCGCTGGTGCGGCTGGCGATGCAGGCGCTCGATCCGTCGCGGATGATCGAGACCGCCGAACGGATCGCCTCGGTCCGGCGCGAGCGCGAACGGGTCGTGCGCGAACTGGGTCCCCAGATGCCGGTCGAACCGGGCGTCGGTCCCATCATCATGGCCCGCCCCGAAGAGCCTGCCGCCGCCCTGGCTGGTCTGAAGGCCTACGGCGTCGAGGCCGATCTGTCCGGCGAGCGTCTGCGCCTGCCGATCTCGATCAAGTCCGAGGTCAACGACCGGCTACTCGCCGCCTTCGGCCTCACGCCTGCCAAGCGCCGCCCCGCCCGCGTTGGTCAGGCCGTGCGCGACACCAAGGAAACCCGCATCGTCTGTGCCGTCGATCTGGATGCGCCCGGTCCGGTGAAGATCGAGACCGGCGTCGGCTTCTTCGATCACATGTTGGAGCAGATCGCGGCCCACGGCGGCTTCTCCCTGCGTCTGCAATGCGAAGGCGACCTGCACACCGATCCGCACCACACGATCGAGGACAGCGCCATCGCTCTTGGCCAGGCGTTGAAACAGGCGTTGGGCGAGCGCAAGGGCATCGCCCGCTACGGCTTCGTCCTGCCGATGGACGAGGCCAATGCGACGGTCTCGATCGATCTTTCCGGCCGCCCGTATCCGCTGTTCGAGGGCACGTTCGAGACGCCCTTCATCGGCGACTACCGCACCGACCTGACCGCCCACGTCTTCCGGTCGCTGGCCGAGGCCATGGGCGCGGCCGTCCACATCAAGGTCACGGGCCAGGACGACCACCACAAGACCGAAGCCGTCTATAAGGCGTTCGGCCGCGCCTTGCGCCAGGCCATACGCGTCGAGGGCGACGCCGTGCCGTCCACCAAAGGTGTTCTGTGACCGAGGTCGCCGTCATCGCCTACGGCGCCGGCAATGTCGCCTCGGTCCAGTTCGCGCTGGAGCGGCTGGGCGCGATCGTGCGCCTGACCGACGATCCCGCCGTCATCGCCGAGGCTGAACGGGTGATCCTGCCTGGCGTAGGCGCGGCCGGGTACGCCATGAAGCGCCTGTCGGACCTGGGTCTGATCGCGCCGATCCGCGCCTTCCCGCGCCCCCTGCTGGGTGTCTGTCTGGGTCAGCAACTGCTGTTCGGATCGAGCGACGAGGGCGACGGCGTCGATCTGCTGGGTCTCATTCCCGGCGCGGTGACCCGGCTGAAGCCTGCGGGCGATCTGCCGGTGCCGCACATGGGCTGGAGCCGGTTGACGCGCGACCGCAACGACCCCTTGCTGGAGGGCGTCGCCGACGGCGCCTATGCCTATTTCGTCCACGGCTTCGTCTGTCCCGACGGACCGGCGACCCTGGCGCGCGCCGACTATGGCGGCGTCGTTCCGGCTGTGGTTCGATCCGCCAACCGCTGGGGCTGCCAGTTCCACCCCGAACGCTCGGCCGAGGCCGGGGCGACCATCCTCAAGAACTTCCTGGGCCTGTCATGCTGATCTACCCCGCCATCGACCTGAAGGACGGCGTCTGCGTGCGCCTGATGCACGGCGACTTCGCCCAAGTGACGCATTATGACCATCAACCGGCTGCCCGCCTGACAACCTTTGCGGCCGAGGGCGCGGAGTGGATCCACATCGTCGACCTAGACGGCGCCGAGGCGGGCGAGGCGCGTCAGCACGCCCTGATCGGCGAACTGACCCAGGCCATCGACGTCAAGGTGCAGTCGGGCGGCGGCGTGCGCAGCGCCGACGATGTGAAAAAGCTACTGGACGCCGGCGTGTCGCGCGTCGTCGTAGGCTCCTTGGCGGTGACCCAACCTGAGGCGGTGGCGACTTGGTTGGACACCTTCGGCGTCGAGCGCATCACCCTGGCCCTGGACGTCAAGATCGAGGACGGCGTGCCGGTCCCGGCGCTCAAGGGCTGGACCCAGTCCTCGGGCATGACGCTCTGGGAGGCTCTGGATCGGTATCCCAAGGGAACGGCCAAACACCTGCTTGTGACCGATGTCGGTCGCGACGGCGCCCTGACTGGGCCGAACCTGGACCTGCTGGCCGAGATCCGCAGCCGTCGGCCGGATCTGGTGCTGCAGGCCTCGGGCGGCGTTTCCTCGCTGGACGATATCGCCGCGATCAAGGCGCTGGGCTGTCACGGGGCCATCGTCGGGCGCGCGCTCTACGAGAACTGCTTCACCCTGCCCGAGGCGATCGCGACGGCCAAACGGTCGTGACCGCCCATCCTGCATCAAGCGGGGCGGTCGAATGACCGCCCGGCGCATCATCCCCTGCCTGGACGTGAAGGACGGCCGGGTGGTCAAGGGCGTGAAGTTCGTCGGTCACACCGACATGGGCGATGCGGCCGAGCTGGCCGCCCGCTATCGCGATGCGGGCGCCGACGAACTGGTCTTCTACGACATCACCGCCAGCCCGCAGGGTCGGACGCTGGACTATGGCTGGATCAGGGACATCGCGCGCCTGCTGGACATTCCCTTCTGCGTCGCGGGGGGCATCCGCAGCGTGGAGCAGGCCGCGCGATGCCTCGACCACGGGGCGGACAAGGTGTCGATCAACTCACCCGCATTGGAACGCCCCGAACTGATCGCCGAAATGGCCAAGCGTCTGGGATCGCAATGCGTCGTCGTCGGCGTCGACAGCCGCCTGGAAGACGGCGAATGGGTCGTGCACAAATACACCGGCGATCCCCATGCACGCCGCCATGCAGGCAAGCGGACGCTGGACTGGCTGGATCAGGCGCAAAGCCTCGGTGCAGGCGAGATCGTGCTGAACTGCATCGATCAGGACGGGGTTCGGCGCGGCTATGACATCGAGCAACTGTCCGCCGCACGGGCACGCCTGACCATCCCCCTGATCGCCTCGGGCGGCGCCGGCGCGCCCGAGCATTTCAAGGCTGTGTTCGAGCGGGCCGACGTCTCCGGCGCCCTGGCCGCCAGCGTTTTCCACACAGGCGCCATCGCCATACCGGACCTGAAACGATACCTGGCCGACGAAGGCTTGGAGATGCGGATATGACCCTCGACCCATCCACCATCGACTTCAAAAAAGGCGGCGGGCTGGTTCCCGTCGTGGTGCAGGATGCGGCGACGCTGCAGGTCCTGACGCTGGCCTATATGGACCGCGCCGCACTGGATGAGACGATCACGTCCGGCGAGGCCACCTTCTTCTCACGCTCGCGCGGCGGACGGTGGAGAAAAGGCGAAACCTCGGGCGACCGGCTGCATGTCGTGGGCATCACGCCCGATTGCGACAATGACGCCCTGGTCCTGTCGGTCAGGCCGGTCGGCAACGCGTGCCACCTGAACCGCACCAGCTGTTTCGGAGAGGCCGACGCGCCGGGCCTGGGTCGGATCGCCCGGCTGGAGCGAACCATCGCCGAACGGGCCGCCGCCGATCCGTCCGAAAGCTGGACCGCCCGACTGATCGCACAGGGGCCCAAACGCATCGCCCAGAAGGTCGGCGAGGAGGGCGTGGAGACCGCTCTGGCCGGCGTCGCCGGCCCGGACGAGGAACTCGCCAGCGAGGCTGCGGATTTGATCTATCACCTGCTCGTTCTTCTCCATGCCCGTAACATGGTGTTTCAGGACGTGCTGGACGTGTTGGCCTCGCGAGCGGAAGCGGCCAAAGACAGCGGCTAGACCGTAAAGGCGTGCGTCCCGACAAATGGGATCATCGAGGGACAAGACATGGCGGCTCTCATTCTGTTTGGCGGCGGCGGCGATCTGGCGATGCGCATGCTTCTGCCGTCGCTCTATTTCCTCGAACACGACGGCCTGCTGCCTGAAGGGCTGAAGATTATCGGCGCCGCGCGTTCCGAAGAGAGCGCCGACGACTATATCGCCAAGGTGCACGAGGCGGTGAAGGCGCGCGCCGAGGCGGACAAGGTCTGGGACGAAGCCAGCTGGTCGCGGATGAAGGCCCGCCTGGACTATCTGGCGGTCGACGCCACCTCGCCCGAAAGCCTCAAGCCGCTGAAGGACAAGGTCGGCGACGGCGAGGTCACCTCCTTCCTGGCCGTCTCCCCCTCGCTCTATGCCCGCATCGTCACGGCGATGAAGGCGGCGGGTCTGGCCGAAAAGAACTGCCGCATCGTGCTGGAAAAGCCGGTTGGGCGCGATCTGAAGTCCTTCCTCGAAATCGACGACGCCGTGGCCCACGCCTTCAGCGAGAACCAGGTGTTCCGCATCGACCACTATCTGGGCAAGGAGACAGTCCAGAACCTGATCGCCCTGCGGTTCGGCAACACGATCTTCGAACCGTTGTGGAACAACCTGTCCATCGACCACGTGCAGATCACGATCGGCGAGACGGTAGGGGTCGGCGATCGCTGGCCCTACTATGACGAATACGGCGCCCTGCGCGACATGTTGCAGAACCACATGTTGCAGCTGCTGTGCCTGGTGGCGATGGAGCCGCCCAGCGACCTGGACCCCGACTCGGTGCGCAACGAGAAGGTCAAGGTGCTGCGCTCCCTGCGCCCGATCACGCCTGACGAAGCCGAGCGCGTGACCGTGCGGGGTCAGTATGTGGCGGGCGTCTCGGAGGGCAAGCCGGCCAAGGGCTATGACGAGGAACGCGGCCAGCCGTCGGACACCGAAACTTTCGTCGCCGTTCGCGCCGACATCGACAACTGGCGCTGGGCCGGCGTGCCCTTCTTCATGCGGACCGGCAAGCGCCTGCCCGAGAAGCGCACCGAGATCGTCATCCAGTTCAAGCCGGTGCCCCACTCGATCTTCGATCGCGACGACCGTGGCGAGGTTCAGGCCAACCGGATGATCATCGAGCTTCAGCCCGAGGAAGACATCTCTCTGACGGTGATGAACAAGCGGCCAGGCCTGGATCAGCGCATGCAGTTGCAGCCGATCAAGATGAGCCTGTCGTGGGGTGTGCCGAATTCGGGGGACGGCAAGTCCGCCGCCCCGCCGCGTCGCCGCATCGCCTATGAGCGTCTGCTGCTGGACGCGATGGCGGGGGACTCGACCCTGTTCGTGCGCCGCGACGAGGCCGAGCAGGCCTGGAAATGGGTGGACGAGGTGTCCGAGGCCTGGGCCGAATCCGGCTTGAAGCCCGACGACTACGTCGCCGGAACCTGGGGCCCCGACAGCGCCGACATGCTGATGATGCGGACCGGCCGCGACTGGAACACCACAGATGTTTGAGACCCCCGCCATCGAAGCCTTCGCGTCCGTCGAGACCTGGGCCGAAGCCATCGCCGCGCGCCTGGCCGAAACGCTTGGCGCGGCCGTCCGCGACAATGGGCAGGCCCTGTTCGCCGGTCCGGGCGGTTCGACGCCCGCGCCGGTCTATCGCCGCCTCGCCGCGACCGATCTGGACTGGTCCAAAATCGCCGTGACCCTGGTGGACGAGCGGTATGTGCCCGAGACCTCGCCGGAATCGAATGCCCGTCTGATCCGCGACGTGCTTATTCAGGACAAGGCGGCGACGGCCCGCTTCATCCCGCTCTATACGCCCGAGGTCACCGTGGACCGCGCGGCCATTGTGGCGGCCAAGGGCCTGGGCGATGCGGGCGGGCGGTTCGATGCGGTGCTGCTGGGCATGGGCGAGGACGGCCATATCTGCTCCATGTTCCCCGAGAGCCCGACGCTGAAGACCCTGCTGACGCCGACGCTGAAGCCTACGGTGTTGGGCGTGCCGCATGGGCGCGACGGCATGGCGCCGACGATCGAACGGCTGTCGATCAACCTGCCCTATCTGATGTCTGCCGGCCGGGTGATCCTGGGCCTGAAGGGTGCCGCCAAGCGTCGTGTCTTCGAAGAACAGGCCCAGGGCGATCCGAAGATCCAACCCATCGCCGCCTTGATCGCCGCCGGCGTTCCCCTTGAAGTTCTGTGGACGGAGGAAGGCTGAAATGGCGCTTCATCCCACCGTGGCGGCCGTCACCGCCCGCATCATCGAAAAAAGCCGCGAGACCCGCGCCGACTACATCCGTCGCATGGACGCGGCCCGCGACAGCGGCGCCGGACGCGCCAAGCTGAGCTGCGCCAACTGGGCTCACGCCTTCGCGGGCCAGACCATCGCCGACAAGCTGACCGCGATGGACGGGTCCAAGCCCAACCTGGGCATCGTCACCGCCTATAACGACATGCTGTCGGCTCACCAGCCGTTCGAACGCTTCCCCGACGTGGTGCGCAAGGCCGTGCGCGAGGTCGGCGCCACGGCCCAGGTCGCCGGCGGCACCCCCGCCATGTGCGATGGCGTCACCCAGGGCCGCCCCGGCATGGAGCTGTCGCTGTTCAGCCGCGACCTGATCGCCATGTCGGCGGGCATCGCCCTGACGCACGACGCCTTCGACGCCGGCCTGATGCTGGGTGTGTGCGACAAGATCGTACCGGGCCTGTTCATGGGCGCCCTGGCCTTCGGCCATCTGCCCGTCGTCTTCGCCCCGGCCGGTCCGATGCCATCGGGCATTCCGAACGCTGAGAAGGCACGGGTCAGGGCCGAATATGCGCAGAACAAGGTCGATCGTCAGACCCTGCTGGAAAGCGAGATCGGCAGCTATCACTCGCCCGGCACCTGCACCTTCTACGGCACCGCCAACTCCAACCAGATGATGATGGAGCTGGGCGGACTGCACATGCCCTCCACCGCCTTCGTCCATCCCGACACCGGCCTGCGCGACGCCCTGACGGCGGCGGCGGCGAAACGGGCGGTCGAACTGGCCCGCAGCGGCGAGTGCCGCATGGCCGACGTCATCGACGAGAAGTCCATCGTCAATATGATCGTGGCCCTGCTGGCCACCGGCGGCTCGACCAATCATGCCATTCACCTGGTCGCGATGGCGCGGGCGGCAGGCGTGCTGATCGACTGGACCGACATGGACGAGCTGTCGTCGGTCACGCCGTTGCTGGCGCGGGTATATCCGAACGGTTCGGCCGATGTGAACGCCTTCCAGGCCGCCGGCGGCGTCGCCTTCATCGCGCGCGAGCTGGCGATGGCGGGCAATATCCACACCGATGTGACGACCATCATGGGTCAGGGCATCCAGGCCTATTTCAAGGAACCGTCGATGGTGGACGGCGAACTGGTCTGGCGCGACGGGGTTCAGGAAAGTCTCGATCTCGACATCCTGCGCCCGGCTTCCAATCCCTTCGACAAGGAGGGCGGCCTGCGTCTGGTTCAGGGCGACCTGGGTCGTGCGGTCATCAAGATCTCGGCGGTCAAACCCGAGAACCGCATCGTCGAGGCGCCCGCCGCCGTGTTCGAGACCCAGGAAGATGCGTTGCAAGCCTTCCGGGACGGCAAGCTGTTCCGCGACGTGGTCGTTGTCCTGCGCTTCCAGGGACCCAAGGCGAACGGCATGCCGGAACTGCACAGCCTGTCGCCGGCCCTGTCCGTCATTCAGGACAAGGGGTTCAAGGTCGCCTTCGTCACCGACGGCCGCATGTCGGGCGCCAGCGGCAAGACGCCGGCCGCCATCCACGTCAGCCCAGAGGCCCTGGCCGGCGGTCCGCTGGCCCATGTTCAGGACGGCGACATCATCCGCCTGGACGCCGAAGCTGGCGTTCTGACCACCGTCGGCGTTCCCGACCTGACCGCCCGTCCGCTGGCCGCCCGGTCCGCCGCCAACGCCGAGGGTTCGTCCTGGGGCTATGGCCGTGAATTGTTCGGCGCCTTCCGCCATGTGGTCACGACGGCCGAACAGGGGGCGACGGTCTGTTTCGCCCTGCCGACCGGTTCGCGCGGCAACGACGACACCCCGCCCAATCCCAACTTCGTCGATCGGACTGTGGACGCCTGATCCACCGAACCGAGCGCAGGAAACGCCCCAATGAATGACAAGACCCTTCTCGTCGGCGATGTCGGCGGCACGAACGCCCGCTTCGCCGTGGCCCGAATGGTGGACGGCAAGCCCGTGCTGGACCACCACGAAAGCTTCCCGGCCGAAACCTATCCGACCTTCCTCGAAGGCGTCGCCGCCTTCATCGACGGCTGCGAGGTCAAGCCGACGGGCGGCGTGATCGCCGTCGCCGGCCCGGTCACGGACGGCGCCATCGACCTGACCAACTCGCCCTGGCAGGTGTCGGAGGCGGAGCTTCAGACCCTGGGCCTGAAACCGGTCAAGCTGATCAACGACTTCGAGGCCTTGGCCTGGGGCGCGCCCATCGTGCCGGAAGACCAGCTGGAAAGTCTGGGCGGCCCGGTCGACGGCGATCCGCACTGCACCGTCGCGGTGCTCGGCCCCGGCACCGGTTTTGGGGTTTCGGCCCTGGTGCGCGATGCAGCCGGCAAGGAAATGGCCATGCCGTCCGAGGGCGGGCACGCCTGCTTCCCCCCCGGCGATCCGGTCGAGGACGAAATCCTGCGCATCCTGCGTCGCCGCTATGACCGGGTGTCGATCGAGCGTCTGATCTGCGGGCCGGGGCTGCTGAACATGCACCGGGCCCTGGCCGAGATCGACGGGCGTGAGACCCATATCGACGACCCGGCCCAGATCACCGCAACGGCCCTGGCGGATCCCAACAGCCCGTGCGGCGCGACCCTGGCCCGCTTCTGCGCCATCTTGGGCGCGGTCGCCGGCGACATCGCCCTGACCACCGGCGCGCGCGGCGGCGTCTATATCGCCGGCGGCATCGTTCCGCGCATCCTGCCCTTCATCAAGGCCAGTCCCTTCCGTCAGCGGTTCGAGCGAAAGGGCCGGTTCAAGGAGTATATGCAGGACATTCCGACCAAGGTGATCATGCACAAACACGCCGCCCTGCTGGGCGCTGCGCGGGTCGCCTTCGCCCAGTCGGAGGCCTGACGCGACGACGATCACGAAAATCTCACGGCGGCGTGAACCGAACCGTCACCGTAGCGTTTGAGAGTTTCCACCTAGGAGAGGAACCTCAAATGAAAAAGTTCGCCATCGCCGCCGCTTCGGTCTTCATGCTGGCCGGCGTCGCCGCCTGCGGTGAAAGCGCCGCCGACAAGGCCGCTGAAAAGCAAGCCGACGCCATCGAAGCGACGGGTGAAGCCCGCGCTGACCAACTGGAATCGCAAGCCGCGACCGCTCCGACCGCCGCTCAGGCCGACGCGCTGAACGCTCAGGCCGATCAGGTCGAGAAGAACGCCGACCGTAAGGCCGACATGGTCGAGCAGCAAGCCGGCAACGCTGATGGCGGCGCTACGACGGCCAACACGCCGTCGACCCACTAAGGTCTGGCGACCGACTAAATCCGTTTACGGATGGAGCAGCCCCCGTCGCTCGCGACGGGGGCTTTTTCACGCCTACGACCTCAGTCGATGCACAGGGTCGGGCCGGCCTTGCCGTCCTCGACCGTGGTATTGCAGCCGAAGCGGTCGCTGGTCGCCTGGCAGACGCCGGTCGCCGCCGTCCCCGGCGCCACGCCGCTGTTGCCCTCGATGCGGCAGTCGCCCTGGCACTGATCGCCGTCGGTGCAGCGCTTGCCGGCGTCGGCATAGCTGATGACGCACTGCCAGGATTGCATCCGCCCGACCTGTTTCATCGTGCCGCCGCGCGTGGCGCAGGACGCGGCGTCGGCGCTCTGCATCGGCGCATCCGACGCCGCTCCCGTGGTCTGGGGCGAGCAGGCGGCGGCCAGGAGCGCGACGGCGGCGATGAGGGAAATGCGGATCATGAGATCTGTCCTTTGGTGAAGCCTGACCAGACGTCGTCGTAGTCGAGCTGCATCTGCGGTGATTCCGACGCCCATTTCGTGACGCGGATCGGCATGCGCGTCTCGAACATGAAGGCCAGGGTGTTTTCGATCTTGTGGGGCTTGAGTTCGGCCTTGATCGCGCCGTCATAGCTGGCCTGATCGGGGCCGTGGCCGCTCATGCGGTTGTGCAGCGATGCGCCGCCTGGCGCGAATCCGCCCGCCTTGGCGTCATAGGCGCCGGTCACCAAACCCATGAACTCGCTCATCACGTTGCGATGGAACCACGGCGGGCGGAAGGTGTCCTCGGCCACCATCCAGCGCGGCGGGAAGATGACGAAGTCGATATTGGCGGTGCCGGGCGTCTCGGACGGGCTGGTCAGGACGGTGAAGATCGACGGATCAGGGTGGTCGTAGCTGACGGTGTTGATCGTGTTGAAGCGCGCCGTGTCATAGCGGCAGGGCGCCAGATTGCCGTGCCAGGCGACGACGTCCAGCGGGCTATGATCGAAGGTCGTGGCCCACAGGCGGCCGCCGTATTTCTGGACGCATTCGGTCGGGCGATCCACGTCCTCATAGGCCGCGACCGGCGTTTCGAAGTCGCGCGGATTGGCCAGGCCGTTCGAGCCGATGGGTCCGAGATCCGGCAGGCGGAACGGGCTGCCGTAGTTCTCGCAGACATAGCCGCGCACGTCCCCCTCGACCTCCACGCGGAAACGTACGCCGCGCGGGATCAGGACGATGTGACCCGGCTGGGCTTCGATGACGCCGAACTCGGTGACGAAGCGATGGTCGCCTTCCTGTGGCACGATCAGCAGTTCGCCGTCGGCGTCATAGAAGACCCGGTCGGTCATCGATCGGTTGGCGACATACAGGTGAATACCCGCCCCGGCCCCGCCGTCCGGCTCGCCGTTGCCGCCATAGGTCGTCAGCCCCTCGACCCAGTCGGTCGCAGCCTGCGGCATCGGCAGCGGGTCCCATCGCATCCGGTTGGGATTGGGCGGCGTCTCGTCGAACGGACCGGAGCGGACCCGCCCCTGATCGAAGGGGGTGTACGGCCCATGCTGGGCCGACGGACGCAGACGATAGAGCCAGCTGCGCCGGTTCTCGGCGCGCGGCGCGGTGAAGGCGGTGCCGGACAGCTGTTCGGCATACAGGCCCATCGGCGTCTTCTGCGGCGAGTTTCGGCCCACCGGCAGGGCGCCGGGCGCGGCCTCGGTCGCGAAATGATTGCCGAAACCGGTCATGTAGGCGGGCGCGTTGGATCGCGTCATGTCGTGTCTCCCTATGCCCCTCGTTTAGCCGTCCCCGGCGCCAGCGTCACCCTTTGCCCGTCAGGCAACAGCTTGGCGGTTGGCGCGTTGCTGTGGCCTCGCGGAGGGATTTCCATGACCTATCTGACCCGGGCGGTGTTCGCCTTCGCCAGTCTGCTGCTGTTGCTGGCGGCCATGGCCCTGATCGGGTTCGGGGTGAAGGATGCGCTGCACGGCATCGGCTCGCCCGACAAGTCCGGCGCCGACGCGGTTCTGGACGTGCTGGGCTATGTCATCGTCGCCATCGCCGTCTTCGACGTGGCCAAATACATCTTCGAGGACGAGGTGCGGCGCGGCAACGAAAAGCGCAGCGCCGCCGAGGCCCGGCGCAGCCTGACCAAGTTCCTGTCGACCATCGTCATCGCCCTGTTCCTCGAAGCGCTGGTCGTGGTGTTCAAGACCGCGCGCGAGGACGTGGCGCAGCTGCTCTATCCCACCGCCCTTCTGATCGCCTCGGTGCTGGTGCTGGTGGGCCTGGGCGTCTTCCAGCGCCTGTCGGCCACGGTCGAGGAAAAGGTCGGCGACGACGACGAGGCCGAGGATCGCAAGGACAAGGTCAGGCGAAAGGCCGCGCCCTAGCCTTTGCTCGGCAGGAAGGGCGAGAAGGTGATGACGGTGAAGGTGTCGCGCACGTGCGGCCGCGTCTGGACCTGTTTCGTCACGAAGGTGCCGATGTCGGCGTCACGCGGCAGGTTGAACTTGGCCAGCAGGTCGTGCTGACCCGAGGTGGAATAGACCTCCGAGACGTTCTCGACATTGTCCACGATATCGGCCGCCACGTCGTTGGCGTAGCCCAGCTCGCATTTGATGAAGACGAAGATGGCGGTCATCATGGCGGATCAGTCCTCTGGTTCGAGGGCGCTTCTAGCGGACGAAGACGTGACGGGTAAGCCGCAAGACACAGACGCCGTGCTGGAGGCGCAATACAACAACCGCGCCCTGGTCCCCGACCATCCCGCCGTCATGGCGCGCTGGAAGACGGGATCGGAGACCGCCCGCGCCGCCCATCCGACCCAGGTCCTGAAATACGGCCCAGGCGAGCGCGAGCGGATCGACTGGTTCGACGCCGGGGACGGCGCGCCGGTCGTGGTCTTCCTGCACGGTGGATACTGGCAGGCGCTGGATGCGAGCTGGTTCAGCTTCGTGGCTCCGCCCCTGCTGACCCACAGCGTCAGCGTCGCCATCCCGACCTATGACCTGGCGCCCAACGTGCGGCTGGGCCGGATCGTCGATCAGGCGCGGGCGGCGGTCGATCTGATCCGCGACCGCACCGGCGCCGCGCCTGTCATCAGCGGCCATTCGGCGGGCGGGCATATGGCGGCCTGCCTGCTGGCGGACGGGCGGGCCTCGGCGGCGGTCGCCATTTCGGGCGTGTTCGATCTGGAGCCGCTGATCCCCACCTCGCTCAACGTCGCCCTGGATCTGAATACGGCCGAGGCCCAGGCCCTGTCGCCTATCCGATGGCCGGCGCCCGCCGGCGCGGTTCTGGATTGCGTTGTCGGCGGTTTGGAAAGCGAGGCCTTCGTAGATCAAAGCCGCGCCATGGCCGCACGCTGGGGCGACGCCGGGGCCGAGACGCGGTTCGAGCCCCTGCCCAACCTGAACCATTTCACCGTCCTAGACCCGCTATTCGACGCGGACAGCGCCTTGGTCATGCGTCTGGCGGCCTTGGCGCAGGGTCGCTAACGCGGTTTGACTTGACCTCGCGTCCGCGACAGCGGAGGTCGGACGCGAACCTATCGCAGAGGAACCCGTGCATGGCCCATGATCGCGTCAGCGTGCTTCAGGCGCTTCAGACCCAGGGCGTGTGCCCGGTCTTCTATCATCCCGACGCCGAGGTCAGCCTGAACGTCATCCGCGCCTGCGCGCGCGGCGGGGCGCCGGTGGTCGAGTTCACCAATCGCGGCGACTTCGCCTGCGACCTGTTCGGCCAGATCAATCGCGAACTGATCAAGACCGATCCGAACGTGGTGTTGGGCATCGGCTCGGTCGTCGATGCGGGGACGGCCTCGCTTTATCTGAACCGGGGCGCGCGGTTCGTGGTCAGCCCCTGCCTGATCCCCGACGTGGCCAAGGTCTGCAACCGTCGCATGGTCGCCTATTTCCCCGGCTGCGGGTCGGTGACCGACATCGGCGAGGCGCACGAACTCGGCTGCGACATCGTCAAACTGTTCCCCGGCTCGTCGGTCGGCGGACCGGACTTCGTCAAGGCGGTCAAGGGCCCGATGCCCTGGGTCAAGATCATGCCCACCGGCGGCGTCGATCCGGACGAGGCGTCGATCGCCAAATGGTTCGGCGCGGGCATCGTCGCGGCGGGTATGGGCTCCAAACTGGTGACCGATGACGCCGTGAAGTCGGGCGACTGGGCCGCCATCGAGGCGTCGGTGCGCTCGGCGGTGAACGCCGTCGCCGCCTTCCGCGCGTCCAGGAAGGGCTGAGCGCCCAAGCGCCGTCAGCGGGGCGCGGGGTCGCCCGGCTGACGGTGATCCAACCCGTGGGCTGCGGCGCGACGCGCGGCGCCCTTACGCTGAAGGATCGGGGCCAAAGCCTTGCGCTCCTCGGGCGTCAGCGTCGCCAGCACGGCGACCGCGCCGCTTTCCAGGCGGGTGCGGCCCCGCATCTCGGCGGCTCTGGACTGTTCCAGCAGGCTTTCGACCCGGGTCGCGTCCAGGGTCGGCTGACCGGCGATGTCGATGGCCTCGCGCCGGGCGGCGCGGGCCGCCTCGAAATCAGGACGCGCCGCCAGAGCCGATTCGCGCAGCGCGGTGCGCACGCGCTGGCGCACGGCCGGATCCAGATCCGCCAGCACCTCGGCCAGCGGCCCCTCGCGGCCCGGACGGCGTTGATCCTCGATCCGGCGTTCGATCCGGTCGCGATTGACGACATAGGTGACCCCGCCCGCCACGGCGAACAGGTTCAGGGCCACCGAGACGGCCAGGGCGATCTTTAGGCTCTTGGACGTCATCCCAGCAGTTCCGTGTCATCCACGCCCGTCAGCGAGGATTGGTAAAGCACCGCATCGGCGCGCGCGTCGGCGGTCAGATGGGTTGTCAGGCCGACGCCGGCGACCACGCCCGCACAGGCCGCAGCGGCCCAACCGGCGCCGAGGTACCAGATCGCCTTGCCCAGACGGCTTTTCGCCCGGGGCGCAGCCGCAAGTATGCGCGCGGTCAGGGCGGCGGACGGGACAGGTTTGGGCGCGGCGTCGAGCAGAGCGTCCAGCGCGGCCGCCTCGTCCAGCACCGCCTTCAGCGACGGATCGACGGCCATCAGGCTTTCGGCGAAGGCGCGCTCGGACGCGGGCCACCGACGCAGGTCGGCGCCATAGGCGTCCGCCAGTTCGTGCAACCGTTCCGCCTTCATCGTCCGTCTCCTCTAATCGACCCCGGACCGATGTCCGAAAGGGCCAGACGCAATGCGCGACGACCGCGCGACAACAAACTCTCCAGCGCCTCGACGCTGATCTCCATCAGGGCCGCTGCATCGATATTCGACAGCTCCTGATAATGGCACAGGACGATGGCCTCGCGCTGTCGGTCCGGCAGACGTTTCAGGGCCGCCGTGACCCGAACGCCCGTCTCGGCCGCCAGCAGACCGCGATCCGGCGCCGGGCCTTCGTCGGGACGATCCGGCGGCGTGTCGGTCGGGATTTCGCGCCGACGCCTCAGCCGATCGTAACAGAGGTTCAGCGCGACCCGATGCAGCCAGGTGTCGAACCGGGCCTTGCCGGGCGTCCACCTTGGCGCCTGACGCCAGGCCTTCAGCATCGTCTCCTGGGCCACGTCCTCGGCCTCGACGGCGTCGCCCAACATGCGCTGGGCCAGCGACAGGATGCGCGGCAGCTTGCGCGAGACGAGCGTCTGCGCCGCCGCCGGGTCGCCCTGCCCAACGCGTCGCACCAGATCCTCGTCGGGGTCGACGATCGCGACCAAACCTGCCTCTTCCGCTGCTGACGAAAGGGACCGGTGCGTTCACGACGGCCGACCCCGACACCGTCTTACTCCGAAGCCGGGACGGGGGAAGCGGGTTGTTGCGCCGGACGCTGAGCCTGGCGGGCCGCGCGGCGTTCCTGCCGTTGCTCACGCTGCGCGGACATGGCCGCCCGGCGCTCGTCGGCGGAGATCACGCCGTCGCGGTCAGCGTCCATCTTGTCGAACCGCTCGCCCAGCTTGGCGGAGGCTTCGGCGATCACCACCGGCCCGCGTTCGCGTCCTTGTCCGCGCCTGGCGTGATGCGCGCCGCCGCGACGGCCCTCACGATGACCGGCGCGCTCTGCGCGCGGACCGCGATCCGGGCGAGCGGCATGGCCGGCGTCGAACTCGGCCCGGCTGATGGAGCCGTCGCCGTTCGCATCCAGCTTGGCGAAGCGGTCGCCCGCGCGTTCGGTGCGACGAGCCTGCATGGCGGCGGTGCGCTCTTCGGGGCTGACCACGCCGTCGCGGTTCGTATCGAGTGCGGTCAGGCGCGCGATGCGCGCATCAACGAACTCGGCGCGGGTGATCTGGCGGTTCGGATCCGCGCGCATGTGATGCGGCGCGGGGGTGCCGGCGGCGGGGGCCGGGGGAACCTGTGCGGTCGCGGCGCCGGCGGCGGCGGCCAGAGCGATGACGCCCAGGCCGGTCAGAAAGGTGTTTCTCATCTCGATCATCTCCACGGGCGCGTCTGGCGCCCTTTGACATTGCCCTGTCAGGAGATTGAACGCGGCGTTGCGGATTCTCCGTCGCGGCCTGCTGGCACCGCCCGCTCGAAGGCCTTTCGCGCCCGCGCGCGCAGGTCGGTCAGTTCGGTCTTCAGCGTGTCGAAGTCCGGCGCGCCGGCGGCCTCGGCCAGGCGCAGCTGGAAGACGCCGGGCTCGCCCTCCGGATCGACCCGCCCCTCGAAGGCGGCGGCCAGAAGATGAGCCAGACGCTGCTGCACGCGCCAGGCCTCGGCCAGGACCGGGTCGTCGTGCAGGGCCTCAAGCGTCGACAGGGTCAACGGCTCGCCGATGGCGGCCGCCTGAAGCTGGCGGAATTGGGCGGCGAACTCGGCGTCCACCTGTCCGCCCGGCGACAGCTTCAAGTCCCAGAAGCCGTGCGGGCGACGCTCACGATCCATCAGGCTACGCATCTTTCGGATGTCGGCGGCGATATCGACGCCGGGACGCGGGCGACGCAGGGCGGACTCGATGGCGGCAGAAACCTGGGCGCCGAACTTGGGATCGCTGGCCCAGACCACGCGGGCGCGGGTCAGAACCATGAACTCCCAGGTCTCGGCCTCCTTGGCGTAATAGGCGTCAAACGCCTTCAGCCGCACCGAAACCGGCCCCTTGGAGCCGGTGGGGCGCAGGCGCATGTCCACCTCATACAGGCCGCCTTCCGCCGTATGCGCCGACAGGGCCGCGATCAGCCGCTGGGTGAAGCGGGCGTAGAAGACGTCGGCGGTCCAACCCTTGATCTCGGACGTCGCCTCGGGCGGCGCCTCGTACAGGGTCATCAGATCGAGGTCCGATCCGGCCGTCATCTCGCGCGAACCGGCCTTGCCCAAGGCGACCACCGCCACCGCGCCGGGGAAGGCGCCGCCCAGCCGTTCGGTCTCGGCCAGCGCCGCCGGCGACAGGGTGCGCATGGCGGCGTCGGCCAGGGCGGCGTAGGCGCGGCCCGCCGCCTCGGCCCCCGCCCGGCCGGTCAGGGCGTGGATGCCGATGCGGAACATCTGCTCGCGATGCAGGCGGCGCACGGCGTTCATGGCCCCTTCGAAATCCTCGGTCTCGCCCGCCTCGCGCAGCATCTGTTCGGTCAGACCGGTCTCTTCGGACAGATCGACCAGGAAGCGGGCGTCCAGCACGCCGTCCAGCGCCGCCGGTTGCCGGCCCAGGGTGCGCGCCAGACGCGGTGCGAAGGCCATGACGCCCAGCACCATCTCGAACAGTTTGGGCTGGTTCAGGAACAGGGCCTGGACCTGCACGCCCGCCGCCAGGCCGGAGAAGAAGACCGCGAAACGCCGGAACGCCTCGTCCGGCGCACCGGACCGGGCCAGGGCCTCCAGCAGGCGCGGCGCCAGGCGGGTGAACAGTTCGCGGCCCCGCGCCGTGCGCGTCGCAGGAATGCGGCCGTGATGCCAGCTGCGGATTGTGTCGGCGACAGAGGGCGCCTCGGAAAAGCCCATGCGACGCAGGGTTTCCAGCGTCTCGGGATCGTTCTCAACCCCGGTGAAGACCAGGCTGCCGTAGCTAGAGTCCAGATCTTCGCCGCCCTCGAACAGTTCGCCGTAGCGGGCGTTGACCCGCGCCAGCAGGGCCTCGACCCGGGCGTCGAAGGCGGCCAGATCATCCGAACCGGCCCCCGACCCAGCCAAGGCGGCGACGGCGGCGCGGCGCTCGGCGTCCTCGGGCAGGCGATGGGTCTGCTCGTCGTCGAGCATCTGCACGCGGTGCTCCAGCCCGCGCAGCGCGACATAGGCGGCCGACAATTCCTCGCAGACCGCCAGGGGCACATGGCGCGCTTCGGCCAGGGCCTTCAACGCCTCCAGCGTGCGCTGTTTGCGCAAAGCCGGATCGCGGCCGCCCAGGATCAGCTGCTGGGTCTGGGCGTAGAATTCGATCTCGCGGATGCCGCCGCGACCCAGCTTCAGATTGGCCCCGGCGGCCTGCAGTCCCTCGCCCGTCTTGTGGACGTGAATCTGTTTCTTGATCGACTGGATGTCGAGCACCGCCGCGTAGTCCAGGCTGCGCCGCCAGATGAAGGGCATCATGGCCTTCAAGAACCGGCCCGCCGCGCGCATGTCGCCCAGGACCGGCCGCGCCTTGATGAAGGCCGCCCGCTCCCAGTTCTGGCCGACGCTCTCATAGTAGGCCAGGGCCATCGGCCCCGCGACGACCGGCGGGGTCGAGGACGGGTCCGGCCGCAGCCGCAGATCGACGCGGAAGACATAGCCGTCGCCCGTCCGCTCGGTCAGCAGGGTGGCGATCCCCTTGCCGACACGATTGGCGAAGTCCTGCATTTCCTCGCCCTCGCGCAGGGCCAGGCCCATCAGGCGCGGCTCGAAGAAGAGGGAGATGTCGATGTCGGACGAATAGTTCAGTTCGTTGGCGCCATGTTTTCCCATGGCCAGGCCGAAAAGGCCGGGAATGGGACCGCGCGGATTGCCGGGCGGCGAGATCAGCCGGCCGCGCGCCCTCTGTTCGGCAGCGACGGCGCGCAGGGCGGCCCGGCAAGAGGCATCCGCGAACCGGGACAGGGCGTCGGTGACCTGATCCAGACCCCATACCCCGCCCAGATCGGCCAACGCGGTCAGCAGGTGCAGGTCGGCCTTCAGCACGCGCAGCGGGGCGCGCACCGCGTCCGGTTCGGCGTCCAGCGCGTCCGTGTCGCGAATGATCCGCTCCAGCGCTTCGACTGGGTCGGCTTCCAGCAGGCTTCGCAGATGGGCGGGGCGACGCCGCATCAGACCGGCGAGATAGGGCGAGGCGCCGGCGACGGGGGCCAGGGCGGGCCAGGCGGCGTCCAGAGTCTCGCGCCAGCCGTCGGCGTCGGCGGCTTCGGTCAGGGTTTCGTGCAGGCGGTCGGCGGCGGCGATGTTTGTGACCGGACCGGCGGGCGTGAGGCTGTCAGCCAACGGGATCGAGGTTTCTGGATGGGCCATCACATCATCCGCTCATCCCGGTCGAGGCCGGCGGCAGCACCAGCGCCACCCGTAACCCCGGTCCGAAGTCGCCGTAGGCGCCTGGACCTTCGTCCAGCACCACCCGACCTCCATGAGCCTCGGCGACGGCGGTGACCAACGAAAGACCCAGGCCCGAGCCGGGTTCGGTTCGGCTGTTGTCCAGGCGCACGAACCGCTGGACCACCCGCTCGCGGTCCTCTTCCGGCACGCCCGGTCCGGTGTCGGTGACGGAATATTCGATCTCGCCCGACGAGCGGCGGCGCGCGCGCAGCTTCACCGCCCCGCCGGCGGGGGTGTATTTGATGGCGTTGTCGATGAGGTTGGCCAGGGCCTGGGCCAAAAAGGGCTGGTTGCCTTCGATCATCAGGCCGCGCTCGACTTCAGAAGAAAAGTCGATGTCCTTGTCCTCGGCCGCCGGCTCGTAAAGCTCGGCCATGTCGGCGGCCAGATCGGCGGCGTCCATGACCTTGGGATCTGGCGCCCCGCCCGCCTGCAGCCGCGCGATGGCCAGGACGGTGTTGAACGTCTTCAGCAGATGGTCCGCCTCGTCCAGGGCGATGCCCAGGGCGTCGACCCCGTCGATCTTGCCGGCTTCGGCGTCGATCAAGGCCACCTCCAGCTTGGCCCGCATCCGTGTCAGGGGCGAGCGCAGGTCGTGGGCGATGGCGTCGCCGGCGTGGCGGATCGAGGACATGGACGCCTCCAGCCGATCCAGCATGGTGTTCAGCCCCTGGCCCAGTTCGTCCAGTTCGTCGCCGGTGTGGCGCACGGGCGCACGGACCTTGAGGTCGCCGTCCTGCACCGACTGCACCACGCGGTTCAGCCCGGCCATGGCGTTTTCGACTCGCCGGCTGATGTAGAGACCGCCCGCCAGGCCTAGCAGCATGACCAGGGCCATGGCGCCCCACAGGGCCTGGGTCAGGCGCGCCAGATAGGCCTCGATGTCGCCGATGTCCTGACCGACGAACAAATGTTCGCCGCCGGCCAGGGTGGTGATCACCCCGATGGAGCGACGCCGCTGGACCTTGCCCTGGGCGTCCGTGTCGGTCAGGCGGAAGGTCTCCCAGTCGCTGGCGCCGGCCGGCAGGCTGAGGTCTATGTCGATCGGGGATTCGGTGATGTTGCCGGTGATCGTCTTTCCGGCCTTGTCGGTCAGCAGATACAGATACGGCCCGCCCCGGATGGAGCGTTCGACCAAGGCCTGGTTCAGGGCGTCGATACCGCGCGTGCGGTGGATCGCCGTCAGAGCGCCCAGCTCGATCTCCACATCCGCCTTGGCCCGACCTTGGGCCTCCGACGCCGAAGCGAAATAGACATAGGCCAGGATCGCCCCCGCGGCCGCCACGAACAGCGCCAGGAAGAGCAGCGTCAGCCGAAACGGCGTGCGGCGAAGGAGGGAGGGAAGGCGCATGACTCAGGAGATATCTTCTCCCTCTCCCCGCGGGGGAGGGTGGTCGCCGCGCAGCGGTGACCGGGTGGGGCAGGCAAGGCAACGCGCGCGCACATCTTTGACGACGTGAGCCAACTGATCTCGCACCATGAGATTGTCATACCTCAAGGTCAGGAGCCCTTCCCTGGCCAAAACAGCATCGCGCACACGATCCTGCCGCATGCGATCTTCACTGAGATGAGAGCCGCCATCGACTTCCACAATCACACCCCGAGACCAACAAAAGAAGTCGAGGTAGTAGCCGCGCAAGGGAGCCTGTCGGCGAAAATGCAAATCGTCGCGTCTGAGTTCGCGTAAAGCGACCCAAAGACGCGCTCCGATGGGGTGAGCGCCTTACGCATCGCGCGGGCTTTAGCGATGATCGCCATGTCGCCTTGCCCTCCCCACCCGGCCGCTAAGCGGCCACCCTCCCCCGAGGGGGAGGGAGAATTCCGTGCGCCGCTTAGGCCTCCAACCGATACCCGGCCCCGCGCACGGTCTGCAGCATGGCGCGGTCGAAGCCCTTGTCGATCTTGGAGCGCAGGCGGCTGATGTGGACGTCGATGACGTTGGTCTGGGGGTCGAAATGGTATTCCCAGACCTTCTCCAGCAGCATGGTGCGGGTCACCGACTGGCCGGCGTGGCGCATCAGGAACTCCAGCAGTTGGAACTCGCGCGGCTGAAGATCGATCTCGGTCGTGCCGCGATGCACCGTGCGGCCGATCAGGTTCATTTCCAGGTCGCCGACCTTGAGCACGGTCTGCACCCCGCCGGTCTCGCGACGACGCGCCAACGCCTCCACTCGCGCGATCAGTTCGGCGAAGGCGTAGGGCTTGACCAGATAGTCATCAGCGCCGGCCTTCAGGCCCGTGACCCGGTCCTCGACCTCGCCCAAAGCCGACAGGAACAGGACCGGCGTCTGATCGCCGCCCTTGCGCACCGTCTCGACCATGCCGACGCCGTCCAGGCGCGGCATCATCCGGTCCACAACATAAACGTCGTAGCCGCCCTTCTGCGACTCCAGCAGGCCAAAGGCGCCGTCCACGGCGTGGGTGACCTCATGTCCGGCTTCGGACAGGCCCCGCACCATGGCGGTCGCCGCCTCGGCGTCATCCTCGACCACCAGAATCCGCATCGAAACCCCTCCCGGAATCAAAATCGCCGCCGATGGTAGCGCATCGGCGGCGATTGACGAGTTAAGGCTTGGTCAGAATGCTGATCATTCGCCCGTGGCGAACTTCAACGGCACCGGGCTGGTGCCCTGCGGCGTGCGCACGAACAGCAGGATGCTGGGTCGACCCGCTTGTTTGGCCGCCGCCACCGCCGCGCGCAGATCGGCGGCGGACGTGATGTTGCGATCATTGGCGCGGGTGATGACGAAGCCCGGCTGGAAGCCGAGGCGCGCCGCAGCCGAACCCTGTTCGACGTTGGTGATCACGACGCCGTTGACGCTGGCCGGCAGGCTGAAGCGCGAACGCGCGGCCGGCGTGATCGCGGTGACGGCGAGTCCTTCGATCGTGTCGCCCTGTCCAGGCTGGCTCTGTCCCGGATTGGCGCTTCCGCCCTCTTCCGACGCAGCAAGCTCCTCTTCCGAAGGACGGGTGCCTGAGCGCACGTTCAGGGTCTGGCGACGACCGTCACGAATCACTTCCAGGCGAATGGTGTCGCCTGGCTTGGCCGCGCCGACCCGACGGGTGGCTTCCTGGCTGTTCGCCACCGCCTGGCCGTTCACGCCGACCAGAAGGTCTCCGACCTGGACGCCGGCGCGCGAGGCCGGGCCGTCTTCGGTCACGCTTTCGATCAGAGCGCCCTTGAAATCCTTGGGCTGGCCCAAGGCTTCCCAACCGTCGGGGCTGAGGGTGCGAAGACCCAGGCCCACATAGCCGCGCTCGATCGACTGACCGCGCATCAGGCGTTCGGTGATCGTCTTGGCGGTGTCCGCCGGAATGGCGAAGCCGATGCCGACCGAGCCGCCCGTGGGCGAATAGATGGCCGAGTTCACGCCGATGACGCGGCCGTGGATGTCGAACGTCGGGCCGCCCGAGTTGCCCCGGTTGATGGCGGCGTCGATCTGTATGTAGTCGTTGTAGCCCGACGGATCGATGTCGCGGGCCTTGGCCGAGACGATGCCCGCCGTGGCGGTGCCGCCCAGGCCGAAGGGATTGCCGATAGCGATGACCCAGTCGCCTACGCGCGGCTCTGCCGTCTCTTCGAAGCTGACGTATTTGAAGTCATTGCCCTCGACCTTGATCACCGCCAGGTCGGTGCCGGGATCGCGACCGATCAGGCGGGCCGGCAGCTCGCGACCGTCCGACATCTTGACCTTGATCTCGGTCGCGTCGGCGACGACGTGGTTGTTGGTGACGATGAAGCCGTCCTGCGAGATGAAGAAGCCCGAACCGGCGCCCTGGGTCGTCTGCGGCTCGTCATTGCCCTGACCACCACGGCCTTGCGGCGGCACGAACTGGAACGGCAGGCCGGGGATCTGGAAGGCGCCGCCCTGGGGCTGGTCCACCTTGACCGTCACGTCGATCTGAACGACGGCGGGCGAGACCTGGTCGAAGATGGTCGCGAAGCTGCTCGGCGCGCCCGGCGGAGGCGTGAAGGCGTCGCCATTGGCCGGGACCGGGGTGATCCGGTTCACCGCCTGCGGTTCCGCGTGCGCGCCGGGCCAGTTGATGACGCCGCCGGCGGTCGCCGCCGCCGCCAGGGTCAGGCCGGCCGCGGCCCCGAGAATGAACTCCTTGCGCTTCAGCATCGTGGTCCTTGCGATCCTCTTGTCCAGCGCCAGACGGGCGCCGGTTTCGCGATTGATATAGGCCGAACCGGCTTTGCGCCAATCCCGACCGCCGATCGTTGATCTCGACTAGCGCCCGTCGTGAGGCGAGGTTGCGTCAGGATCGCGGCGAAGCTTCTCATTTCGTAGAACTTCGTCCAGCTGGCGTTCTTCTTCTGGCGTCAGGGGGACGGCCTCAACCGGACGACGGCGTGCGCGCAGGGCCAGAACGGCGGCGGCCAGCAGCAACAGGGCGCACGGGCCGAACCACAGCAGCCAGGTCCCCGCTCGAACCGGCGGGGTGAACAGCACATAGTCGCCGAAGCGCCGCACCAGATCGTCGCGCACGGCCTGATCCGACGCGCCGGCCGCGATCTCCTCGCGGATCAGGCGGCGCATGTCGCCGGCGACGCCGGCCGGGCTGTCGGCGATGGCCTCGTGCTGGCAGACGACGCAGCGCACATCCTTGAACAGGTCCTGGGCGCGGGCCTCCTGGGTCGCATCGGCCAGGGGACGGTCGGGTGCGGCGGGCGGCTCGGCCGCCGTCAGCATCAGCGCCACGAGCGGCGCGGCCAGCAGGATCGCCAGGCGCTTCATGCGGTCTTGCGTCGGCGCGCGCCGATCCCGAGCCTGAGACGACGATCCATCAGTGACAGCACCCCGCCCAGCGCCATGATCATCGGCCCCAGGAAGATCAGTCGCGCCCAAGGGTTCCAGTACAGACGCACGACCCAGGCCGGCTGTTCGGGACTGCCCGCGCGTTCGCCGATCACGACATAGACGTCGTCCAAGCCCCGGAAATCCAGCCCGACCTCGGTTGTGGTCTGACCGCCCGCGGGGAAGAAGCGGCGCTCGGCCGTCACGGTGCTGGCGCGGCCCTGATCGTTCGTGGCCCGCACGGTCAGTCGGCCCTGCTCGGCCAGATAGTTCGGCCCCTCGACGACGCGGACGTCGTCCAGGGTGACGGTCCAGGGGCCGGCCGACACACTCTGGCCCAGCGAGACGGCGCGGGCGGCCTCGGCCTTGAAGCCCGTCTCGACCACCGCCCCCAGGATGAAGACGCCCAGCCCCAAATGCGCCAGAGTCATGCCCCAGGCGCCCAGCGGCAGCCCTTTCAGTCGGCGCAGCGTCTCGGCCATCGAGGCGCGGAACAGGCGGGCGCGTTCGGCGACTTCCGACACCGACCCCAGGATCAGCCACAGACCCAGGCCGATGCCAGCGGCGGCGAAGGCCTTGTTGGGCTCCCACAGGGCGTAGGCCGCCAGGGCGCCGACGATCGCCAGACCCGCCGCGACGGCCAGGCGCTGCATCGCACCGGGCAGGTCGCCCCGCTTCCAGGCCAGCAGCGGCCCGGCCGGCAGGATCAGGAAGGCGACCATCATCAACGGGGTGAAGGTGGCGGCGAAATAGGGCGGGCCGACCGAGATGGTCGCGCCGGACGCCGCTTCCAGGATCAGCGGATAGAGGGTGCCCAGCAAGACGGTCGCGGCCGCCGCCGTCAGGAACAGGTTGTTCAGCACCAGCGCCCCCTCGCGGCTGACCGGCGCAAACAAGCCGCCGCCCTTCAGCTGCGGCGCGCGCCAGGCGAACAGGGCGAAGGCGGCGCCGGCCGTGACGCCGAGAATGGCCAGCAGCATCAGCCCGCGCTGGGGATCGACGGCGAAGGCGTGGACGCTGGTCAGGACGCCCGAGCGCACGAGAAAGGCGCCCAGCATCGAGAAGGTGAAGGCCAGCAAAGCCAGGAACACGGTCCAGCCGGCCAGCGCGCCGCGCCGCTCGGTCACGACCGCGCTGTGCAACAGGGCCGCGCCCGCAAGCCAGGGCATGAAGGAGGCGTTCTCGACCGGGTCCCAGAACCACCAACCGCCCCAGCCCAGCTCATAATAGGCCCAGAAGGAGCCCAGGGTGATGCCGACGGTCAGAAAGGCCCAGCTGGCCAGCGCCCAGGGTCGGACCCAGCGCCCCCAGGCGGGCCAGAAGGCGGTCTGCGCCCGTCCCTCGATCAACGCCGCGACGGCCAGGGAAAAGCAGACCGAAAATCCGACATAGCCGGCGTAGAGCAGCGGCGGATGCACGGCCAAGGCCGGATCCTGCAACAAGGGGTTCAGCGATGCGCCCTGGAACGGCGCGGGGTCCAGGCGGGTGAAGGGGCTGGAGGTGAAGACGGCGAAGGCCAGGAACAGCGACCCCAGCGCGCCCTGCACCGCCACGGCCGAGGCCTTCAGCCCGAACGGCAGGCCGCGTGCCCGCGCCAGCGCCCCGCCGAACACCGTCAGCACCAGGCACCAAAGCAGAAGCGACCCCTCGTGGCTGCCCCAGGCGCCGGCGACCTTGTAGAGCATCGGCTTGTCGGTGTGGCTGTTGGCCGCGACGTTGGAGACCGAAAAGTCGGAGACGACGAAGGCGTAGATCAGGGCTGCGAAACTGAGCGCGACCGCCGCCGCAGCCGCCAGAGCCGCGCCCTGGGCGGCCCCGGCCAGGACCGGGCTGCGCCGCGCGCGTCCGGCCGCCGAAAGCCCCGTCTGCAGAATCGACAGCGCCAGCGCCAGCGCCAAGGCGAAGGCCCCAAGCTCGGCGATCATAGGGGGACGGACTTGGTCGCGGCCGGCGCCGTCTCAGGCCGCCACTCGCCCTTTTCCTTCAGACGGTCGGCGACCTCGCGCGGCATATAATTCTCGTCGTGCTTGGCCAGAACCTGGCTGGCGTGGAAGGTGCGGTCGGCGCCGAAGGCCCCTTGCGCCACGATCCCCTGCCCTTCGCGGAACAGGTCGGGCAGGTCGCCGTGATAGACGACGCGGGTCGCGGCGGCGTTGTCGGTGACGACGAAGGCGACCACGCCGTCACCGGTCTTTTGCACGCTGCCGGCCTCGACCAGACCGCCCAGGCGGATGTTGCGGCCCTCCGGCGCCTTGTCGGCGGTGGCCTCGGAGGGCGAGTAGAAGAAGGTCACGCTGTCCTGCATCGCCCACAGCGACAGGCCGACCGCCAGCGCCAGGATCGGCGCCACGGCGGCGACGACCCACAGGCGGCGACGCGCCTTCGGCGATTTGGGCAGCCAGCTCATGCGACGGACATTCCGGATTTCAGGGACGGACCGGCGGCATATACCGCCGTCGTCGCGCGGGACCAACGCGTCATTGCGCGCCGCCCTTCGGCAGTCGGCGTTCCAGATCAAGACGACGCGGATCGGCCGGGTCGAGCGCGGCGATCAGGGGCGTCCACAGGGTGCGCGCCCCGGCGGCGTCGCTCCGCCGCAGGGCGGCCTCACCCAGGAAGAAGCGCGCGCCGAGCTGGTCGGGGTCCAGTTTCAAGGCCTCGTGGAACGCGGCCTCGGCATCGCCGCCGATCTGGTTGTCGTTGGCGACGACCAGGCTTTCGCCCAGCCGCGCCCAGGCCTGGGCGTCACGGGGGTCCAGGGCGATCAGACGGCGGAAGGCGGAGGCGGCGCCCAGCGGATCGCCGGCGGCGAACCGGGCCGCGCCCAGCATGGCCAGCGCCTGCCGATCCTTGGGCCTTTCCTGAACGACCCGCGCGGTCACGGCCGCCAGTTGCGCTGGCTCCAGCCGATCCAGATTGGCGGCCCAGTCGTCGACACGCCGCTCATAGGCCTGATCCGGCAGGCCGGGCGAGCCGGTGAAAACATAGAGGCCGAGAGCGGCCGCGACGGTCACGCCGATCCCGCCCAGCACCCAGAACCGATCGCTGGCGCCGGCCACCGGTGTCGTGGTCGCCGAAACGGCCAGAAGCCGCCGCCCCGCCTCGGCGCGCGCGCCCACATAGGCCGCCTCGTCCAGCAGGCCGCGCGCCTTCAGCCGATCCAGTTCCTCGATCTCGCGCGAGCCGGCCTGGGTTTCGGCTCCAGCCGCCGGATCGGCGCCGCGCCGCGCGCCGGTCAGCACCAGCAGGGCGGCCAGGGCCGCCGCCAGTCCCGTCATTATCCAGAACACGATCATCTTCGCCGTCTAACCCATCCGCGAACGTCGGGCGAGGCGTCGTTTCAGCCCAGCCGCGCCATTTCCGCTGAGGCTGCGCGTCGCCTGACCGCGCGCGCCGCCTCCAGCGCCTCGATCACGGTCAGGAACCGCGCCGCGACCCCGATCAGACGCAGCACGTGGTCCGGATTTTCGGCCTCGCCGTCCGACAGACTGTTCAGCGCCTCGTCGGACCAGGTGGAGAGGTAGTCGGTCAGGTCGGCCTTCAGTCCCGAGCGATCGGCTTCGCAGCCGAAGGTGACGGCCGCGCCGCGCAGGGCCGCCACCGCCGCCAGCAAGGCCGCCGCAGCCTCGATCGGTTCGCCCTCGGCCGGCGCCTCCAGCCACGGCGACATCCGCGTCATGCGTCCGGTGATGACCTGACGCTTCATCGGCAGGGCGGCGTGGACGGCGCTGGAGGCGGACTTCATCAGACCCGAAAGCTGGCCCGACACCTGGACCCGCGCCATCCGCGCCGCCTTGCCCCAGCTTGAGTCGGGCCGCACCTGCAGGCTGAGGTCCATCTCGGCCAGCACGCCCGCGCACCAGTTGACGTCGTCCACCACGCCCAGCATCGCGGTCTCGCCCAGCGACGATCGGACCACGCCGGCGATCTTCTGCACCCGCGCCTGCACGGAGGTCAGCAGCCGCTCGACAAAGACGCCCATGTCGGAATGGCTGAGGGTGATTTCACGGTCGGCGAGCCGGCTGGTCCGCGTCACGACCCGCAGCATCCGCTCGGCGTCCGCCACATGGGCGAACAGGATATCGATCATGCGCCGCCCGCCGTCCGGCGACATCGCCAGACAGTCCTGGATCAGCAGCCTCAGCCCCGCCAGCTGGTTGTCGTCGGGGCGTTCCAGCCAGACGGGCAGGCGCGGCAAGGCGCTGCGGGCCAGAGGCGTCAGGTCGAAACAACCGGCCAGTTCGACCGGAGTGGATGGCGGCTGGTCGTCGGCGGGACGCTGAAACTCCGGCCAGACGTCGCGCGGCCGGTCGCGCAGCACGGCGGCCGCCTTGGCGCACAGCCGATCGGCGGCCAGGGTCCATTCGCCGTCCACGGCCACGGCGCCGTCAAGCAGGGGCAGGAAATTCTCCTCGCCCTGCACCGCCTCGCGCCAGACCCGTTTCAGAACCCGCGGCGGAAAGACTAGGGCCGGCACGCCGTCGGCGCGCGGCTGAAACAGCGGCAGCAGTGGGGCGAAGGCCGTGCCGCGACGGGCGCGATCGCGCGCCTCTGCGGCGACGATGTTCGCCAGTTCGGCCGCCTTGTCGCCCTTCAGCGCCGCCACGGCTGCGCCCAGCATCCCCAGCGATGCGTCGGGACAGGCCTCGACGATCGCCGTCAGAGCGGCGTGGTGGGCGGCGGACAGGGACGGCACGAAAGCTCCTGCCAAAACTCAACTCAGGCCGGCACCGTGCGACAATCGGGTTAACAACGACTTGGCGTCTATTGAGACGGCGCCGCCACTTGAGTCAGGCGTCAGGCACGCCATATTGCCGCCACACCCGGCCCGCGCCGCCGCGCGCGCCGGAAAGGAAAGCCCATGCCCGTAATCGAGATCGACGGCCTGACCAAGACCTACAAGTCGGGGCATCAGGCGCTGAAGCGCATCGACCTGACGATCAACAAGGGCGAGATTTTCGCCCTTTTGGGGCCGAACGGCGCGGGCAAGACCACGTTGATTTCCATCGTCTGCGGCATCGTCACGCCCACGACCGGGACCGTGGTCGCCGACGGCCATGACATCCAGTCCGATTTCCGCGCCGCCCGCACCAAGATCGGTCTGGTGCCGCAGGAGCTGACCACCGACGCCTTCGAGACCGTGCTGGCCACCGTCACCTTCAGTCGGGGCCTGTTCGGCAAGGCGCCGAACCCCGCCTTCATCGAGGGCGTGCTGAAGGACCTGTCGCTGTGGGACAAGCGCGACGCCAAGATCATGACCCTGTCGGGCGGGATGAAGCGGCGGGTGATGATCGCCAAGGCCCTGAGCCACGAACCGGACATCCTGTTCCTGGACGAGCCCACCGCCGGGGTCGATGTCGAGCTGCGCCGCGACATGTGGGCGATGGTCAGAAAGCTGCGCGAGCGCGGCGTCACCATCATCCTGACGACCCATTACATCGAAGAAGCCGAGGAGATGGCCGACCGGGTGGGCGTGATCCTGAAGGGCGAGTTGATCCTGGTCGAGGAGAAGTCGGCCCTGATGAAGAAGCTGGGCAAGAAGACCCTGACGCTGAACCTGATAGAACCATTGGGCGCCCTGCCCACCGACCTGTCCGACTGGGACCTGATCCTGAAGAACGAGGGCGGCGAGCTGGAATACAGTTTCGACGCCAACGCTGACGACACGGGCGTGCCGTCGCTGATCCGCCGGCTTGAGGCGCTGAACATCGGCTTCAAGGACCTGAACACCCGCCAGAGCTCGCTGGAAGACATCTTCGTCAGCCTGGTCCACCAGAACGGAGCCGCGGCATGACCTTCAACGGATATGGCGTCTGGGCCATCTATCGCTTCGAGATGGCGCGTGCGCTGCGCACCCTATGGCAGAGCGTGGTCACGCCGGTGATCACCACGGCCCTGTATTTCGTCGTCTTCGGCGGCGCGATCGGCAGCCGGATGCAACAGGTGGACGGCGTGCCCTACGGCGCCTTCATCGTGCCGGGCCTGATCATGCTCAGCCTGTTCACCCAATCGATCTTCAACGCCTCGTTCGGCATCTACTTCCCCAAGTTCACGGGGACGATCTACGAGATCCTGTCGGCACCGGTGTCGTCGCTGGAGATCGTGCTGGCCTATGTCGGCGCGGCGGCGACCAAGTCGGCGGTGCTGGGCCTGATCATTCTGGCGACGGCGGCCTTCTTCGTGCCGCTGCAGATCCTGCATCCAGTCTGGATGATGGCCTTCCTGATCCTGATTTCGGTGACCTTCAGCCTGTTCGGCTTCATCATCGGGGTCTGGGCCAATGGGTTCGAGCAGCTTCAGATGATCCCGATGCTGGTCGTGACGCCCCTGACCTTCCTAGGCGGCGCCTTCTATTCCATCGACATGCTGCCGGACGGCTGGCGCACGGTGACGCTGTTCAACCCGGTGGTCTATCTGATCTCGGGCTTCCGCTGGGCCTTCTATGGTCAAGGCGATGTGGCCATCGGCGTCAGCGTCGCCGCCACCCTGGGCTTCTTTGCCGTCTGCCTGGGCATCGTCATGTGGATGTTCAAGACCGGCTACCGGCTCAAGAACTGATCCGTCACGAAACGGGCCAGATCGCCAGCGATTGAGAAGACCATGTCCGACGACCAGAAGACCCCGCCCCAGCCCTTCGCCCGCAAGCCGGTGACCTGGGGGCGTATGCCCGCGACGACCTTCCACGTCGGTCCGGTGCCGGTCGCTCCCAATCCGCTGGACCGCATTCCCAATCCGCCGCCGCGCAAGCCCACGCCGCAACAGCAGCAGGCCTCGATCCACACCCAGAGCCTGGCCTCCGGCGTCGCGCCGGCCAAGGGTCAGACGACGCCCGCCAAGCCGGCGCCGCGTCCCGCGCCCCGTCCGCAGGGGGCAAGCATTCTGGGCGGTTCGCTGATCCCGACGGCGCGCCCGGCTCAGGCCCAGCCTCAACCGCAGGCTCCAACGCCGCCGCAGCCCAGGCCGCAGCCGGCGCCGGCCGCTCAACCCGATCTGACCGTGCGGCCCCTGCCCGCGCCCGAGACGACGCCCGCCCCTGCGCCGAAGCCGGTCGCGGCCGAACCTGTCGCCGCCCCAGCGGTCGCGGCCAGACCCGCTGTTTCGCCTGCGGCTGCGCCGATCACGCCCAGCTTCGCCCGTGCGCCCGCCAAGACCTCGCGCCTGCCGCTCTATGTCGGAGTCGGGGTCGTCGCCCTGCTGGTCGCCGGAGGCGGCCTGTGGTTCGCGATGCGTCCCGCCTCGACCCCGCCGGCGTCCACGCCCGCCATGGCCGCCGATGCGCCTCTGACCGCCCCGCCAGCCGATACGATTCCTGCCGACGCCGCCCCTGTCGTCGCGACCGAACAGCCCGCGCCCGCTGCGACGACCCCCGCGACGCCCGCCCCCGCCGCTTCCGCGCCGGCAACGACGACGACGCCGCGCGCGACGACGGCCGCGCCCCGCACGCCGACCCAGACCCAGACCCAGACCCAGGCGCCGGCCGCAACGACGCAACCGACGACGCGTGCGCCGACGACGGCCACCCCGGCGCCGTCCACGCCGGCTCCGACCGTCACGACCGAGCCGCTGGTGATCGTGCCGACGGCCCCGACGCCCGCCCCTACCGCTGCACGCCCGTCGAGCAGCGATCCCGACGGTCCGGTGGTGACGCGACCCCAGCCGCTGGACTGATCGGCGGTTTCGCGCGCCGGGGCAGGTGACGAAACGGCCTTCAGCCCCTACCTACAGGCCATGACCGTTCACGCCTCCCCGCCGCCCATCCTCGACGCCGCCGGCGTTGATACCGATGAAGCCCTATCGATCCTGAAAACGGCCCTGGCCGGCGCCGACGACGGCGAACTGTTCCTGGAGCGGTCCGAGAGCGAGAGCCTGGTGTTCGACGACGGCCGGTTGAAGTCCGCTGCCTATGACGCGACCGAGGGCTTCGGCATCAGGGTCGTGGCGGGCGAGACCGCCGGGTACGCCCACGCCAACGAGGTCTCGGCCGCCGCCCTGCGTCGCGCCGCCGACAGCGCCGCCCTGGCCAAACAGGGGCATGAGGCCCGGGTCGCCGAAGGGCCCCGCGCCACCAATCAGAAACTGTATGGCGAGGTCGATCCCCTCGCCTCGCCCGCCTTCTCCGACAAGATCGCCTTGCTGGCCGAGATCGACGCTTGGGCGCGCGCCCGCGATCCGCGCGTCGTTCAGGTGTCCGCCTCGCTGATCGGCGAACGTCGCGCCATCGAGATCCTGCGCGCCGACGAACGGGCGGTGCGCGATGTCCGTCCTCTCGTCCGGCTGAACGTCTCCGTCACCGTCGAACAGAACGGCAAGCGCGAGAGCGCCTCGTCCGGCGCCGGCGGCCGGGCAGGCTTCGAGGCCTGGATCGCGCCCGAACGCTGGCAGGCCCAGGTGGACGAGGCCCTGCGTCAGGCCCTGGTCAATCTGGACGCTGTCGACTGTCCGGCGGGCGAGATGGACGTGGTCCTGGGCGCCGGCTGGCCCGGCGTGCTGCTGCACGAGGCCATCGGCCACGGCTTCGAGGGCGACTTCCACCGCAAGGGCTCGTCTGTCTTCAACGGCATGATGGGCCAGCGCGTCGCCGCCCCCGGCGTCACCGTGGTGGACGATGGCTCGATCGCCGGACGGCGCGGCTCCCTGTCGGTCGACGACGAGGGCACGCCCACCTCGCGCACCGTGCTGATCGAGGACGGGATCATGGTCGGGCTTATGCACGACCGGCTGTCGGCGCGGCAGCTGGGCGTAGCCGCGACCGGCAACGGCCGGCGCCAGTCATTCGCCCATATGCCGATGCCGCGCATGACCAACACCTTCATGGAGGGCGGCAAGGATTCCAAGGCCGACATGATCGCCAATACGAAGCGCGGCCTCTACGCCGCCAACTTCTCGGGCGGCCAGGTGGACATCACCAACGGCAAGTTCGTGTTCCAGTGCAATGAGGCCTATCTGATCGAGGACGGGGTGATCACCGCTCCGGTGCGCGGCGCGACCCTGATCGGCGATGGGGCCACGGCCCTGACCAAGATTCAGATGGTTGGCGACGACTTCGCCTTCGATCCGGGCGTCGGCGTCTGCGGCAAGGCCGGACAAGGCGTGCCCGTCGGCATCGGCCAGCCCAGCCTCAAGATCGGCGGCCTGACGGTCGGCGGCACCGCCGTCTAAGCGAGCGGAACCGTATCGTCACGTAGCGTGTTTCCCCGCCACACTGGAGAGGAAACACCATGCCTACCGAACGCGAAGTCCAACATCCCGATGGCCGGGTTGAACGCATCACTGAGACCAGCGCTGCACCCACCACCGTCGTCGAGCGTCGCGGCAGCGGCATGGGCGCCATCGTCGCCCTGATCGTCGGCCTGCTGGCCGTGCTGGTGATCGGCTACTTCCTGATGAACATGAACCGCAGCGACGCGGTGAAGGACAACGCCATCGCCGGCGCCGCCGAGAGCGTCGGCAACGCCGCCGACAACATTGGGGAAGCCGCGCGCGACGCCGTTCCGGAACGCAAGTAGGCTCTAGCGCGCCGATTGAGCGGGGGTGGAGGGGCGCCATTCGGGACCGATCGGTTCCAGCCCCTCCGCCTCCAGCCGATCCAATACGCCGTTCGGCTCGGCCAGTAGCCGCAAGGGGGCAATAGCGACGGTGATCCCGGTTTCGGCCAGCGCCTTGTCCACCGCCGTGTTCCATATCAGACGCAGATCGTCCGCCTGGGCCATCACCGACCAGTAGGAACAGGCCGTCGCCGCCCTTTCCAAGGGCGAGTCGAGCACCGCCGGGATCCGGCGCAGACGCCAGTTCTCCGCACGTTGCGCGCCCGCCTCGACCCCGGCCTCCGCCGCCGTCGCCGCAGCGTCGATGCAGTCGAGGTAGCGTTCGGGCGGCGTCGTCAGAACCTTTTCGATCAGCTCGTCACCCCTGAAGATGCCGACGGGTTCAGCCGGCGTGCGATTGGCGCGCGTCGCCTGACGGACCAGGCCGGATACCGGACGCCCTCCGCTGCTGTACCCGCCCAGTTCCATCAGATCGCCCGACAGGATCAACATGCTGTCGCGGGTCGGGCCTTCGCCTGTCAGGCTTTCGACCCGGGCCTCAAGGTCCGGGGACAGATAGTCGGCGCTGGTTCGCCCGTTCGGCAAACGCGTCAGCGTCCGAAACCGCCAGATCAGCCGGCCCACATCGGCCAGTGACGCCCGCCCCTCGACGGGAAACAGAACGCGGTCCGCACGATCAACCGCCGAGATGAGAGCGTCGGTGCGCCACTCCATCTTTCTGGGCAAACCGTCGATCGATCCGACCAGGATCAGGACGCTGTCGCCGCGCCGCACTTCCCACATCGGCGCCTCGATCCGGCGGGCGGTGACGACGATATCCTCGACGGCGTCCGATGGCGCATCCTGCGCGACGGCCGGCGCGGTCGTCAGCGCCATCGCGGCAAGTAAAAACAATAGAGAAGATGAGCGTCTGATCATTACATCGCTGTAAACTTCATTACTGTCACTGGTGTAATGAAATCGCTGTAATGATGTCGTCGATTTAATCCACCTTGCGGCCTTGTAACTGGAGATGAACGCGGCGGATCGGCACACCTCTCGCCAACACCCGAGGGGAAGACCAATGACAAAGACCCTGCTGCTGGCCAGCACCGCCCTGCTTTTCACCGCCGGCGCCGCATTCGCCGGCGACAAGCCCCAAGTCGCCGAGGCCCCCGTGCCGACCGGCCCGACCAACCAGGCGCCCCTGGCCGACGCCAGCCAGCGCGGCGTGCTGGTCTTTACGCCGGACTTCTTCGCCGCCCAGCGCCCGAATACGGCGCTCGACATGGTCAACCGGGTCCCCGGCTTCTCCATCGACAACGGATCGGGCGCGCGCGGTTTCGAAGGGGCGGTCGGCAATGTGCTGATCAACAACAACCGCCCCGCCTCAAAGAACGACTCGGGTTCGAACGTCCTGGGCCGGACCCTGGCCAATCAGGTCGAGCGCATCGAACTGATCCGGGGCGGCGCGCCGGGTATCGACATGCAGGGCTATTCCGTCGTCGTGAACGTCATCCTGAAGACGACCGACAGCCGCCAGTCGATCCTGACCTGGAACGCCATGCTGTTCGAAGGCGGCCATGACATCTATGGCGGCTCCTATCAGTTCACTCAGAACAAGAGCGACCGCAGCTGGGGCGTGACCCTGTCGGACGGCATGGGATCCAGCGATTCCAACGGCGTCGGCCGGTCGATCCGTCGCAACGCCGCCGGCGACGTCATCCGCGACGAGCGTTTTGAAAACGACGGATGGGGCGGCGGCCAGAGCATTCGCGGCAACTACACAGGCCCGGTTTTCGGCGGAAAGCTGGAGGGCACCGCCCGCTATGGTCTGAACGACTATCAGAACTGGACCGAGCTTTCGTCGCCCACGTCGCTGCGCCGCAGCGACTATGCCGAAGACGGCGATTCCGGCGAGCTGGGCCTGACCTGGACCCGCACCCTGAACCCGCGCTGGACCCTGGAGACGCGTCTGATCCACGAGTTCTCCAGCTTCGACAGCGTGTCGGGCAGCAACGAGACCCTGAACGGCACGGCGGCGCCGGAGCAGCAGTTCAAATCCGACGGCGACTCGTCGGAATCCATCCTGCGCGCCCTGGTGCGTCACGAACGCTCGCCCGCCCTGACGATCGAGGCCGGCGCCGAGATCGCCTACAATATGCTGGACGTGAACCAGGCCTTCACCATCGGCGGCGTCGGCGTGCCCCTGCCCAGCGCCTCGGTCAAGGTCGAGGAGACGCGCGGCGAGGCCTTCAGCAAGGCGACCTGGCGGATCAATCCGAAACTGACGCTGGAAGGCGGTGTGCGCCTGGAAGCCTCCACCATCAGCCAGTCGGGCGATGCGGACCAGGAAAAGAGCTTCTTCTTCGCCAAGCCGCGGCTGCTGGCGACCTGGACGCCGATGGCCGACAACCAGCTACGTTTCCGCTTCGAGCGCGAACTGGGTCAGTTGGACTTCGGCGACTTCGCCGCCTCGGCTGAGCTGAGCGATGGCACGGTGTTCGGCGGCAACGTCGATCTGGAGCCGGAGCAGCGCTGGATTTCCGAACTGTCCTACGAACGCCGCTTCTGGGGCGAAGGCGTGGTCTCGATCGGCTATCGCCACGACCGCATCATCGACGTGATCGACCGCCTGCCCCTGCCCGGCGGCCTGTCGGCGACCGGCAATATCGGCGACGGGACGCTGGATCAGCTGTCGCTGAATGTCGTGGTGCCGCTGGACAAGGTCGGGATTTCGGGCGCCCGGTTCACCTTCAGGAACGATTGGAACAAGACCAGCGTCACCGACCCGACCACGGGCGAGGACCGCCGCATCTCGGGCGTGCGCCCCAGCCAGGCCAACGTCGGCTTCCAGCAGGACATCACCTCGTGGAAGACCCAGTGGGGGATCAACTGGCTGCCGCGTCTGGGCCAGGCGACCTACGATCCGGACCAGACCTTCGCCTGGCGCGGTGCGGACTATCTGGAGGCCTTCGTCGAATACAAGCCCAGCCCGACCCTGTCGCTGCGCGCACAGCTGAACCTGTGGGACGACTTCACCCAGCAGCGCACGGTCTACGCCACACGCAATCCGCGCACCGTGGCCTTCGTCGAGGAGCGCTCCATCGACCCGCGCACCTTCGTCTCGTTGCGGGTCCGCAAGACCTTCTGAGGTCGCGCTTCACGCAGCAAAAAGCCCCGGCGGATCGCTCCACCGGGGCTTTTCCCATGATCAGGCGTCGATCAGTGGCTGGGCGTCGAGGCCGCAGGACGGGCGACGTTGCCGTCTTCCTGACCGCGATCGTTCAGCGCAGGGCCAGGGTGGTTGTCCCCGTCATTGGCGCCGTGCGACCAGCCCTTGATGAAGTGGCTGATGACAATGAAGGCCACGCCGATACCCATGCCCCACAGGCCCAGCAGCTTGAACACTTCAAGCGAGGTCTGCAGCGCAAGGCCCGGGTTCAGCACCTGGCCGCCGACCGTCTCCGTACCCGCCAGGCCGGCGATCCAACCGCCGACATATTGGGCGATGGAGCTGGCCAGGAACCAGACGGCCATCATGAAGCTGACCACCTTGGCGACGGACAGTTTTGTGATTTCCGACAGGCCCACCGGCGACAGGAACAGCTCGCCGGTCGTGTGGAACAGATAGAGCAGACCCAGCAGGAGCAGCGGCATCTGGAAGGCCGAGTTGGCCATGCCGGCGCCCCACACCACGATCATGAAGCCCAGTCCGACCTGAAGCAGGCCGAGGCCGAACTTCAGCGTGGGGTTGGGGTCCAGGTTGCGCTTGCCGAGGAAGGCCCAGAGCGCGGCCATGATCGGTGCGAAGATCAGGATGAAGCCCGCATTGAACGACTGGGTCTGGGCCGCCGTGATGGTGGCGTCGATCCAGGGACCCGACGTGCTGAGACCGGCGGCGGCGATCTGGGCCGGGGTGCCGACGGTGACGCCCAGCAGCTGGAACGCCTGCGGGGTGATGCTGAGATCGACGTTGCGGTCGGCGAACAGGTTCAGCGAGGTGCCGGCCTGTTCGAACAGGGTGAAGAAGACGACCGAGCCGAAGATCAGCACCAGGGCCAGCATCATCCGCTCACGCTGCGCCTTGTTCTCGCAAACCTTGACGATGACGTAGAGGATGAACAGCAGCGACGCGACGGTGGCGGCGCCCAGGACCCAACCCACCAGGGCGTTGCGCTGAACCATGAACCAGACGACGCCGACGCCCAGGATGCTGAGCAGATAGATCGACCATTCGCGGTTGATGGGACCCAGCATCGGCTTGCTCAGATTGGCTTCGGCCGGAGGCTCGCCCTTGCCTTGCAGCAGGGGTTTGCCCAGCACGAACACGATCCAGCCCAGCGCCATGCCGACGCCGGCCAGACCAAAGCCTGCCCACCAGCCGACGGTCTGACCCAAAAGGCCGCACAGCACCGCCGCCCAGAAGGCGCCGAGGTTGATGCCGTAGTAGTAGAGCGTGAAGCCGGAATCCCGCCGCGGATCGCCCTGCGGATAGAGCTGTCCGACGATGGTCGAGATGTTTGGCTTCAGGAAGCCGACGCCCATGATGATGAAGGACACCGCCAGATAGAAGACGTTCACGCCCGCCATGTCGCGGGTCGCGTCGATCTTGTATTCGCCTGTCGGCAGCACGGCCGGCAGCGGCGAGGCGGCCGGTAGGTTCTCGATCGCCAGGCCGTTTTCGGCCGCCTCGAAGGCGTATTTCTGGCCGTTGACGACGATCGACACTTCACGCGCCGCGCCGCGGCCTTCGGCGTCGATCTGATAGGTCTGACCGGCGTAGGTCAGGGTTTCGGTGGCGGGACGGCCCTCGAAAGCCATCATGCCGTGACCGGCGACCAGCAGCAGGGCGCCGAAGGCGACGGCCTTACGCGTACCGATGAAGCGGTCGGCCATGATGCCGCCCAGCAGGGGCAGCAGATAGACCAGCGAGGTGTAGGAGCCGTAGGTCGACCCCGCCATGGCGTCGTCGAACAGGAAGTGTTGCGTCAGGAAGAAGATCAGGATGCCGCGCATGCCGTAGTAGGAGAAACGCTCCCACATCTCGGCGAAGAACAGGATGATCAGTCCGCGCGGGTGGTTCTTGAGGATCTGCATCAGCACCGGCACGCCCGTGGCGAAGGTGATGATCAGTCCAAGGGCGACGACGATGTTCATGCGCGCGTCCCCCTAATCGTCTCTACGCGTCGTGTAAGTCGCGCCTTCCCCAAATCCGTCCTCAACGGCTCACTCCCAACTGCCGCGCCGCTTATCGGGCGCGCGAAAGGCGCATACCCAGCACAGCGGGGGAATTCGAACAAGTGTTAAGGCTGTCGCGGGAGTGGCCAGGCGACGCGCGAGGAAAGCGAAAAACAACCCTGGGTGACGCCCGATGGCGCACATCCTGCTAAGTCGGTCGTCAGAAACGCTCGCGGTTTCATAATGGGAAGGCGCGCCAGATGTCTGTCAGACCGATCGCCGCTCCAGACCATGAGGCGCTGAACAGGCTGCATCGTCAGGTCGGCTGGCCCGAGCGATCGCCGGCCGGATGGCGCTGGCTCGAGGCCAATCCGGCGCGGTTGGCGCTGGGCGCGCCCGCGGGCTGGGTGGTCGCCGACGCGGACGACAACGCCGTCGCCATGCTGGGCAACTTCATCCAGCGGTTTCGCTACGGCGCCCAGGATCACTTCGGCGCCACTGGGTTTTCGATCATCGTGCCGCCCAGCCAGAAGGGCGCCAGCCGCCCTCTGATCCGCACTTTTTTGAAACAGCCGGGCCTGTTCGCTCGCTACACCTTCAACGCCAATGCGCGCTCGGCGCCGCTGTATGGCCTGTTCGACATGAAGCCTTGGCCGGCCGAAAGTCATGGACTGAAGCTGTCATGGATCACCAATCGTCTGGCCTGCGCTCAGGGTCGAAGTTTGCGCCTGCTGCTGGGCCGCACCTCCGCCGAGACCGCCGCGCGTCTGGGCGAGCGGCTGATGAACGGGCGCGTGTTTCGCCAGACGCCGCTTGTGCTGCCGACTGGAGTGACGGTCCTGCGCGACCTATCGGACACTTCGCCCTATGCGGACTTCTGGCGCCGGCTGTCGCAAGAAGAGCGTCTGCTGGCGGATCGCAGTCCGGAAATCCTGCGCTGGCGGTTGGCGGACCCCGACCTGACTCTGCCGCCGGTCATGCTGGCCTGCGTCAGGGACAGCCAAATCGTCGGGATGGCCATGGCGCAGATGACCAAGACCAGCCTGATCGAGCCGCCCTATCTGGACATCGTCGATCTGATCGCCCTGAAGGCGGCGCCCGAGGCGATTGCGCTTTTGACCCAAGCGTTGATCGACAACGCCCGCGCGCTGGGGGCCGCTAAGGTGCGGCTGCAGATGGTGACGCCGCGCCTGCTGGCGCAGTTGGGCGATATGGCGAAGACGGCGCGGCGCGAGGGCGGCTGGGGGCATTGCCACGCCATCATCGACGATCCCGCGCTGGCGGCCGCCTGGGCGCCGACGCCGTTCGACGGCGATTACGGCATCTGTTCGCGCACGCCGCCGATGCCCAAGGCGTCGACCGCCGCAACGATCATGCGCCCGACCTTGGGAGGTCGCGTGTCCAAGGCCTGATCAGGCCTTAGGGCGGGCCTTCAGCTCGTCGCGGATCTCGGCCAGCAGGGCTTCAGTCGCCGTCGGCGCGGCCGGCGCCGGATCGGGCTGGGCGGCCTGCTGGCGACGCAGGGCGTTGATGCCCTTGACCACCATGAACACGACCCAGGCCACGATCAGAAACTGGATCACGGTGTTCAGGAAGGCGCCGTATTGGATCGCCACCTTCTCGACGGCCTCGGTCGCCGGGTTCTCAGCCCTCAGCACCCATTCCAGTTCCGAGAAATCGATGCCGCCGGTGATCAGGCCGATGGGCGGCATCACCACCTGATCGACCAGGCTTTTGACGATGCCGTTGAAGGCGGCGCCGATGATCACGCCGACCGCCAGGTCCACGACATTGCCCTTGACCGCGAACTCGCGAAACTCCGACAGCAGGCTCATGAGATTTCCTTGAGAAAGTTAGATCAGGCGTCGCCCGAGGCGTTCAGCCGCTCGCGCAGCTCCTTGCCGCTCTTGAAGAAGGGGACGGCCTTGGCGGGCACCTCGACGGTTTCGCCAGTACGCGGATTGCGACCCGCGCGCGCCGGACGCGACCGCACAGACAGGGCGCCGAAACCGCGCAACTCGACCCGGCCGCCTTCGGACAAGGCCGAGGTCATGGTGTTGAGGATCACATTGACCAGCCGCTCGACCTCGGCGTGGGTCAGGTGGGTATTTTCCGCTGCAAGCTTCTCGATCAGTTCGGACTTGATCATCTGCGCCCCCGCGAGCTCGGAATGACGGGCTGTTTCGCCCGCCGTTGATCCAGAGCCTACACCCTAACCTTCGACAGGCTCTGTAAAAAGCCCTTATCCGACAATGATGCGCGCCATTCGCAAGGAAAATGTCCGGAAGTGCACACAGCAGTGTGCCAGACAGAGAAAAGGGCGACGGGATTGCTCCCGCCGCCCTTCATTCTTTTTTCGCTATCGCAGATCGCGCGGCGCTCCGCTGCTTGAGCGAAGCGCCTAACGCTCTTTGGATGAGCGCTTAGTCCTTGGTGCCGGCGTTCTTCAGCGCGGCGCCCAGGATGTCGCCCAGCGAAGCGCCCGAATCGGAAGATCCGAACTGTTCGATGGCTTCCTGCTCGTCCTTCATTTCCAGCGCCTTGATCGACACCGAGACGCGGCGCGAGGCCTTGTCCACGGCGGTGATCATGGCGTCGACGCGGTCGCCGACGGCGAAGCGTTCCGGACGTTGCTCGTTGCGGTCGCGCGACAGGTCCGACTTCCGAACGAAGGCCGTGACCGGCGCGTCGTCTTCACCGAACTTGACCTCGATGCCGCCCGACTCGATCGCCGTCACGGTGACGGTGATCTGCTGGCCGCGACGATAGGTGTCGCCCTCGCCGATCGGATCGCCGCCCAGCTGCTTGATGCCCAGCGAGACGCGTTCTTTCTCGACGTCGACGTCCAGGACCTTGGCCTTGACCATCTCGCCCTTGCGGTAGCGCTGGATGGCTTCTTCACCCGACACCGACCAGTCGAGGTCGGACAGGTGCACCATGCCGTCGATGTCGTTGTCCAGGCCGATGAACAGGCCGAACTCGGTGGCGTTCTTGACTTCGCCCTCGACGGTCGAACCGATCGGGTTGTTGGCGACGAAGGCGTCCCACGGATTGTCCTGAGCCTGCTTCAGGCCCAGCGAGATGCGGCGCTTGGAGGCGTCGACATCCAGAACCACGACGTCGACTTCCTGCGAGGTCGAGACGATCTTGCCGGGGTGGACGTTCTTCTTGGTCCAGGACATTTCCGAGACGTGCACCAGGCCCTCGACACCGGCTTCCAGCTCCACGAAGGCGCCGTAGTCGGTGATGTTGGTGATGCGGCCCGTGTACTTGGCGCCGACCGGATACTTGGCTTCCACGCCGTCCCAGGGGTCCGACTGCAGTTGCTTCATGCCCAGCGAGATACGCTGGGTGTCCGGGTTGATCTTGACGATCTGGACCTTGACGGTGTCGCCAACGGCCAGAACCTGGCTCGGGTGCGAAACGCGCTTCCACGACATGTCGGTGACGTGCAGCAGGCCGTCGATGCCGCCCAGGTCGACGAACGCGCCGTAGTCGGTGATGTTCTTGACGACGCCTTCGCGGACTTCACCCTCGGCCAGCTGACCGACCAGTTCCGTGCGCTGTTCGGCGCGGGCTTCTTCCAGGATGGCGCGACGCGACACGACGATGTTGCCGCGCGGACGGTCCATCTTCAGGATGGCGAAGGGCTGTTCCTTGCCCATCAGCGGGCCGACGTCGCGGACCGGACGAATGTCGACTTGCGAACCGGGCAGGAAGGCCGAGGCGCCGCCCAGGTCGACGGTGAAGCCGCCCTTGACGCGACCGACGATAGCGCCGTTGACCGGCTGGCCTTCGGCGAACACGACTTCCAGACGGGTCCAGGCTTCTTCGCGACGGGCCTTGTCGCGGCTGATGACGGCTTCGCCCAGGGCGTTCTCGACGCGCTCCAGGTAAACCTCGACGTTGTCGCCGACCTTGGGCAGGGCGCCGTCGTCGCCTTGGCCGAATTCGCGCATGGCGATGCGGCCTTCGGTCTTCAGACCAACGTCGATGATGACGATGTCTTTTTCGATGCCGACGACGCGGCCGTGCACGACCTGGCCTTCGCCGAAGTCGCGACCCGACAGTTGTTCGTCGAGCAGCGCCGAGAAGTCGTCGCGCGTGGGGTTGAGAGTATCAGACATGAAGCTCTGGTGTTTCCAGTGGGGCTGTGGCGCGTGACCGAAGAGCGATCCCGCGCGAGGTGGACCCCTGACGCAGCGAAAGGCGGCGCGCGGGGCGATGGGAAAAGATGGAATCAGGTCGTCGGGATGCGAGGCCGTTCAGAACGATCAAAACGCCCGCGGAGGCCGAGGGTGGGAGCGTTGGATTTGCGAGATGGGTCAGAGACCGTGTTTCGCGCGCGCCGCCTCGACGATACGGCGGGCCGCATCGAAGGCGGCCTCTATACCCAGATCGGTCGTATCCAGCAAGACCGCGTCATCGGCCTGAACCATCGGGGCCGCCCCGCGCCCGGCGTCGCGCTCGTCGCGGCGCTGGATGTCGGCCAGCATGGCGTCAAAGGCGATGTCCGAACCGCGCGCCGTCAGCTGCTTCCAGCGGCGCGTGGCCCGCACCTCGGGCGTCGCGGTGACGAACAATTTGGCCTGAGCGTTCGGCGCAATCACCGTGCCGATGTCGCGTCCGTCGAGAACCGCGCCGCCCGCCTGGGCCGCGAACGCCTGCTGCAGCTCCAGCAGAGCCGCCCGCACGCCGGCGAAGCTGGCGACACGGCTGGCGGCCTCGCCCGCCTCGCCTGTCGTCAGGCGCGGATCGTCCGATAGACCTGCCGCATCCAGCCCCCGCGCCGCCTGCGTCGCCGCGGCCTCGTCATCCAGCGATCCGCCGTCCGCCAGCACCCTTGCGCCCACGGCTCGGTACAGCAGCCCCGTATCCAGATGCGGCAGGCCATAGGTCTGGGCCAGACGCGCGGCGATGGTCCCCTTGCCAGAGGCGGCCGGTCCGTCGACGGCGATGATCAGGGTCAAGCAGGTCTCCGCAGCGCGTGGCGCATTTCAATCTCGATCCCAAACGCACGGGAGGCCGAGCCTGATAGCGAGGATCGCCCGACCAATCCAGCCGCAGGCCTCAGTCTCGGCGTCCGACCAAATCACGAATTGCAAGGCCGGCCAGCAGGACCGCCAAGCCCGCCCCGGCCGCAACCGACGCCACATAGAAGGGGACCACACTCCAAAACAGCACGGTTCGGTCCGCCAACAGAACGTCCGGCCCCTTTCGGTTGTTCAGCACCCCGGCATCCAGGCTTTGGACGATTTCTTGGGCTCCGATCACGCAGAACCAGCCGATCAGGATCGCGATCGCCAGCGTCAGGATCGGCTTGATCCAGCCCGACGGCCCCGGCCGGTTCACGACCATGCCTTCCAACGCGCCAGAACCACGACCGCGAAGGCCGCCAAACCCAGCCAAACCAAACAGGCGACGCCGCTCAGCGCCACGGTCGAATAGAAGAAGGCGTCGCCCTCGGCCCTAAGATGCACGGCGCCATGCTTGCCCGAGACCTGGCCTGTCGTCACCCCTTGCCAGACGATCCAAGCCGTCCAGGCAGCTCCGCCCAGACAGGTCAGAAAACCGAGGACCGCGATGCCTCGACCGACGACGTCGCGCACGGGCTTCACGCGATACGCCCGCCCAGGCCGTTCATCATCTCGACGAAGCCGGGGAAGCTGGTGGCGATCATCCCAGGCTCGTCGACCGAGACCGGCTGTTCGGCGGCCAGGCCCAGGACCAGATGGCTCATGGCGATGCGGTGGTCGTGGGCGGTGTGGACCAGGCCGCCGCCACGCACCGACCTGCCCTGGCCGGCGCCGGTGACGATGAAGCCTTCCGGCTCCTCCTCGACCTGAACGCCGCAGGCGCGCAGGCCCTCGACCATCAGCGAAATCCGGTCGCTTTCCTTGACCCGCATTTCACCCACGCCGCGCATGACGGTGACGCCGTCCGCAAAGGCCGCCGTCGCCGCCAGGATCGGATATTCGTCGATCATCGAGGCGGCGCGATCCTCGGGCACTACCACGCCCTTCAGGGACGAGTGACGGGCGGTGATGTCGCCGACCTCTTCGCCCCCGGCCTCACGCCGGTTGGTGGTGGTCAGGTCGGCGCCCATCTCGATCCAGGTTTCGAACAGGCCGGTGCGAAGCGGGTTCAGCATCACGCCCTCGACCGTGACCTCCGACCCCGGCACGATCAGCCCCGCCGCAAGGGGAAACGCCGCCGAGGACGGATCGCCCGGCACGGCGACGAAGGTCCCGGTCAGGGCCTGACCGCCCTTCAGCGTCACCTTCCAGCCCTCGCCCCTCTCCTCGACGCTCACCTCGGCGCCAAAGGCCCGCAGCATCCGCTCGGTGTGATCACGGCTCTTTTCGGGCTCGACCACCGAGGTGACGCCCTCGGCGTTCAGCCCCGCCAGCAGGATGGCCGACTTCACCTGGGCCGAGGCCACCGTCTGCACATAGTCGATCGCCTTCAGCGCGCCGCCGGTCAGGGCCACAGGAAGCCGATCCTCGGCCGCCTGCCAGTCGAACGCCGCACCCATGTCCGCCAGGGGTCCCGTGACCCGCTTCATCGGCCGCTTTCTCAGCGAGCCGTCGCCATCGAAGGTCGCCGTCAGCGGATAGCCGGCCGCCGCGCCCATCAGCAGGCGCACCCCGGTTCCCGCGTTGCCGCAGTCGATCACCGAAGCCGGCGTCTTAAAGCCCCCCGCCCCCTCGATCCGCCATCTGCCGTCTCCGGTCCGCTGGACCTTGGCGCCGAAGGCTTCGACTGCACGGGCGGTGGCCAGGACGTCGTCGCCTTCCAGAAGGCCCTCGACCTCGGTCACACCCGACGCCATTCCGCCCAGGATCATCGACCGGTGCGACATCGACTTGTCGCCCGGTGCGCGGACCTTTCCGGTCAGGGCGGATGCGCGGCGTGAAGTCAGTTGGGACGGCATGATCACCCGCTTCAGGCTGTATTGTGCGAAGGGCCGCGCGGGCGGCGCGAAAGACAGCTTTTGACAGCGGGTCAAAGGGGTGGCAAGGGACCGCCCCGAATTCAACCCGTTGAAAGCATCCAAACGTGGCCAATCCCGAACTGGGCGCCAAACAGGTCTGCCCCAACTGCCAGGCGAAGTTTTACGACCTGAACCGTCGCCCCGCACACTGCCCCAAATGCGGAACCGACTTCGATCCCGAAGAGGCGATGAAGCTGCGCAGCCGCCGCGCCCGTCCCGGCTATCCGTCCGACGATGAGGACACGGAAGATCAGGTCAAGGACAAGAAGGTCGACGGCGACGAGGACGAGGAAGACGACGTCAAGACGCCGGAAATCGACGAGGAAGGCCACGAGCCGATCCTCACGCCGGACGACGAGGACGAAGACTCCCCGGCTGACGCCTCGGAAGAAGCCGGCATGGGCTCGACCGACGGCGACGACGATCTGCTGGCCGACGACGATGACGACTCCGTGCCGTTCATCGAGGACGAAGACGACGACTCGATCGATGACGAGATCGCCAAGCCGTCGCGCGACGACGACTAAATTCTTGAGCCTATCGCGCATCGCGCGACTTGAAGCCCAACTTGCTGTGGGCTTCTCGCGATCTGGCTCAGATTCTTGTTGCACCCGCCGCATTTCCCGTTAGGGAGACGCGGCGGGACAGCATGCCTTTCACACCTTTCGGTTTGAAAAATCTGCGTATTTTCACCTTTGGAAACGCGGTGAAAATAAATCTCGAAACGGGCTTGATCGCAGAAAAAGCCTGACCTAGTTTCCGCCGCCTCGCCGGGGGCCATCGCAAGATGAACCGGGCGATCCAGACCGACAGGTCCGGGGCTTTAGCTCAGTTGGTAGAGCGCTTGCATGGCATGCAAGAGGTCAGCGGTTCGACTCCGCTAAGCTCCACCATCGTCACCTCCGAGCACCGCAAGGTGTTCGGAGGGACGGCCATCCTCACCCACATTTTCGATCCGCAGAAGTCGCCACTGGGCGCGCGACTAGGCGCTCGTCTATCGTCCGATGACGAATGCGGCAGGCGGCTCGATCCGAACCTCCCGCCGCGATAGCCGCCGGTCAGTTCTCGACTTCGGTCGACCCTTGCCGGAACTCTTCGGCCGGCACGAAGGCCGAGCCTTCTTCATCCAACACCCAGACGCCGATCAGCGCGGGGTGATCCGGGGTGACGTCTTCGTCCAGCAGGTCGCCCTCATAGACGCCGACATTGCTGTAATCGAAATCCAGAAGCAGCTGATCGGCCATGTCGATCATCTCGTCGGCCATGCGGCGTGCATAGCCCACCGCCTCGCTGGCGTCGGAAAAGTCGTCCGTCAACGTGTTGACCTCTGCGGCCTCGCTGCCCTGAACGGCGCTGGTGGTGACGATGGTGAATGCGGACATGGTGATCTTTCTTAAGTCTAAGGACTTCACCTAGCCCGTTTGGCCCCGCAACACGTCGAAATTCGGTTGCGCCATCGACGCTATCGATCGGCCCCGCCGCGATCGTTGCGCTTCGTCGCGCGATAGACCTTCTGCAAGCCGCCCAGCCGCCGGCGTTCCGCAGCCTTGGCGATCCGTTCCGCCTTGTCCCCTGCGGCCGCCAGTTCCGACTTCAGCTTCTGGAAATGCGCCCAGCGCGGTCCCTCCAGCGTGCCGTCCGCCAGGGCCGCCTGGACAGCGCATCCCGGCTCGCTCACATGGCCGCAGTTGGTGAAGCGGCACTCCTGCATCAGATGTTCGATATCGTCGAAGACCGCTTCCACACCCTCTTCGGCGTCGATCAGGCCCACTTCGCGGATGCCGGGCGTGTCGATGATGAGACCGCCGCCGGGTAGCGGGATCAGCTGGCGATGGCTGGTTGTATGCCGTCCCTGGTCGTCGGATGCGCGGATCGCCTGGGTCGCCATCCGATCCTCGTTCAGGAAGGCGTTGACCAGGGTGGACTTGCCGACACCCGACGAGCCGATCAGGACACAGGTCTCGCCCGGCTTCACCTGAAGACGCAGCGCCTCAAGGCCGACGCCTTCGCGCGCCGAGACGGTCAGGACCAGGGTCTGCGTCTCCAGCGCCGCCACCTGAGCGGCCTCGGCCTGGGGGTCGGCGCTGAGATCTGACTTCGTCAGAACAAGAACAGGCCGCGCTCCGCTGTCCATCGCGGCAGCCAGGAAACGCTGTATCCGGCGCGGATTCAGATCCGCATTCATCGAGGTGACGACAAAGGCCACGTCGATATTGGCCGCCAGGATCTGGGTTCGACGCACGCTGTCGGCCGCCCGTCTCACGAAGGCCGTGCGGCGAGGCAGGACGGCGTGGATGGTGGCGGCGCCGTCCTGAGGGTTCAGCGACAGCGCCACCCAGTCGCCCACCGCAGGGGGCCCAGTCTCCTGGGCTTCGTGCCGCAGTCGGCCGGACGCCTTGGCCTGAAGCTCGCCCGCATCCGTGACGACCAGATAGCCGTTGCGATGCTGGAGGATGACGCGGCCCGGCGCGTGGCCGGCATGGGCATGCGGCGCGAACGCCGTCGCCCAGACCTCGGACCATCCATACTGTTCGATCAAGTCAACGGCATCCCTGTCGCTCGCGCTCCTCAGCCGGCTTGTGCTGAACACTGTCCCAAAGCCTTGCCAGTCGGCGGGGCCGCGAACAAGCATGCTCGCCGTCCCGGCGCCTCGGGAACGAAATGTCGGTCGGCGGCGCTCCGCTATCGAGACGATGTTCAGCGAGGAAAGAACGGCGATGAGCGAGATCAAGGAAGGCATGGAAGTCATCGGAGCCGACGGCGTGCACGTCGGCGTCGTGGACCGGGTCGAGAGCGACCGGATCAAGCTGACACGGCGCGAGAACACCGGCGCCCACGCCGATCACCACCACTATATCGAGAACGGTTTCGTCGCCGGCGTCGAGGGCGACAAGGTACGCCTGTCGGCCAACGCCGATGTCGCCGTCACGCTTGAAGAAGAAGAATCCGGTCGCCCGGTCGATCTCTGACCGAACGGCTCCGCGTGCCTAAAGCAGCGTGGCGGCCAGATTGACCGTCAGAGCCAGGATGACGGCGTTGAAGAACCAGGCGATCAGACTGTGAAACGTCGCCAGGCCGCGCAGCTTGCGGCTGGAAATCTGCACATCGGCCGTCTGGTTCGCCACGCCGATGATCAAGGCGAAGTGTAGAAAGTCCCAGTAGTCCGCGTCCTCCTCACCCGGAAAGATCAGCCCGCCCTGATCGCCCTTGCCGTCGTCACGCGGGGCATAGAAGCCGTGGGCGTAATGCAAGGCGAAGATGATGTGCACGTACAACCACGACAGGCCGACGGTGCACACTGAAAAGACCGCCTGCCCGACCGTCGGCTTGCCGTCGCTGGCCACCATGGCGAGGACCAGGACCACGACGCTGGCGACGGCCGCCGCCGTGCTGAGCGGCAGAACCAGAACGCCGGCCTGATCCAGTTCCGCCGCGCGGCGTCGCATCGCCTCCTGAGAACGCGCCCGGAATATCCGCGCAAAGGTCGCGAGGAGGAAGGTCGCCACGCCCGCGTCCCAGCCGGCCGCCAGTCGCATCGGCCAGCCGAGGCTGGCCGGCGCCAGCGCCGCGACGGCCGCCAGGACCAGAAGCCCGAGCCATAGCGACAAATGCAGACGGAACAGGCGCGCGACAGATCCCATGCCGCGAGATTGCGCATTCCTGGCCGCACGTCCAGCGACCACGCGGCCTGCTGAGAGGCGGCGACCAAAAGTCTTGTCGTCTCATTGAGGGACACGTCTGTCGGCGACGTCATAGAAGTGTCGCTTATCGTTTCGGGGGAAACGCGAATGCTGGTGTCGATCGTGATCGGCGAGGCTCTCTATCTAGCGCATCGCTGTCGGCGGGCCTTGATCGCCTCGCCCGTGGTGCTGATCGGCCTCTGGGCCGTGATGACCGTCATGCCGCACGGATCGATCCGCCTGCCGAGCTGAGGCCCCGCCGTCGCGGTCTTTTCAGACGCCGGACCGAATCCGGCGTCCCAGGCGTTGTCAGGTGTGAACCCCACGCCGAGGACGCCCTGACCGACTTCACGCCATCCCCCCAACGCATCCGCGTCATCGACCTGGAGACGGCCGGATCCGGCCCTCAGGACGTCTGCGAGATCGGCTGGCAGGACGTTGTGCGTGACGGGGCCGGCCCATGGCGTCTGGATGCGACGCGCGGCGCCCGTTTCGTAAATCCCGGCCGGCCGATTTCGCCCGACACCATGGCGGTCCACCACATTCTGGACGAGTGGGTTCGTGACGCCGGCTATTGGAAGGCCGTCGCGCCGCCCATCCTTCGCCCGGACACGGGCGTGATCACGCTGGCGGCTCACCGCGCCAGCTTCGAGCAGCGGTATTGCACCCCTGCCCTGTCAGGCGGCGCAAAGTGGATCTGCACGTGGAAATGCGCCCTGCGGCTGTGGCCCGACCTGCCGCGCTTCTCCAACCAGATGCTGCGCTATCTGCGCCGGCCCGAGGGATTGGTGCACGAGTTGGGCCTGCCTGCGCATCGCGCCCTGCCCGACGCCTATGTTACCGCCCACCATCTGCGCGACATGCTGAACCAGACGACCGTCGAGCAGCTTCTGGCCTGGAGCCGCGAACCTGGACTGTTGCCCCGCGTGCCCGCGGGCCCTGAACGCGGCAAGGCGTGGAGCACGGTGGATGCTGACCGGCTTCATATCCTGGCGTCGGGGCGCGACATCGACATCGCCTTCACCGCCGCGACCGAGCTTCGCCTCCGCGGCCTGATGACCGACACGGTCGTGCGGACGTCGGACCAGGGATGGCTGCTCTAGCGCGCGAGCGCCAGCCAGGGCTGATGGCGACTAATCTGAAAAGAAAGAGAAATGGTGGACGCGACAGGGATTGAACCTGTGACCCCCTCGATGTCAACGAGGTGCTCTCCCGCTGAGCTACGCATCCGCCGTAGGGCTCCGAAAAACGTCTTCGGAGCGGGAAGAGCGGTCGTATAGCGGCGAGGCCGGTCGGCATCAAGCCGATTTAGCGGCAAGAATGCGATTTCTCACCAAACGCCGCTCGGCCCAGTCGCAGCGAAGGTTCAGGCCGCGACCATCCGCTCGACCTCATTGACCAGATCGCGCAGGTGGACGGGCTTGGACAGAACCTTGGCGTCTGGCGTGGCCTGCGCGGCGGTCAGGGCCACGGCGGCGAAGCCGGTGATAAACATGATGCGCAGGCCGGGTTGGCGGGCGGCGGCGACGCGGGCGACCTCGATCCCGTCGGCGCCCGGCATGACGATGTCGGTCAGCAGCAGATCGTAGGGACCGTGTTCCAAGGCGTCGATCGCGTCGTCGCCGTTCTCGCAGTCGATGACCTGGTGGCCTGCCCGCTCCAGCGCGCGCGTCAGAAATCCGCGCAACGAACCGTCATCTTCGGCCAGGAGAATACGCGCCATTCGAAAAACACCCTTGAAACAGACCGCAAACCTAGAGCCCGAACGGTAAACCGCCGATGAAATTCGCCGATCAGCCGACTTCCTTCCACAGCGAAACGCGCTAAGCGGAAGCATGACCGACGGCGGCGACAGCTTTTCGATCACCGACCCGGCGGCGGACGCGCCCGCGACTGCGCTGGTGTTCGCCTCGCCCCACTCCGGCGACCTCTATCCCGACGACATGGGCGCCGCGCCGGACCTGTCGCGCGCCAGCCTGAAAAGCGCCGAGGACGCCCTGGTCGGGCGCTTGGTCGCAGAGGGACCGCTCAGAGGCGCCGCGCTGATCGAAGGGCGGCTCGGCCGGGCCTATGTTGATCTGAACCGTGATCCGTCCGAGCTTGACCCGGCCTTGATCGAGGATCTGGACGGGCCGGTGGGAGCCAAGACGGCCGCCGGTTATGGCGTGATCCCCCGATTGGCCGGCGACGGGACGCCGCTTTACGCGCGCCGGCTGACGTTGGCGGAGGCCACGCACCGCATCGCCAGGGTCCACGCCCCCTATCACCAAGCCTTGGGCGAACGGATGCAGACGACGCGCGCGACGCACGGACGGGCGGTGCTGATCGACTGGCATTCGATGCCGGCGCGCGCCGTCGGGGCCGAAGTCGTGCTGGGCGATCGTTACGGCTCGGCGTGCAGTGCGCGGCTCAGCCGGCGGCTGCGCGAGTTGTTCGAGGGCTTGGGCTGGCGCGTTGCGCAGAACCATCCCTACGCCGGCGGTTGGTCCACCCAGCGCTGGGGACGGCCGGACGAGGACTATGAGGCCATCCAGATCGAACTGAGCCGCAAACTCTATCTGGACGAGACGACGCTGGCCCCCAACGCGACCTACGCCAGGACGCAAAAGGCCCTATCCCGCGTGATCGCCGCCCTGTGCGCAGACGCGTGGTCGGCCTGACTGATCGCTGATCAGATCAAAAAAAAGCCGCACCCGAGGGTGCGGCATTAAAAGTCTATAGGGAGGAAACGCCCAGGAAGGGCAAGACGCCCGGAGGCGTCAGAGATCAACTTAGGTTGCGATGCACAATGGGTCAAGACCCATGAGCGCCCGCATTGTCACGCCTTGTTACGCACATATGGCGAGTCGCCTGACAAGACGGCTCTCTTTCGACGAAAGTCGGACGGGCGCTCAATCTCGCAACTGCGAAAGGATCGGTTCAGTTGTCCAACAACCGCCGTGCGTTGCGAATGGCGCGGGCGGCGGGTGACGCCTCCTGGCGATAGATCAACAGGCCGAACGAGGACGCCACGCCCAAGGCCAGCCACAGCGGTCCGAACAGCCAGGCCGCCGCCGCCAGGGCGAAGTAATAGCCGCGCACACCCTGACTGAAGGAACTGAGCGCCGGGTTCAAAAGCTGGCCCGCCGCCTCGCTGAAGGCCTTGCGGTCGGTCTTGGTGTGGATCTCCGGCGCCGCGCCGATCAGCGCCAGGGCGTAGTTCATCTGACGCAGCGCCCAGATGAAATCCAGAAAGCCGCGCGCCAGGCAGATCAGGACCAGCGCAAGCTTTGCCTCCAGAATCTTCATCGGCACGTTTTCGGCGCCGACGGCGGCGAACCCCTGAAGCGCGCTCTCGCCGCCGAACAGGATGCCTGCGACCGCCGCGATCAGCAGCAAGTTGGTGGAGGCGAAGAAGGAGGCGGAGTTGATCGAATGACCCATCAGCTGGCTGTCGATCAGCTTCATCTCGCGATGGGTCATGGACTGCATCCAGGCCGCGCGGACATGCTCCATGTCTTGGTTCAGCGAGCCGCCCCGTCGGCTGATGAAAGCCAGGATGGGGCTGTATCCCAGCCAGCAGATGAAGAAGAGGGCCAGCGCCGCCCAATCGGTCCAGGTCATGATCCAGATGTCCGCGATGATGCGCCGCGACGCAAGTCCGCCGGGCCCGTGTTCGCCACAGGTCGCCCTTGCCGTGACGGGCCGGGGAGCCTATCACCCTTCGCCTTTCAAAGTTTCGCAGTCGCAGCAAAGACCCGCCATGAACCTCGACGCCATTCCCGTCGGCCCGAACGCTCCCTGGGACATCAACGTCATCATCGAAATTCCACAGGGCGGCCTGCCGGTGAAATACGAGATGGACAAGGCCTCGGGCGCCCTGTTCGTCGACCGCTTCCTGCACACCGCCATGTACTATCCGGGCAACTACGGCTTCGTGCCGCATACCCTGTCGGACGACGGCGACCCCTGCGACGTGATCGTGCTGAACCCGACGCCGGTCGTTCCGGGCTGCGTGATCCGTTCGCGCCCCATCGGCGTGCTGAAGATGGTGGACGAGGCCGGCGGCGACGAGAAGATCCTGGCCGTGCCGGTCGACAAGCTGAATCCCTATTACACCGAGATCGCCAGCTATCGTCAGCTGCCGGCCATCCTGATCGAGCAGATCGAGCACTTCTTCACCCGCTACAAGGATCTGGAGAAGGGCAAGTCGGTCAAGGTCGAGGGCTGGGGCGACGCCGGCGAGGCGGCCGACCTGATCGCCAAAGGCATGCAGGCCCACCAGGACAAGCTGGCCAAGAACAAGGCCGCCAACGCCGCCTGATACGGGCGATAAGCGCTTGAAGCCTTAAGGCGTCCTCCGATCAGGGGACGCCTTTTTGCTGGGCGATTATTCGCGCCAGCCCGACACGTCGTTGCCGCCAAGGACCATGCGGCGGATCGCCGGAGCCGTCAGACCAAGGGTGAAGCCCGGCGTCGGGGCGCTGGCGGCGTTCAAACGCGACATCTGTTCGTCGCTCAGTTGGAACGCGGCGGCGGCGATATTGCCCGCCAGTTGGGCCGCGGTGCGCACGCCGACCAGGGTGGAGGCCACGCCAGGGCGCTGCATCACCCATCTCAGCGCCACCTGCGCCGGCGATCGATCGGTTTCCTTCGCGACGGCTTTCAGCGTTTCAAGCACGTCCCAATTCCGATCGACGAACTTGCTCTGCCCAAACGGATTGGCCCCGCTGAGACGTCCGGTGTTCGTCGTATCCTCGCGTCGGTATTTGCCGGTCAGGAAGCCGCCGGCCAGTGGACTCCACGGCATGACGCCCATGCCGCCTTCAAGCGCGGCCGGGATGTGTTCGGCCTCGATGTCGCGGGCGACGAGTGAATACTCCACCTGGATCGCAATCGGCGCCGGCGCTCGCCGCTCGACGGCCAGGGTCGCCGCCTTCATGGCCAGCCAAGCCGGCACGTCCGACAGGGCGAAATAGCGGATCTTGCCCGCGCGAACGAGGTCGCCCAGGGTCTGAACGATCTCCTCGATAGGGGTCACGCCGTCCCAGATGTGCATCCAGTACAGATCGACGTAGTCGGTCCCCAGGCGCTGCAATGACGCATTCAGCGCGCGATGGATGTTCTTGGCCCCGGCCCCGCCGGCGTTGGGATTTCCCCTGCCGGCCTGGGCTGTCGTCAACGGACTGGCCGATCCGTTGAAGGCGAACTTGGTGGACAGCACGACCTCGTCGCGGGCTCCGGCCTCCCTGATGAACTGTCCGACCAGGCGTTCGCTCTCGCCTGCGGCGTAGATGTCTGCGGTGTCGACGAAGTTACCACCCGCTTCGCGATAGGCCTGAAACACCCGTCGCGCCTCGGCTTCATCGGCGCCCCACTCCCCCGATCCAAAGGTCATCGCCCCAAGGGCGAGCGGACTGACGACCAGGCCCGATCGGCCGAGCGTGCGATAATCGATCAATAACATCTTGTTTTCCTAGCGATCACTACAAAACCAGTGAGCGTGGTGGCGCCGCAGGTCAAGATGTTTTATAGTGACCACTATGGAATCCACGCAGCCTTCGCGTCGCCCCGGCCGCCCGCTGTCCTTTGATCGCGATATCGCCCTTCGACAGGCGATGCTCTCCTTCTGGCGTCACGGCTACGAGACGACCTCCATCGCTGATCTGACGGTGGCGATGGGGATTACAGCGCCCAGTCTGTACGCCGCGTTCGGCGATAAGAAGCAGTTGTTCCTCGAGGCTGTGCGCCTCTATGCGGGCGACCCTCAGGCGATGGCCGACGGGATTGGCGCCGCGCCCAGCGCTCTGGAAGCGGCGCGCAGCCTGATGACCGCTGCAGCCTGCACCTATACGGGCGAGGACACGCCCAGTGGCTGTCTGATGGCCAGCGCGACGGCCAGCGGCTCGGCGGCCTCGGCCGATGTGCAGCGGGTCGTGGCGGACATCCGCCGCGGCGTTCGGCGCAGACTTCAGGCGAAGATTGATCAGGACATTCAGGCGGACCGCCTGCCGCCTGCCACGGATGCCGCCGCGCTGGCAGGTCTGGTCATGGCGGTGATGCAAGGCATGTCTGTCCTGGCGCGAGACGGGATGGAACGGCCTGCATTGCTGGCGATCGCCGAGTCTTCGCTGCAGGCCTGGCCCGGCGACGCGCGATAAGACGACGGCGCGAATGTGAAAACAGTCGCTGCGACGCCCCGCCCTCTCCCGCAACGGTTCGGCCTCTCCTATCTGCGTCGCATGACTGAACTGACCCCCCGCGAGATCGTCTCCGAACTGGATCGCTATATCGTCGGCCAGAACGACGCCAAGCGAGCTGTCGCCGTGGCCCTGAGGAACCGTTGGCGCAGGAAGCGCGTGCCGGCGGATCTGCGCGACGAGGTGACGCCCAAGAACATCCTGATGATCGGCCCCACCGGCGTCGGCAAGACCGAGATCGCGCGTCGCCTGGCGCGGCTGGCGGGCTCGCCTTTCCTGAAGGTCGAGGCGACCAAGTTCACCGAGGTCGGCTATGTCGGCCGAGACGTGGATCAGATCGTGCGCGACCTGGTCGAAAGCGCGCTGATCATGGTGCGCGAGCGCCGGCGCGGCGACGTGCGGGCCAAGGCCGAGGCCGCCGCCGAGGACCGGATTCTGGACGCCCTGGTCGGACCGGGCGCGGGGCCGGCGACGCGGGACAGTTTCAGGAAGAAGCTGCGCGCCGGAGAGCTGGACGACAAGGAGATCGAGATCTCGCTGGCGGACACCGCCTCGCCGATCCAGGGCCTGGACATTCCAGGCGGCGGCAACGTCGGCCTGCTGAACCTGTCGGAGATGCTGGGGAAGATGGGCGGCGGGCGCACCAAGACCGTCAAGCTGACGGTGCGCGATGCGACGACGCCCCTGATCGCCGAAGAGGGCGACAAGCTGCTGGATCAGGACAGCCTGACGCAAGAGGCGCTGAAACTGGCCGAGAACGAGGGCATCGTCTTCCTGGACGAGATCGACAAGGTGGCTGCTCGCCGGGGCGCGTCCGGCGCCGACGTGTCGCGTGAGGGGGTGCAGCGCGACCTGCTGCCCCTGATCGAGGGCACCACGGTCTCGACGAAGTACGGGCCGGTGAAGACCGACCATGTGCTGTTCATCGCCTCGGGCGCCTTCCACGTCGCCAAGCCCAGCGACCTGCTGCCCGAGCTTCAGGGACGGTTGCCGATCCGGGTCGAGCTGAAGGCCCTGACGCGCGACGACTTCAAGCGCATCCTGACCGAGCCGGAGGCCAATCTGATCCGTCAGAACCAGGCCCTGCTGGCGACCGAAGACGTGACCCTGACCTTCACCGACGATGCGGTCGAGGCGATGGCCGATGCGGCGGTGGCGGCCAACAGCGCGGTCGAGAACATCGGCGCGCGCCGGCTTCAGACCGTGATGGAGCGGGTGCTGGAGGAAACCAGCTTCAAGGCCTCGGACCTGTCGGGCCAGACCGTGACCTTCGACGGCGACGCTGTGCGCGAGAAGATGGACGCCCTCACCAAGGACGTCGATCTGAGCCGCTTCATTCTGTAGCGACGCGCTCGGCGGCCTTGCGGTTCTGGCGGCCGCGCAGGCGGTCCGCCACCCGCTCGGCCTGGCGCTGGGTGAAGGCGAGAGCGGCGGGGTTGCCGCGCCGGGCGCCGATGCTGTCGGCGACCTTGGCGCCCCGCTCGCCGATCGGCAGGGGCTTGCCGGTCGTGGTGTCCACGGCGGTCTGGTGCTCGATCTCGGCGTTCAGCTCGGCGCCCATCAGGATCACCTGCACCGACAGCCAGGTCCACAGCAGGAAACCCATCATGGCCGCCAGCGGGCCGTAGCTGTCGGTCCGCACGAAGTTGGACAGATACCAGCTGAACAGGAAGGACACGGTCAGGCTGAGCACCGCCGCGAAGATCGCGCCCGGCGTGACCCAGCGCCAGCGCGCGCGCTGACGGCAGGGGCCATAGCGGTAGATGACGGTCAGGGCCGCGATATAGCCCGCCAGCAGCAGCGGCCAGCGCAGCGGGGCGATCAGGCCCCACTCCTCCTCCAGCCCGAACAGCCGCACCACCACCGGCACGCCGACGACAAGGACCGAGGTCAGCAGCACGGCGATGATGGCCCCGACGGTGAAGGCCATGCAGATCAGGTTGTAGCGCACGATGTTGCGGCGCTCGACCTCGTGGTAGGCGACGTTCAGGCCGTAGAACAGCACCTTGACCGCCCCGTTGGCGGTCCACAGCGACAGGGCCAGGGTCCAGGCCAAGGTGAAGGTCAGCTGGCTGTTGGAGTTCTCGGCCAGCCGCTGCATCTCCCCGCCCAGGAACTCGGCGATGCTGTCGGGCAGCAGGGCGTAGAGGAACTGCAGCCGGCCCCAGGCGTCGGCCGGATCGGCGAACAGGCCGTAGAGGGTGACGAACGTCCCCAAGAGCGGGAACAGCGACAGCAGGGTGAAGAAGGTCACGCCGCCGGCGACGAAGCCGACCCGGTCGCCGAAATAAGACCCGCCGGTGCGCCAGACGATGTCGGACCAGCCCCTGTGAGGAATGTGCTCGGGCCGTTTGGCCATGCGGCCGCGACCGGGCTCCTGGGCCTCATAGTCCTCGGGCGTGGGGACCTTGGGCGGCAGGGGCTCGGGGCGTGGGGCGCGCAGCTCGACCCCGACCTTGTGCCCCTGGCTGTAGAGCAGGTGTGCGGCGCCGGCGCCGGCGGCCAGACCCCCGCCGGCGGCGGCCAGGAACTTCCACACCCGGCCGCGCTCGACCGGCGCCGGCGACCGGGCAGGCGCCCGGGCGAACAGGTTGCGAAGCGGGGCGAGGCGGGAGGGGCGGCGCGCAGTCATCCCGACGCGAACGGTCAAGCTGGCCTCGCGTTCCTCCCGTCGCGCTTGAAATCGGCGCCGGGCCGGGCCAATCAACGCCCATGACCGACCCCATCACGCCCAAGTCCGACACCGACGCCCCGACCCTGCTGACCGCCTGGAAGGCGGCGCAGGCCCGGCTGAAGACCGGCCGCATCGACAGCCCCGCCATCGACGCCCGCCTGCTGCTGGAGGCCGCCGCCGGCGCCAGCCGCATGGACATCCTGACCGACCCCTATCGACCCATCACCGCCGACCAGTTGAGCGCCTATGAGGCCATGGTCGAGCGCCGGCTGAAGCGCGAGCCCGTCTCGCGCATCGTCGGCAAGAAGGGCTTCTGGAAGATCATGCTGAACGTCACCCCCGACGTCCTCAGCCCCCGCCCCGACACCGAGACCCTGATGGACGTCTCCATGCTGGCCTTCGGCAAGACCGAAGCCTTCGACGCCATCGACCTGGGCACCGGCTCGGGCGCGATCCTGTTGGCGCTTCTGGCCGAGCGGCCGGCCGCGCGCGGGGTCGGCACCGACATCTCGTCCGAGGCCCTGGCTGTGGCCAAGGAGAACGCCGCCAACCTGGACCTGAACGAGCGCGCCACCTTCCTGCGCACCGAATGGGCCGCGGGCTTCGGCGACGCCAGCTTCGACCTCGTCTTGTCCAACCCGCCCTATATCCCGACCGACCATATCGCGACCCTGGACCCGGAAGTGCGCGACCACGACCCGCACCTGGCCCTGGACGGCGGGCCGGACGGCTTGCAGGCTTACCGCGACCTCGCGCCCGAGGTGAAACGTATCCTGAAGCCGCTGGGCGTCTTCGCCGTCGAGATCGGCTTTGACCAGGGCCCGCAGGTCAAGGCGCTGTTCGAGGCCGTCGGCTTCACCGACGTCAAGATCATCAAGGACCTGGGCGAACGCGACCGCGTCGTCACCAACGGCCCGGACCCGCGCACCAATCCGATCCCGCAGGACTGACCGAGATCAGACGGTCGGCGGACAAAAACACCGTCTATTTCGTCTAATTCGTCTGATCTGGCCCTCCCCGGCCGTGCGATGCGTCCCCTGCGGACGAACCGAGACAGGATCGCACGGTTTGAGGGCGTGGGCAGGAGGATGACGCTGGCGGGCGGCAGGGTGTTGAAATCGTTGGCGGTCCTTGCCGCAGATGCGCGGGCTGGCGGCTTTGCGTTAGGGTGCGCCACGAGGAGCCGCCCATGACGACCAACCGCCTGACGCCGCGCGCCCGCGGACTGCGCCAAGTCGGCGGCTTGGCCGAGGAGCGGATATGGGCGCGGTTGCGCGGCGGCGCCGTCGACGGCTGGAAGGTGCGTCGGCAGCATCCGGTCGGCCGGTTCGTGGTCGATTTCGCCTGCGTGCCGCTGCGCCTAGTCATCGAGATCGACGGCGGGGTGCATGAACGCGACGAGGTCGTCTTGAACGACCACTATCGCCAGCAGGCGATCGAGGCGCTGGGCTGGACCGTCATCCGCTTCACCAACGCCGAAGCCCTGGCCGACCCGGCCCGCATCGACGCCGCCATCCGCGATCGCGCGAAGACGCTAGGCCTCTAACCTTACCTCTCCTGTTGGGAGAGGGCTTGAGCCTCCGAAAGCACAGCGATCGGCAAGGCGAAAGGGTGAGGGTCGTCCGTCGCCGCCATCCGCTGCGGCCCGACCGTTGCGATGGCTCACGCCGACTTCGACGCCCGACCCTCATCCGACCGCTTCGCGGCCACCTTCTCCCAATGGGAGAAGGATCAGGATGGGACGCCCCCTCTCCCATTGGGAGAGGGCTTGAGCGCACGGCGGTGCTGCCGACGTCCTTGCGAAAGGGTGAGGGTCGTCCGCCCCCCGCCATCCGCTGCGGCCCGACCGCCGCGACGGCTCGCGCCGACTTCGGCACTCGCCCCTCATTCGCCCGTTTTACGGTCGCCTCCTCGCAAGGGGATCAGCAGAATTATGCTGAGCACAGATCAACCCAGAGTAGAAGATTGCGGTTCGCCTACTTGCGTTATTCCACATGCTTGTGCATTTGGATCCGTGAAAATCTGGAGGACACATGGCTGACGAAAACGATATCGCCGCTGGCGTTGTAGCAATCGCGCGGGCGAACGGAGGCTTTTGCTCATTTCAACGAGCGTACAAAGAAATCCCAAAATATGTGCGACTGGACGCCGGGAATCTTGCCGACTCAAAAACGAGGCGCGGTGAGAAAATGTGGCAGCAACTGGTACGCAACATCTGGTGCCACAAAGATACCCCTGGAAACTACATCTATACGGGACGCCTCATCCACGTTCCTAGGAGTGGCTACCGCTTGCCCTGATACAACGCTTTAAATCCAGGCTTTAGCCATTTCAGTTCCGTTGGTCCTGAATAGCTTTTGTCCCAAACAAACCAAGCGTAAGCGGTCGTGCCGCTTCCCCCCTGCACCGCGCCAGCAGGATAGAATGTAATGCGCTCACTAAAGACCCAGACGCGACTAGGTGGCGTTTCAGCAAAAATCGTCTTGGCTCGATTAGCACCCTCGAGAAACGCCAGCCGCAGAAGCAAAGCAAACTTCTTTCGGGCAAGACGAACACCCGTTCGAGCAAAACCCTCAGCAGCGTTAAAGGGGGGATTAGTTATAATGTTATCTGCGCACCAGTCAGCCTGAAGGAAATCGACACCAGCCTCTCCATAACCGCGATCGTAGAGATCGCTGCCGTGGACGGTGTGCCCCGCCTTTTCAATGACCTTGGCCATTGCGCCGTCTCCACAAGCGCACTCCCAGACATCACCTTCGAAAGTTTCGCTTTCGAGAAGCGCGTGAGTTGCCCACTCCGGAGTGGGATAGAAATCCGGGCCGTCAAGATCAGCGAACCGTTTAAGCGTAGGCTTAAAACCACCGTTGAGGTTGTATGTTGCGTCCACAAGTATTCCCCAGTTTGGGTCTACATCTGAGTAGAAATCCCTAGAATAAGGTTAACAGAGTCTTGCCAGAGTAGATTCTAGTTAACATGCGGGACCTTGAGGATCGCATGCTGTGCCCTCAATGCACCCGCATCTTCCCGATCTCCAGCCCGCCCTCACCGGCCGTCACAGCGATCACCCCGCCGTCCTCGATCTCGCCGGCCAGGAGTTTGCGCGCGATCGGGTCGACCAGGTCCTTCTGGATGACGCGTTTCAGCGGCCGCGCGCCATAGGCGGGGTCGTAGCCGCGGTCGGCGAGCCAGGCCAGGGCGCTGTCGTCCAGGTCCAGGGTCAGGCGACGGTCGGCGAGCAGCTTCTCGAAGCGTGACAGCTGGATGCGGACGATGCCGCCCATCTGGTCGCGGCCCAGGCGGTGGAACAGGATGATCTCGTCGATCCGGTTCAGGAACTCGGGCCGGAAGTGGGCGCGGACGGCGTCCATGACGAAGGGGCGCACGGCCTCGACGTCGTCCCCCTCGCCCTGATCGGCCAGATACTGGCTGCCCAGATTGGAGGTCATGATGATCAGGGTGTTCCTGAAATCGATGGTTCGGCCCTGGCCGTCGGTCAGGCGACCGTCGTCGAGCACTTGCAACAGCACGTTGAAGACGTCGGGGTGGGCCTTTTCGACCTCGTCGAACAGGACGACCTGATAGGGGCGACGACGCACGGCCTCGGTCAGGGCGCCGCCCTCGTCATAGCCGACATAGCCGGGAGGGGCGCCGATCAGGCGGGAGACGCTGTGTTTCTCCATATATTCCGACATATCCAGGCGGGTGATGGCCGCCTCGTCGTCGAACAGGAACTCGGCCAGGGCCTTGGTCAGTTCGGTCTTGCCCACGCCGGTCGGACCCAGGAACAGGAAGCTGCCCAGCGGACGGTTGGGGTCGTTCAGACCGGCGCGGGCGCGGCGAACGGCGTCGGAGACGGCCGCCAGCGCCTCATCCTGACCCACCACACGACCACCGAGCGCGGTCTCCATCTGGAGCAGTTTTTCGCGTTCGCCCTCCAGCATCTTGTCGACGGGCACGCCGGTCCAGCGGCTGACGACAGCAGCGATCTGTTCGGCGTCGACGACCTCGGGGGTCAGGGGGCCCCCACGACCTGAGGCGCCGGAGGTCTCATTGGCCTCGGCTTCTTCGAGCTGCTTTTCGATCTGGGGGATCTGGCCGTAGGCGATCTCTGACGCACGGCCCAGGTCGCCGGCGCGCTGGGCGTTGGCGAGTTCCAGGCGCAGGCGGTCCAGGGTTTCGCGCAGCTGGGCGCCCTGGCCGACCTTGTCCTTTTCGGCCTTCCACTGGGCGGTCAGGTCGTCGGACTGGCCCTCCAGATCGGCGATCTCGTCCTCCAGCTTTTCCAGACGGTGTTGGGAGGCCTGGTCGGTTTCCTTTTTCAGGGCCTCGCGTTCGATCTTGAGCTGGACCAGGCGGCGGTCGATCTCGTCCAGGGCCTCGGGCTTGGAATCCACGGCCATGCGCACGCGGCTGGCGGCCTCGTCGATCAGGTCGATGGCCTTGTCCGGCAGGAAGCGGTCGGTGATGTAGCGGTTCGACAGGGTGGCGGCGGCGACGATGGCGCTGTCGGAGATGCGGACCCCGTGGTGGACTTCGTACTTCTCCTTCAGGCCGCGCAGGATGGAGACGGTGTCCTCCACCGTCGGTTCGGCGACGAAGACCGGCTGAAAGCGGCGGGCCAGCGCGGCGTCCTTTTCGACGTGCTTGCGGTATTCATCCAGGGTCGTGGCGCCGACGCAGTGCAGCTCGCCGCGCGCCAGGGCAGGCTTCAGCAGGTTGGACGCGTCCATGGCGCCGTCGCCCTTTCCGGCGCCGACCAGGGTGTGCATCTCGTCGATGAACAGGATGATGCCGCCCTCGGCGGCCGAGACCTCGGACAGGACGGATTTAAGCCGTTCCTCGAACTCGCCGCGATACTTCGCGCCCGCGATCAGGCTGCCCATGTCCAGCGCCATGACGGTCTTGTCGCGCAGGGATTCGGGCACGTCGCCGTTGACGATGCGCAGGGCCAGGCCCTCGACGATGGCGGTCTTGCCGACGCCGGGCTCGCCGATCAGGACGGGGTTGTTCTTGGTGCGGCGGGCCAGGACCTGGATGGTGCGGCGGATCTCTTCGTCACGGCCGATGACCGGATCGATCTTGCCGTCGCGGGCGGCCAGGGTCAGGTCGCGGGCGTAGCGTTTCAGGGCGTCATAGCCGTCCTCGGCGCCGGCGCTGTCGGCGGTCTTGCCCTTGCGCACCTCGGCGATGGCGGCGTCCAGTTTCTCGGCCGTGGCGCCGGAGGATTTCAGCACCTCGGCGGCGACCCCGCCTTCTTTGGCCAGCGCGGCCAGCAGGCGTTCGGTGGTGACGAAGGCGTCGCCTGCGGTCTTGGACGCCGCCTCGGCGGCGGCGAAGACGCGCGCGGTGTCGCCATCCAGATAGAGCTGGCCCGAACCGCCGGTGACCTGGGCGCGCTTCGTCAGCGCGGTTTCGACATCGGCCTCGGCGCGGCGGGCGTCGCCGCCGGCGGCGGTGATCAGATTGCGGGCCAGGCCGTCGCGTTCCTCCAGCAGCACCTTGAGCAGATGCTCGGGCGCGAACTGCTGGTGTCGGCGGGCCAGGGCCAGCGACTGGGCCGACTGGACGGCCTGTTTGGCGCGGTCGGAATAGAGTTCGAGATTCATGGTTTCAGTCCCCTCGGGAGGCGGATGGATTTCAGCACACCCTCTGCTGAGCAGCGCGCCGTTGAGATCGAGGTGGGTGTGACGATCGGGTCACACAAGGGGTCCGCAGGGCGGCTTTCGGGGCTGTCCGTTTCGCCGCCGCGCGCCTAGGCTCTGGTGAACAGGAGCGCCTCGTGATCGCCCATTCCGCCTGGCCCGTCGATCCGGCCGTCGTCGGCCCCTTTTTGATCGCCGTGGCGCTGATCGAGCTGACGCCGGGGCCGAACATGGGCTGGCTGGCGCTGGTCGCCTTGGCGCGGGGACGGCTGGCCGGTTTCGCGGCTGTGGCGGGCGTGACCCTGGGGCTGGCGGTGTGGATGCTGGCGGCCGCCTATGGGCTGACGGAGGTCTTTTCCGTCTGGCCGACGCTGTATCAAGGCCTGCGTTGGGCGGGCGTGCTGTTTCTGCTGTGGCTGGCGTGGGAGGCCTGGCGCGCGCCGACGATCGAGGCGGCGCCGACGCCGGACGCGCACTCGCTTCGCGGCCTGTTCGTGCGCGGCCTGATGGGCAATCTGCTGAACCCCAAGGCCGCCGTCTTCTATGTCGCGCTGCTGCCGACCTTCATGCGGCCGGACCACGGTGCGCCGCTGAGCCAGGCCCTGACGCTGGGGAGCCTGCATCTGGCGGTCGCCGTCCTGGTGCACAGCCTGATCGTGATCGGCGGCGCGGGCGCGGCGCGGCTGGCGCCCCGGATGCAGGGTCGCGCCCTGCGCGCGGTGATGGCCGGCGGCCTGATCGTGGTCGCCGCCTGGCTGACCTGGGAGACGCGGACCTGAGCCCGCGCCTCCTGTCAGGTCGTCAGCCCCCGGTCGGGCCGGTCGAGAAGTCGAACTGTTCCGGCTGGCGGCGCGGACCGCCGAAGTTCCAGGTCAGGCCGATGTAGAAGGCCCGCAGCTTAATGTCCTGCTCCGAGCGTTCGCGGAACTGCGGCGTCTCGTAGATGGTCGTGGTGTTGAAGGTGTTGAAGATATCCCGTGCGGTGAAGTTGAACGACAGCTGCTCGTTCAGCTTCCTGCGATAGCCCAGATTGACCATGCCGCCGGCCTCGCGCCGGCCCTGCGCCAACAGGCTGTCGCCCTGCCAGAAGCTGGAGACCTGGACGAAGTCCTTGGCCGTCGGCTGCCAGTTCAAGCTGAGACGGCCGCTGGCCAATGTGGCCTCGCGGTCGCCGCCGCCGACGACGGCGCCCGAGTCGATCTCCTGACGGAAGACGTTGACGCTGGCGCTGTAGCGCAGGGTCGGATGCAGGCGCCCGTTCGCCGTCGCCTCCACGCCCATGTCGCGGCGCGAGCCCAGGTTTTCCGGACGGGTCAGGAAGACGCCGCCGCCGATGTCGGACGCCACGTCGGTGAAGGCCTTGTCGGTGTTCCGCAGATAGGCGGTGGCCTGATAGAAGCTCTGGCCCTTTCGCATCTGCCACATGGCCTCGAAGCTGTCGGTCTCCTGCGGCTCCAGATCCGGATTGCCCGAGCGGACGTTCAGCGGGTCCTGATAGACGACGAACGGGTTCAGCTGGCTGGGCTGGGGTCGCTGGATGCGGCGCGAATAGCTGGCGCGCAGGGTCTGTTCGGGCGTCAGCTGATACTGGACGTGGGCGGTCGGATAGGCGCGGAAATAGTCCTGGGACGCCGAGGCGCCGCCGGTCAGATCCTTGATCTCGATGTCCGCCTGCTCAAGCCGCAGGCCCAGCTGGGCCGACAGCTTCTCGCCCAGCGGCCGCTCATAGGTGGTGTACAGGGCATGCACCGTCTGGGTGGCTTCGAAGCGGTTGTTCAGGGCCGGGACCGGCGCCAAGTCCGCCTGCGAGGGACCGCGCAGGAACTCGGCGTCCTGCTCGGGCCGCTGGGCGTTCAGCTCATAGCCCAGGCGCAGCTTGCCGCCGTCGGACATCGGGCGGGTATAGGCGCTGGTGAAGCCCCAGGTGACCTGATCGACCGCGGTCCTGGTCCGCTCATACAAAGCCGCGCCCGCCGGGGTCAGGAAGGTGGTCAGGGTCTGGCTGGTGGTGTCGTTGGCGTTGGAATCGTAGCGCAGCTCGTTGGACCACTCATGGCCGTCGCCGTCGAAGCTGCGCAGCACGCGCGCCGTGGCGCCCCAGTTGTTGAAGGTGAAGTCGGAATCGCCGACCCGGCGATAGGCGCTGGTCATCGCGCCGGCGGCGTTGCGGGTTTCATACAGGCCGTCGCCCGACCCGGTGCCGTCGAAGGCCACGCCGCGCAGTTCGCCAGTCAGCTGGGTCTTGTCTTCCAGCTTGTATTCGGCGGTTAAGCGGGCGAAGGCGCCGTTCTGCTCGGACTCGACCGGCTGTTCGACGGTCGTGGTCGACACCACCGCGCCGGTGACCGGGTCCAGCTGTTCACGGACGCGGTTGAAGGTCAGTTCGGTCGGATCGGAGCGATAGCTGGCGTCGCCAGACAACGTCAGGCGATCCTTCTGGTACGAGCCGCTGAGGCCCGCGTTCCAGCGGCCGTTGTCGCCGAGGTTGACGCGCAGCGAGCCGGTCGTCTGAGTCCCCGGCTTGGGCGCCGTGGGCTTGGTGATCAGATTGATGACCCCGCCCGAACCCTCGGGGCTGTAGGCGGCGGACGGATTGGTCATGACCTCGATGCGGGCGTACTGGCTGGCCGGCAGCTGGATAAGGGCCTGACCGCGACCGGGGCCGGTCAGGATGCCGGACGGGCGGCCGTCGACCAGAATGGTGACATTCGCGTCGCCGCGAAGCGACACATTGCCCTCAGGATCCACGTCCACCGACGGCACGTTGCGGAGCGCGTCGGCCAGGCTGCCCGTCGTCGCCTGAAGATCGTTGGCCAGGCTGTAGCTGACCGAGTCGATCGAGGTGCGCACGTCATTGGCGCGGGCGTTGACGACCACGTCGCCGACGCTGGCGGGCTGCTGTTGCTGGGGCGGTTCGGTCGTCTGAGTGCGCGGCGCGGGCGTCTGGGCCGTCGTCGCCGGGGTTTGAGCGGCCGGCTGGCTCGTCGTCGCCGGCGGCGGGGTCTGCGAGGCGGTCTGGGACGAATTCTGGGATTGAGCCAGAGCGGCGCCGGGCAGGGCGACGGCGGCCGCACCCAGCATGAGAACGAGTTTGGAAGAGGTCATGCCCCGGCGATCCTGAAAGAGTGCGCGGGCGTCTGTTTGCGCCCGTCGATAAGCCTGACTATCGACGTTACTTTGAATCGCAAAGTTACATCTTCTTCATCGAGACGGCGCGGTTGTGGCTAAGCTGGGAACTGTCAGCTTCGCCATACGCTTTGACCCGATGCTGACCACGAAGATGAACCCCCGCGTGTTTTGGGGCGCGAGCGCCATCATCGCGCTGCTGCTCCTTGTCGCCATCGTCGCGCCGGGAGAATCCGACCGCCTGTTCCAGAGTGTTCAGGCCTGGGTGATCGACACCTTCGGCTGGCTCTATATCGCCTCGGTCGCCGCCTTCGTGGGGCTGGTGCTGGTGCTGGCGATCGGCCCCACGGGCGCGCTGAAGCTGGGGCCGGACGACGCCGAGCCAGACTTTCCCTATCTGTCCTGGCTGGCCATGCTGTTCGCCGCCGGCATGGGGATCGGCCTGATGTATTTCGGCGTCGCCGAGCCGATCCAGCACTATATCAATCCGCCCGAGGGCGCCGGCCGCACCTTCGACGCCGCGCGTCAGGCCATGGGCATCACCTTCTTCCACTATGGGGCCCACGCCTGGTCGATCTATGCGCTGGTGGGCCTCAGCCTGGCCTTCTTCGCGCACCGCAAAGGTCTGCCGCTGACGCTGAGGTCGGGCCTGTCGCCCTTGCTGGGCAAGCGCGTCAATGGGCCGATCGGCGATGCGGTCGACATCTTCGCCATCTGGGGCACGGCGTTCGGCATCGCCACGTCTCTGGGTTTCGGCGTGTCGCAGATGAACAGCGGCCTGACCTATCTGCTGGGCATTCCCAACACCGCCTGGGTTCAGGTCGGGCTGATCGTCGTGGTCATGGCGGCGGCGACCGCCTCGGTCATGAGCGGGGTCGGCAAGGGGGTGCGCCGTCTGTCGGAGCTGAACCTGGTTCTGGCGGTGCTGCTGATGCTGTTCGTGCTGGCGGTCGGGCCGACCGGCTTCTTGTTCAAGGCGCTGGTCCAGAACTTCGGCTTCTATCTCAGCCATTTCGTCGAGCGGACCTTCACCCTCTACGCCTATGAGCCGCGCGCCTGGATGGCGGACTGGACCCTGTTCTACTGGGCCTGGTGGATCGCCTGGTCGCCGTTCGTAGGGATGTTCATCGCGCGGATTTCGCGCGGGCGAACAGTGCGGGAGTTCCTGCTGAACGTGCTGCTGGTGCCGGCCGGCTTCACCTTCCTGTGGATGACCGTCTTCGGCAATACGGCGATCAGCCTGGACATGGGCCAGGCGGCGGGCGCGATTTCCAACGCCGTTTCGGCCGACCTGTCGACCGCCCTGTTCTACTTCCTGGAGCAACTGCCGGGCGCAGCCTTCACCTCGGGCCTGGCGATCCTGCTGGTGGCGGTCTTCTTCGTCACCTCGGCCGATTCGGGGGCCCTGGTGATCGACACCATCGCCTCCGGAGGGGCCGACGACACGCCGCGCTGGCAGCGGGTCTATTGGTGCCTGCTGCTGGGCCTGATCGCCGCGACCCTGCTGCTGGCGGGCGGGCTGGGGGCGCTACAGGCCGCCACCCTGGCCGCCGCCCTGCCCTTCGTTCTGATCATGATCCTGCTGTCGATCGGCCTGGTGCGCCAGATGACCGCCGACGTCGCGGGCCGCAGCCTCGAGACCGAGGGCCCGCCCTTGGCGCAACAGCTGAAACGCATTCTGGCCCCGGCCAGCCGCGCCGACATCCTGAGCGAGATCGAGCGCCACGGCCTGCCCGCGCTGGAAACGGTTCACGCGGCCATGGAAGCCGAGGCGGCGGATTCCGAGATCGGGCGTGACGACGGCGTCGCCTGGCTGACGGTCAAACAGGGCGAACGCACCTTCATCTATCGCCTGGGCGCCCGCTCGCGTCCGCGTCCCGCCGTGACCCAGCGCGAGACGCCCGAAGGCCGCCGCCTTCTGGAATGGCGACTGACCGCCCAGACCGGCCAAGGCGAACGCCCCCACGACATCACCGGCTTCACCCGCGACCAGATCGTCGCCGACGTGCTGGAAAAGCTGCAACGCTGGCGACTGGCGTAGGGACCTCAGGTCCTCGGGATGATGCGCGGCGCGGGCTCGTCCTTCCACCACAGCTGCAGGGCGCCGTCCTTGAAGCCGATGCGCAGGACGTCGAGACCCTCGACTGCAAACAGGCCGTCGGCGGTCAGCGCTTGCAGCTTGCGCGGCGCGGGCCACAGCGGGTGGCCGGGCCGGGCGACGACCAGTGCACCGTCCTGCATCGTGACCACATAGTTGCGATAGGCGCCGGGCGCGGATTGCAGCAGGGCGGCGTCGGTCACGGGCGGGTTCAGGCGCGCCTCGACCGCAGTCAGGGCCCAGGTGTAGTCCGTCTTGGCGGCGTCGGACGTCGTCGTCGACAGCAAGCCGCGCAGGGCCTCGGCCTGGGCGGCGTCCAGCGCCTGGACGGAGGAAGTCGGGGTGTCCGGCGCCACACCGACGCCCTCCCAGTTGCCGCCGCTGACCGCGTGAACGGGTCGGCCGACTGACAGGCTGAGCATGAAGCCCGGCGCGATGGGGAAGAAGTCGTTGTTGTTGGCGGCGCCCGCCGTCTTGGCTCCCACCAGCCGGCCGAGTTTGAACTGCTGAACGTCATAGGCGAAGGATTCCGCCGCAGAGGCCGAGGCCTGGTCGATCAGAACATACAGGGGCGTGCCGGTCAGTCGCCCGGCGGGCAGATTGTCGAGCGCGCGCGTCTGCACCGGCTCTTGCCCGGCCTTCAGGAAGGTGATTTCCAGCGTCCCGGCCTTCAGGAAGTGGCTGACCAGATACTGAACCGCCTCGGACGCTCCGCCGCCATTGCCCCGCAGGTCGATTATGACCGCGTCGCCGCCCTTCAGGAACCGCATGGCGTCGTCATAGGCGCGGCCCGTTTCGTCCGAGACCCAATGGAAGGCGTCGATCTTCAGATAGCGGACGTTGCCGGGCAGGATTTCCAAGGCGCTGAGACCGTGGTTGTCGCGACGGGCGGCGGCGGCGTCGATCTCTGAGAGGGCTTGGGTCGCGTCGGCGCCGGCCGAGGCGGCGGCGAAGCGATCGGGCGCATATTCCAGATAGACGTGACCGTCCTGACTGACTTCTCTCAGGTCGCCGCTGATCAGCCCCGCCAGTTCATTGGGCGAGGACACGTCGTAGCGGCCGGACGTCTGGGCGGCGTCCATCCGAGCAAGGATCGCCGGCGCCCGGTCGGGAAAGACGTAAGAAGACCGAACCGCCTGTCGGATCGCGCTCAGGACCGCAGCGCGCTGGGTCGCGGACAGTTCGACCGAAGCGGACGAAACGACGGGAGGGCGGGCCTGAGCGTGGGCCTTGTCGGGAACGACGCCTTGGACGCCAATCAGGGCGAGCGCCATCGCAGCGGCGCTGAGCAGCTTGGATTGCATGATAAATTCCGGTGGAGGGGTTGAGGTTAGACGGCCGACTGCGTCTTTGCAGCGGCCTGAATGCGTTGGCCGAAGGGTTGATCCGTCAGGGCGGCGATGGCCTCCTTGACCACGCCGGAGAGGGGCGCCGACAGCTCTTGGTCCAATGTCTCGGCCGCCTGGTTCACGGCCGCCCATTGACGTTTCAGCTGCGGGATCATCGCTTCGGTCTTGGCGGTCAGCATCACGATCCGCTCTCGCGCGTCGGCGCCGGGCTTCAGCAGAACCAGCTCGTCCTTGACCATCTGGGTCACGGTCTGACTGACGGCCGAATGGCTGATGCCGATCTGCTGCGCGATGGTCTTGATCGACTGCCCGCCGTCGCGCATCAGGACGCGAAGGATCGGCGTGTAGCGGGGACGCCAATTCAAGCCAGAGGCCGCATAGGCCGCCTCGACCTCTCCATCCAGAAGATCGATCAGATGGCGCAAGAGCGTTCCGAGCGTGGGTGATGCAGAAAACATGAGAGCTTATATATAAGTGCTTATATTTGTCGTCAATCCCCTTTTGTCAGCAGCGCTTGGCCTTGGGCTGGCGGGGCGCTAGCGTCCGGCGGTCTTCGCTGGAGTTCGCCATGTCCCCTCGTCTGTCGCGCCGCACCCTGTTCGCTTCCGGAGGCGCGGCGGCGCTAGCGGCGGGGCCCGTGTTCGCCCAGAGCACGCCGGCGAACGACGATGCGTCGCTGGCGGCGGCGGTGGACGCCTATGTGGCCAGGTGCATGGCAGCATGGCCGGATCAGCCGGCACTGGGCGTCGCAGTGGTCAAGGACGGGGCGACCGTTCTGGCGCGGGGATACGGCGTCAAGGTTAAGGGCAAGCCGGCGCGGGCCGATGATCACACCCTGTTCGCCATCGCCTCCAACACCAAGAACGTCACCGCCGCCGCCCTGGCCATCCTGGTCGACGAGGGCAAGGTGAAGTGGGATGAGCCGGTTCGGACCTATCTGCCCGGCTTCACCCTGTCCGATCCCTATATCGGCGAACACATCACGGTGCGCGATACGCTGAGCCACCGGGCCGGGTTCGGCCTGGGCGCCGGCGACCTGCTGTTCTGGCCCAACTCGGACCGGACCCGAGCGGAAGTGCTGGCCCAGGCCGCCTTCGTGCCGATCGAGGACGGATTCCGGGCGCGCTATCACTATTGCAACCTGATGTTCGTGGTCGCGGGCGCGGTGCTGGAGGCGGTATCGGGCCTGAGTTGGGAGGCCTTCATCCAGACCCGCATCCTGGACAAGGTTGGGATGACCGAGACTGTGCCGCTGGCGCGTCTGGCCGATGCGTCCAGGTCCGCCCTGCCCCACGGCCGGGTCGGGCCGCCGCTGCGCTATCAAGGCGCGATGACGCCGATCGCCAAGTCCATCGTCGAGGTGTGGAACTGGGATTCGGCGGCGGCGGCGGGGGGCATCTGCACCACCCCGACCGACTGGGCCAAATGGATCGCCGTGCGGCTGAACGACGGCAACCTGCCCGACGGGACGCGGCTGTATTCCGAGGATGCGGCGCGCGAGATGTATCGCCCCAACATCATCGTCGGCTCGTCGGCCGGACCGACGGCGGAACTGCCCAACCGATCCATCGCCTCGACCTATGCCATGGGTCTGCAGGTTCAGGACTATCGCGGCGAGCGGATCGCCAGCCATGGCGGCGGCTCGCCCGGCGGGATTTCCGCCACCGTGCTGATCCCTGGCCGCAAGACCGGCTTCAGCGTCTTCTCCAACGCCGAGGAAAGCTTCCTGCTGCGCGCCTTGCGGTCCGGCATCACCGACATCTGCATGGGCAAGGTCGACGTCGACTGGATCGCGGACTCCAAGAAGCTGGAGGCCGAAGGCAATGCGAAATCCATCGCCGCCGCAGCCGAAATCGACGCCAAACAGGCGGCGGGCGCGCCCCCGTCCATGCCGCTGGAATCCTACGCCGGGACTTGGCGCGATCCGTGGTACGGCGACATCGTCATTGCGCCCAAGACCGAGGGACGCGGCCGAAACAGGAAGAGCGGCCTGTGGCTGAGCTTCACCCATACGCCCGCCCTGCAAGGCTGGCTGGAGCCGTATGACGGCGAGACCTTCCGCACCCGTTTCCCGGACAAGCGCGAGGAGGACGCCTTCGTCACCTTCTCGATCCTGACGGCCAAACCGGCGACCGCGACGGTGAAGGGGGTCAGCCCCGACATCGACTTCAGCTACGACTATCAGGACCTGAGACTGACGCGCGTGTGACCTCGGACGACCCTGTGACCCAGGGTCGCAAATCGGAACGGCCCTGGCGTCCTGACGCTGTCTTCCCATCAATCGAAAGGGAGACCGTCATGTCCAAGACCCCAAACCCGCGCGCGCTGGATCGCGACGAGGCGGATATGGTCGAACAGACGAAGGCGCTGGCCGAGCGTTCGCCGGCGGAGCTGCGCGACCTGATCGGGCGGCTGCGCGCGCGGCGCAACCGGGTGCAGCGTCAGATCCGAGGACGCGTTCGTGCGGGAGAGAGCGGCCCGGATGCGGGCGCGCGCGAGAAAAAAGCGCTGCTGACGGACGCCATCGCTCGCGTCGCCGATGAGATGGACGGTCGCAAATCGGGTCGGAAGGCTACGACGGCGACCGATAATCTGCGCGATGCCGTTCGTCGCAAGGCCGAAAGCCCGACCTGGACCGGGCCGGACGATCGCACCGCCGATCTGGGACCCAGCGAAACGCCGAACACCAAGATCGCCCCGTCAGGCGCGCTTCACGCCGAGGGCATGCGCGCCGCGATCGCCCGCTCGACCGGCGCGCGCTAGCCGGTGATCTCGAGTAGCTCCAGCTTGGCTTCCTGCTTGGGCCACGGCAGGACCAGGCGCCAGCGGTTCTGGCCTATGCGTTCGATGACGCCGACCTGATCGCGTTCGGCCTTGTCGCCATAGGCGGGGAAGGTCTTTTCGTCGGCGCCCCAGGCCTGGGCGCCGACATAGACGGCGCGGCGGTCGGTGTCGGGATAGATCAGGCCGCGCGTGCGCTGCGATCCCGTCGTCTTGGTCAGGACTAGGTCGCCGCCGGGCGTCAGCTCGACCGAACAGGCAAACCAGGGATATTCGACATAAGCCAATCCCTGGCCCTCGACGCGGCGGCCCATCTTGATGGTGCGGCAGCGATAGGTTCCGGGGCCGGGTTGGATGCGGCCCGTCTGGGCGGCGTTTGGGTCGGCGAGCGGCCCCAGAGCCTCCACCTGACGCGAGAAGCCGCCATCCTCGGCCTCGGCGCGGGCCATACGCCAAGCCTGATCCAGCCGGCCAAGCAAGCTGGCGTCGGCGGCTTTGGCGACCTGACGCCAGGAGTCGGTTCCGCCCTGCATCCCCTCGTCGGAAGCGGCTGCAGACTGCGGCGTCGCCGTCGCCTCAGGTGCGGCCTGGGCCGGCACGCCTGGCGCGGGGGTGGTGACGGCGGGCGAGGCCTCGGTCGGCGCGGCGGGACTGTTGTCGCCACAGGCCGCCAGGGCCGTGGTGGTCATCAGGGCCAGAACGGCCAGAGGGGTGCGGCGCATCAGCGTCTCCATCGGTTGCCCTGACCGAACGTGACAGGGCGCCCGAGGTTCAGCCGAACCTTAGCTGCGCGGCGCCGGGACCAGCTCGATCAGGTCCAGATTGGATTCGGTGTTGGGCCACGGCAGGACCAGCCGCCACCGCGCCTCGCCGATGCGTTGCAGGATGGCGACCAAATCGCGGTCGGGGTTGCGGCCATAGGTGTTGGCGGCCGGCTCCTGCGCCAGGGCCAGCGAGCCGAGCATCACCATATGGCGGTCGTCTTCGGGAAAGAGCAGGCCGGAGGGGCGCTGCGAGCCGGTCAGCTTGGAGAACTTCAAGCCTTTCGGCGTCTGTTCGATGCGGCAGGCGAACCAGCCGTAGACGACATAGCCCAGCCCGTCCTCGCCCCCCTGGGTGCCCAGTTTGACGGTGCGGCAGCGATAGTCGCCGGGCAGGGGCGCGACGCCGGGCCGGTCGGCCTTGGGGTCGATCAGATCGCCCAGGCTGTTCAGGTCGCCGGAGCCGCGCTGACGTTTGGCCTGTTGCAGGGCCAGGGTCCAGGCGGCGTCGACGCGGCGATAGCGATCCCGGTCGGCCGAGGTAATGACGCCGCGCCAGTCCATCAGCGCGCCCGATGCGCCGGACGGCGGCGGGGGTGGCGGCGGCGGGGTCGAGGCGCAGGCGGCGACGGCGCACAGGACGGCCAGCGGCGCCAGACGACGCGTGAGCGAGCGGAACGAGACGAACGGGGACATCGACGCTTCCCTTGGGGCGACCAGGCGAACTTAAGCCTCTTAGGCCCTCTCGCGACCGTCGGCGTCAACCTCCGGGCCGCCCAGCGCCGTATTCAGCGCCGCCGCCAGGGCCGCCAGATCCAGCGGCTTGGCCAGCCAGGCGTCGAAGCCGGCGGCGCGGCCGCGCGCCCGGTCCGGCGCCGATACGGCCGCCGTCAGCGCCAGGACCGGCACGTGACGCGTCAGGGGATCGACGTCCAGTCGCGCCTTGACCTCATAGCCGTCCATGTCCGGCAGGCCGATGTCGAGCAGGATGACGTCGGGTCTAAGCGCACGCGCCAGATCCAGACCCTCCGGTCCCGTCGTCGCGGCGTGCAGCGTCAGGCCCAGTCCGCTCGCCGCCTGGCGCATCAGGGCAATGTTGGCGGGATTGTCCTCGATATAGAGCACCACCGCCTGACGCGATGACGCCAGACCCGGCGCGTGGGCTGCCGGCAAACTCAGCGCAAAGATCGTGCCCGCACCGGGGTCGCGCGCCATGGTCAGGGCGCCGCCCATCCGCTCGGTCAACCGCTGGACCGAGGCGACGCCAAGGGCGGTGCCGCCTCTGGCGTCGCGACCATCCAAAGGGCGGAAAGGTCGGTCGTCGCCCGCACCGACGGGGATCATGCCGGCGTCATGGATGGCGATGACGATCCGGTCCTCAGCGCGCGACATCTCCATGCGCACCGTGCCTCCGCCGGGCGAATGGCGCAGGGCGTTCTCGACCAAGCGGCGCAGGATGCGGCGGATCTGGCCCGGATCGGCCATGACGGACAGGCCGTGGGCGGGCGGCGGACAGGCCAGCGTCACCCCCGCCTCCCGCGCCTGCGCCTCCAACCCATCGCAGACCTGGCGCAGCGCCAGACGCAGATCGACGCGGTGCAGCGAAGGCGAATCGCCGCCGTCGCCGCCGCTCATGAAGGCTTCGGTTTCCTCGATCAGGGCCAGCATGACGCCGGCCGCGGCCTCGATCTGGCGTACGGACTGAGCCTGGCGCGCGGTCAGGGGATTGGCCGGGTCGTCGGCGCGCAGCAACTGGGCGAAGCCCATGATCGTGGTCAGGGGACTACGCAGTTCGCGCCCGAGGGCCTGCATGATCTCGCCCCGCGTCCGAAGCTCGGCGGTCAGGCAGTAGACCTCGCCTTCGGCCGTCGTCAGGGCGCGGCGCAGGCCTTGGGTCTGGTGGGCGATGCGGGCTTCGAGCCGGGCGTTCTCACGACGCAGGCGCTCGGCGACCCCGTGCGCCTGAAGCCAGAGCCAGATCCCGGCGCAGGTTCCCGCCAGCGCCAGGGACAAGACAAGCAAGACGAAATCCATGACGCCCCTCCGACGCGCCATATTGACGCGTCAGAGTTGCATTCAGGTAAATGCGCCCGCTTGGGTTGTTATCAGTCTTCGCTGGCTGCGGCGGCTTCGGGCTTGCGACGCGGCGCACGGCGACGCGGGGCCGCCTCGCCTTCGGCTTGCTCGGCCGGGGTCGACGACGCCGGCGCGCGGGTCAAAAAGCCCGGCAGGGCGGTCGGGGCGTCGCCCTCGTCCGCCGCAACAGCGGCGGCGGTGCGGCGCGGTCGGCGTGCTGGCCGTTCGTCGGCAGCGGGCGCCTCGACGCTCGGGGTGTCAGTGGCAGGCGCATTGACCGGCGTCTCGACGACGGGCGCTTCGCTGACGGCTTCGGCGTAGGAAGGGGCGGCGCCCTCAGCGCCCTCTTGGGCGCCGTCCTGATTGTCGAAGCGGCGATTGCGTTCCTCGCGGCGACGCTCCCAGCGTTCGCGGCGGCTTTCGCGACGACCGCCGCCCTCGCCCTCGGCGCGGACCTCGTCGCCCTCGCGCGGCTCGCGGGGTTCGCGCGGCTGCTGGCTGTCGCGGTTCTGGTCACGGTCACGGTTTTGATCGCGGTCGCGGTCGCGGTTGTCACGGTCCCGGTCCCGGTCCCGATTGTAGTCGCGGTCGCGGTTCTGATCGCGGTTCTGGTTCTGCTCGGCGCGCTCGGCGGCCTCTGCGGCCTGACGGTCGGCGGCCTGCTGGGCGGCGACGAAGGCGGCGGCCTGGGCGCCGGATTCGTCCTCGAAATCGATGTCGAAGCCCTGGTTGGACTGTTCGCGCGCGGCGATGTCCGAGAAGGACCGCTGCGGCTGGAGCGCGCGCAGGACGCGGTAATAGTGTTCGGCGTGCTGCTGATAGTTTTCGGCCAGCACTCGGTCGCCGCTGGAGGCCGCATCGCGGGCCAGCTGCTGATAGCGCTCATACACCGTCTGGGCGTTGCCCCGGACCTTGATGTTCTCGGGTCCTTGCGAATCCCACGAACGATTCGGATTGGCGTTGTTGGCGTTGTTGGCGCCCGCCTTGTTCCGATTGCGTCCGCGCTGACGCTTCATGCCCTTGAAATCTCTCATTCGCGCTACCGTGTGCAGGGGCGGACCAAAGCCTGAAGGCCGGTTCCGTCCGTTTCGTGGTTCCGTCTCGCTCGGGGCCGATCCCCGATTGTCGAACTGTCGGAATGCCTTGTCGCCCGCATGGTGCGCCGGTCCTTTCGGGACCGACCGTCATGGCCGGCTCAAGCCGCGAACAGCCGGGTATGCGCCCGTAAAGCTGCGATTGAGTGGGAGACGGCAGAGACTTAACCCGAGTGGGCGGCCTTTCCAAGCGATATTCGTCAATGCGTCGCACCGAACCCTGCACAGCGCCGCTTTGCCAAGCCCGCCGGCTGGGCTAGGCATGACCTTTGAGACGACGACGAGGCTATCCCATGCGCGTGCTGGTTCTGGGCGGCGACGGTTTTTGCGGCTGGCCCACGGCCCTGCATCTGTCGGCCGAAGGGTGGGACGTGACCATCGTCGACAACCTGAGCCGCCGGAATATCGACAACGAGCTGGAGGTCCAGTCCCTGACGCCGATCCGCACCATGGGTGAGCGGATCAAGGCGTGGAAAGAAGTCTCCGGCCGCGACATCGGCTTCGTCAACATGACGGTGGGCAAGGAATTCGACCGTCTGGTCGCCCTGATCCGCGACCTGGCCCCCGACAGCGTGGTGCATTTCGCCGAGCAGCGGGCCGCCCCCTATTCGATGAAGTCGGCGCGGCACAAGCTGTACACCGTCGACAACAACATCAACGCCACCAACCACCTGCTGGCCGCCATCGTCGAAAGCGGCCTGGACGTCCATCTGGCGCACCTGGGGACGATGGGGGTTTATGGCTACGGCACGGCGGGCCTGCGCATCCCCGAGGGCTATCTGAAGGTGACGGTGGATACCGACAATGGTCCCGCCGAGCAGGAAATCCTGTTCCCGCCCAATCCGGGCAGCATCTATCACATGACCAAGACGCAGGACGCCCTGCTGTTCCAGTTCTATGCCCGTAACGACAATCTGCGCATCACCGACCTGCACCAGGGCATCGTCTGGGGCACCCAGACCGAACAGACCAAACAGGACGAACGACTGATCAACCGCTTCGACTATGACGGCGATTACGGCACGGTGCTGAACCGCTTTCTGATGCAGGCGGCGGTCGGTTATCCGCTGACGGTGCATGGATCGGGCGGCCAGACGCGGGCCTTCATCCATATTCAGGACACGGTGCGCTGCGTCGAACTGGCGCTGAAGAACCCGCCCAAGCGCGGCGAGCGGGTCAAGATCCTGAACCAGATGACCGAGAGCCGGCGCGTGCGCGACCTGGCGGCCATGATCGCCGACAAGACCGGCGCCGAGATCCATAACGTCGCCAATCCGCGTCAGGAGGCCGACGAGAACGACCTGGTCGTCGCCAACGACCAGTTCCGGGATCTAGGGTTGAAGCCGATCACCCTGGCGCAGGGTCTGATGGACGAGGTTACGGACATCGCCCGCCGCTATGCCGACCGGGCCGATCTGGGTCGGGTGCCGTGCGTCTCCGCCTGGAACCAACGCCGGGCGGAGGCGCTGGAAAATGAGGCGCGGCCGGTAGCCGACGCGCCTTCCCGAGTTCTGACGGCCTGAGTTTCGTAATGCCTATCGCCTCCCCTCCCCTCGATCTGCTGGTCTTCGGCGGCGGCTATCTGGGGCGGGCGGCGGCGCTGGAGGCCATACGCCGCGGCGGACGGGCGACCGCGACCTCGCGCGATCCCGAGCGGCGTCGCGCCATGGCGGCCGACGGGATCATGGCCATCGATCCGGGTGATACGGCAGCCCTCAAAACGGCGCTGGAGGCGGCGACGGCGATCCTGATCACCGCCGCGCCGGACGCCCAAGGCTGTCCCGGTCTGCGGGCCCTGGGGCCCCTTGCGGGCGACGCCTGGCCGGACTGGATCGGTTATGTTTCGTCCACCTCCGTTTATGGCGACCGGGCCGGCGGATGGGTGTTCGAGGATGGGCCGCTGAACGCCGCCAATCTGGAGGGCGCACGCCGCGTCCGGGCCGAACGCGATTGGCTGGACGGGGCGCAAGGGATGGGGCTGACGGTCCAGATCTTCCGCCTGCCCGGTTTCTACGGGCCGGGCCGCAGCGTGGTCGAGCGGCTGAAGGAAGGCACGGCGAAGCTGGTCAGGAAGCCCGGCCAGGTCTTCAACCGCATCCATGTAGATGACATCGTCTCGGGCCTGTTCGCCTCGATGGCGCAGCCGCGACCGGGCGCCGCCTACAATCTGACCGACGACGAACCGTCGCCCGCCGATGTGGTGATGGAATGGGCGGCGGACCGGATGGGTCTGCCCCGCCCGCCAGAGGTGGACTGGACCGACGACAGCGTCAGCGAGGCGATGCGTCGCTTCTATCTGGACTCCAAGCGCGTCTCGAACGCCCTGGCCAAGGCCGAGCTGGGCTGGCGGCCCGCCTATCCCAGCTGGCGCGAGGGGCTGGCGACGCTGATTGACGCTCCGCCACCGCTGCGATTGGTGAGCTGATTACACCCCGTCTTCCTCGGGCTTGACCCGAGGACCGGGAGTCCTTCGCACTGTGCGTCGCCCGTTCGCAAAAGCGGCGGATCATCCGGTCCTCGGGTCAAGCCCGAGGATGACGAACGGTGAGGGGGCCTAGAACGGCAGCAGATTGCGCTGGCGGCTGTAGCTCATGGTGCCGACGTTGGCGCCCAGGCGCAGGCCGACGCCGGTGCGGATGGGGGCCAAGACGATACCGTCGGCGCGCTGATAGTTCACGCCCAGGCCCGCGACCAGATAGGCCGAGCCCTCGATGCCGGGATAGCGGCGATAGATCATGTCGGGGTGGTACAGGCCATAGACGAGGGTGAAGACGCGGCTTGCGTTGCCGCCCCAGTCCCAACCCACCGACGCGCCCTGCCAGAACACTTCCTGAGACGCCGACAGGTCCTTCATGTGCAGGGCGCCGCGGCCGTAGCGGGCGCCGACAACGACGGCGCCGGAGCCTTCCTCGCCCGCGATATAGGCGGTCGGGCGGTCGCCCTGGTCGGCGAAGACGCGCTCGATCGCGCCGCCCACGACCTCGGCCGCGATGCCCAGCTCGCGCGAGCCGGCCGAAACCAGTTCATCGAAGCTGTACGCCTGGGCCGTCTGGTCCGAGCGGATCGGATAGTTGGGATCGCGCGGCGGCGCCGAGGCGCAGGCGCCCAGCGACGAGGCGCCGGCGGCGGTGGCGAGGCCCGAAAGGATCAGTTGGCGGCGATGCATGGAGGGCGCTCCGAAAGGCGACGAGAGGACGGCCGGCTGGCGCGCCGGTCTTGGCCTCACCGTCCCCGACCTTTGCGGCAGCCTTGCGGCTTCAAGGTTAACGGGGTCTTACCGGGCGCGCCGATCAGGCCGCAGCGCGCTTTCGTCGGACCAGCAGCCAGGCAAGGCCGATCAGGACCGCCAGCATTCCGAAGGCTTTTCCAGCCGTCAAAGGATCCTCGACCAAGAAGATCACGAACAGGGTCGTATTGATCGTCAGGGCGATGATCGCCGGCAGGGGATAGAGCGGCATCTTCCACGGCCGTTCCAGATTTGGCTCGCGCACCCTCAGGACGATGACGGCCGCATTCACCAGGACGCTCATCAGCGCCAGCAGCGAGGTCGAGAAGGTCAGCAGGGTCTCATAGACCCCGATGGTGGCCAGCAGCCCGCCCGCCAGCACCGTCGCGATCAGGGCCAGACGCGGCGTGCCGTTGGCGGCGACCCGGGTCAGGGCCGAAATCTGATACTCGCGCGCCATGGCGAACAGGACGCGCGGGAACACCATGACCATCGCATTGATGATCGTCACCAGCGACACCAGCGAAATGGCCGTGACGATGGGGCCGGCGACATCGCCGAACACCCGACCGGCCGCATCCGCCGCGACGAGGTTCGACCCGGCCATCTCGGCCGGCGTCAGGACGTTCAGATAGGCCAGGTTGGCCAGCACATAGATCACCGTCACCACGGCGATGCCCGAGAAGGTCGCCCGCGCGATCGTCCGGCCCGGATCCACCACCTCCTCGCAGAAATAGGAGGCGCTGTTCCAGCCGTAGTAGGTGCCGGAAATGGCGCGCAGGGCCATGACGATGCCGCCGAAGGTCAAGGCCGCCGCCGTAGCCGGCGCGATCTCGGTCGCGACGGGCGCGCCACGCGGCGCCAGGAACAGGCCGATGATCAGCACGGTGAACAGGGCCGCCTTGACCGCGCTGCCGATCTCCTGCGACCGACCACCGACCTTGGTGCCCAGCCATTGCACGCTGCCCACCACGACCACGATCAACAGGGCGAGGACGCCGATCGGCACGCTGCTCGCAACGCCCAGTCGGTGCAGATATTCGCCAAAGACCACGGCGATGAAGGCGATGCCGCCCATATTGCCCAGCCAGTCGCAGACGCCGACGGCGAGGCCGGTCAACGACCCGAAGGCGCGCCGGGCGAAGATATAGGGGCCGCCCGTCTTGCGGATCGAGGCGGCCAGTTCGACCGTCGACATGGCGTCGATCCAGGCGACCAGACCGGCGACGCACCACAGGCCGATTATGATCGTGGGGTTCTGAACCCCCTCGGCGACCACGCCGGGGGTGCGCAATATTCCCTGACCGATGACGCCGCCGACCACGACGGCGACGCCGAACGTCACGCCCAGGACGCGCAGCAGATGGCCGCGATCCGGTTGGGCCGCCTGAGGTTCCGTCGTCATCGCCTATGTCCCCGCGCCGCCCGAAAGACGGCGCTGCGCTCCCTCAAGCCCGCAGCTTGCCGCCCTGCTTTTCGACCGCTCCAACGACCTTGGCGGTCAAGGCCTCGATCTCGGCTTCGGTCAGGGTGGCCTCGCGCGGCTGGATGACGACTTCGAGGGCAACGGACTTGAAACCCTCGTCCACGCCCTTGCCGCGATAGACGTCGAAGACCCGCACGTCGGCGATCAGGGCCTTGTCGGCGCCCGTCGCGGCCCGGACCAGATCGCCCACCGGTTTAGCGTCCTCGACCACGAAGGCGAAGTCGCGTGTTAGGGGCATGAGGGCCGACAGATCGGCGGTTCCCCGCGCCTTGCCCGACTTCCCACGCGGCTCGGGCACGTTATCCAGAACGATCTCGAAGGCCAGCATGGGGCCGTCGGCGTCCAGGCTTTTGAGCACGCGCGGATGCAGTTCGCCGAACTCGACCATCACATTCTTGGGGCCCAGTTGCAGCCGGCCCGAACGGCCGGGGTGCCACCAGTCGCGGTTCTGGCCCTGGACCAGTTGCAGCGAGGCCACCGGGGCGCCGATCTCCTCCAGCAAAGTGGTCAGGTCGCCCTTGAGCGTGAACAGGGCGTCCTCACCGGCGCCCGCCCAGTGACGAGCGGCGTGCGGAGCGACCAGGCCGGCGATGACCGTGCGCTGATCCGCCGGCCCGTCGCCCAGATAGATGGGGCCGATCTCGAACAGTGCGGCGTCTGCGAAACCGCGAGCGGCGTTGCGCGCCGCCGCCTGAACCAGGTTCGGCAGGGCCGAGGGCCGCATGCAGTCCAGATCCGCCGCGATGGGGTTCTCCAGCATCAGCCGATCATCCCCGCCGCCGAACAGGGCTGCGGTCGATTGTTTGGTGAAGGACCAGGTGACGGCCTCGGCGTAACCGAGGGCCGCCAGGGCGCGACGCGCGGTGCGGACGCGGGCCTGGCGCGGGCTCAGCACGCCGCCGGCGGGGCGGGCGACCTCGGGCAGAGGCGTATCGGGCAGGCTGTCGAAGCCCTCGATCCGCGCCACCTCTTCCACCAGATCGGCCGGGCCTTCGACGTCGCAACGCCACGAGGGCGGAGTGACGAGCCAGGGCTCGGCCTGACCGGCCGGCGCGGCCTGAACCAGGAAACCGAGCTGGCCCAGGATGGTCCCGATCCGGTCATCGGCCAGGTCCATGCCGCTGAGGCGCTTCACATAGGCGGGGTCGAAGGCGAAGGGCGCCGGGCTCGCCGGCGGTTCGCCGACGAAAACGATTTCCGACGGCTCGCCGCCGCACAGGTCCAGAATTAGGCGCGTGGCCAGTTCCAGACCCGGCGTGACCGAGACCGGATCGACGCCGCGCGCGAACCGGTACTGGGCATCGGAATGGATGCCCAGCGCACGGCCGGTCTGGGCGATAACCAGCGGGTCGAACCAGGCGCTTTCCAGGAAGACGTCGGTGGTGGTCTCGTCGCAGCCGGTCGATTCCCCGCCCATGACGCCGCCCAGGCCGATGGGGCGCTCGCCCCCGGCGTCGGCGATGACGCAGTCGGCCGCGGATGCGGCGTACGTCTTGCCGTCCAGGGCGATCAGATGTTCGTGCTCGCCGGTCGCGGCCGAAACCTGCCCCGCCCGCACCACGATCTCCGTCCCCGACAGCTTGGCGACGTCATAGACGTGCAGCGGCCGGGCGCGGTCATAGGCGATCAGGTTGGTTACATCGACCAGACGGTTGATCGAGCGCAGGCCGATGGCCGTCAGACGCTTTTGCAGCCAGGCCGGCGACGGGCCGTTTTTGACGCCGCGAATGACGCGACCGGCGAAGACCGGGCACATCTCGGGAGCCTCCAGCCGCACGCTGATCGGCGACGGGAAGGCCCCGCGCACCACGGCGATGTCGAAATGCTTCAGCTTGCCGACGCTGGCGGCGGCCAGATCGCGCGCGATGCCGGCGACGCCCAGCCAGTCGGGCCGGTTCGGCGTGACCTCGAAATCGATGACCGGCTCGGCGCCGAACAGGCCGGCGACCGGCGTGCCGACGGGGATCTCGGGCGGCAGTTCCTGAATGCCGTCGCTCTCGTCCGACAGCTCGAGCTCGGATGCCGAGCACAGCATGCCGTTCGACACCACGCCGCGCACCGGCTTCTCGACCAGGGTCACGCCCAGACCCGGCACATAGGCGCCGATGGGCGCATAGATGGTGGTCAGTCCCGCCCGCGCGTTCGGCGCGCCACAGACGATCTCCTTCAGCCCGTCGACCGTCTCGACCTGGCAGACCTGCAACCGGTCGGCGTTGGGATGCCGCTCGGCCGAAACGATCTTGGCCACGGTGAAGGGCGCCAGTTTGGCGGCGGGATCGAGCACCTCCTCGACCTCCAGCCCGGCCATGGTCATGGCCTCGGCGATCTGATGAACATCCGCCTCGGTTTCGAGGTGGTCCTTCAGCCAGGACAGGGTGAACTTCATGCCGTTGGCCCCGCCACCGTCGGAACAGCCGCCAGTTGCTCTAGAATCTCGGTGGCTCCGGTGAAGCCGACATTGTAGAACTCGCAGCCCACGAAGGTGCAGTCATGCATCGGGATGGTGCCCAGCGCCTTGTCCCCCATCGGCTGAAGCAGAAGATTCTTCATGCCCCCGCGCGAGTCGCCGAAGTTCGTCTCATCGAACGTCGTGCCGGGTCCGACCAGAACGATCGCCGGGCCATCCAGCCGGCAACCGGTGAAGGTGCGCCCCACGACCGCACCCTTGTCACGGCAGTGCTGATAAAGATCGTGCAGGTTCAGATCGACGTTCTCGAACGTGATCTGGGTAAGGTCGCGCGCAAGATTGACGGGACGGTTGATCGGCAGCCGGCTCATACTTGGTTCTCCCGTGCGCTGAGGAGGTCGGCCTCGATCTGCTCAAGCAGATCCGGCGCGCCAGTGAAGCCAATCTGCACGAAGCGGCAGCGGACGAAGCGGCAGTTGGACATGCCCACGACGCCCGCGATCATATCGCCCATCGGCTGAAGCAGAAGGGTGCGGGGGTTGGTCGCCACGCCCATGTTGCAGCTGTCGAACGTCGTGCCGTTCATGACAGCCATGACCGCCGGTCCTTCGATCAGACAGTTCGTGAACGTCTTGTCCTCGATGAACGTCTTGCCGGCGTTCATGTGATGAACGGCCAACGACGGCAGCCAGACGGCTTCCTTTTCGAAGGTCGTGCGGGCCACAAGTTCGCGGCCGAACTTTTCTTCGGCCGACATCGGCGTTTCAGTTTGATCGGTCATCTTGAAACTCGTTCAGCTCAGGCCCGAGGCCGGATTGGGGGCGGCGAAGGCCGAGAAGCCGTAGTGGGACAGCCAGCGGGTGTCGGCGTCGAACATGGGTCGCAGGTCCGGCACGCCGTATTTCAGCATGGCCAACCGGTCCACGCCCATGCCGAAGGCGAAGCCCTGATATTCGTCCGGGTCGATGCCGCAGTTCTTCAGCACGTTGGGATGCACCATCCCGCAGCCCAGAATCTCCAGCCAGTCGTCGCCGGTGTTGAACACCAGTTTTCCGCCCGAACGGTCGCAGCGGATGTCCATTTCGGCCGAAGGTTCGGTGAAGGGGAAGTGGTGCGGACGGAACCGCGCCTGGACCGCGTCCAGTTCGAAGAAGCGGGCGATGAAGGTCTGAAGCGTGGTCTTAAGGTGGCCCATGTGGATGTCGCGGTCGATCACCAGGCCTTCGATCTGGTGGAACATCGGCGTGTGGGTGGCGTCGGAATCCTTGCGGAAGGTGCGGCCCGGCGCGACGATACGGATCGGCGGCTTTTGCGACATCATGGTTCGGACCTGCACCGGGCTGGTGTGGGTCCGCAGCACCTTGCGCTCGCCCGTCTCGGGGTCCGGCTTCAGGAAGAAGGTGTCGTGCATTTCCCGCGCCGGGTGTTTGGGCGGGAAGTTCAGGGCCGTGAAGTTGTGGAAGTCGTCCTCGATGTCCGGACCTTCGGCCACGGCGAAGCCCATCTCGGCGAACAGGGCGATCATCTCGTCCATCACCTGCATGGTCGGGTGGACGCCGCCCTTCCTGCGCGGACGCGCCGGCAGGGTCAGGTCGATGCGTTCGGACAGCAGGCGCGCGTCCAGCTCGGCGGCCTCAAGATCGGCCTTTTTGGCGGCGATGGCGGCGGACACGCGGTCGCGCAGGCCGTTGATCATTGGCCCCTGTTCACGGCGCTCGTCGGGGCTCATGGCGCCCATGCCCTTCAGCAGGCCGGAGATGGAGCCGGACTTGCCCAGGGCGGCGACGCGCACCTCTTCCAGGGCGGCGACGGTTTCCGCGCCGCCGATGGCGTTGATCAGGTCGAGTTCGAGTGTGGCGAGATCGGTCATTTGCGCTGTGCCTTAGCGTTCTCGCGCGCGTTCGTCACCCTTCAAGGGGCCGATGCGATGGCCTGAAGTTCCGACGCCGGCGCCTTGTTGGCCGCAACGATCCAGGCGGGCGGTTCCGGCTCCCAGCGGATGGGCCGGCCGTCGGTCTGCATCCAACGGTGCAGCCACGAGATTCCGTTGGCGCGGACATAGGTGTCAGGGTGCTGATAGATCGGATCGGCCAGCGCCTCTTCCAGCGGCACGAAGCGATAACCGCGCGCCAGATACAGGGCGTGGATCTGCGGATACCAGGCCTGGTTCAGGGTGTTGGCGTGCAGCAGCAGCACCTGCGCCGGTTCACGCCCGCCCGCCACCTCGGCGCTGTAGGGTTCGAAGAAGTCCAGCACCGTCGCCATATGCGCCACATAGGCCTGACCGATGCGCTGCATCAGCGCCTGATCGCCGATCTGCTCGGCCTTGCGATAGACGTCGGCGAACATCCAGTCGTTGTTGTCGAAGGTCACCGGCGCGATCGTATAGCCGCGCTGGGCCAGGCCGGCGGCGATGGCGTCGTGCTTCGCCTGCGTCTCGCCGGTGAACAGATAGGGGTGGCGGAACCAGCGCAAGGATTGGCCTCGCGCCGCCAGCACGTCGCGCAAGATCGGCGCCCCGGCGTCCACATCGGCCAAATAGGCCTCAACCGTCGTCGAGTGGATGTTCAGATGGGTGTTGGTGTGGTTGCCCAGGCCCAGACCGGCGTCCAGCCAGACGTCCAGCACGCGCGGCAGGATCGTGGCGCGCTCGGCCTCGCACACCTTGCCCGCATTGACGAAGGCGACGCCATGCGTGTCCAGCGGCTTCAGCATGGCGACGAAGTCTTGGGTGATCGTCATCAGGCGCGCCGGATCGCACAGGGTCGTCGCATCCGTCTGGAACGGCAGGTCGTCGAAGGTCACGGCGACGCGTCGGTCCTGCGCAGCAGCGGCGGTGGTCAGGGCAAGGGCTGCAGCCAGGCCGCAAATCAAGGTGCGCATCATCCGGCGAGGCTATCGAAGTCGCGTCCGCGAGGGAATATCGCGCGCAGTCAGGACTTTCCATCCGCCCACGGATCGACTGTCGAAAACCCGCCGCGAAAGGTTCATGAACGGCAAAGCTGGCGTTAAATATCAGCGTCTAATCAGGCCTCCGGACTTGCGAGGACCTTGATGCCGCTGATCGGTGATTTCGTCGACTTGATCGCGCCCGTGGCCCCGTCCACGCCGGGCGCGGATGTGTTCGAGCGGTTCCAGACCGAGCCGAACACCCTGGCCCTGGCCGTCGTCGACGACCACGGCCGACCACTCGGCATCATCGAACGCAACGCCTTCACCCTGAGGATGGCGGCCGAGTTCGGACGCGCCCTTTATGCCCGAAAGCCCGCCGAAAGCCTGATGGACCGCAATGCGCCGGTGGCGGAGGCTGCGACCAGCGCCGAGGCCTTCTTCCAGGCCTATGGCGCGGCTGAGCTGGGCGCCCTGCTGACGGGCTTCATCGTGGTGTCGGGCGGCCGCTACGTCGGCGTCGGCACGGCGTTGCAGGTGGTTCAGGCGGGCGCGGCCCTGCACCGCCAGCGAGCCGAGGAGATGAGCGCCCTGGCCCGCGACCTGGCGCTGGCCGAGGCCGAGGCCGTCGCCTCCAGCCGGGCTAAGTCCGAGTTTCTGGCGGTGATGAGCCACGAGATCCGCACGCCTCTGAACGGCGTGCTGGGCGTCGCGGCCCTGATGGACAAGAAGCTGGAGCAGGAAGAGCTGCGCCCCTACGTCCGCACCGTGATCGATTCGGGCCAGAGCCTGCTGCGGCTGCTGACCGACGCGCTGGACATGTCACGCGCCTCCGCCGGCATGCTGACGCTGGAGGAGGAGCCGCTGGACCTGTCGGCCGTCGCCTTCGACATCGACGCCCTGTGGCGCGCGCGGGCCGACGAAAAGGCCCTGGCCCTGACCATCCGCACCGACCTGGCCGTTCCTTGCATTCAGGCCGACGGGATGCGGCTGAAGCAGCTGTTGAACAACCTGATCGGCAATGCGCTGAAGTTCACCCTGACCGGCGAAGTCGTCGCCCTGATCGAAAGCCACGCAGACGGCGAGGTGATCTTCACCGTCGACGACAGCGGACCCGGCGTGCCCGAGGCGGCGGCCGCGACCATCTTTGATCCCTTCAACACCGGAAAGGCCGGGCGCGAGGGGGCGGGCGCGGGCCTGGGCCTGGCCATCTGTCGACAGATCGCCGAACGGATGGGCGGCGCGATCTCGCTGGGCGCCTCGCCCCAAGGCGGCGCGCGGTTCCAGGTGCGCCTGCCGCTGCGCGTCGCAACCGAGAGCGCGGCGCCCGCCCCCGCCATGGCCGAGCCGACGCCGCACGACACCCTGCATGTGCTGGTGGTGGACGACAACGCCACCAACCGCTTCGTCGCCGGCAAGCTGCTGGAGATGTTCGGCTGCACCTGCGAGATGGCCGAGAACGGGCGCGAGGCGGTGGACGCCGTAATGGCCCGTCCGTTCGACCTGGCCCTGATGGACATCAAGATGCCGGTTATGGACGGCGTCGCCGCGACGCGGGCTATCCGCGCCCTGCCCGGTCCGGCCGGCGCCCTGCCGATCCTGGCCCTGACGGCGAACGCCGACGAGCGCGACGAGCTGGACTATATCGCCGCCGGCATGAACGGCGTGGCGCAGAAGCCGATCCAGCCCGACGCCCTGCTGAACGCCATCCGGATGGTGCTGGCGCAAAGCCAGGCATCGCAGGTCCCCAAGGCGGCCTGAAACGAAGAACGCCCGCCCCGGAAACCGGAGCGGGCGTCATTCTTGTTGCGCTACGCTCGCGACGCGATCGCTCGCGGCTTGAGCGCGGCCCTTAAGCCAGAGCGGCGCGGACCTTATCGGCGACGGCCTTGAAGCCGGTCGCGTCAGCGGCGATCGCGGCCAGAACCTTGCGGTCCAGTTCGATGCCGGCCTTGTTCAGGCCGTTGATGAACTGGCTGTAGGTGAAGCCTTCCAGACGGGCGGCGGCGTTGATGCGCTGGATCCACAGGGCGCGGAAGTTGCGCTTCTTGGCGCGACGGTCGCGATAGGCGTATTGCCCGGCGCGGTCGACGGCGGCCTTGGCCGTACGGATGGTATTCTTGCGGCGGCCGGAGAAGCCCTTGGCCTGCTCCAGAACCTTCTTGTGCTTGGCGTGCGAGGTTACGCCACGTTTAACGCGAGCCATGTCGCTATTCCTTCAAATTCTTTGGGATGGAGATCAGTCGTACAGCGCGCGCCGATCAGGCGTACGGCATGTAGGATTTGATCTTCTTGGCGTCGGCGTCGGCCATGACCGAGGTGCCGCGGTTCTGGCGGATGTATTTCGAGTTGTGGCTGATCAAGCGGTGACGCTTGCCCGCAACGCCGGCCTTAACCTTGCCAGTGGCCGTGAATTTGAAGCGCTTCTTGGCGCCCGACTTCGTCTTCAGTTTCGGCATTTCAGTCTCCTTTTTGGAGGGCTACCGTCCTTTGGACTACTTGAGCCCGTGGGGAGGTGTCTCTCCAGAGTTTAAGAACCGCCCAGGCATGCCTGTTCGCCTGGCGGTTCGGTACGCGAAGGCGCGGCTTCTACGTGAAGAGCGCCGCCATTGCAAGACGAGTCAGGCCGGGGCTTTGACGCCGCCCTCTCCGCTGCGAATGACGCGTCCGGCGTTGATCGCCATCAGGGCCGCCGGGATGGTCAGCAGCGCCCCGATCACGAAGGGCCAGTCATGCCCCAGCCCCGAGAACAGCGCGCCCGCGATCATCGGCCCGAAGATGCGCGCCACCGAGCTGGAGGCCATGTTCAGGCCCAGCATGGCCCCCTGCCGATCCGGCGGCGAGGCGCGGCTGATCATGGCCGAGATATTGGGCATGGCCAGCGACATGCCGCACGCGCCGATCGCCATCACGATCGGAATGATCCAGCCCTGGACGACCGGGATCGTGAGGGCGCCCAGCTCGAGCCGTGTCGCGGGAAACCACGCGACCGGCGCCAGCACCTGCAACACCAGCGAGGTTCCAAACAGCAGCATGCCGGTGGCCAGCACGCGCGATTCGCCGAAGCGTCGCGCCAGCCGGCCGGCGAAGAACCCCTGGTTCAACGTCGAGACGATGCCCACGATCATGAAGCTGAGCCCCACCTCGCGCGCGCCCCATTGATAGCGGCTCTCGGACCACAGGCCAAACACGCTCTCCATCGCCGAAAACCCGGCCATATAGATCAGGGTCACGACCAGCACGCGCGAAACCACCGCGTTGTCGCGCGCATCCTTCAGCCCCGCCAGGAAGGCCGGACGCGGCGCGGCGGGATCGGCCTTGGCCCGGCTTTCGCGTAGGAAGACGACGACGCCGACCGCCGCAACCGCCGCCAACGCCGCCGCCAGGAAGATCGGCAGCTGATAGCCCAGCCGTCCCAGCTGCGGCTGCGTCAGCAATCCACCTAAGCCCGGACCGACGATGAAGCCCAGGCCGAACGCGGCCCCGATCAGACCCATCCGCCCGGCCCTCTGCTCGGGCGGGGTCACATCGGCCACATACCCCTGAACCGTCGAGATATTGCCCGCGCCAAGGCCGGTGAACAGCCTGACCGCGATCGCCAGCCAGATGTTAGGCACGAAGGCCAGCATCAGATAGCCCAGCGCATTGGCGATCAGGGTCATCAACAGCACGGGCTTTCGCCCGATCCGATCCGACAACCGCCCCCAGAACGGCTCGGCGAAGAACTGACCCAGCGAATAGGCCGAGAACATCAGCGTGATCTGCCACGCCTCGGCCTGCAGGCTCTGGGCGAAGAACGGCAGCAACGGCACCACCAGCCCAAACCCGACCAGATTGATGAACACCGTCGCAAACAGCACGGCCAGCGCCGGTGTCTTAAGCTTGGGCGGCGGGGTGCGCGCAGCGACCGTATCGGCGTTCGTCATTCCAAACGCTTAGCCGTTTCTCCAGCAAAGAAAAACGCCCCGGTCGCGGGACCGAGGCGTTTGGTATTCAGCGATGGATCGCGATCAGCGCGGGGCCAGGATCATGATCATCTGGCGGCCTTCCATCTTGGGCGAGAACTCGACCTTGGCGACTTCGTCGAAGTCGGCCTGGACCTTGTTCAGCAGCTTCATGCCCAGTTCGGGGTGGGCCATTTCACGACCGCGGAAGCGCAGGGTGACCTTGACCTTGTCGCCTTCCTCGAAGAAGCGGTGCATGGCCTTGGCCTTCACCTCATAGTCGTGGGTGTCGATGTTCGGACGGAGTTTGATCTCCTTCAGCTCGACGACCTTCTGGCGCTTGCGCTGCTCGGCCTTCTTCTTCTGTTCCTGGAAACGGTGCTTGCCGTAATCGAGGATCTTGGCCACCGGCGGCTCGGAGGTGGAGACGATCTCGACCAGGTCCATCCCGGCTTCCTCGGCGGCTTCCAGAGCAGCGGAGGTGGGCATGACGCCCTGTTTTTCGCCGTTCTGGTCGATGAGCAGAACGCGAGGGGCGCGGATATCCTGGTTCATACGCGGCCCGTCTTTCACGGGTGGCGCTTGCATGGGACGGCGAATGGGCGTCGTTTCCTTATGTGGTCAGAGAAGGCGTGTGTCGTGATGAGCGAATGCACGCGGCGATCGCCACGTTCCCCTCAAGGCCGGCAATATGCGCCGCGAGCCCCGATTTTTCAAGGGTTCGCAGGCGTTTCGACGATGTACGCGTCATGCAGCGCCAGCACCGCGTCGAAGACGTGATCCACCGTTAGGTCCTCGATCGGCGCGAACTGGCCGCGCGTCTCGTTGGACGCCGCCGTACGCGTCTTGGGTCCCCAAGGACCGTACAGCCACCACTCGGTCGGACCGAACAGACCTAGGGTCGGCCGGCCCAGCGCCGCCGACACGTGCATCAGACCCGAATCGTTGCCGACGAACAGATCGGCCCGATCGATGGCGGCGGCCGAGGCCAGGATGTCGCCCTTGCCGACGAAATCGATGCCCCGCGGCCCCGCCGCCTCCAAAGCCGGGGTCGCCGGGGGCCGGTCACCCGGCCCGCCCACCGGCATGAAGCGCCAGCCGTTGAAGCGCGGCTCGGCTCTCAGCTTCTCGACCAGCGCGCCCCAACGATCGGCAGGCCAGCTCTTGCCCGGCTGATGCGCGATGGGGGCCAGGGCGATTATCGGCCCCGGACCCGCGCCGCCCGCCAGCTGCGGATCGATGACGGCGGCGGCCTCGGCCCGCGCCTGATCGTCCAGGAAGATTTCGGGATCCAGCGGCGTCGGCGAACCCATCAGGCGCGACACCATCTCGACCTTGCGCAGGCCCGTCTCCCACGAGCGGTTATAGACGATGCGCCGCTTCGCGGGGATCAGATAGCTGAGCGCCGAACCCCGGATGTCGATGACCAGATCCCAGCGCGTGCCGACGACCTGTTTCCACAGATCGAGCCAGTGGCCGGAGAGCTTCTTCTTGTCGAGCACGATGGTGCGCACCACGCCGGGCGCATTGCGGAAGAAGGGCGCGGGCGGCCTGCCGCAGGCGACGGTGATCTCGGCCCCCGGGACCTGACGCGCGATCTCGCGGATCACGCCCGACGAGATGACGCAGTCGCCGATGCGGTTGGAGGTGACGAACAGGACCTGGGGTGCGGACATGGGTCTGTGTTCCGCCATCGCGCGTCGCGGTCAAGGGTGACGACGGCGGAAAGTCCGGGCAGAACGGGCGTCATGACCGACATCCAGCACCTGTCCCGCCCCGATGGCGAAACCCTGGCCTTCAAACGCGTCGACGGCGACGGCCCGACCGTGATCTGGGTCGGCGGCTTTCGTTCGGACATGGAGGGGACCAAGGCCCTGGCCCTGAATGTCGCCGCGCGCGAACGTGGCTGGAACTTCGTCCGCTACGACCATTTCGCCCACGGCCAGTCCTCCGGCGACTGGAGACAGGCCACCATCGGCCGCTGGCGCGAGGACGCCGTCGCCCTGATCGACAGCCTGTCCGGCCCGGTCATCCCGGTCGGCTCCTCGATGGGCGGCTGGGTTTCGCTGCTGGCGACCCTGGCGCGGCCGGACCGGATCAAGGGGCTGGTCCTGGTCAATCCGGCCCAGGAATTCACCGAACGGCTGATGTGGCCCGGCCTGGCGGACCACGAGCGCCAGGCCATTCTGCGCGAGGGCGAAACCCTGATCGTCGAGGAGGGTCTGGGCGAATATGTCCTGACGCGGCGCATGTTCGAGGAAGCGCGCAACTGGCTACTGCTGGACGGCGTGATCGACATCGCCGCGCCGGTTTATATCCTGCAAGGCCGCGCCGACGACGTCGTGCCGTGGCGACATCAGGTCGAGCTGGTCGAACGGCTGACGGGCGGCGACGTGCGCCTGGACCTAATCGAGGGCGGCGATCACCGGCTTTCGTCGCCGGCGGATCTCGACCGACTGGTCGCGGCGGTCGAGGCGATGCGGGGCTAGATCAGCCCTTACCCGTCAACGCCCCATACAGGTCCGTCCGCCGATCGCGGAAGAAGCCCCAGGCCGCGCGGTATTTGTCCAACTCGTCCAGATCGAAGCGGTGCACCAGCACCCCCTCCTCCTCGGCGCCCAGTTGCTCGACCAGTTCGCCTTGCTGATCGGCGATAAAGGAATGGCCGTAGAAGGTCTGGCCGACCTCGGTCACGCGCTCATGCCCGATCCGGTTGGCGCCGACGACGGGAACCGCATTCGATACCGCATGGCCCTGCATGGCGCGCCGCCAGGGCTCGGCGGTGTGCAGGGTCGCATCATGCGGCTCGGTGCCGATGGCGGTCGGATACATCAGGACATCGGCGCCCATCAGCATCATCGCCCGCGCCGCTTCCGGGAACCACTGGTCCCAGCAGATGCCGACCCCGACCTTGCCGAAGCGAGTCTTCCAGACCTTGAAACCCGTATCGCCCGGCCGGAAATAGTACTTCTCCTGATAGCCGGGGCCGTCGGGGATATGGCTCTTGCGATAGATCCCCAGCGCCTCGCCGTCCGCGTCCAGCATGACCAGCGAATTATAATACTGCGGCCCGTCCTTTTCGAAGATCGAGACCGGAATCGCCACGCCCAGCTCCTTGGCCACCGGCGCCATGGCCGTGACGCACGGGTGTTCGCGCCACTCATAGGCCTGGGTGAACCAGTGCTCTTCCTGCGAGACACAGAAATACGGCCCCTGGAACAGCTCCGACGGCAGGATCACTTGCGCGCCCCGCCCCGCCGCCTCGCGCACGAAGGCGATGGTCTTGTCGATATTCGCCTGCATGTCCTCGCCGTACGAGGTCTGGATGCCGGCGACAGTGATGTTGCGGGTCATGCGGGCTCCTGCTGGGAGATGCAGTGGAACGAGCCGCCGCCGGTCAGGATGGCGTTGGACGGCAGCGGAATGATCTCGCGATCGGGGAAGGCGTCCTTCAACGCCTGACATGCCATGTCGGCCGCACGGGCATCCCCATAGGTGGGTACGACCACTGCGCCGTTGGCGATCAGGAAGTTCATGTGACTGGCCGGGATCGGGCGTTCGTCCTCGTCCAGCACCAGGCCCGGCGACGGGATGCGCACGACCTTCAGCCGACGGCCCGCCCCATCGGTCACAGCGGCCAGATCGCGCGCCGTCGCGTCATAGACGTCGGCGTTGACGTCGTTCGTCCCCCAGGCGACCGGGCAGGCGACCACGCCCGGCGCGACGAACCGCGCCAGGTTGTCGACGTGCCCGTCGGTGTGGTCGTTCAGCAAACCGTCGCCCAGCCACACCACCACCTTGGCGCCGACCGCCTTCTCCAGCGCCGCCGCCGCGACGGCCTCATCCTGGTTCCAAGCGGGATTGCGGTTCGGGTTCAGCAGGCATTGGCGCGTGGTCAGGACGGTGCCCTCCCCGTCATGATCCAGCGACCCGCCCTCCATGACAAAGTCGTTCCAGGTCAGGTCCACGCCCGCATGTCGGCCGATCTGGCCGGCGACCAGATCGTCGCCCGGCATGTCATATTTTCCGCCCCAGCCGTTGAACTTGAACGCGGCGGCCGTCCTGGATCCCGCGCCGAAGATCGGCCCGGTGTCGCGCAGCCAGACGTCACCGAACTCGCCGGGCACGACCTCGACATTCGCCACGCCCGCAAAGCGCGCCTGGGCGTCGGCCAGAACCTCGGCCTTGCCGACCATCAGCTTGACCTGCTCACGACCCGGTCCGGCCAAGGCCCGCACCAGACCCTCGACCTCTTCCTGCGCCTGCTCCAGCGCCTCGAACCAATATTCCGCATGGCTGGGCCAACCCACCCACATGGCGCGGTGCGGCGCCCATTCCGCGGGGATGGCGGCAGCATTCGGATCGGTCATGCAGGCGTCCTCAAGAAGGGCCGAACTGGGAGCCGCGCCATATGGCCCCAAGCGCCCCCGACTTCAACGTCGGCCACGAAAAAGGGCGGCCCGCGAACGGACCGCCCTTCGTCGTTTTCGTTTGGCTAAGCCTTAGAAGGCGTAGCGCAGGGTCGCCATCATGGTGCGCGGCGCGCCGACGCCGGCGAACGAGCGGCTATAACCCAGTTGGCCAGGGGTGCCCGACGCGCGAGTGCCCAAAGTGCTGTAGTACTGCTCATCGAACAGGTTGGTGACGTTGAACTGCAGATAGGTGCCTTCGAAGCCCAGCGGGGCAAAGTCGAAACGGGCGTCCAGATCAACCACGGTGTAGGCATCAACCTTCAGGTCGTTGACGTCGGTGACCCAACGCTCTCCGGTGTATTTACCCTGGATGCCGGCCGAGAAGACGTCGTTGAACTGGTACGACGCACGCAGCGAATACATCTGCTCAGGGGTTTCGACCTGCTTCTTGCCCTTGGTCTGCAGACGGTTGCCCGCACGGTCATAGACATAGTCGTCTTGCAGTTCGCTATCTAGGAACGAGGCCGAACCGTACAGGCTCAGCGCCTGGATCGGCGACCAACCCACCGAGATTTCAACACCCTTGGATTCAACCGAACCAACGTTGCGATCGACGAACTGGTCCAGGTCCGGCTCGAAGGTGCTGACAATGCGGTTGTCGAACTGGTTGAAGAAGCCCGACGCTTGGGCGATCAGGGTGCCGGAAGTGTAGCGGTAGCCGAAATCGACGTTCTTGGACGTTTCCGGCTGGACAGTCGGGTTGCCGATCGAACCATCGGCCAGACGCGTCGTCGCATACAAGCTGTCCGTGCGCGGGGCCGACAGCGATTCCGAGTAGCTAGCGTAGATCGATTGGGCGCCGCCGAACTTGTAGGTCGCGCCGACGTTGGGCAGCACGTCATCGTACTTCACCGTGCGTTGGAACGGCGTGATGTACTGGGTGGTCCCGCGTCCTGCAAAGGTCACATTGCCGTTGGCTAGCGTCGCGTTCGGCACTTCGGACGTGCATAACACGTTCGAAGAGGCGTTCTGGGTGTAGCAGAACTGGTTCAGTTCACGCTTGAAGAAGGGCGCACGAACGCCAAGGTTGATTGTCAGCGCCTCGTCCAGGAAACGACCGATGTATTCGACCGAGAACTGGTTCAGTTCGGCATAGGACAGTCGGTCACGCGAACGCAGGGCGAAACCATCCAGGTTCACGACCCGGTTGCCTTCTTCCTTAAGGCCGCCGAACTCATCGACAAAGCTCGGGTTGGTCGGGTTGGAGAAGTCAATGCGACCGAACAGGCCGGTCTGGCGGTGGCGACCCCAGTCCAGCGCATATGCGGCGCGCAGGCGGTGATGGTCATTCAGATCCCAGATCAGCGAGCTGTTCAGCGTGTAGCGCTGGGTGTGGGTGTTGGAAGGCGACATGACGCGAACGCGATCCAGGATGTCACCGTCTCCGTTCAGATCGACGCCGCCCGTCGTGCGCGTACCGCGCAGCAGAGCGTCGTTTTCGGCCAGAACCGTCTGTTGCGAGCCGCCATTGGCCAACGTGTAGGAGAACGAGGGGTCGATCGTCAGGATCAGGCCATCAGCCAAGGTGAAGCGTGACTGGCCGCGGATGTTGCCCGTGTCGGACGGGTTGATGCGTAGACCCCAATAGTTGGCGCCGTTGCTGTCCAAATCCGCCACGCCCGGACGAAAAGTCGGTGCAGTGTAGGTGCGATCGAAATCAACGCCCCAGCCAAACGGGCTGGTTTCGACGTCGCTGACGCAGACCTGGGTGCGAGCCACATCGCAGAAGCCGGTCGAGGTGGCCAGGTTCGGCCCGTTGTAGTTGTTGTTGCGGTTTTCATTCCAGTGCGCGGCCAGCGACAGGAAGTCGCCGTTGTCGCCCAGCGGCTGATAGATGCGGGCGTTGTACTGGGTCTTCTCAAGTTCGCCGATGCCTTTGAACTTGTCATACTTCTGGTGCGAAGCGGCGAACCAAGCCGAGGTGCCCCACGGACCGACGGCTCCGGTGTCGATCAAGCCCATGATGCGGTTGTAGCTGAAGTCGCCCAACGAACCTTGCAGCCAGCCGCCGAAATCGGCAGCCGGACGGCGCGTGACGTAGTTGATGGTACCGCCGGTCGCCGAGGCGGTCGGGCTGTCGACGTCGGTCGATCCGGTGTTGATCGAGGCGCGTTCGATCAGTTCGGGATCAAGCTGTTGGTTGGTGTAGGTGGCGTAGTTGCCGGTGTCGTTCAACGGGATGCCGTCAAACGTCAGTGACACGCGGTTGCCGTCGAAGCCGCGCAGACGGATGTTGCCGCCCGACGAACCGTAAGGATCGGCATTGGTGAAGCTGAGGCCCGGGGTCAGGTTGAGGGTCTGAAGGATGGTTTGGCCGGCCGACTGGGTCGCGATGAACTCCTGGCCAATGGTGTTGCGCGTCTTAGCGACGGTCTCGGCGGTTGCAAGGCCCTCAATGGTGCGCTGCCCGCGAACTCCGGTAACGACGACTTCGCCGACCTCGGTCGCTTCGGTGCCGGTCGATTGAGCGGAGGCGGCGCCGGCGAAGGCCAGCGAGCCGGCAAGAGCGGTGGTCGCCCAAATCAGGCTTTTACGAGTAATCATTACATCTATCCCCAGATGGACGCGATTGGCTTTGGCGTCAGGCGTCCATCGCCTGTCGCAATCCAGCCCCCTCTAGGGCGCATGTTGAAATCTTGGGCGACAGTTATGTAACAGCAATATGACAGAGGCAGAGGGTGGTCTGGGCGCCACACTCTGCGACTAAGCTAGCCTCACGCCCGCTCGAACACGTCCGCAATGCCTACCGCCGTGCGGGCGATGGCCCGCGGCTCGTGAAAGTTGCCGTTTACCTGGCTCTGGGCGATTACGTGGGCGCGGAAACGCGTAAACAGCGCCGTGTCCGGTGCCTGGGGCGCAGACCAAAAGCAATCCAGCGGCTGCTGGTCGGTCAGGCCGTCGAAGTCGAAGAAGGCGTTGCCCATTACCTTGACCGGCGTATGGAAGCCCATGGCCGACAGCGCCGCACTAGAGTTATTGACCACCATTCCGCGCGACGCCCGGCATAAAGAAGCCAGATTGCCGCCGTCGATGAAGTCCACTCGTCCCTGAAGTCCGTGTTCGTGCGCCAGCCGAAGCGTCACGGCGCGCAAATTCACCAAGCCGGGATCGAGCGGGTGATTTTTGACTACCAGCCTGGCGTCGGCCGGCGCATGGGCCGCGAAACTGGCCATGGTCGCCACGAGGAAGGCGCGATTATCGGCGTAACGCGAATAGCGCAACAGCTGCGCATCGCCCTCGCGCTGAAGACAGGCGATGAAGAACTCTCCTCGCGCACGAATCATCTCCGCGTCGCAGGCATTGACCTTGCGGAACGCCAGGCTAACATAACGCCGGATATGGCCTAAGCATTGTTTGATTGGGGAAAACACATACGGCGCTGTATAGTTGGGAAAGAACATTTTCCCAGCGACCTGCACCGTATGATAGGCGCTGATATTGGCGACGTGGTACGGCAGTATTTTCCCGACCGCGATTGGCTGAGGCAGCTTCGGCGCCGGTTCAGGATAGCCGCCGCGGAATCTTGGCAGCGCACTAGAACCGTTTACGCCGTCGCGCTCAACTGTCACCCAATCAGGACGGAAATAACCGTTTTCTAAAACCCAAACACGCGCCCTCAAGTTTTCGGCTGCGTCAAGTACCGCGCGGTTGTAGGCTCCGACCTCGCCAAAGACGATGATGTCGCTGAAATCGTCGGCAATACGTGCCAGATCATCGGTCCAGGACTTCGCCGTCCCCTTGAACACCAGGCCACCTGGTCTTCGCCAGTTCATTGCATCGCCGGCGTTGAAGATCATGCGATTGACGAGCGCGCCGCGCGCCTCGAGCGCTGAGGCCAGTGCGGCTCCGAACGATCCGAAGGGGGCGGAAACGACCAGGAACCGACGGCCCGACAGGCCGAATCGACCGCCTTGCCGTTTTGCGGGGAAGGCGGCAATGACCGTTGGGTCGGGAAGCACCGCTGAACGCAGACGTAGAGATACGCTCGGCCGAAAGTAATCTGCCCTTAATCGATAGCGCCGACGACGTCGCGCCGACAAAACTCTAGAGGACGAACGCGCGTCTGCCATCATGCCCACCGGTACAATGACGGAAGAGAAAGCGGTTTGGCGGGGCCGTTGCAACCGCAGAGTTTGTCTAAAAAAGGCATGTCGCCCTTTTGTCGTGACCAACTTTTACGATCAATCAAAAAAGCCCCAAGTTCAAAGATTCTGAGGCGCGGCGATTTAAACGTTGTTTTTGCCAGCAAAGCCGCCGCCGCCCTTAAGGCGACGACGGCTCGATGTCTTTGAAACGACGGCTTCATACTTCGCGGATCGGTGATTGAGTGACCTCAACCACCGACCGAAAAGTTTTAGAAGTTGATGTCGATTGTCGCGCGGCGGTTGAGCGGTTCGCGCACACCGTCGGCGGTCGGCTTGGCCAGGTTGGTTTCGCCCTTGCCGTCGAGGGCGATCACGCCGCCGTYGATGGTCGCGCGGCGGTTGAGCGGTTCGCGCACACCGTCGGCGGTCGGCTTGGCCAGGTTGGTTTCGCCCTTGCCGTCGAGGGCGATCACGCCGCCGTTGACGCCTTGAGCAACCARGGCGTCCGCGACGGTGCGCGAACGACGGTTGGACAGACCCAGGTTATAGGCGGCCGAACCYGAGGTGTCGGTGTAGCCGACGATCAGGACGCGCGTCGGWSSRCCCGACTTGGCGTAGTTGGCGGCCTGCGTCACCACCGAACGGGCTTCCGCGGTCAGGTCCGAGCGATCCCAGTCGAAGTAGACGACGAACTGGCGAGCGACCGGGGTCTGAGCGACCGGCGGCGGGGGCGGCGGGGGCGGAGGCGGCGGCGGCGGGGGCGGCGGGGGAGGCGGCGGCGGGGGAGCATCTTCCGCACCGAAGCTGTAGCGCAGACCCAAGGTCACGGTGTGCGACTGATCGTAGTCGCCGTCCCATTCGGTGGTGTATCGCGCATCACCGACAGCCGAACTGTTGAAGGACATATCACCTGTCAGGTAGCGGTAAGTCAGGTCGATGTTGGCTCGATCACCGACAGCCCAAGCCAGACCGGCGATCGCCTGAGCAGCGAACTTGGTTGACGTATCATCGACAGTAAACGTTGCGCCACGATTATCGCGAAGGTTCCCAATCGTGTTAGTATCAACACGGTTCACGCCGGCACCGAGACCGACGAAGGGACGGACACCCCAATATTCGAAGCCAAAGTCATAGATGACGTTGGCCATAAGGGTGGCGGATTCAATATCGCCTTCAGGCGAGTAGCATGGCCCAGCTGCCGGCGTTAGGTTGCAGAGACCACCAGCGCCACCGTTAGGCGCACGCACTGTGCCGATGTCGCCCGAGCGATAGCCACCTTCCAATTCAACCCGCCAGCTGGGGTTGAARCGGTAGCCCAGACGAGCAAATGCCGCCCAACCTTGCTCAGCTTCGTAAACATGGTTGAAGCCAGTCGAAGCGGCCTCCATGTTAATATCGTCCATGACGCGATAGCCGGCGTCGATGGCGCCGTACCAGCCATTGGGTTCTGCCGATGCGGCGCCAGC